>NZ_RXNR01000014.1 GCF_003966145.1 Lysinibacillus telephonicus
CCAGCCTCTGCCTTATGAATAGACCGAACGAAGGAATGTATGCGCTAGACGCCAAGAGACATGGGAGGGTACGTCATCATAAGCATTGCAGAGATCCAATTGTGCATCACATATTGGAACGGAAAGTTAATTACTACCAATTAACTTTAGCGAAGCGTATCCTCAAACTGTAAATGAATTGAAGTATTGTAAAATACTAAAATATTATTCTTTAAAAAATATTTTTTCTATTAGATAAAACGGGTCAAACCGTTGATATATCAACATTTATAGAGGGAGGAATTACTATCCTCATTCTTCGCCTCTTCTAAAAGCAAGTACCGAATAGAAGCCCATTGTTTATCCATCCGTAAGTACATGCTGCTTGTATCTTCTGGCAAATAATGTGTAGGAATGTCTAAAATTAAAAATTCATTCCTATCTATTGATCGGTAGTTATGATCACATTTGGGAGGCAGATAAAAGCAATAATCTGAGTTAAGCTTTATCTCCTGCCATTTCATTTGTAGATCCAAAGAACCTTGTAATGGAAAAAGAAATTGCCCGAAGTCATGTTGATGTGATTTAAATTCCCTAGAATAGGACCTTATCTCACAAGTTACTTGATTTACACTTGCCATTTTACTCCCCCCTCAATTACTTTAAGATATATTATATCGTAAACAAAAATGTAATAAAGATTTGAAAAAAGGGAAATTGCGATTTGAATAATAATTTCTTTTCAGGATGAACTTCATACCTACAAAAGTTGGCAAATAAAAAAGCATCATAATAAACCATTTCTTCAAAAGAAATGGTTTATTATGTGCAGCAAGTACTTTTACTTTCCTAGTTTCTCAATTTGACATCAATTACTCTGAATTTCACGTCTAAATCATTTTATTAAAGTGGTGGATTTTCTTCACCATACTCTATCCAATCTTCTTTTGGTGGGCCATAAACTCCAAAAGGTTTAAGGCCTGCTTGACGAATCAAAACCGTTATTTGTCCACGATGGTGAACAATATGCTTTATTAGCCCCATTAAAATTTGCGCATTTGATTCTTCTCTTCCAAATGCTATTTGCACATGCTTCAACTCTTCGTCTGTCCATTGTTCTTTGATGGCTTTTGCTGCAACAGCACTTGTATTTTTAAATATGTTAGCAATATCCTTAGCAGATGTTGGAACGCTTTCTTTATTTTCTACTTCATCAAATTCCAACCCGAATTGTGCTAAATATTCTGGAATACTCGTCGTTAAATGCCACGCAATTCTTCCTAAAGAACGACCTTCAGAATAAACTTTTTGGTTTAATGATTCATCCGTTAAACCCTCTAAAACCTTTTCAGTTAAAAATGCTTCCTTATTCCATTCATTTAAAAAGTCTGCAATCGTCACATACATTACTAACTCCTCCTATTCTTTGTACTAGTTCTTTCTGTTTCTAATGAAGAGTATATATTATAATAGTGACAACTAATGTCACTGTTATTAAATTTTTTTTGGAGGTATTCATGACTAAAGCTAAAAGATTAAATGAACTAATTATGATGGTGAATCGAAAGAAAAGATTTACTGTTGGGGAATTAGCGCAAGAGTTTGGTGTTTCCAAAAGAACAATTTTAAGAGATATGCAAGAATTAAGTGCGATGGGTGTTCCTTTATATTCTGAGACTGGTCCTCATGGTGGTTATCAAGTTTTAAACGAAAGAATTCTGCCTCCAATAGCATTTAGTGAAAATGAAGCGATTTCAATCTTTTTTGCGATTCATGCATTAAGACACTACATTTCCCTACCATTTGATACTGAATATGAATCAATAAAAAGGAAATTTTACTTAAATCTTTCTGGAGATATAAGGGATATGATAGACAAGATGAAGGATCGAGTCGATTTTTACTCTATTGTTCAACAAGAGAAAATCCCATTTTTAAAACAATTATTAGAGGCTGCAATCGCACCGAAAGTAATTAACATAGATTATGAAGCTAACGAAAAAACAACAAATAGAAGCATCCAACCAATTGGAATTTACGCAAGCAATGGAAAATGGTATTGTCCAGCTTATGACTTTTTAAGAAATGATTATCGTGTCTTTAGATGTGACCGGATAAAATATGTCAAACATGATGAAAAAACTTCACCTATTAATTTGTCAGGTATTAATTTAAATAACCGTTTTACTATTTTTAATAAAAATAAAATAACGTATCAATTAAATGTAGAGTTAACGAAAAACGGAGTTGAAAAATATAAAATGGCAAGCTGGACAAGTGATGAATTAAATATAAGAGAAGATGGCTCTGGTTTTATAAAGGACGAAATCTCAGAAAATGAAATTCAGTTTTTTGCCGATTATTTTATCAATTATGGAAAAGAGGCTTTAGTTAAAAGTCCGGCCAAATTAATAGATTGTATGAAACAAAAGTTAAATGACATTTTAACACAGTATACTGATTAAATTTTAAGTATTACAACGAAGTAAAAATACGATATCTATTTACTAATTTTCTCGTTTTTTTCTAGAACGGAGCTAAATAAACTAATAACGAATGTTAATCCTGCTACACCCCCAAAAATATCCATTGAATAAAGTTTAAAAAGTTCCATTGGAATTAAAATTAAACTCAATTATTAATTGAATAACAAAGGCGATACATTTTTTTAGCATCGCCTCGTTAATTTACTTAATTGTTAAATATCAATCACAAAAATCAATGCTCTACAAACTCTTCTACTCTAATCTCTTTTATTAAAAAATTTGTTAACTGTTCTTCAGCATAAAAAAACCCAAATAGTTTTTTGCTTTTATGAATTTCTTTCATTACTTCAGATAATTTTAAAGTTGCCTTCTCATTATCTCCTTTTAATTTTGCGAGAATAGCTTCACTTCTTTTAAAGCTTATTGGCTCCATTGGGTTCATAAGTTGATGGTATTCCTTTAGCTTCTCCCCATTATTAGTTCCTTTAACAATCAAATCAATTTGTTGTATGTGATTTATAAACTGTAATGAAAACTTATTTTTCTTCGTGACTGGTAATTGCTTATAAGGTTCAATTAATTCAGAAGCTTTTTCGTAACTTTCTTTTACAAGAGTGTAATAAAAAGTAATTAAAGCAACTACTACATTTTCATCTGCTGGTGGTAAAGTTTTTGCTCTTTCTATTAGCTCTTCAGACCATTCTGATGGGTGTTTTGGCGAATTCATTTCTTTGAGTAATAAAAGGGAAAGTAAAAATTCCTCCTTTTCTTTTCCCCCTTTAGATAATTCCAATATTACACGCCCATCCGACTTTAACGCCCCTTTATAAGGTAAAATTGTGACGATAAAAATAATTAAATTAAAGATTCCAAAGTATGTAACGAACTGCACATCCATTGCCCGCCCTATAATCAAACTAATGATAGCAGCCACGAGAGAAAAAATCGGTCCTCCTGCCGCAAACCATTTATGTTGCTTTGCAATAGAAGTTAAATCCTTTGAAAAGGGGGTACAACTTGCTACACCACCAAATAAAAACCAACTATTATTAGGTTTAATATGTATACGATCTGTATTTTCAATTGTTATTGGCCCAACTGTTAAATAGTTAAATCGGTAGCCAACTCCTATTCCGAACAACACATGACCTAATTCATGGAAAAACAGTGTAAGGAATAGAAGGACTAATGCTACACCTATAAAATTGGCGATTGAAGCATAGTTCGTAAAGTTAAATAAACAAATAAGTAAAGCTGTAATAACTGTTATACCTAATGGTTTTCTAATAAAATTCACAATTTCTTTCCTCCTTTTTGATACTTTTTAAACAAATATACTTGGAGATGTTTCATACAAAAGCAACCTCCACAATTCAACTAACTTTACTTCATATGCTTTTCTTTTAATTTTTCAATCTTTATATGCATAATTAATGGTAATAGTAATTGGTACGAGAAGAAGAGGTCCGCTATTGGTTTTTTAAGAACTCTAAAAATACTTACTGTTGATATATTAAATGACGATAGTTTTTTAACAACGAACATATTTCCGCTTAAAACCGATTTTACCTCGATCGACTTCTTTTTGAATACTTTCGAAAGCATTTAGAATACTGCTTTTTTTATTTTCCCGTTTGATTTCTACTGGACCTATTGCCTTTGCAATCTCGACTGCTCTTTCATGGAGTGGTACATAGGAGATTCCCACTGTTTGGATAAAATTATTCATAGCAGACTTTGTACGTTCTGGTGAATTGTGTATTGTTTTTTCCACCGTTTCAAGCATATTGTTTAATTTACTCTCAGAGAATTCAATATCAGGTCGATTCCCTAGAAGCCAACAATAGCAGCTCCACCCACCTGACATTCTTAGTTCCTCACCACTTGCAATCCATTTGTCAGCAACGTCCTGCGCAATATCTGCTTCTGCTAAAGTCACCGCCACGACATAATCTGACAGCATATAAAAATAAGCCCCATCCATCCAACGATTATAATCCGACCCTGTCATCGCTTTTGGGTCTGCAATAATACCTGCAAAGTACATGGCATCATAGTTGCCAGTAGCATAAAGCTGTTCTGCGAGCGGTTGATTGATTTTTATTTTCTTAGCGAGTGGTTTCATCGCACCCGTTGCTACACCAAAAAGTGGCTCTCTAGCACCATTGGACATGTATATTTTTTTCGTTCGTTCTTTGCCAAGAGCTTCAAGCTCCTGCATTACCATCTGCAAATCCATGTTTCACCCTTCTTTCATTAATAGAGTCTGTTACCCAAATTGGTATTGTAACCATTTAACTCCAACAACCATTGTATATTCAAAAAAACATTCATCCCACTTCCCAAAGCGTCCCCCTTCATTTGAAAGGGCGTTCTTAGGAAATTATTATAGGTAATTTCAAACGATACGAATATTTTCAATTGTTTGGGTGCCTAAGCACTTATTTTCCGCAGCATTTCTTGTATTTTTTCCCGCTGCCGCATGGGCATGGTTCGTTTCGGCCTACTTTTCCACCGTTGATTACTTGAAGTGGTATTGATGGTGATGCGTCTACAATTGGTTTAGGTCTTCTTGAGAGTTCTTCTGGTGTATGGCCACGGTTTTCCCAAATACGTGTTGTGTTTGCAATTTTCATGATGACTTGAAGATATTCGTTTGCTTGCTTTACATCATTAAATTCATAGCGTACTAAAAATCGTTTTACAATGCCATTAAAATCTGCGTCTGTTGATTGTAATTCATCAACTAGCTCATCAATCTCTTCTTGAGCCATTAATGTACTGCCGCCAAAAAAGTCTTTCGCTAACATCTTTTTTAATTTTTCTTGATGGATTGTCTTTTCGTAGTATAGTTCATCTGTATAACGTAATAATTCCTCTTTTGCAGGTACGTAGCATGGCTTCCCACTCACTCCTCTTAAAAAGGCTTTGTAACCCCCAAGATATTCTATCGCCTCGTGGACAAATGCTTGTTGTTGCACAAACACAAATTGTTTTTCTAATTGTTTTTTATACTCCGAAGTTGTAATTAATGCCCGCAGTTCCTTACTCGATAAGGATGATTTATTTTGTGAATTATATATTTTTAGAAACATTGGGTATTCTATTACCCCATATAAATTTGTACATGCGACTGCATATTGAATAATTAAGTCTTTATTATGGAGAGCTTCTACATCTACAAAATCTGAGCCGCGGTATTTATCTAAGAGCACATAATAATTTTCATGATCAATATGCTCCCATTCTGTTTTCTTAAATTTTACATGCTTCAATAGTTCGTTAGCATTATCAATATCAAGTAGGAAATAATGCATGGATTCCGCCCATGCATATGTCGATAAATACTCTGGATGGAAAGGATTATGATAAATTTTTAGAAACTCTTCATATCCTCGTGGACCACCAACATCCTCAGGTGGTGCTATACCTTCCCCTGCAATAAGTGTTGGATATCCAAAATAATAGTCATCTACTATATCTTCCAGTACTATTTGAATATACCAGCCATCCCCAAAATCATAGTTATATAAGAATTCACCATGCTTTTCTATATATTGATCGATTTTAATTCGAGCTGGCTGTTTTACCTTTAAACCTTTAAACAATTGTGTTTTATATTCTTTTAGAAACTCTTCATTGTTAGTAATAAAAATGTCTTCAATTTCAATTCCGAAGCTATGATAGGGCTCTAATTCACTCTGAAAGTTTGTTACATACTGAATCGTTTCGTGTAATCGATTAAATGTAGCACCTGCAGGTATAATCACTCGACGCCAAACTTCTGGCTGAATGTGCTGGAATGAAAATTTTAGAATATATGCTTTCAATAGGTCACCTAGTTTCTTTTTTAATATAACTATTAATATTATAACCTATTAATTTTGGCATTAAACATCCCCCCTGACAATTCAACTGTTTATAAAGAGCTAGAACATTTTCTGTCCTAGCTCTTCTCACATAACTGTATAGTCTTCCTTCACAATCAATCCACTTTTGACATTATAATTCCTAAATCATCAATTACTCTGTTTACTCTTTGTATTCAGGATGATTATGCCGTTTACATCCAAACAAATAACAGGCTCCAGTTGTTATAGGCTCAAAATCTATCTCGGGGATATATCCAGTTAATATTCGCTCAGCCATATTTTCATAGTTGCTTTTCTCCGCAAATAACCGTTCAAGATATTCCTCTTTATCTTTTTCCGTCCAATCTTCATCACATTCTTCTTCATAAGTTTCTTTGATTTCTTTGTCTTTTTGATGAATAACATTATCTATTACTTCATGAATTCGTTGAATATTGTTTGTTTTATACAGTGCATAAATAAACCTACTGATCCAATCAGGCATTTTGGCGTAATCATTATAGCCTTTTTCAAACCAATAGGTGGCTTCTGTAAAACACTCTAATTCCACATATAAATCCGCAACCTCGATGTCTCCTACATAATCATCTGCTTCTACATTAAACGCATTTAGCTTCTTTCTCGCCTCTGTTTTCAAACCAAGGTCAATCAGACATTTAACATGAGCATACATTACAACATCTGAATCTCCTGCAACACGCAGGAAAAGGTCTGAAGCTTCCTTTACGTCACCTAGCTTATACTTTACTACAGCTAAATTATGATATGCTTCATTAGATGGTTGGATTGAAAGGGATTTCATTAAGGCACTTGAAGCTAAGTTCCATTTTTCTTGTCCAATGTAAATCTCTCCTAATAAGTTATAAGGGAAATACGAGGCTGGATTCATGTTAATAACTTCTTTAATTAATTCAAGGGCTTTTTCATCATTTTCTTCTTCATAGAAATAAATCCAAGCAAGATTATTAAGAGACTGAATATTTCTTGATTCTTCGACCGCCTCGTGAAATAGCTTAATGGCTGCCTCATATTCATTTTTTTCAAATAGTTCCAGTGCCTTTTCGTTCGTATTCAATACTAGTCCTCCATTTTCATCATATTATTAGACTTCTAATATTCTCTCCCGCGCAACTCTTTGTACAGCGCTTTTAATTAATATTATTTCATAATCCCGCTCACTTTTTAACATAAATATCCATTCCAAATATTAAACGGGCTATATTTTATAATCTTTATTTAGAAGTTGCGTTGACTTTTGAATTAAAGTAGAATAGAATCACTAATTGATAATGATAATTATTATCATATAGAGGAGATAAGCAAATGTTCCGAGTTTCTGCAAATACAATAGAGGTGAAGTATGATAAAAAAATCATTCTTAAAGACCTATTGTTACATATCCCAGATAAAAGTATATCAACCATTATCGGACCAAATGGTTGTGGCAAATCAACTTTGCTAAAAGCTTTAACAAAAATATTACCGTATTCAAAGGGGCAAATTTTATTAGATGGTCAAGCGTTGAACTCATATAAGACAAAGGAATTGGCGAAAAAAATGGCTTTACTTCCTCAGTCACAAATTACACCTGCTCAAATAACTGTACGTGAACTTGTTGCTTACGGTCGATATCCTCATCAGGGAAACTTTGGGATATTAAGTTCTCAAGACCGAGAAATTATAGACTGGGCTATTTCAAAAACAAAGTTAAACGACGTAGAAAACGCTACTGTTGATTCTCTCTCGGGTGGACAGCGCCAACGTGTTTGGATTGCCTTAGCATTAGCCCAACAAACAGATATTATTTATTTAGATGAACCAACAACCTATTTAGACTTGGCACACCAACTTGAGCTAATGAAATTTCTTAAACAATTGAATGAAGAAGAAAATCGTACAATTGTTATGGTGTTACATGATCTAAATTTGGCAGCGCGTTTTTCAGATTACATGATTTCGATGAATTCTGGGCAAATCATAAAAGCTGGAACGGTTGAAGAAGTCATGACGACAACTAATTTAAAGCACGTCTTTCAAATTGATGCCGTCATCAGTAAAGACCCGTACACAGGAAAGCCAATTTGTCTATCCTATAACACTAGTCTATAAGAGGTGAATATATGACAACTTGGCACAAATGGCGTACGATAATTCTACTTTTTCTCGGAAGCTTAGCTTCTATAATATTAGCAATTAGTTTAGGAGCTAAAGATATATCCTTTATGACAATGTGGACATCGATTTTTCATTTTGATGCTAATAATAATCTGCACCAAATTATTTATGAAATTCGTTTACCTAGGGTTTTAGGTGCAGCATTTGTCGGGATGGCATTTGCAGTGGCTGGATCAATTATTCAGGCTGTAACACGTAATTCACTAGCTGATATTGGTATCTTAGGAATCAATGGTGGTGCTGTACTGTTTGTGACAATCTGTTTTGCGTTCTATCCTGCAATTTCATACGGATGGCTTACGTTCTTTTCTTTCGTTGGAGCAACTCTATCAACTATCCTTGTTTTTTCAATCGGTCTCGTAGCTCGTGGCAATTTATCCCCATTGACTTTTACAATAGCCGGAGCAGTAATTGCTGCATTTTTGCATGCAATTAGTTCTGGTATTGCCATTTTTTTTGATTTAAATCGAGATTTGGCATTTTGGTATGCAGGGGGTGTTGCAGGAGTTACATGGGGACAGCTTCCAATATTTATTACTATTGTTATAATAGCAGTTTTTGTTGCAATCTTACTGGGTAAGCAATTAACCATTATTGGTGCAGGGCAAGAAATGGCATCAAGTTTAGGTATTAATATTAGGTTTTTATTATTTTCAAGTATGGGACTTGTAGTTTTGCTTGGTGGTGCCGGAGTTGCAGTTGCAGGATCAATTAGTTTTGTTGGTCTAATTATTCCTCATGTTGCACGTAAATTTGTTGGACATGATTATCGCTGGATTATCCCTGCAAGTGCTTTATTGGGGAGTACACTTGTAGTAATGGCTGATTTATTAGCCCGTATAATTTTTGCACCGAAAGAACTTGCATTAGGAATTTTAATTGCCTTTATAGGTGTGCCATTCTTTCTAATTGTTGCAAAGAAAATGGAGGGAATTTAAGTGGCACCAAAGAGAAGAAACTCATTACTTTTATACATATTAGTCACTTTATTATTGGTTTTTCTAACATTTCTCTTTTCAATCAACTTAGGAAGCTACCATCTTTCTTTATTAGAAGTGGCCAATACTTTAGTTGGTCATGGCAGCGATAATAGTATACTCGTATTGTTTGAGTATCGATTGCCACGTATTTTAATAGCCTTAGTTGGTGGTGCTGGTATAGCAGTGGCTGGATCATTACTACAATCTTATACTGGCAATCATTTAGCGGATACTGGCTTATTAGGTCTCCATGCAGGTGCTTCATTTGGGCTAATTATATTTATGAGCTTTTTTAGTCAATCCTTTTTATATGCTGAAATGTTAATACCATTCTTTGCTTTTATCGGTGGTATTTTGGCTGCTATTTTGATTGTTTACTTAGCAAAGTCTAAAAATCGCACCATTAATACTAATAAATTGATTTTAATTGGTATTGCAGTATCAGCACTGTTTAATGCAATTACATTGTTTTTATCATTACGTTTAAGCGATGAAACTTATTCTTTCGCAGCTAGTTGGTTACTTGGAAACATTTGGGCTCGCGACTGGATTCATGTATCCATTATACTTCCATGGGTTGCTATATTTAGTTTGCTTGCATACCGTTTAGCGCACCCATTAAACCTTTTACAGGTTGGGGATGAATTTGCCCAAACAACTGGAATTAGCGTAAAGTACATAAAAAATAACGCTTTGCTATTAGCCGTTTTGCTTTCAAGCGGTTCGGTTGCCATGGTTGGTAATATTAGTTTTTTAGGTCTACTAGCTCCCCATTTGGCAAGACAATTAGTTGGTAGTGATTATCGCCTCACTCTCCCTTTATCTGCCATACTAGGATCAATTATTTTATTGCTATCCGATACAATTGGGCGTTCGTTATTTGAAGCAAATCCAATTCCAGCTGGTATATTTGTAGCCTTCATTGGAGGTCCTTATTTTATTTTTTTATTATTAAAAAACAATAGGAGTGTATAACAATATGAAAAAATGGTTCTTGCCTGCATCTTTTACTCTATTAGCAGTATTTTTAGGTGCTTGTGGAAATGAAACAACAACAAATGAAGTGACATCTGACAGTACAACAGAAGCAGCTACTGAACAACGTATAGCTTCCTTATCAATTCATTTAACAAATGATTTAATTGCATTGGATATTATTCCAGTCGGCTCCGTAGTTGGTGGCTCATTAGGCGATTTCCTGCCACAATCCGCACCTTACTTAAAAGATGCTGTAAAATATGGCCCTGCAAAAGAAGTGGATATGGAAGCATTACTTGTTTCTAAGCCAGATGTAATTGTAGCAGATGAAGAATTTGCAACAGCAAATTTAGCTGACTATGAAGATATCGCACCCGTTCAATTATTTGATTTAGATGAAGGTACTTGGCGTGATCATTTAACATTACTCGGTCAAAATTTCAATAAAGAACAAAAGGCAGAACAATTTATTTCAGATTATGAGAAGAAAACAGAAGAAATAAAAGCAAAACTTGATGAACAGTTTGGTGAAAATGCTACAGCCATGGCGATCCGTGTAACTAATAAAGAATTACGAGTATTTTCAACTGCTCGTCCAATGGGACCGATTCTTTTTGAAGACTTAGATCTTGAACCGGCTAATGGTATCGTTGAATTGGGTACAGAAGAACCCTATCAAGTAATTTCAAAAGAAGTTATTGGTGATTTTGATGCTGATATAATTTTTGTTGTAGTAAATAACGATGAAGAAGCCCAAAAAGTATATGATCAACTAACGGCGTCATCAGTATGGCAATCCCTAGAAGCTGTGCAAAAAGACCAAATTTTTGTTGTTTCAGACCAACCTTGGTTAGATTATTCAGCTCTTGGAAATTCAATGGCAATAGATGAATTATCTAATCAATTAAAAGAATAAAAATGTCATCTTCTATTATCTCAATTCGACAATGAAGGGTCATAACCTATCTTTTAAAAATCCAATAAACATTGATACAGTAATGTTTATTGGATTTTCATATCATTTACACTACTTTTAACACCTCACTTTATCCACTATACTTGCCCTTTAGTTTTTAATCGAAGTTGAACTAAAAAAACATCTATTAAATGCTTAAAAATATTTCATATAAATTGATCAATAGATTTATTTCTTACTCATTTTTCAATTATTAGGGGAATGTCTATTTTTTAAATTCGTCTTCCAATTCCTTTTCAATTTCTTCATCACTAATTGGAACTATTTTTTCTTTATCACCATACTTATTTATTATTATTTGACCAACCTCAGATTTATCAATTCCATCCTTTACTGCTGAAGAAATGACGAAATACAAAATTAGCAAACTAATAATCCACAAAAAAATACTTCCTAATACTGCAATGGTCATTTATCTTTCCTCCAAATGAATGTTACAACCTAGTACTGTTTATCCTCTTCTAGTTTAATTTTTAATAAACAAACAATGTTATGTTCATTGATTAGATCCTGTAGTTCTTGTTCGTTTTGATAATCATATCCTGTGCGAACTTCACTGCCTTTTGATTGTCGATACACTGCTAATAAGTAAGTTTTGCCATATTTTAATTCTAGTTTTTCGTCTCCAATTGCATAATCCCATGCTTCAAATGAATCAGGAGATTTTAAATTTTCGATTATTTTTGGACCTGTGCTTACATTTGGTGCAGAAAGAAATATAGATCTTACTTCTTTATCAGGATTTATCATGCCAAATAAAAGATTTCCTTCATCTACTTTATTTATGCTTAACCCATATGATAATTGTTCAAGTGGCTCATCTACTTTTTTTCCATCCTCGTACTTTTCTATCCAAATATTGACCCATGTTTTGTCTGCTTCATTTAGCTTGAAATCAAAATCAAACAGCACTCCTAGATTTAAGTCTTCAAGCGTTTCCATATGTTCTGAATTGGAATTAACTTGAATAGTAGCGATACTGGAATTAGAGCAACCCGAAACCATAGTTACTAATAAAATGAATATTAAACTATAAGAAAAATAGTGTTTTTTCAAAAAGACTTCCCCCGGTCCTAAAGGTTCTATGTATATTTAATGCTATAGTAATTTTATCAATTAAAACCACAAATTGTAAAACATTTCCTATACATTAACTCGATGATGCAAGTTACTCTTATAATCTTTATGTCCGTATAATTACCTGCACTATTTTGCCATTCTTAAAATGGACTACAATTGGAACTTATTTAATTTCTTATAATTGAATAATCTTAAAAGATAATTATTCAAAAAAGTGAAAGCTCACTAAATGATTCAATGAAAAGAGGATTAACGTTAAATGTACTCTGCCAAAACTCTCTATCTAAATAACCAAAAATGGTAAATTTATCTCTATATTGTTAAGTTTTTGTTGTCAAATTATAATACTCTAGTAATATAAAATTAATAGAACTGGAGAATTATATGAAAAAACTGGGTACATTTTTATTATCATTTTCATTGCTAATTGCCTTATTTCCGCAAATAACAATGGCTGCACAAGACACTAATTTTGAACAAGATTTAATAAACTACTTAGAACAAGTAAGCAATGAAAGAGGATTTGAAGTAACAAAAGAGGATATAGCATTGTCACTGTCCTATTATGAAGACAGTCTTGAAAACTATAATACTGTTGAAGAGTTGTCTCAATTTCTTGGTGAAATAATTAAAGCTGATTATAGTAACGTAGATTCCATTTACGAGCAATATGAACTAACTGAAGAAAGTCTCGTTCAATTGTTAAAAGAAAATGGTGAACAACTAAGTGATTATATTTTCTTAGATGATCTCGATACAGCGGTTTACTTTTATACAGAAGATGGCACGTTTGAACGTGATCCGAATTTTGAACAAAATCTTATTGATTATTTAGCCGATGTTAGTGATCAAAGAGGATATAATGTGACAAGGGATAATGTAGTAAATAGTCTTGCTATTTATGAGAGTAACCTAGAAGATTTTGAATCTGTGGAACAGCTAAGTGATTTCTTAGGCGAAGTCATCCAAGCTGACTATAGTAATTTAGATTACTTTGTGGAAAATTATGGTTTAAGTCAACAAGAATTATTCAACTTATTAGAATCAAATGATGAAAACATCAACGATTATATATATATTGATGACCTCGACAATACTGTTTGGAAATATGTTGGGAATGACCTGTCTGTCATGTTTGAATATCTAACTGAAGATCTACTTCCACTATTTCAAGAAATCGATTTGACGGATGAAGAGCTGAAACGATTTGAGAATCATCTAATATCCTTAGAAGATCATTTTTCTAATCCAGAAACACTCGAACTTCTTGAACAATTAAACTATGAACTAATAGCTCTTGAAAGCGATATGAATAGCCAGCCAACTGTAGAGCAAATGGAAATGAGTTTGTCCATTCTTGAAAAAATCTTTTCAATTCTTCAATTAAAGGCTTCCTATAGTTTAGTAAATGATGCTATTGAGACTCCTATCTCTTTAATGGACTTAATGAAAATGGAAGTATTAGAAGGTACTGATTTGAAAGTAGCATTTTACAGTTCAGAAGGACAATTCTTGGGAGACCTTATAATTACGGAAGAATTTATTAATTCTGGACTGGTTACTGACTTAGGGGAACAAATTGTGGACAGTGCCGTTGAACAACCACCTGTAGTACAACCTAAAAAACAAATTAATACTACTCAAACATTAGCGGAAGAGTATCACACCGTTAAAGGTGGAAAGCTTCCTAAAACAGCTTCTGATTATATACCGAATGCACTATTTGGTCTATTCATTGTAATGCTCGGAATTTTCATGTATGGAAAGGTTCGGACTTCTTAAGTTGGAAGCCTTCAATAATAGGCAAAAGAACCATAAAAAACGATTAGTATTTGTTTTGTTTTCAATAGGTGTTATTATATTTGGCACGTGTTTTTCTACAGTCAATATTTATAAGTTTGTCAACGGGAACATTGTTGTTAAAACTGGTTCTCTTAGTGAGCAAGTAATAGATAAGAAACAGTCCAAAAACAATGAACCCGGACAAGCGTTATATCCTACACGTCCAGAAATTGGAGAGGAAATTGGCGAGCTATATATTCCGAAATTAGATGCAAAACTCCCGATTTACCACGGAACAAATGAAGATGAATTAGCAAGAGGAGTTGGGCATTTTGCTGAAAGTGTACTGCCTGGTGAAAATGACAATTCCGTTCTTTCAGGGCACCGAGATACAGTTTTTCGAAAACTTGGTGAAATAGGTGAAGGAGATGAGTTAATTGTTCGAACTTCGGCTGGTGAGTTTAAATATATTGTCTACAAAGTACGAATTGTAGATGAAAATGATCGAACTGTCATCGTTCCAAAGCCAAGAGCAACACTAACCGTCACAACGTGTTATCCATTTGATGATTTCGCATCCGCCACTGAACGTTATATTTTAGTTGCTTATTTAGCTTCTGAAAAAGTAGGTTAACAAATAAATATTTTTTGCCTACCTTACATGTCGCAACTATATATGGCACGAAACGGTGGTCACAGTAACATAGGGGCCGTCTCCACTCTGACGGCCCCCACTTTAATTTATAGAAAGTCGAAGATCCCTTATCCCTTTGATAGCATCGTTTCATATACCTTTAAATTTTGGTATATCGATTTTAACAATGGTGTTTCAACACTATATTCTGTAGCTAATTTTAGTAGGTACCCTTGTAGATGCTCCCCTTCGATTTGTAAACCTTTTTCCATATCCCGTTGCATTGAAGATTTCATATCATAGGAAAGACTATCCATCGTTTTCATATGTTCTTCCACGATATGGTCCACAACTGGCGCCCCATATGCCCGCATTATCTGTGCGATTTCTTCAAGCAATGATTTGATAAACTCTTGCCCCCCATCGGTTTCACGAATTGGTCCGATTGGAGCACGCATCAGTGTCGTTACACCTGACATAGCCGCAATAAATAAGTATTTATGCCACATATCTTGCACAATATGGTCACTTAGAACAAAGCTTGCTTTTGTGCCACTGAATGTTTCTGCAATTCTCTCAACTCGGTCCGTCTTCGTCTGATTAAATTCACCAAATAGAAGTCGATGAGCTTTACTTGTTTGAACAATGTCCCCACCTTCATTTAGTGTTGTTTCTATAAAGCATAACCCTCCAATCACTCTATCCTGACCGAATTCCTGTTGTAATGGAGAAAGATGGGCTACACCATTTAATAATGGGATAATGACCGTTTTTTCACCTACAAATGGTTTCAAATCATTGATGGCTTCTTCTAAATGATATGCTTTTGTTGAAAATAACACGACATCAAATGAATCTGCATTATCTGTTTTTGTTATTAATTTAGGGGTACATGAGAAATCTCCATTTATACTATGGATATTTAACCCATTTTCCTCGATTTGTGTTTTGCGTCTACTACGTACGAGAAACGTAACATCTTCCCCTTTTTCTACTAATCGTCCGCCAAAATAACCACCAATTCCTCCAGCCCCTAACACTAAAATACGCATCTACAACTCTCCTTCATCCTAATCAATTGATTATTTTCATTATATCTTATTTGATATTACTATTTACAATACCTTCCACAAGTTTACTATAGTTTTCTATGACAGAATGTAGGAGTAGTTTGAGCCTCCTTCTTCGCTAAATCGGATCAACCGGATACTGATTACAAAGGGGTTGCCATAAGATATGGTATTTTTAACCTTTATAGCATTATCAAGAAGTTCAAGTTTTACTCTGCATTAAAGCGTATCAGCTGAACTCACCTCTTCCATTCCAGTCAACAAGTTTAGACTAAAGATAAAAAATCTGCACATTTTAAAAAAATGTGCAGATTTTTACTCACTTATTAATTCTCTGAAGCTAAACTTTTGGGTCTTCTTCTTATACTTTGATTAATTAAAACTAATTTTTAATATTTAACAAGTTGATATTTTAAAAAATTAAATCATTTAAGTCTCGTGGATAATCAGTGATTAGTAAATTTCCATCCTTTTTCAAGATAACGGTGTCAGAGTGTCTAAATCCACCCAATCCCGGGATATAAATTCCTGGTTCAATTGTATATGCCATACCTTCTTCAAGAACAAGGTCATTATCGTAAGAAAGATATGGCGGTTCATGAAGTGAAACACCAATCGCATGCCCCGTACGATGTATTGCATATTCTGCGTAGCCTTCTTCCCTTAAAATGTCCCTTGCAACAGCATCAACTTCTGATGCTTTTATACCCGGTTTAATAAAATCCAATGCAGCTTGCTGTGCTTTTTGCATAGCTAAAAATGCATGTGCTTGTTGTTTCGTAGGCTCTCCCATAATGACAGTCCGTTCTAATTCAGCCCGATAGCCATTTAACGAGACTTGTCTTGTGTGAATAATGACATCACCTTGCTTAATTTTACGCGTATTAGAATAAACATGTGGTAAAATACTGCGCTCAGGTCCAGAAGGAGTCATTACGAGTAAATCTAAAGTAGCATTTGGATAATTCTCTGATGCTATACGATAAATAACTTGATTCCCAATGGCGTCTATTTCCAATTCTGTGGTACCAACCTTGCAGGCCTTCAGTGTTTCACTAACACCTAAATTAACAAGCTTTCCTGCCTCAATCATTGCTGCTATTTCCTCATTATCTTTTATTGATCTCATTTTTTCTATCTGTCCACTTATATCTATTACCGTTGACTTAACATTTTTAATTTCATTAATTATTTTCCCAGGTGTAAAATTCATGTCAACTCCAACTGCACTAACTTCTTGAGCTTTTAACTCCTTTTCCAATACTTCTAAATATGTTTTCGCTATGTTTGCTTTCTCAGGGTGTTCATAATATGGCAGAATTCTATCAACATTAGCATGTCCTTTGGCATGAGATTCTTCTAGTCCTGGTACTATTAAACTACATTGTTCAAGAGTAATTAAGCATATAATAGGTCTTGAATAGATTAAAGCACGAAAGCCCGTTAAATAAAATTGATAGTCAGGACTCATTACAATTGCAACTTGAAGATTATTCTCTGTCATAAATTCTCGAAGCTTTTTTACTCTTTGATTAGTCATTATACCTCTCCTTTTAATTGATTTATTTGTCTTGTTCAATTTGAACTGTATATTTTGGTGTTAATAAACTAACTACAACAAGTGTAATGATAGACAATGGCAATGCGATTAGAACACTATTCCAGCCCATTGGCTTATTTAAAACTAACTCCCAAACAAGAGTTGCCACACCTCCAGTGATAATCGATGCTAAAGCACCAGGTCCGTTTGCGCGTTTCCAAAGAAAACTAGCTAATATAGCAGGTGTTAAAGCAGCACCATACATCGTATAAGAATACATTTGAATTGATAGGACATCCGGGAAGAATGCTCCTAGTACATAGGCGATTACTCCAAGACCTAGTACAGAAAATCTATTAATTTTTAGTAAACTCTTATCTGATATTCCGGGTTTTAACCTTTGAACAATATCATAGGCAATATTTCCAGCTGCTGATAATAAGTAAGAATTACCTGTTGTTATTAAAAATGAAACTGCAGCTGTTAAAATTAACGCTCCTACAATAACCGGCAGTCCTCCGTTATAGGCAAGCTGCAGAATAGCTGTATCTGGTTCTATATCATTAAATAAAGCATAGGAACCTATTGTTAATAAAATAACAAGACCAAATACAACAATTGCTGAAATGAAGAAACCTATTGTAGAACGTCTTGCAGTTTTTGTATCTTTTGCTGATGCAAGTCGCTGATACATATTTTGATCTGCTAAAACTAGTAAAAATAACGGGAAAAAGTATCCTAACATTTGTGGAATGGTTAAGTTTCCAGTCCAATTAAAATGTGACTCTGGTAATGAACTTACTATACTATCAAAGCTAATAACGTTAGTAGTTAAGTAAAATAATCCTAGAATAAATCCTATTAAAATAAGTAATGAACTTAAAAAGTCTGTATAGGCAACTGAAAACATACCGCCAATAGTTGCTAGGAAAATTACAACCACTGCAGTAATAATCGTACCAGCTTCAACAGAAATACCTGTTGTCAAATTTAATATGTAGCCCCCGCCAGTAAATTGGTATGAAGCAATTCCAATATAAGCAAGAATGATAAATATTGAGGAATTTGTCCTTGTTAATTTTCCATATTTTAATTCAAGAATTTGTGGAATTGTATATTTAGAAATCAACCACGTTTTTCCAGCAATAAAATACAAAATAATAATTCCTATAGGTACTCCAGCAAAATAGAGTATGCCAGCTAATGGCCCTTGTTGATAAATGAAGCTAGCTCCCCCAATTACCGTTCCCGATCCTACAAAAGTAGCTAATAATGTACCGACCAACACTACGTTTGGTAATGAACGGCCTGCTAACATATAATCTTCAGTATTTTTTATTTTTTTCCTACCTAAAAGTGTTCCAGCTACAATCATTAACAAAATGTAGCCAATAATAGTAATTAGCAATATAGTATTCATTTAAAGCCTCCTCCAAACGCAATCTATTGACTATTTAAAATAATCTTAAAATTAAATTTACAGCATTTTTTACTCTCTGTATAATATATATATTGAATACTAGTAAGACGTTTAAAATATAAGTGAGGAGGTAAACCATAGTGGAATTTCGCAGAATTCAGTATTTTATAGCAGTTGCAGAAGAATTAAATTTTACGAAGGCTGCAGAAAAATTGAAGATATCTCAACCTCCTTTAAGCCAACAAATTAAAATTTTAGAAAATGAAATCGGTGTAAAATTATTTAATCGCAATAAAAGAGTAGTAGAATTAACTGATGCTGGTAAATATTTTTTAGAAAAAGCTAAAGAAATAGTTCTTAAACTGGAATCAGTCTATGAAGAAACTAAACAGATTGAAAGAGGTGAATTTGGGAAACTATCTATAGGTTTTACAGGCTCCGTTACATACGACCTACTACCTACACTTATTCAAACATACCAACAAGCTAATCCAAAAATAAAAATCATTTTAACGCAGATGTCTTCTGCAAGACAGGTACAAGCATTAGAAAATAATGAAATCGATATTGGAATGTTGGTCCCCCCTGTGGAATCTACTTCATTAAAGTTAAAAACTTTAAGAAGTGAACCTTTTGTTATAGCTATCCCAAGTACCCACCCATTAGCAGCTATGAAAGAACCTGTTAGTTTATTAAATTTTAAAAATGAACCATTTATATTTACTGACCGAGATGTAGGTCACGGTTATTACGACGCCATTATAAATCTATTTTATGAAGTTGGATTTAGCCCTATACAATCTCAACAGGCGAACGAACTTCAAACAATTGTTTCTTTAGTAGCATCTGGTGTAGGAAATGCTGTCTTACCTGCTTCCATAATGAACTATATTAATAATAAAGTAACCTATCTAAAATTGACTGAAAACAATACTTCCTGTACTTCTTCAATGGCCTGGAAAAAGGATAATGAATCAGCAACATTAAAATTATTCATTGAACATGTTGACCAGCAAAATCTTTATTTAAGTTAAATCAACCATACTGTAATTAAGGCTCTCTTTATATACATCATATACCCAGCTAAAAGCAGTACAATAAAAAGGAATTACCATGAGCATGTTTATATAGGCATGCCTGTTGATAATTCCATTCCTTAACTAAAACTTCTATCTTAAAACAATCTAGCAAACAACAAATTACACATGTAATCCAATCGTCGAAAACTAATTCGCATTCAAAGGACAAGTCGCTAGAGAAATATTGTAGTCCCGCTGCAATGCCAGCAATCTTAAAATTAAAGCAAATAGTCAATAAAATTTACTATCTAACCGATTTATTTACCAGCCTTTTCGACTACATAAAGCAGTAATGTGCGCAAGATGATGTCGGCCATGCCAAGCGTAGATACCAATATTTTTACCTACTGAAACTTCACCTGAGTCTGGATGTATAAATATCCTTTCCATATCAGCAGGATTTAGACTATGGAGAAGTTTTGTCCAGCGTATGTGCAATGATTCAAGCAGTGATAATGAGACATCAATTGGCAATTTGTAATCAGGAAGCTTCGCCCACTCCCCTTCTTCATACGGTTTAATAATAGGATTTTTTTCAGTAAGAGCCAATTTAAAGCGAACATATGCATTCATATGACTATCTGAAAGATGATGGACTACTTGTCGAACAGTCCACCCCCTGAACGGTAAGGGGTATCAAGCTGTTCATTAGTCAAGTCACTTACAGCCTCTCGTAATAATTTAGGCAACTGTTCAATTTCATTTATCCATTCTTTAATTACACTATCAGTAATCTCACCATCAAATTCAAATTTACCAATTGGATATTTCTCTTCCATTAAAATTGCCCCCTTTAAAATCCTTATAGTATTTTAAGACATCTTTATTAGTTTTATCATTTTTCCAAATCTTTTACACCTGAATTATCTTTTTCTATTAATCTTTATTTCTAATTAAAATCTTGAGTTCATTTTTTCTAAATCATTAATATTTTTTTATTCCCTTTACCTCAACTTCTGTTATTTGTTGCTTCAATAAATAAAGTGTTGACCCTTTCTGAATCAACACCTGCTTGGCACTCCAATAATTATAATTTCACAATCTATATGTTATAGGAAAAGAAATCCTGCAATAGCCCCAACTAATACGACAACCCAAGGAGGTAATTTCCAATACACAAGCATACAAAAAAGGATTGCTGCAATGGCGAAATCAATCGATTCCTGAATAGAGCTAGTCCAAATTGGATGGTATAGTGCGGAAAATAAGATACCTACTACAGAAGCATTAACTCCCATTAGCGCCCCTTTAATTTTAGGATTACTGCGCAAGTCATCCCAAAATGGCAAAGTGCCTAAAATTAATAAAAACGCAGGTAGAAAGATCGCAAATGTAGCAAATAATCCGCCTTGCCATCCAGCAACAACAGCTCCAATATACGTAGCGAACGTAAATAATGGACCAGGTACGGCCTGCGCAGCACCATATCCTGCAAGAAATTCTTGCTCACTTAACCAACCAGTTGGAACAAATTCCTGTTCCAATAATGGCAATACTACATGCCCTCCGCCGAAAACAAGGGACCCTGAACGATAGAAACTATCAAACATTGTAATCCACTGAGATGAAGAAAAATTACTTAAAATCGGCAAGAAAATTAATAATCCAAAGAATAAAGCCAAACAAAAATACCCTAACTTTTTAGATATTGGGAAAAGTGAAACATTTAATTTTTCATCTTTACTTGCTTTTTCACGATATAAAAGATAACCGATAAAACCTGCTATTAAAATCACAGCTATCTGAGTATATGCAGTTTGCCAAAGCAATGTAACAACTAAGGCAAATAATGCGATTGTTTTTCTTTTAATATCAGGAGTTAAATTCTTCGCCATTCCTAAAATCGCATGGGCAACAACCACAACTGCAACAATTTTTAACCCATCTATCCAACCAGCATCCTCAATGCCAAATGTTTGGAGAGCAGTTGCAAAAATAATGAGAGCGATAACTGATGGAAGTGTAAATCCTAGAAATGAAATAATTCCCCCAATTATACCACCGCGCATAACTCCTAATCCAATTCCAACCTGGCTGCTGGCGGGGCCAGGTAGAAATTGGCATAGTGCAACTAAATCAGCATAACTTTTTTCATCCATCCATTTCCTTCTTCGAATATATTCTTCATGAAAGTATCCCAGATGTGCAGTAGGACCGCCAAATGAAGTAAGTCCAAGTCTGGTAGATACCATTAATATTTCTAGCCAAATTTTCAATTTAGTCATTTCATCACCTACTTCTTTAATTTTTTATTTCTTTAAATAACTCGTATGCTTTTGCACGAGCTTGAATAAGCACTTCTTCCCCTTTACTTGTAGCTTTATAGTACTTTCTAATTTTCCCTTCTACATTTCTTTCTTCTTTTTGTAAAAGACCATCCGCTTCCATACTGTGTAGAATAGGGTAAAGTGTTCCAGAACTTATTTCATACCCATGTTCACGGAGTTCTTCCAGCATCCAAGCACCATAAACAGGATGTTCCTTTGCATGATGAAGAATATGAATTTGTATAAAGCCCAAGAAAAGCTTTCGTAGTATCTTGTCCTCCAAATTTTAAAACCTCTTTTCATTCTCGAAAACCGATATCGAAATTCGATATCATAATGCCAATTACAAATTACCATATCCACTATTTCGCTTCAATCAGAATAATGGAATTGTTAATTAATTTACACGATCTTTACAATAAGGTGGGCAGCCATTGCTCTTTAAATTCAAATATACCGTTTTAATCTGTTCGAATGCTCTCTGTAAAAATAAAAAATACCATTTTCAACTTGATCTTTTATTTATAAAGAGTTTAAAATAGTAACTTTTCTATGCTATAACTTAAAATAATATCCATATATTCAGTAGGTTGGAAAGGCTGACTATATTGCAAGTTGAATTTGGAACAGTAGCAACTAGTTGCAATGTAAGTCAAATAAAAAAGCGTCAACCCTTTTTGAACTGCTCTAGGTTTTTCATCTTCTACTGGGCAATTCATATAGATTAACGCTCTCTTAAAAAATATTAGTCTTACATATTATATAACAATAAGGAAACACACTTTATTTAAAAATGTTTTATTTTATAATTTTGATTAATTAGCTACACTTGCCTTTACCTTGTTAGAAGAATTATTGGCTTGCTTCTTCCAGAATAATGTAATAACAACTCCCAAGGCTAATATCACAGTTGCAAAATAGTAAGGATAGTTAATATCTAAATCAAATAATATTCCTCCTAGAATTGGTCCACTAATGTTCGCTAAACTTGTAAACATCGAGTTCATTCCCCCAACAAAGCCTTGTTCGTTCCCGGCTATATTTGAAAGATATGAAGTAACTGCTGGTCGGAATAAATCAAATCCTACAAAAACAATAAATGTTACAAGTAAAATAGATAAATATGAATGAACTACTGTCATTAAAAAGACAAGTACGGCTGATAATATTAAACTATATCGAATAAGTTTAATTTCACCCCAAATTCGCGTAAGCTTATCAAATAATATAACCTGTGCAACTGCACCAAAAATCGCCCCGCCTGTGATAACTATAGCTATATCTGATGGTTTAAATTGGAATTTGTGGTCCACAAATAGACTAAAGAACGATTCAAAAGCCGCTAAGCCAAATGAAGCAATAAAAATTAAAATGAACGCTAGGAAATATTTTGGTGCAAAAATACGATTCAAGCCCACTTTGCCATCTGAGATTTGTTCCTCATTTTCTTCAGTACGATGTGGCTCCGATAATAAAATGATAGAAAGTATTGCCGCAACTGTACCCAGTCCTCCTGCAAAGAAAAACGGTATACGAGTTCCGAATTCCGCTAAAAACCCACCAATACCTGGTCCAATAATAAATCCTGTACTAATTGCAGCTGACATATAACCGAGGGCTTTAGGTCGATTATCAAGATTCGTAATATCAGCAATAAAAGCTGTAACAGCTGGCATAATAAACGCAGCACTAATTCCACCTAAAATACGAGAAATAAATAACACTTCGATTTCTCTGCCAATCCCAAACAGCAATTCTGAGATCCCGAAAATAAATAACCCAATGACAATCATAATTTTTCTGCCAAATTTATCTGCTGCTTTCCCTGCAAATGGTGAAACAATCAACTGAGCAATTGCAAAAGCAGCTGTTAAATAACCAACTGTTGTTCCAGTAATACCTAATTCATTCATCAGTGTAGGCAACACTGGAATTACAAGGCCAATACCCAAAAAGGCTATAAATAGATTCATTAATAGTAATCCTAAGGTGACTTTATTATTCTTCATCTTTATTACTCCTTTAACTGTTTTGTACAGTTATCATTTATTTACATTTCCCATCCTAGTGTATATAGTAACTATATAGTCAAGGACGGTGTTTTAAAAAATGAATAATAAAAGGGGAAAATATTTAACAACAGGTGAATTTGCTAAGCTTTGTAAGGTAAACAAACAGACACTTTTTTATTATGATCAAATTGGTCTTTTATCACCAATAATGAAAAATGAAAAAGGCTATCGATATTACTCAATTTCACAATTTGATTTATTCATTGTTATTGATTTATTAAAGGACCTTGGTATGTCACTGAACGACATTCAACAGTATATGCAAAATAAATCACCTGATAGCTTTTTGACTTTAATGTATCAAAAAAAAGAAGAAATCGTAAAAATGCGCAAGGAAATAGAAGCTAAGGAAAAAATTATTGATACAAAAATAAAATTAATGGAAGAAGCATCACATCTAGATTTTGATAAAATTACACTAGAACACTTACCCGAAGCAACACTTTATTTAAGCAGAAATATTGAAAATATATCTGATGAAGAATTTGTAGAAGTCTTTTCTGATTTTATTGATGAATTGTACGTATTACAACTTGATACAGGTTATCCAATAGGTGCTATTACAAAACGCGAGCAATTATTGAAGGGGGAATTCAACAATTATAGCCATTTATATATTGAACAATCAAGTCCAAAGAAAGATTCCCCTTATTTTCAAGCAATTGCAGGTGATCATCTTATCGGTTATCATATTGGTGATGAAAAAACAATACAAAACACATATAAGCGTCTCTTCTCTGAGATGGAACGTTTAAATTTAACTTTAGGAGATTATGCTTTTGAAGAGTATATTTATGATACTGTTGTAAAGAATCATAAAGAACATTACGTCACTAAAATTATGATGCAAGTCTGTCGAACAGAAAATAAAAAATAAGGCTTTCTTATTACATAGGTTTGGGATAAATTTACTCAACTATTTTTACGTCTAGAAATATGCATTTTGGATTTTTTGGGTATTATAACTTCAACAAAAAAGGAGCATGAATTTTATGAATCATTGCTCCTCTTTTACAATCTAAGCCAATTTATTATCAATCTCTGAAGTATCTACATTATCGCCAAACCAATCTTTTAGTTTCTCTTTAGCTTGATTTTTAACATCCGCATCAATATACATTGATACTTGCCATAAAGCTGCAAGAAGTGCTCCTATATCATCAGAATATCCAACTACTGCTGCTAAATCCGGAATTAAGTCGAGAGGTAAAATAAAATAACCTAATGCTCCAATGATAATGGCTTTATTTTTCGCAGGCACCTCGTCTTTTTGTAATACATAATAAAGGAGAAGCACTGCATACACAGCAGATGAACCAGCTTTTTTAGAAAATTTCTTTATCTTATTCCAAAGCCCATCATCAGAATAATGCTTACTATGCTTTTGAAGTGTACTTTCATCCATAGTTTCAGCTTTCTCTTTTAATACTGCAATTTCTTCCTTGCTAAGATTAATCTCTTCTTCTAATAATATTGGCAGCTCTTCCTGTTTTTTCTTTCGAAATCTTTCAAACATATATATCCCCCCTAGGTGTAAGTTATTATAAAATTATAAAGTATTTATATACGTATACTACATTCCCATTTATCAAATTATAATTGAACTTGCTAAATTGGTGTACTTTAAACATTCAAAATATATTTGTTTCAGTCAACATAAAAGCATTGCCGCTGGATAAACCCCTTTTATTAAAAAATAAACACTATAATACATAAAATAAATAAAATAATTGATAGAAGAAAGCGTACAAATCCACTCCTTATATCCTCTATATGTGCCGCATTTTTCATATCTTTTTTAAAGTCTAGCCAACTTAAGATTATTGAAACTGTAATTAAGGTTAAAATTATTAGTTTCATATAATTCTTCTCCTAACTTTTATATTTATACGAGTGGCTACTGCACATTTTACCTTTAACAGATAAGATTAATATTTATTAAATTTATTTCCTTTTAAACATTGTAAATTATTCCCTAAATTTTTGAAACGATTTACTGAACTATCTTGGATTAATAAAACAATAACTCAAATAAAAAAATAATTTCCCCTCACATTTATACCCCATGGAATTCCAACCGTTAAGAGCTGCACAGAACATACATTTTTGAATTTACTTAAAAAAATAGGTATTTCACCATTTTTCAATAGTTTAATAAAATATTATACAGAGTATTATTGTAAAAATTTTCATAAATAGGAGTGGCACTATGGGAGCTATTAACGGAAATGAGTTCATTAACCGAGTAAACCAACTAAAAAATGAAATTTGGTTTGACGGCCAAAAGATTGAAGGTTTAATCTCCGAGCATTCTGCCTTTAAAGGAATTATTCAAGAAAAAGCCGCCCTTTATGATTTACAACTAAATCCTAAATTTAAAAATGAAATGACTTTTCTCTCACCTGAAACAGGTGACTCAATTGGACTTTCTTTTTTGCAGCCAAAATCTAAAGAAGATTTAATAAAAAGGCGGAAAATGATTGAACATTGGGCAAAGCAAACTTATGGAATAATGGGGAGAAGCCCTGATTACTTGAATACTGTTTTAATGAGTTTTGCTTCTTCGGCCGGCTTTTTAGAAGGAAAAGAGAATTGCTATCCAGAAAATCTTATAAAATTTTTTAAATATGCTAGAGAGAAAGACTTATCATTCACACATACATTTATTAGCCCACAAGTGAATCGATCTCATCTTTATTTAGAGAATAGCGATGAACCGATCGCTGCAAAAGTTGTGGATGTAAGCGAAGATGGGATTGTCATTAAAGGGGCGCGCTTACTTGCTACTCAAGGCGGTATAACAGATGAAGTATTAGTTTTTAGTGTAGGCAGATTTATTTTTAATGAAGATGAAGCCTTTGCTTTCTCAATCCCATCTAATACAAAAGGATTAAAATTTATATGTCGGGACATATTTGCTGGAGGGACTTCTCATTTTGACCATCCTTTAAGCTCTCGATTCGAAGAAATGGACTCAATTGTTGTCTTTGACAATGTTTTAGTCCCTTGGGAAAGAGTATTTTATTATGATAATGGCGAGGTAGCAGAAGACTTCATCATTAAAAGTTCCTTTCATGCTTTTGCTAAACATCAAGTAGTAACTAGACAAATTGTAAAAACTGAATTTTTATTAGGGATTGCGCAGCTGCTTATCGAGACAATTAATATTGGTGAATATCAGCACATACATGATAAAGTATCAGAAATCATTGCTGGTCTTGAGACTATGAAGGCATTGCTGGAAAGAGCAGAAAATAATGCTTCTTTAGATGAATTTGGGTTTATGCGTCCTGATATTTTCCCACTAAAAGTAGCTGGTTATATTTTCCCTAAAATTTATCCTCGCTTTACTGAAATTATTCAGTTAATTGGTGCTAGTGGAATGATTACTTTACCAACAGAAAAAGCTTTTCAGTCAAGTATACGTCCAGACTTAAATCAGTATCTTCAAGGAGCTACGAAATCAGCTGAAGATCGAGTAAAAATATTTCGTTTAGCTTGGGATTTAACGATGAGTTCATTTGGAACAAGGCAAACTCAATATGAGCGATACTTTTTCGGTGATCCTATTAGGATATCTAGTGATTTATATAAGAGTTTTCCTAAAGAAGAATATGTAAAAAATGTTAGTCAATTTTTAAATTTAAAAGAATCGTAGTTGTTTACAATTTTAAAGGGGCTTCCCCAAAAAATAAAATATATTCCTATTTAAGTTTTCTTAATAGTTCTGCTAACAGAAGCTATAGAAACATACAAAAAAGGATAGATGTAAAAAGAGTTCATACCTTTTTCATCTATCCTTTAACTTTTTAATCTTTATTTATCCCGCGCTGTACCATCTGTGTAGCAAACCAAAAACCAGCCGTTAATGACAGTGCATCAACTACAAAAATAAGGGGCGGTGATGTGTACCCTGCGTATACTGAAGCAGCGATTAAAGCAATTGATAATAGTAAAGCAACGTAATGATTATACGTAATTCTTGTTAACAGAATAACGATCATGCCTGGTAAAAATAATGCTAGTATTATTTTTAAAATAATTGATTCCATAACAAGCCCCTCTTGTCACGAACAAAATTACTATTATTCTGCAATTAAAAGTCCAATACGGTGATGATCACCACTATGAACTACATGTTGTGTTAATCGAACTTCATTTTGATGATTTAATACTTCTAAACGACAATGTGCAGCATTGATTTGCAGTGCTTCATACAATTGACGCTCTGAATGTACTTCTACTCCATTCACTTTTCGGATTACTTCGCCTATTCCTAAGCCCATTTTTTCAGCCGGAGAGTTTGGCAATACCCCAGCAATCATTACACCATTTGATTTTGCAGATACTGCGTAAACATCCTTCTGTTCACGTATTGTAAACCGAATCGAAATAATGATGCGAGCGATTGCTCCAACTATTAATACAGCCAAGCCAATTAACGGTTCAAAGTAAGCTGCAAGACCACCGATTATGATTAGCTCACCTAAAATAAGTACTGTACGACCTAACTTCGGATATAAATAGACAGGCAACGTATGGCGTGTCACTTGTTGGAAGCCTAGTATTACAGGAAATAATACGAGTGAAAAACGGTCAGCACCTAAAGAAAATTGAGGCCACCATGGAAAATATGCTGCGAGTGCATCACCTGGTACAACAAAAAAGATTGGTAATAGCCAAACTTTTTTACTTAGAAAAGCAACAGCCTTTAAACCGCGCTTCGAATTTTCGATTATTGGCGAAGCATATTTTGCACCGTTTTTACGAATTAACAAGCCCTCTGCTACAAGTAAAAGTCCAGCTAGGATAGCTGCTGTAACAGAAGCCCCCTCATTTACCTCTATTCCATTAACTGTCAGACCAAATAAAGTAAATGACCAATTCTGCATATTCATAACCATTAAAATGATTATGCTAGCTGCAAATAATATAATCGGCGAAAGTAAATGAAAGACATAAACTACAAGAGCTATGAAACTAGCAATCGTCACTACGTATAAAAATTGTGTTGGCAATGTTAGCCCGAAAACAACAGAAACAATCGAAATAATAAGGGAGATGAGCAACCCTTCCTTTAGTAATCCAATTGCCTCAGACCAACCCCATAAAATACGGATATGGAAAAATTTTCTCTCTCGTTTGACACGACGATAGCCTAAAAAAATTGCCATTAAAATTACTATATAAAATAATGGATTTATAAACATCCGACCAATTGATATAGCAACCTCTCTTAATATATCAGTTATCATTTTTCCACCGCCTGTTTACTACTAATACTGTCATTGTATCAAACGAGAATACAGTTGCGTAGATAAAAACTTACTATTTTTCTATTAAGCTTCTGAATATAATTAAATTTAGGTATAAGATAAAATCAAATATCACCTTGTAAACGATGCAACATAACACTTAAGCCCATATTTAATTGAACATCATTATCTTCATTTTCTTTATAAGCTGTTACCTGCTCACGGATAGTGGAGAAGAAGGCATCATCCATATGTCGTCCTTTTCTTAAATCATTTTGTTCACGGAATAACGCCACTGCTTGAGCAGTATCTTCATCATAGAAACCATCTGTTCTTTCAATTGTATAACCTAACCCATTTAATATTTTTTGTGTATACGCAATTTCTTCACTAAAATCGCCCTCTCCAAATTCCCCACTTAATGGAATAATTTCCATTGAGTATAAAGGGTGTTGTTCTACCTCAATGTCAGCCTTAATTCCTTTTCCATGAATCCATTCTCTATTTGGCGTTAACCATTTATTTGTAGATAGCTTTAATTCGCCTCCATTTTTTAAATCCCAAGTTTCTTGAACAGTGCCTTTTCCAAAGCTCTTAACACCTACTATCAATGCTCGCTCCCAGCTTTGTAATGCACCAGCCATAACTTCACTTGCCGAAGCACTTCCTTCATTTTGCATTAGGATAATTGGGAGCTTTTTCATTTTATCTAAATATTGTTTTTCTTCATCAATCTGTTCAGTTTTTAATTCTTCCATAGCACCTTGACCATTTTGCATATAAGCAAATACTGTATTCTTATCTTCTATACTACTTACGACAGCAGCTACGCTATGTAAATATCCACCTGGATTATCCCGCAAATCAACGATTAACCCTTCTACATCTTTGCCAATTAATTTTTTTGTTTCTCTAATCCACTCTTCAGCAGTTTTTTCTCCAAACATTGAAATAGATATGTAGCCAATATCTGTCTCTCCAACTGTTAAAACTTTAGATTCAACTGTTTTATTATCAATTTCAGCACGCACGACACTTACTTTTATATGACGTTCAGTGCTTGGACGATATAAGACGAGCGTGACTTTTTCACCTTTCTCTCCTTGAATAAGCTGCATTACTTCACCAATTGTTTTTCCTTCAAGGCGTTCGTTATCTACTTGAACGATTTCGTCAAAAGGACGAATACCAGCTTTTTCTGCTGGCGACGATTTCACAGGAGACACAACTATAAATTTTCCATTCTTCTCTGTAATTTCAATTCCTATACCAACTCTTTGTCCAGCTAATGTCTGCTTTTGAATAGCTGCTTCCTTCGCTGTATAGTACGTACTATAAGGATCTTTTATGGCGTTTGCCATCCCTCGCAAAGCCCCTTCTACAATCACATCTTCGCTTGTACCATACACAGATTTTTCTTTAATAAGTGAAAATGCTTGATCAATTACTGTAACATCGCTTACAGTTGTTGTCTCATTCCCCTTACTCATTGACCACTTCTGCCATAGAAAAAAGCAAGCGATAACTAAAGTTACTACAGCAACACATAAAAAAATTCGACTCTTTCGCATTTCTTTTCCTCCTCTCGTTCAATCTATGAAAAAACAATAGGGGATAACACATTACTAAGAGCCGAATTTTATAATTTTAAATTGAGGATGCCTAGATAATTAAATATTCTAGCATCCCCCTTGCTTATTGTTGGATTATTTGCTTAAAGCATTACTGCTACAATTGGTTCATTTACTTTGCAGGAAAAGCAATAAAGTATAATCCTAACCTTAGCTTTTGAAATCGCATCTATGGTCATTAATCTAAACTTGATGCATATTTTTTTAAAGCTTTTTGGTTTAATGGTCCAACGATATGATGCTGAATCCGTCCTTTACTATCAATCATAAAGGTAGAAGGAATTGTCAGCACTTGATAGGTCGAACTTAATTTATCTTCTTCCATTAAAAGAATTGGGAATGTTAGCTCATAGCTATCTATAAAATGCTGGATGGTCTCTCTTGAGCCATCTGTATATGTTAGATTAACTCCTATAATTTCGACATTCTCTTCTTCAGCATATTTTTCATAATACTCCTGTAAATGAGGCATTTCTTCTTTGCATGGAGGACACCACGTTGCCCAGAAATTTAAAATTACCTTCTTGCCTTTTAGATCTGATAAAGTGTAGCTTTCTCCCGATAGTGTCTTTAATGTAAAATCAGGGGCGATTTGTCCCCTTTCTAATCCTTCTTCTCCAAGTTCCATTTCATAGCCGAGCGTACTATCATTTATTGCCTCACTCGCTTCAATTTGTTTCTTTATATAAGTACCAAGCATAATGACAACTAGCAGCATTACAATCAATAGACCAATTGTTTTCTTCTTCATTTTCCACTCTCCGATAGAAAAATTTTTCATCATTGGTGATTTTCTAATAACAAGAATATCATAATTGGCCATCAAAAGTACAAAACGCTAGTGTATTCTTAAATCTGGTTTAGTCAAAAATGGCAAAGTATAGCTCTGTGGTGTATGGTTAGGCCGTTTACCTCAAGAAAATTATAATCTCTAACTTTTTTAAAATTTCCTTCACAAAATAAAAACAGGCTAAGTTGTGATAATCACAACTTAGCCTGTTGTTTTCTTTTTTATAATGGGATATAGCGTAATGGGTTTACATTGCCTGCTTTTTGACCTTTCCAAGGACCGATATGAACCTCGAAATGTAAATGAGACCCTGTAGATCGTCCCGTATTACCCATTTGTGCAATTTGTTGACCTTTGTCAACAACATCTCCAACACCCACATTATACGAGCTTAAGTGTGCATAAACTGTCGTATAGATTTCCCCACCCATCGAATGGGTAATAATAACGACATTACCGTAAGTAGAAAGTGGTCCTGCATAAACTACGGAACCGCCTGCAGCAGCTACAATTGGTGTACCGATAGAGTTCGCTAGGTCAATTCCGTAGTGGAATTCAGGTCCATAACCTAAATTTCGCCAGCCATAACCGCTTGTTAGGCGACCATTTGTAGGTTTTGTCCAAGAACCATCCGAAACAGCTGGTAAAGAACCGCCACCACTTTGTTGTTGTTCACGTTGGCGCGCCAATTCAATTTGACGCTGCTGTTCTTTCATAATTTGCTCTTGAAGTTCATCACTTACTTCTAATGCTTCTGAATATTCTTCTTCTAATAATTTTTTCTCGCTTGCAAGTTTTTCTTGCTCTGCCTCTAGCTCATCAATTAATTTATTCTTTTCTTCTTTCTGTGAATTAAGTGAAGACTTTAATTCTTCTAGCTTGGCCTTGTCAGATTCAAGCTTTTTCTTCGTATTCTCTAATTCAAGCTTTTGTTCTTCTAATTTTTCTTTGTCATTTTTTTGATCGCGCATAATTTGGCGATCCGCTTCCATTAATGTATTAACCGCTGAGAATCGGTCAATAAAATCTACAAAGCTATTAGCTCCTAATAATACGTCTAAATAACTAACAGAACCATTAGCTTGAATCGCTCTTGCTCGCTCTTGAAGAAGTTCATCACGTTGTTCAATTTTTTCCTGAAGCTTTGCAATTTCTTCCTGTAATGCTTCAATCTCTGCCTCTGCAGTTTTGATTTCCTTAGATACTTCCGCGATGTCTTCATTTGTTTTAGTGATTTTTTCGCCAAGCTTCTTAATTTGAGCAAGCAGTTGGTCTTGTTTATTTTCAACTATTTTAAGTTGATTCGTTTTATTTTTAATTTGACTATTAAGTTCATCTTTTTTCTGTTCAACTTGTGATTTTTGATCCTTTAAATCTGACAAACTTGCAGCATATGTAATAGGCATTTGTATAAAAAGCAACATTGCTAAAGCTGCCATGAAAATTTGGAATGGCTTTTTTTTCATGAGTTTCAACATTAAAGACTCCTTTCCATTTTTAATCTACAATTCTACTTTTTCGCGATGAAATACTGTTAAATTTTTAAAAACTTTCGAACAGACATAAAACTTCCCCAAATACCAATCAATATCCCAAGTATTAGCAACAATGCGTTAACTTGATATAGTAATGGTGTCACATTAAGCATTTGCAGCAGTTCTCCGTGTAGTCTCGGTTCTAAAATGTTGTACACATTGTAGTAAACAATGGATACCACAACCATTGGTATGATTGCACCTAAAACTCCCAACCACATTCCTTCCAGCACAAATGGGATGCGAACAAATGAATTTGTTGCCCCTACTAATTTCATAATTTCAATTTCATCCTTACGAGCAATAATCGTAATACGAATCGTATTTGAGATTAAGAATATTGCTGTAAAAAGCAGACCTAAAATTAACACTAAGCCGACATTTCTACTTGTGTTTAAAACACTAAATAATTTTTCTACTTTACCTTCTCCGTATACAACGTCATATGTATTATCGAATTTCTCTATTTTTTTCGCGACAGCCGCAGTTTGTTGAGGATCTGCTGCTTTAACATAAAGAACGTTCCGTAAAGGGTTGCTTTGTTCAAAAAGACTTAAATCATCACCGAAGTCTTCAATTAAATTGTTTAGCTCCTGTTCTTTAGATGAGTAAACAACTTCTTCAACATCAGGCAAGCTTTTAATTTCTTTCATCAGCTTTTCTTCAGCTGCTTTCGCTTCGGTAGGGTCTTCAATAATTTCAATAAGCACACGAATTTCTACATCATTTTCAATATCGTCTGCTAATTTGTTTAAATTCATCATAATTACTGTAAAAACACCAACTAATAAAAGGGTAACTGTTACAGCACTTATGGAAGCGAATGTCATCCACCCATTACGATTTAACGATTTAAGACTTTCTCGGAAATGACGACGTATTGTTCTACCCTTCATAGCCATAGTCACCTCCGTATACATCACGGACAATCATGCCACCCTCAATGGCGATAACGCGTTTACGGATTGTATTAACAATTTCGCGATTATGTGTCGCCATTACAATTGTCGTGCCACGTGCATTTATTTCTTCAAATATGTTCATAATTTCCCATGAAGTTTCAGGATCAAGGTTTCCTGTAGGCTCGTCCGCAATAACAACTTTAGGCATGTTCACAATTGAACGCGCTATTGATACCCGTTGCTGCTCTCCACCAGAAAGCTCACTTGGCAACATCCGGACTTTATGCTTTAAGCCAACTAATTCTAAAACTTCCATTACACGTTTGCGAATTGCTTTCGGCTGCTCTTCTATAACTTCTAGAGCATATGCTACATTTTCGTAAACATTTAGACGAGGAAGTAATTTAAAGTCTTGGAATACAACTCCCAGCTGACGTCTAAAATATGGTACACGATTATTCTTAAGCGTCGATATATTCGTTCCAGCGATAATTACATCACCTGAAGACGGTTTTTCTTCGCGATACATTAATTTAATAAAAGTAGATTTCCCAGCACCGCTTGGACCTACTACGTAAACAAATTCACCTTTTTTTATATCAACGGTAATACCGTTTACTGCTACTACTCCGTTAGGGTACTTTTTGACCACATTATTCATTTGGATCATTAACTAAACCACCTAAGTTCTATTAAATAAATTTTTTCACTCACCAACCATTATAGCACTCATTTAATCTATTTTTATTACATTTTCTTTTCATTATTATGGGTATTACTCAAAGATTTATGGAAGCTGTCATATTACTTGTGAAATATGCACTATTAATATTTTGTTATTCTATTTTTTTCTATAAAATTTAACAGTTGCATTGTAAATTATTCCATAAAGGGGCAAGAATCCCTTCTATTTTTCATTAATTTCTAAAAAAATACAAAAATAGCATATATTAAATTAAAAATAAATGTACTTCTAAATGTCATGCACCAAGCCTCAGATGACTTAAAAGCTTAACCTAGATATCTAAGTGCCTGAACAACAATTTGTCCTTAAATGAAAATAGACGCATTTCCAAAAGAAACGCGCCCTTAAGTCGAATATGATTATTTCTTCTTTTTTGTTTTTATGTATTTTTGCATCAAGAATCCTGCATCATATACCGATTTTAGCCCCTTAGTTAATAACACTAGAGAAATTCCATTCGTCCACTATTCAGCTAGCCCCAATATATCTGTATTTTTTGGTATGTACCCAAGTAGGCGTAGCATTGCTACAATTTGCCCTTTATGATGAAATTCATGCGTAATCGAATGAATCAGCAACTGATGTGGGGTTTTTCTTACAACTAAACTATCTTCCTTCCATGAAAGTTCTTTTTCGATAACTTCATCAAACTTATCTGCGAATTGTTCAAATACAGTTTCTACATATATATCAGCTTGTTGAAAATAACTGTGAATATCCTCTATTTGCATATCATTGATTACTTCCCTTGTTAAAAGATGGGTTGTTGTTTGTGAAAGCACAAAAGACCCCAGCCATGCATGATAACAACCTGCAACATGAATTAATGACTCTCTAATACTTTGAAATCCAAATCCTAATTCTTTTGTAAAATCATTATCACTTAGTTCTTTACATTGATCTAGTAAAATCTGTCTTGTTTGTTTAACCCACTCATATTCGTGTCTATCCATAACTAATCACTTCCTAATTGCCAGAATATTCTTTTCATTATACGTGAATGTACACTAACTTTTAAAGGCCAAATTTAACTTAGTATTAATGAATAGTCTTTTTACTACAAAAGATGTTGGAAATACAATTCTTATTAATAGCGGGTTCAATTTAGCTATAAATTAAAATAAAGTTGGAAAAATTCAGAGGGAATAATTGAAGCATTATCTAGTGTTAGTTTTAATTAAAAAATCCATTTTGAAAAATGATTAATCAAAATGGATTCTTATTTCTAATTTATTGTTCCACATCGAGCCCGTTTTTTGAGTAACAGAGGGGAAATTATTAACTGATTAAGTACCAATAAGTTCGACTACAAAGTATCATTTCTGAATAAAAGCACATGTTAATTTTACAATCCATTAGTAGAACTCTTCCAAAAACTATTTAAAGAAGTTTTTTATCGCATCTATGCGTACTTTATGGTCACATTCTTCGCAGCGAAAAATCTTATTAGTTCTTTCCTTTAATAGCTTATATTTTAGTGAACCTTCATATACTCTAAATTTTTGTCTACAACTATAACAAAGTACCTCATAGTAATACATTGTTCTCCTCCTAGTGACATATTACTTTTTGTTGATCTATGCCCAGTTATTTAGTATATTCCGAACATCTAACTGGGGATTTCTTATTAATTAAACCAGTCAATGAAATTTCTTAATATTAACGCCATCACCTTGCTGACAATTTGGTTAATTCTCTTAAAACTTTCTACAACAGGGAAAAAATGCTGCAGATTTTAATTTACAAATGGTTTCTCGATAAATGACATTTGTTTATTAATTATTTGGTTTACTTTTCACTCTTTTTTATTTTAGGATAGTGGTACAAAAAAATCAAAAAACGTTTAATTAAAGAGTACTAAATAGTTCTTGAATCACTTTATACAATTTAACTGTCCCTTTAGTTTAAGTGTAATTCTACACAACCAGAATCACATTTAGATATGAATATTGCTAATTTTACTCAACAACGTAAAAATAGACGCAATCCTTAAGGAAAGCGTCCGAATGTTGAAAAGTATATCTTTAGTAATCAATAGAATTGGCTATCTGAACTAGGATTTCGGGTGTTACTATATTCGAAACATCTTTATCAATACTCAACATATATTGCCAATTATCCTTTTCAAATAATAAATGATTAAACCCTTGGCTTAATTTTTCCATATACTTCGCATTACTTCCGTTATTTAGTTTAAAAACTTCCGAAACGTTCTTGTCACTAAATTGAATTTTATGCTTAATTGGTCGGACATCAATTTTGAAATGGTTTTGTGGTTCTTGCTCACTTATAAGTGTAATTTCAAAAGTATCATTCATATCACCTTCTAAATTGCTAAACCTGCCAAAATGGTGAGTAAAGCTAATCGGTGGAACTCTTAGGGGTAGTTTAAGTTCTTGATTAAAATGCTGCTCAAATTCCCTTGCAGCTTCTTCAACTGTCTTATATCCAATATCGGAATAAATTTTTTCATAAGGTTCCGATGTTTCTATTTCACTGGCAAAACTGTTATCACCTTTAGTATCCAATCTTAAAATAAAATAACTACTAAAAATTAGTAATAATAATATAAGCGATACACTTTTTTTCATCCAATCACCCTAATTTATATTTAGAAATATTTTTCCCAAGACAGTTCAACCATATTAAAAATATATCCCTTTAAAAGAAAAAGACGTATTTCTGAATAAATACGCCGATTTGAAGGATCATTTCATAGGCCTTATTAAAGCAAAGACACTTATTTTATTAAATACTTTCATTAGTTAATTGATTGAATTTGCAATATCAACTAATACTTCAGGTATTTCAATGTTGGTAGCTTTGTTATGAATTCCAATTAAATATTGCAAATTATTTTTTTCAAAGACAAAAAAGTTAAATAAATCCGATTCAAAATGTATCCCCTTTGTACCATCTTGAAGTGTATATTTCCTACCTTCAAAATCCAACTTATTTTTTAGTGGACATATATCAATTTTAAATATATTATGTCCTATTTTACTATGAACAAATCTAATTTGTAGAGAATCATTGATTTCATATTCTTTATCTTCATAGAATTTACCAAATTCATGTGTAAATGGAATCGAAGGTATCATTGTAGGTAGCTTTACACTACAGTTGCAATGCTTTTCAAATTCCTTTACTGCCTCGGATACAGTTTTATATCCCATTTCCCTAAATTGTTCCTCAAAAGAAGGAGGAGTATCGTTAGGGTTTGCATAGACTGTTCCACTATTCCCCTTTAATATAAAAAAGCCTAGTAAAAGTAATAAAAAAGAAACACTTTTCTTCAAATTCATCACCCTAAATTATATTTGGGTATAGTTTGTCCAATTCAGTTATATAAATCCTTATTCAAATAAATGGACCAATTTATAAAAAAAGAACGCAATGAATTGCGCCCTATAATTGAAAAATAATATCCATTTTAACCCCACCACATAGCTAAAACAAACAAAGACCAACAAGTAGTTAGTAGACCGATGCAACCAATTATAGAAAAATATAACACCAAATTAACTTCTTCACTTCCGTGTTTCTTATATTGAAGAAAAGTCATAACAAAAGAAATTAAATATAATAAAACGCTAATTATCGTTAGGACAGTTAAATAGTATATTGGAGGTATTTTAGCTAAATTTTCATTCAAAGAATAAGCCATTCCTTGACCAAATATTCCAAATATAGTTGCTAAAATTAAACTTCCAAATATTATAGCATTCATTTTTCTCATCACTCTCACCCCACATAAATAAAACGAATTAAGTGGGATAAAGTTACAAATTCCCCTTCCACTATCTTGCATTGTTGGAATACAAACTCTGCATACCTTTGCACATCGAATTTTCAGTATAAACCTATTCGGCTATCCATAGATCTAAGTAGCATAGAAGATCGAGTGAATTAGAAATTTATGGAGGAAGTATCTAGATTCACCTTTCCCTCCTTACATCCATATTTCGATGGGAGTGGAAATGTTATCCTATTATAATATAAATGTACTTTGGTTTTTAAAGGAGGAAGAAACAATTGCTTATTGATAAAAAGGATACTAATAGCTTTGTAGAAATTAAACCAAAAATTTTGTATTATGGGACACCGATACTACTTCTTAACACTTTAAATGAAGATGGCACAACTAATATTAGCCCAATCTCTTCGTCATGGGCTTTAGGTGACTGCATTGTTCTCGGAATAGGGCTAGGAGGGAAAGCTATAGAAAACTTAGAAAGGCATAAAGAGTGTGTCTTAAATTTACCCAGTCCAAACCTTTGGGAAAACGTAGAAAAAATATCATCATTAACTGGTAAAGAGAATATACCACCTTTGAAGAAAGCGATTGGATTCACTTATAAAAAAGAAAAGTACGAGGCAGCAGAGTTAACACCTTTAAATTCAAAATCGGTTTTACCTACACGAATTAAAGAATGTCCTATACAAATTGAAGCGGTAGTTAAAAATATTCGCATCCCTAATTATTCATCGTTTGCGATTGTTGAAACACAAGTATTACATTTCCATGCTGAAGAAAGTATAGTTCAAAATGAAAATTATATCGATCCATCAAAATGGAGTCCTTTAATATATAACTTTAGACATTATTTTGAATTGGGAAGAGAGTTAGGAAAAACATTCCGTTCTGAAACTTAATGATTAATGTTTTTATAATACCTTTCTCTTTCTTATCTATTAAACTATTTATCGTTGCCATAGTGAATGACAGAGTAATAATCTTCTGTCATTCACATTCGTTACAGATTCTTTTATACTACACCCTTTTATCAAACAATAAGGAATTCTTATTTTTATACTATTTCGGAAACTTTTATAAGTTTTATTTAAAAAAGCGCAGTTCCGATACTTTGGAAAAGCGCTTGAAAAAAAGTAACCCATTTTATGTTGCTATCTTAAAATATCTGCAACTTTTGAATGTACCAACCTAATCATTCCTTAGTTTATCATCTATATATCTTAACATTTCATCTTCAACTAACTTCGTCATTTGTTTATGTCTAGTCTAGTCCTTATGCTATGTAGATCCATGAAAGTGTTATTCCACATTCTGTCCCTTTAATGACTTTTAGGGCGCTTCTTTTTTCCGTTAGAGTCTCCCGATTAACAAATACATTATCTTCAATTACTTCTTCTTTGGATTAAAAAATACTTAACTTGCTAGCATCTTAGTTTTCTTTTAACATTGAATACTTTCGATAAGCTTTATAGAAACTGCTGCAATAGAAAACAACCATAAGGGCGGGAAGCGACCTCAAAAGAGCAAATGGAGTTTCAAATAAAAAAGCTTTCCAAAATAATGCACCTTCCATGCTCCAAAGGCCTTCAGCTAAATATAAACCTGAATCCTTGTACAGCATATAAGAAAATAACAAAAACAGTATACCTAATCCAGATGAATAGCCCATTAATCTTCTATAATAATTACTCGTTGATTGGCGATCCGAAAAGATTTCATTTTGATTATCATCTTCTTTTTGCCAATATCGAATCCCTCCAAGCCATGAGCTATTTATATAATTCCAACCAAAATCTTCATATATCCCTTTGTAATCTTCAAACTTTTTCTTTGATAAATAGTCTTGATAATCCAGTCGTATCACATATCTCTTGTCAGTTTTTTTGAAGGTGTATATTCCTAATCCACTAATATTTGTACAACAATAACCTTTTTGCAATAGCTCGTTCAGCCATTGCTCCTCTTTTTCAATATCAAAAAACATCTTAAATTTCTTCATTTGATTCACTTCCTTCGTACAGGGATAAAATATTAAACAAAAGTTTTGTTGGAAACCTAAGAAATTAAGAAGATTGTGTTATTCAAAGGCTAATCTAATAAAACCTTACTATTCTACTACATTTGTTGGTGTTGCTTTCTTTACGATAATAATCCCGTTATATGCTTCGTTGGGTGTCATTTCAATCGTGTAAAATGTCTTTAAAAACTTGTACCAAGAACGGAAATCATCTCCAATATTTGACATCTTTTGCTCTCTCGAAATGATATCCAATAACTCTTCTGACTCACTCGCTTTTTCAAAATCAACAAAGAATTCATTTAACTCCACTTCACTGAATGCATCAACTAAATCATTGTGATTTTCCACTGTATGAATTTGTCGTTCACCAGAGCTGCCATTTTTCGCCTGAAACTCGCTGCTAATAAAATCAGTACCAATTGCAAAATATCCTTCTCCATATAGCTCGTCTAAATAATTTCCCATTGATTTGTAGCCAGCTAATGAGGCAGACGTTTTTTCAATATGCCCATTATGTCCGGTTACAAATACTTTATCGTGACCTTTCGCTGCTTCAAATTCAGCAATCCATTGTAAATTGTCTGCCAAATATTGATCACGTAGTTTCATATAATCTTCTTCATTTAAAAACAACTGTGTACGCTGTTTCATTATTTGTGCATATTGTAAAGCAAATGCATAAGATTCAACGGAGGATTTTTCCACGTAAGTCGCTTTATTTGATTGCAAATCTAGAATGATATTGTTTATTATTTCATCTATTTCTTTCAACTGCTCCGTCGTTAAATCACGCATTGTATCATTTGAAACGTGTTCTAGCTGTGTTGCATATTTTTTTGCTGCATCTGCGTTTATAACTTTATAAAAATCAAGTACACCTTTTTTACTTAAGTCATAGCGTTGCATATCATTTCCATAAAAATAAACTTTCTCGTCCTGGCTTGCCGTTAAATTATAATCATGCATCCATTGAACAAGATTAACCATTTGTTCCGTTTTATAAATACTATAATCAAGGTTATTGACTACCTCTTCTGCTGTACCTTTTCCATTTAAAATAAATTGATTAATTGTCTGTCCGCCACCAAAATCACCTTCTAAGACAAAAACACTCACATTTTCATTTTTTACTAACACTTCAAAAACGTCTTTTTTCAACTCTTGAAATTCAACATTTCCATGTGTAGCCTCCCCCAAACCAATCACCTTGACATCATCTGGAATATCAATTTGATTAATGGTTGTAATGTATTGATCTGCATTATTTACTGCCGCAGCGCTCCCGCAGCCGGATAATAAAACTGAAAGATAGATAACTACTACTAATAAAGAGATCTTTTTATTAAAATTCATTTTATGTCCCTCTTATTCTCATATTTTTCGATACTCCTAGCGCTAGTTATTAAAAGTTCAGGTTGTTACCAACATCTTTTTCCATTAAAACTAACGCATTAAGACTAATTCAAAGTCTTTTCATACAATCTATTTGCTTTGTAACTAAAGAATAAAAATGAAATTAACGAAATTGGAATAACTAGCCATACTAAACCTCTGAAAAATGCAAAGGGTGTTTCAAACAAAAAGGCTCTCCAAAATGATAATCCGTGCATTTCCCACAATCCCTGTGTATAATACAATGATTTAGGATCAACTATTGCTTCTATATCAATAGCTCCTGTAGTTTGCAATGCAACGAAAATTGGTAAATAGCATATCGCCATCTGCATGAACATATTAGATAATCTTTTATATTTCCCAGCTCTTGATTTTTTATCTGAGAAAATATCATCATCACTATTGTGATCCATTTTTTTGAAATACTGTGCGCCTGAGCTTTTCGTTCCTATGATATGCTGCCAGCCACTATCTTCAAATAAAGTACAATATTCGATGAAATCCTCTTGCTTTTTAAATATTCTATAATCGATCTTAATTACTGTATCCTTAGGTTCTGCCTGACGAAATTTATACCCGAAAGAGACACTTTCTAATTGATATCCCTTATTCGCCATTTCTTTTAACCATTTTTCTTCTTTATCATAATCAATAAAGTATTTAAACTTTCTCATAATTTCCCCTCCAAATTATTTGTTCAATAATCTTTCTGTCACACGAATTAAATGCTGCATTCTTTCAAAATCCAATTTCAAAACTTCTAACCCTTTTTCCGTAATTACATAAGTTTTTCGACGTTTATCTTCACCTTTAACAGATTGGATTAAATCATGTTTTAGTAAATTTTCAATAGCTCCATAAAGGGTTCCAGCAGCTATTCTTACTTGCTGGTTACTTAATTCTTCAACCTTTTGCATGATAACGTACCCATGAGCAGGCTCTAACAAGGATAAAAGTACATAGTATGTGGTCTCTGTTAATGGTAAATGTTTATTTCTATTCATAATTTCCTCCAGCATCGATTAAGTTCAACTATACAGCTTAAATATACAGTTGAACTGTATAGTTTGATTATATACAGTCAAACTGTATATTTCAACAAAAATTACTTTAAAATTTTCACCGTCATTCAGTTTCCGAATGGGAGCGCCTACTTACTTTGTAGAGGATGATTACTTAGCAAAATTAGATACTGACTCAATACCAGACCCTTTGTTTGTATACGAACCTAGCAGAAGCTATGGTAACGTTCTGAGAACTAAATAAAATAGCCGATTCCTCAATGTACAGGAGGAATCGACTTTTTCGGTTTAACGCACTTAGCGTGCTAAAGTTGTGAAATGTTGATGGTTTCCATTTAAAGAAGTTATTTCACATTCTTGTGCTATTCATTTACTCATTTATCAATCTGTAGCTATTACATTTATTAGTAAGATAATTAAAACCTATCAGTTTAATGTTTAATATAACCGCTTAATTAAATGTTGTTAATTCTTCTGAAACCGAATTTAAAAAATCTTTTTCAAATTTAATATAGTAAGCCCCATTTATCTGCGTATCTTTCATTCCATCGATTAATGATACTAATTGAATCGATGGAAGTTCCATTTTATTCTCTACCAAATGATCAAATGGCATATTACCTTCTATCGTAGTAGTTAGTTCTTTTAATTGTGATTTTGGAAGTTCGTTTTTTGTTTTATGAATAACAGCACTAATGAGGTTGACTAGGTCTTCTTCACCCAAGCTTCTTTCCGTTGTAGCATCTACCATTAATGCCACAACCTCTTCTCCATTTAAATGATGCGTCCCCTTTTCGAATTCAAATGCCACTTGAGATATAGCTCTTACTTGAATATCTTCTTGCAAGTCGTACTCTATACCATTCATTAAATCTATCATTGATGAAAAGGTTTCTAAATCCATAACCGCATAATAATCAATTGTTAAATTAAATAGCTTAGACACTGTTGTTCTTACATTTTCAGCCCCTCCTGAACCGTAAACATAAGCATGGGTCAATTTATCATATAAAGTAGTTCCATCATTATCTAATATAGGAGCATAAGCATCTCGAGGGATAGATACAACTTTCATCATTTTTTTATCTTTACTATAAGTAAATAAAAGGTTAATAGGTATTCTATTATTCTCATCTTTCACCGTAAATAATGCAGTAAAATCTTTGTCTTCTGGAGCTACTACTCCAATTGAATCCGTTCCGTTATTTTCGTTATTAATATTTCCTTGAAGGATTGAAGGAATAAAGAAAAATATACACAAACCTACCGCTAACAAAGATACAGTCAGTGGAGCGAATTTTTTTGAAATAGATATAAGAGATTTCTTTTGTGTATGTTCATTATCCATTTTAATTTGTTCAAACACTTTATTACGGTCTTCTTTCGTAAATCTTAATTCTTGATCAGACACATTATTAAAGTTATATTTTATTCGTTTATCTTCCATTAAATTCAGCCTCCTTTATCATCGATTCTAATTTTTGCTTCGCTCTTCTTAATCGAGTTTTCACTGTATTAACTGGAATATCTAAAACGTCCGCAATCTCCTCTGTTTTTAATGAATCATAGTAGTACAGATAAATTACTTCCCTATACATTTTCGGAAGAGAAAAGATATTATCTTTGATTTCTTCGTTAGTATATTTATCGATAACTGCTTTTTCTGTTGATGGTAGTATTGACCTTGTCGTTTCACTTAAAATACTTCTTACTTGTACCTTTTTGTAATTCCAACTTTTTAAATAATCTTTACATTCGTTAATTGTTATACGATAAAGCCATGTTTTTATTTGTGCATCAAATCGAAACGAATCCAAGTTTTTATAGCATTTGATAAAAGTATTTTGAACCATATCCTTAGCAATCCCTATATCTTTCACATATGAAAATGCCAATCTTACCAACTCGTCGCCATATTCAATCATTATCTTTTCTAATATGAAATCTTTTTCTTCTTTGTCCAATCTACTACCCTCCCTTTCAACCTATTTCAAATTCTGCTATTAGACGATTACCAAATAATATTCGGTTCAATTTTATAAAAAAATTAATAAGACTTCTTTTATATAGTAGATAAACACAACTCGAACCAAATATGCCAAGTTATTTATACGGATTTACATAAAATTACTTCACTTTCCAATTCTTCATAAAAAAATATGTACAGAGCCACCAATCTGCTCGATGTGGGAAATTTCACTCTATAAATAACCTTTTTTCAGAAAACATCCTTTCGCAGTTAGTATATAATCGCTAAATATTGAGAATAAATTATTTTTTATTTGTCTACTTTTTCTATTCTTCAATCGTTGTATAAATGAGGAGGAAAAATATGAATCAAAAAGACACGTTCACCTCCTATCTAATTCAAATTGGAGAGGAAGTGTTTCTACTTTTACGCTCAAAAGGAGCATCAAAAGAAGATGCAGAAGACATTATTCAAAATACATTTTATAAAATCTATTCAATGTTAACTGACCTAGACGAAAAAATAATTCGTCAATGGTTTTATCGGGTAGCTCTCAATGAGTTTATTGATTTAAAGAGGAAAAAGTTTCAGCATAATGCTCCACTTTCTGATGAAATCCAATCAAAATTAGCAAGTGGGAATGCCGACTTTGAACAACTTTTTAATCAAGATGAAATAATGTATTTGTTGAAAAATGTAAAAAAAGAATATAGGGAGATTTTTGTTTTGAAATATTATTACGAATTTTCTTACGAGGAAATCTCACAATTACTTCATTTACATATGGATAATGTTAAGCAAAAGCTATACCGCGCAAGAAAAACAATTCGTACAGAAGTTGGAGGGATTAAAGCATGGATCCATCGATTCAAAATGCATTAAAAAAAGCAAAAAGAAAACAATGGATTATAATTACGCTAATTTCGATGGTCGTTTGTGTTATCTTATTATTTACATTTAATCGACTCGGAAACTATTTGTCTGCCCAAAATACAGCTCGATTACATGACAGTCTCTTTTTACAACACGCTATTTCTCAACCTAATGTAACCATTGACTCCCAAGTAACGGCTAATTCATCAATGTTTGGCGGCAATATTATTACAAACCGATCAAAAAATATAAATGGTTATCTAGTTCCTTGGAGTACTTTAACTAGCTCTTATTCGTGGTTTGGAGTTGATATTGACCACAACGAATTAATCCCTGGAATTCAATTAAATGGCACCAATAGTTATGAATACGATAAACAAACGAAGCAAAAAGTTGCAACCTTTTATCATCCGGCAATCGAACAATATTATGACGGGGTTCAAAATGAACTCGAGGAAGTTATTCAAATGAATAATTACGTCGCTGAGGTGGCTATCTCATTCAAAGAGCCGTTAACAATCAAACAAATTCGACAAAACATACCTGAAAATTTAAATATAGCTTGGCTTTATATGACGTCAGAAATTGTAGATGAAGATTCTGGGCCATCGAGTTTACCGGTTTACGGTTATTCAGATCCTGACCTTTCAAAAGAGGCATTCGCTGAATTTATCAATAATCTAAAACAATATGACAATAATCAATCAATCGAGGAAATCCAAAAATATATTGAAGAAAACGAAAACAAACCGTTTAACGAAGTTACAGTACTAGGTGTTATGGTAACAGGCCGTACTGAAAACTTTAAAGAACTGGTAGGGAAAGACTTTATTCGAGGAGCTTCAGTAGGAGTAACTGCACCAATTGTTCCGTATATTCAACCTATAAAATAGTAATTTGATATATATTGCAAATTGTAATTTGTTAAATATCTCAATCTAGGTATGATAGTTATAGTAATAGTGCCAACCCAGATTAGGATTGGCACTAAACTATTTCTTATTCGCAGCGCACTTGGAAGAAAGTGCTTAAAAAAGCGGTAAAAGTTCGTAAATATTATATGAAATCACATAAAAACCACTAAAAAGTGAGTGAAAAGTGAGTGAAACCGCGTAAAAAATAGTATCGTATCATTAAATATTTTTGATTACATTATTCATCCAACTTTTTAGAAGCAATCTCTAATTCTTTCTCTAAATATCTCTGAGGATCTCCCCATTGATATTTTTCCAAAAAAGTCTTTCCCAAATGTATTAACAATTAACTGCAAATCAATGATGAGTTTTCTTAGTTCTATTCTCTCTTTGTCACTTAAATTTCCTTTATACGATTCCTGCCCCAGCCTATACAATAAGTTCATAGAATTCCAATTAAATTCCGTAAAATTCCTTGGAAATTCGACTATTGACATTGATTAGTATGAACGGTTCTTTTCAAACTCTAATGCCAAACTATAAAGAGTTTGAGGTTTAATATCATTTAAGTTTCGATTATCCAAAGTCATTGCAGCTCGATAATAAGTTGCAATTTACTCTTTATATATTTCTCTCTGCTATTTTTCAATCAATTGATGTTGTTCAAACACGATATATCCTATTGAAATAATACAGATTATAGATATAAGAATAAAATACTTAATGAATTTTTCCATAGTAAGGTTAACTCATCTTGAGAAGATATTTATCCTTATTTTACCTAACATGTTTTAAGATGATAATGGTAATTAGTGCCGCTAGATATTAATCTATAAATGCATTTCTCTATATTACTTACCTACATACCTCCTTCTCAACAAAAAAAATAAGCGTTTGAGAAAATTCTCCCTTTACTTTAACTAAACTCCCGTTGCTAAAAACAATCAAAATAAAAATATTTAAAAAAGTTTAAAAATTACACTGAATTTGATTTTAAAGCATGTTACATTCAACCTGTATCATACAAATATGAATCAAGAAAGGAAGAAGAAATTATGAATTTTAAAATTGAAACAATTCCGAACTATCGTGTTGCTTATATGCGACGAGTCGGCCCGTATGGGAATGGAAACATTGAAGTGTGGGAGAATTTTAAAAAATGGGCTAAGGAGAAAAACCTTCTTAAATCAAATACTATACTACTTGCAGTTCAGCAGGATAACCCTGAAACAACACTACCTGAAAATTGTAGATTTGACGCATGTATTGTGATATCTGAGGATTATCAAATAGATGATTCAATCAGCGAGAATGAACTTCCTGGTGGAAAATACATGATATATGAAGTAAAACATACAAGAGAAGATATTCAAAATGCATATTCTAGTATTTTTCCATCTATACAAAAAAGCGGATATCAAATAGAAAATAAACCAATTTTCGAAAGATACATTGGTGATATGAGTAATAATCATTATTGCGAAATATGTATACCTATAAAACAATAATAATAATAATATTGTTTTATATAACATTGGAAAAATAAGAGAAGAAAAGTTAGTTATTATTATATTTAACTTCTTGTTCTTCTCTTATAAACTTTCCTCTTTAGACGGTTGAGAACTATTAGCTGTTTTGTTGAATAACAAAAAATTATTATATTAACAATAGTTTACCTTAGAATTTAAGAAATTAATTAAAGAACTGAAATTTCCCCATGCTTTCCCAAACATATTTTTATTTGTAAGGTTTAGTTGCCACGAGACAACCGATAGTTTCCTTACCCAAACTGGCGTTTAAATGCTTTACTGGCGAAAAAGTAAACGATAATCATGATGCCGACGCACCAGGAGAGCGCGATCCAGATATCTTTACCAATAGCCCCTTCATATAATAGGGCACGAATAGCATTCACGATTGAAGTTACGGGCTGGTTCTCAGCAAACAGACGGACAATTTTAGGCATGGTTTCAGTAGGGACAAAAGCCGAACTGATAAATGGTAGGAAAATCAGCGGGTACGAGTAGGCTGTCGCTCCTTCCATAGACTTCGCTGTCAATCCTGGAATGACCGCTAACCATGTCAGCGCCAGTGTAAACAGACCGATTATCCCAACTACCGCGAACCAATCCAGGAGATTAGCGCTGGAACGGAAGCCCATCAATAACGCGACCAGGAACACCAGCATGAGAGTCAGCGCATTGGAGACAAGCGATGTCAATACGTGAGCCCATAATACCGATGAGCGCTTGATTGGCATGGTAAACAATCGTGCCATCAGCCCACTATTTACATCTGTAAACAGCCGTACGGAAGTGTAAGCGACGCCGGATGCGATAGTAATCAGCAAAATTCCTGGCAATAAATAATTGACGTAGTTGTCCGTGCCTGTATCTATGGCGCCTCCAAATACATAAACAAACAACAACATCATCATAATCGGCGTAATTGCCACCGTGATAATTGTATCCGGGCTGCGCATTATGTTACGTATTAAACGCCCCAATAATACCCCTGTTTCGCTTTTCATTTATATTTCCTCCTTTTTGCAGATAATCGCAAGGAAAATATCCTCCAATGTCGGCTGCTTCTCGATGTATTCCACTTTTGCTGGTGGGAACATCTTTTTAAGTTCGGTAAGTGTACCGCTCGTAATAATTTTTCCATCGTGTAGGATGGCGATACGGTCTGCAAGTTGTTCAACTTCCTCCAGGTACTGGGTCGTCAGCAAAATGGTCGTACCATCACCGGCAAGCTCCTTGACGGTATCCCAGACTTCAATCCGTGCTTCGGGGTCAAGCCCTGTCGTCGGTTCATCGAGAAAAATGACTGCTGGTGTCCCTATCAGGCTCATGGTGATGTCAAGCCGGCGCTTCATCCCACCGGAATACTGGTCCGCTCGGCGGTTGGCCGCATCGGTCAGACTGAATTTAGCTAGCAGATCATCGGCAACTTGAGCAGGATTGGAAACTCCTCGCAACTTGGCGATCATTATCAGATTTTCTCGCCCGGTTAGCATGCCGTCTAAAGCTGCGAACTGCCCTGTCAGGCTGATGCTTTGTCGAACATAATCCGGTTGACGCTGGACATCAAAGTCGAAAATATTTATTTCACCGTCATCAAGCTTCATTAGCGTCGAGAGGATATTGACCATCGTCGTTTTACCCGCTCCATTTGAGCCCAGCAGTGCGAAAATTTCGCCACGTCGAACTTCAAATTCCACCCCCTTTAAGACTTCCTTGTCTTTAAAGGATTTTTTTAACCCTTTTACAGAAATCACTGCATTTCTCATATTTTTTCCTCCTTATAATTAGTGCCTTGCTTAGCGGAGCTAGATTCCCTACCTATCTACTTAGCATCACTGATAACTAGTATTACTTACTACCAGGTTGAAAAAAGTAACTGAATAGAGAAGGTGGCAATTCACATTTGTAACATCTATTCAGTCGGTATGATCTATAGAAATTATTTTTTTCCTAATCGGTTCTTGATACTCTCGTTCAAATCTTCACGATACTTAGCGACATATGTTTTAGCATTTGCTACTAGTTCATCGGCAAAGGATGCCACGTCGTCACCAGTGATTTCCAGCACTTTTCTGCCATCTGCAGCACCGGCTTCGAACAACTCGATTAATTCATATTGAATTTTAAGCATATCCATACCGTTGCCCGCTGCGAAATTCCACATGTAGTTTTGAATTTTCTTAAATACAAACTGGTATTCCTCAGGCAAGTCTTCAACCCGCGCCATCATCATTTTGTACTCTTTTTTATCACCTATCATTTTTTTGAACATTTCCATCATTTTATTTATCCTCCTTTTTTATAAAGCTGAACAAGATTTTCTAAAAATATTGGATGGAATATCTTATGCAGCTACGTTGATTTCAAAATGTTGATTTTTGAAGATACAAAATCCCATTTTTTCCAAAACAATTCAAGTTCTTGACGACCGGCCTCATTAAGTGAGTAAAACTTACGTGGTGGACCCATATCTGACGGTTTCTTTTCTACGTTTACCAGCTTTTTCTTTTCTAGTCGAACGAGGATGGTGTAGACAGTCCCTTCCACGACTTCGGTAAACCCGAGCTGGTTTAGGCGCCGGGTAATCTCGTAGCCATAGGTTTCATGGCGGCTGATGATTTCCAGCACACAGCCTTCAAGCGAACCCTTTAGCATTTCAGTTAAATTTTCCATGTTCAGTTCCTCCCCTATTCTGTCTGACTTATATTCAGTATTACTTAGTACCAAAGAAAATTTTAACTTAATAGCATTTGGGTAAACATGCTATTAAGTATTGCTTATTACAAGTATATTGCATTTAGTAGTAGAGGTGTCATTTATTTTAATTGCAACCTGTTATTATATATCATCTGTATTCAGTATTACTTACTACAGGTATATAGTAACACGTAGTAGATAGACTGTCAACTGGATTTCTAAAAATTTTTAAGTAGCTATGCCCATTGGATGAGAAACACTTTTATTAAATTAATCACCCTAATTATATTTAATTCAGTTTGTTCCAATTTAGTTACAACAATTCTTATTAAAGGTAACTGAACGGATAAATAAAGAAAGATTGTAATTTCTCCTCTGAAATTGCGCACTTTTACGGAATAACCAGAACATAATTCGAATCCTAAAATCAATTAGTTTTAAGCTTTACTACTGTGTTCGAGCCAAACCCTATAGGCATCATAAATCTCCAGTATCATCATTTGTGTAGAAACCCTATACCTCTATTCCTCTTTTGCTATCATTTAATATGATTTATCTTCATTTCACACTGAATGATATTTACAGCTTCTTCTAACATCTCTCTATTATTTCTTTTTATGCCTTCCAATAACAGTACAACATTGTCAGCTGTCAGGAAAAAATAGAGCTTTTCAAACTTATGTTGAATATTTTCTTCCTTTCTATGTTCCATCACATTTTTCGTAAATAATTCTCCAAATTCCTCCAACAAGTATAAATATTCATAATCAGGGTCACCAATTTTCATGTCACCAAAATCAATGATTCCAGTTAATTCTTGCCTCTTTTGATCAAATAGTAAATGGTCCATCGATAAATCAGCATAAAGAACCTTAGGTGAATATCTGAAATGGTTTTTATTTTTGAGGTATTTTTCAAATCGAAAAGAAATATAAGTTTGCATATCTTGATTGATTTTATTAAAGGCTTTTTCCTTCACCTCATTGAAAATATCTAAATAATATTGATAGAAGTTCTTTTCAGGAATATTTAGGCTTTTTGCCTGTTCAATACTGAATGAACAGACTTGATCTATAAATTCAGCAATTTGATAGGAGATTTTTTCTTTAGTTTCTGATGGCAATGAGCAAAATAGTTGTTCATTCATTGGTTCTCCTGTTAATAATCTGTAGCCGACAAAAGGGTATCCATTATCTTGTTTCCCACAATAAATAAATTCCGGTATGTTTAAAGAAATATGTTTTTTTAGGTAAAGTAACGCCTTTATTTCTTTCTTTATATCAATGGCCCCGTCTTTATCTTTTGGAAATCTAAATACGAGCTCATGATTGATCAGATAGGCAGTATTCATCCAACCCTCACCAAGTTGCATAATGTGATTAATTTTCATGTTTTCAAAATTACTTGTAATCATTTCCTTAACCCACTCAAACTTAGCATTTTTGAAACTGCTATCCATTTTACTCAGTCTCCTTTAATAGTATGGGTAGTGCCATTTCCAATAGACTCCAACCATTAGTTTTTCTTACAGCTCAACCTAATACCAAATCGCTAATCTTGATTCTCCAAATCATATGATCATATCCTTTGCCCCAATAGTCCTGTAATAAATAATTAGGCTCTCCAAATTTCTTTTTCCAAATTTTTTGTGAGCTTATATATCCACAATCTAAGCAAAATTCTTCTATGCCTCTACTCTGCAAAGTATAATACATCTTATTCAAAAGTAAATTCCCTATCCCCATTTTCTGGTAATAAGGATGAACGAATACTGTACCTATTTCAATTAGCTCTTTGAAGGCGTTGTTTGTACAATTACATATAAGATCACTTGCTGGACCATATTCAATTGAACCGATAATTTTATCACCATCTAAAGCAATCAAGAAATATCGTTTTTCGCCATTGCTTTCAAAATCACTTTTTAAGTATTTTTCCTTAACTTTAATTTCATCATAAATATCGTCTAACTTCTCACCTAAACCTTCTTTAATAAAAGTATCAGTAATCACTAATTTAAAAAATGAATTTAACTCTTTTATGTCCCCAGTTCTTGGCCTTCTTATCTCCACTTTAAGCATCCCAAACCTCCCAATTCTCCACTTAACACGAATTAGTTTATAAATTAAAATACTCCTTTTTATCCTCCTAAATAACTGCTATTAATTTTATTATAATATTGATAATTAAAATTTTACTGCATATTCATCGTGATGGATTTCAGTTTTTATTAGTTACTGTGGCGGTATTACTATCGTTTGCCTGAATTAAAAAAGCGATCCTTCACTTTTGAAGAATCGCGAATGATTGTGGAAATTTGAAAAACACGAAAGCTGTAAAAATAGTTCCCTAGTTATTTTGCTATATACCCTTATTGAATTAGTTATGAAACATTCAAGCAGATTATTAAAATTTAGAATTTGGTGAATTTCCCAGAAGTTGAATAAGGGATAAAAATTTAAGGACAATAGTTTCCTAATAAAAAAACGAATCGCATTCCACGATTCGTTTTTCCCAACCATTATTCAGCATTATATCTTACAATAATACTTCCTGTACGGGATTCTCCAGTTAATTTTAACATATTTGCATTTTCTATTATTTTATCGAAATGTAATGTTTTAAGTAAAAACTGATCTCCTTCAATACGTGTGACAGCATCGGCTAAACCAACATCTGCCTTCCCAAAGTTCGTTGTAACTTGTCCGTCTAATGATAATGTTTTCGGAATATATAATTCAACTGCTCCAGCAACGGTATGTGCTTTTATTTTCCGCGCATTTTCTGCATGCGTTGTGACAACGACAGCACCGTTTACTGATTCAGCCTCTACTTCTTGTATATGTCCATCAATATAAATTCGACCATTAACTGTTTCTACTTCAAGGTCTTCACCATGTACATTTCGAACTTCAATTGCTCCGTTGCCTGTTTCAATATTTGCATTTTGGAATGAAGACTGATCCAATTTAACAGCTCCATTATATGTCTTCACTTTTAAAAGCTTAGTATTCAGTTCTTGTATTGTTATCCCTCCATTTAATAAACGTAGGATAAAAACATCATACTGCTTCTCTGGTACAGTGAACTGAACAGATACTTGTGACATTTTCGAAGGAACTGCAATAGTTAATTTTCCATCTTGTAATTGTAAAAACTCTTCCTCAAATTGAGCCTTTGTTTTTTCTTCATCATGGTCATTAAGAGGTGCTTTTATTTTTGCTTCCACTAAAAATTGATTATCTTCTGCTTTTGCTACCTCTACCTTGCCGTTTGGAATTTCAAGTTCAAGGCCTCTTATATCCTCTGCATCGAATGCATAGGTTTTAGTAAATTGAACTTTTTCGCCAAAAGGAAACTCTAAATCAAAATCTTTAATTTTTGAGAAGGTTGTGTTCATTACTCCCATAACACGATTACTAAAATTAGATAAGTCTTCTTTTAAGTCATTCATAAACTCATCCATTTTTTTATTTGCTTCTTTATTGTTAAATGTTTTACCAAATATATCTTCAAAACCGGATGTTTTAGATGTTGTTTCTTCTTCTGCATTTTCTGTTTGCTGAGATGCATTATTCTCTTGTGATGTTTGTTGTTCCTCTTCTTTTGATGATAGAGAAGTTTTGCTCGATTGAGTGGATTCTTTTTCTTTTGTTAACGCCTCAAGTAAAACAATGGCCTCTTCTGCTGAGATTGTTCCGTTCTCGACTAATTTTAAAATTCGTTTACGCTCGTTTTCCATAAATAAAAAGCCTCCCTCTATTGTATATACAATTATACGCAGAGGAAGGCAGAAAAGTTTCATTTATTGGTTTTAACTATTTATTTTTACTACTAGCTCTTATATCATTTATTAGAAGCTTCGGCTAGCAACTCTTGCATTCGTTTTCGGTCACGTTCTAAAATTGGTTTTAAGTAACGGCCAGTATAAGAATTTTCATTTGCTGCAACCTCTTCAGGTGTACCTGTTGCAATAATAGTTCCGCCCTTATCGCCGCCTTCTGGACCTAAATCAATAATATGGTCTGCCGTTTTAATAACATCTAAATTATGTTCGATAACTAAGACAGTATCACCATTATCGACAAGTCTTTGTAAAACTTTCAACAGTCGAGCAATATCTTCTGCATGAAGTCCTGTTGTTGGTTCATCTAAAATGTAGAAGGATTTCCCTGTTGAGCGTCGATGCAGTTCCGATGCAAGTTTTACACGTTGTGCCTCTCCACCTGATAAAGTGGTAGCAGGCTGACCAAGCTTCATATAACCTAATCCTACATCTACTATCGTTTGAAGCTTCCTTTGAATTTTAGGGACATTTTCAAAGAAAACAACTGCATCTTCAATCGTCATATCTAATAGCTCTGCAATATTTTTTTCTTTGTAGCGAACTTCTAATGTTTCACGATTATATCGTTTTCCATGACATACTTCGCACGGAACATAAACATCAGGTAAGAAGTGCATTTCGATTTTGATTATGCCATCTCCACGACAAGCTTCACAGCGGCCGCCTTTAACATTAAAGCTAAATCGTCCTTTTTTATATCCCCGTACTTTCGCTTCATTCGTTGCAGAAAATAAATCACGAATATCATCAAAAACCCCAGTATATGTTGCTGGATTTGAACGAGGCGTACGGCCGATTGGTGATTGATCTATATCAATCACTTTATCTAAATGCTCAATGCCTGTTATTTCTTTATGTGCACCAGGTTTTGTACGTGCACGATTTAATTTTTGTGCTAGAGATTTATATAAAATCTCATTAATAAGCGTTGACTTTCCTGAACCTGAAACACCTGTTACAGCAATAAATTGTCCAAGAGGAATATCAACTTTGACATTTTTTAAATTGTTTTCTGATGCACCTTTAATTGTTAGTTTTCGTCCATCCGATTGTCGACGTTCAATTGGAAGAGGAATGAATTTTTTCCCGCTCAAATATTTGCCTGTAATCGATGCATCATTTTGCATCACTTCTTCTGGTGTACCGACAGCGACTATTTCACCGCCATGGACACCTGCACCTGGTCCAACATCGATTAAATAATCGGCAGCCATCATTGTATCCTCATCATGTTCAACGACGATTAACGTATTGCCCAAATCACGCATATTTTCTAGCGTTGCAATAAGTCGATCATTATCACGTTGATGCAAACCAATCGATGGCTCATCCAAAATATAGAGAACACCTGTCAGCCGAGATCCAATTTGAGTGGCAAGTCGGATACGTTGTGCTTCCCCGCCTGATAATGTTCCCGCTGAACGAGAAAGTGTTAAATAGTCTAATCCTACATTTATTAAAAAGCTTAATCGTTCAGTAATTTCACGGATAATCAACCTTGCAATTTGCATCTCTTTTTCTGTTAAAGATAAAGAAGAGAAAAATCCATACATTTCAGCAATAGAATGCTGGGTTGCTTCCGCAATGTGTAGACCTTCTACTTTTATCGCTAATGTTTCCGGCTTTAATCGATAGCCTTTACATGCTGGACAAGGCTGCTCTGCCATATATTTTTCCATTTGTTCACGTACCCAATCCGAAGTGGAATCTCGGAAACGGCGTTCAATGTTACGGACTACACCTTCAAATTCAATATCTTTATCATGAACGCTACCATATTCATTTTCATAGTGGAAATGGATGAGTTCATTACCTGAGCCATACAAAATTTTATCCATTTGACCTTTTGGAATTTGTGACACGGGTACGTCCATCGGGATGCCATAATGCTCGCATACTGCCTTTAATAACTGAGGATAGTATTGTGAGCTAGTTGGCTCCCATGCAGCAATCGCGTGTTCTTCTAAAGTTTTATCCCAATCAGGAATTAATAAATCTAGGTCTACTTCTTGTTTAGTCCCAAGCCCATCGCAGGAAGGACAAGCACCAAATGGACTGTTGAAAGAAAACATACGTGGTTCTAATTCTCCAATTGAAAAACCACAAAGTGGGCATGCATGGTGTTCACTAAACAGCAATTCCTCATGTTCCATTACATCTACTAATACTCTGCCATCTGCCAATTTACATGCCGTTTCAAGAGAATCACTCAGCCGTGCTGCAACACCATCTTTTATAACTACACGGTCTATGACAACCTCAATATTATGTTTTTTATTTTTGTCCAGCTCAATTGAATCATCTAAATCACGCATCTCTCCATCGATTCTTACTCGGACATAACCTTGCTTCTTTAAATCTTCCAATAGTTTCACATGTGTTCCTTTTCGTCCTGAAACCATTGGTGCCAACAATTGCATTTTTGTACGTTCAGGATATTCTAATAGTCGGTCCACCATTTGTTCAATCGTTTGGGATGTAATTTCAATGCCATGATTTGGGCAAATTGGTTTCCCTATACGTGCAAATAACAGACGTAAATAATCATAAATTTCTGTTACAGTACCGACTGTTGAACGTGGATTTCTGCTCGTAGTTTTTTGATCAATAGAAATCGCAGGCGATAGCCCTTCGATTGAATCAACATCCGGTTTATCCATTTGTCCTAAAAATTGACGTGCATATGCAGAAAGAGACTCGACATATCGTCGTTGTCCTTCCGCATAAATTGTGTCAAATGCTAGTGATGATTTACCAGAACCAGATAAGCCTGTTAATACGACAAGCTTATCTCGTGGTATTGTTACGTTAATATTTTTCAAATTATTCGAACGTGCACCTTGCACAACTATTTCTGTATTTTTCACGTTTTGGTCACCCTTCTACCTTCAGTTCAAATATCGTATCTCTTAATTCTGCTGCACGTTCAAAATCAAGTGCTTTGGCGGCTTCCTTCATTTCATTTTCAAGCGATGCAATCAATTTCTCGATTTCTGCTTTTGACAGCTTTTTGCCCTTCGTCACTTTTGTTGCATATGTCTCTTCTTCTTCTGCAGCCTGCGTTGCGCGAATTAAATCTGGAATTTTCTTCTGAATTGTTTTTGGTGTTATACCGTGTTCCTTGTTGTATGCCTCTTGAATTGTACGACGACGTTTTGTTTCATCGATTGCTTTTTTCATTGAATCAGTCATGTTATCTGCGTATAAAATTACATGTCCATTCGCATTTCGGGCAGCTCGTCCAATCGTTTGAATAAGTGAACGTTCTGAACGTAAAAATCCTTCTTTATCAGCATCAAGGATTGCAACAAGAGATACTTCTGGAATATCTAGTCCTTCACGCAATAAATTGATTCCTACGAGAACATCATATGTTCCTTTTCGAAGCTCGCGTATGATTTCAATTCGTTCCAACGTCTTAACTTCAGAGTGAAGATACTCGACTTTGATGCCGATTTCCTTCAGATAGTCTGTTAAATCTTCTGACATTTTCTTCGTTAACGTTGTAATTAAAACACGTTCATTTTGTCGAACCCGTTCATTTATTTCATCGATTAAATCGTCAATTTGTCCTTCAATTGGACGAACATCAATTGTTGGGTCGAGCAGTCCAGTTGGACGTATAATTTGCTCAACCATCTCTGGTGTATGTTCGATTTCATAGGGGCCAGGAGTTGCTGAAACGTAAATGGCTTGATGTATATGCTGTTCAAACTCTTCGAATTTTAATGGTCTATTATCAAGTGCTGATGGTAAGCGGAAACCGTGTTCTACTAATACATTCTTACGAGCTTGGTCCCCATTATACATTCCGCGTATTTGCGGCAAAGTTACGTGACTTTCATCCACAACTAATAAAAAATCTTTGGGGAAATAATCTAGCAATGTATAAGGTGTTACTCCCGCTTCTCTCAACGTTAAATGACGGGAATAGTTTTCGATTCCTGAACAGAAGCCCATCTCACGCATCATTTCTAAATCATAGTTTGTTCTTTGCTCTAAACGCTGCGCTTCAAGCAGTTTATCTTCTGCTCGGAATTTTGCAAGCTGCTCTTCAAGCTCAGCCTCAATATTTTCAATAGCCTTTAACATTTTCTCTTCTCGTGTAACGAAGTGGGAAGCTGGGAAAATAGCTACATGATCGCGGTCACCCATAATTTCACCAGTTAAAGCATCCACTTCCCGAATTCGATCAATTTCATCGCCAAAAAATTCAACACGAATACATTTTTCATCTCTAGATGCTGGGAAAATTTCGACTACATCTCCTCGAACTCTAAATGTACCCCGTGTAAAGTTTACATCGTTCCGTTCATATTGTATGTCTACGAGTTTTCTCAACAATTGATTGCGTTCAATTTCCATCCCAGTTCGGACAGATACAACCATTTCACGATATTCCTCTGGATTCCCTAAACCATATATACAAGACACAGAAGCTATAATGATGACATCTTGTCGTTCAAACAATGCTGATGTAGCGGAGTGTCGCAGCTTGTCGATTTCATCATTAATGCTTGAATCTTTTTCGATATAGGTATCCGTTTGTGGAACATAAGCTTCCGGCTGATAATAATCGTAGTAGCTGACAAAATATTCAACCGCATTGTTTGGGAAAAATTGTTTAAATTCGCTGTATAGCTGTCCTGCCAGTGTTTTATTATGTGCAATCACCAGCGTTGGCTTCTTTACTTCTTTTATTACATTGGAAATGGTAAATGTTTTCCCCGTACCTGTTGCCCCAAGCAAAGTTTGATGCCTTTTGCCATCCTTTATGCCTTTAACAAGCTCCGCAATGGCATTCGGCTGATCGCCGCTTGGTTCATAGGCAGAATACAATTCAAAAGTTTCGGCCATTCGTAGATCGTCCTTTCACCCAATTCTTGTATTTTATTTTAGCATAACCATTTAGAAATTTCGAACAAAAAGCGAACATATATTCCTCAACTTTTTACTTCTCCCCATTTGTAAGGAAACAACCTATTATTACAAACCAGCAGTGAGATATAAAGATAAGAAGTAATTTACTAAATCTGAGAGTGCATTATACAAAGCACTTAGACGATTATAGAGTCTTACACCACAGCTCTATGACTTGTGTACAAAGTCTACTTGTCCCCTGCTAAAAAAGAAATATGCTTCAACATAAAGTTATCTGTAAATCTAAATTTTTATTTTCTTAAAAGAAAAAAGTACACTTCAGTTTTGGTTCTGAAGTGCACTTTTTTGTTTTTCGGACAACACAAGCTTGTTTTTAATGAATTTTTTCTAAACTATTTTTTTCAGCAATTTTCCCTTCAAACGCTGCTTTATAAATCGACAAAATATCTTCTCGTAATAATGGCATTGGGCTCCGTGCTAAAATCCGCTTTTGTTCAATAGCATCCTTTGTTAAACTTTCAAGCGCATCCTCAGTAATATTGAATCCTTGTAAAGTAGATGGAATATTTACATCCTCTACTAACCTTTTTAATTCGTCTACACATTTGTAAGATGCTTCTTCTTGGGATAAGTTTACTGCGCTAAAGCCCATCGCTTCATATATATCTTTCATTCGTTTCTCACAGCTTTGACGGATGTACCCCATGACATATGGAAGTAAAACGGCATTGGAATCTCCATGGGCAATATGGAACTGTCCTCCAATAGGATAAGCTAAGGCATGGACACCAGCTACACCTGCATTAAAGAAGGCCAGCCCAGCAAGATAACTTCCGTAGCTCATATCTGTACGAGCTTGTTTGTCTTCACCATTAGAAACAGCAGTACGAATAGAATTACTGATTAAACGAATCGCCTGTAATGCAAGTGCATCTGATACGGGGCTTGCATTTTTAGAAATGTAAGCTTCAACTGCATGAGTCAGTGCATCTACCCCCGTTGCGGCCGTCACTTTAGGTGGTAAAGAAATAGTTAAAGCAGGATCAACAATCGCAACATCCGCTATTAAATAATCATGTGTCACGACATCTTTTGTTGTTTCAAGCGATAATACAGAAATATTCGTAACTTCCGAACCTGTTCCCGAAGTAGTAGGGATTAATATTTTAGGAAGTCCTTTATGTGTAATTTCCTTTGTTCCTGTTAAGTTTAGGTAATCAGCAACAGAGCCTTCATGTGAAGCTAAAACGCCTGCAAGCTTTGCTAAATCAAGCGCACTACCTCCTCCGACGCCAATCACCATATCGAATTGATGCTCTCGTGTGTAAGCAACTAACTTTTCTCCAATCGCAAGCGGTGGTTCAGGTACGACCTCTGTATAAACTTCAGTTATATAGCCCACTTTTTCCAATGGTTCAACGATTTTATTAGTTAATCCAATATTTTTTAAAAATGGATCAGTGATGACAAGGATTTTTTTCACTTCGAAACGATTTACTTCATCTACTAAGTGAGATAACGAATCCCATCCTGTAAAACTGACCGGTGGAAATGTAATTTTTTCAGACATGTCCAATCACTCCTCACTTTGGTTCCAAACAATTAGCTTTGTTTCCGTCATTTCATGTATGGCATATTTTAAACCTTCTTTACCTGTCCCACTTTCCTTTACACCACCATATGGCATCTGGTCAACACGGTATGTTGGAATATCATTTATCATTACGCCGCCAACTTCAAATAATTTTGAAGCTTTAAAAGCTGTTTGAATGTTATTTGTAAAGATCCCAGCTTGTAACCCGTAGTTGGAATCATTAATTGCTTCAATGCCTTCTTCAATACTAGAAATTCGAGAAACGACAACTATCGGTGCAAACACTTCCTGGCACGATACTTTAGCATCGGACGGTACATCAGTTAAAATCGTAGGCATCAAGACACCATTGTCAATCGTGCCGCCCGTAATAATTTTTGCTCCATTTTGAACTGCTTCTTGAATCCAAGAAAGTGCTCTCTCTTGCTCTTTTGGATGAATCATAGCTGAAATATCAGTTGATTCCTCTAAAGGACTCCCAATAACTAACTTTTTTGTTCCAGCCTCAAATTGTTGAATAAATTCATCGAATAACTCGTCCATTACATATGTGCGCTGCAATGAAATACACACTTGTCCTTGGTTTGAAAAAGCACCTGTTACACATTTCGATACAATTTTAGATAAGTCCACACCTTTGTCGATAATAACGCCTGCATTCGAACCGAGTTCTAGTGCGACCTTCTTTAATCCAGCTTTATTTCGAATACTAATCCCTACTGCTGGACTACCTGTGAATGTAATCATTTTTACTTTATCGCTTTCTACCAATGCATCTCCAACCGTGCCGCCACTACCTGTTACTACATTATAAGCTCCTTTTGGCAACTCCGTTTGATCTATCAATTCTGCTAGAAAAAGTGCTGATAAAGGTGTTTGCGAAGCTGGCTTTAATACGATTGTATTTCCCGCTGCAATAGCAGGCCCTACTTTATGTGCTACTAAGTTTTGTGGGAAATTAAACGGCGTAATAGCACCGATAACCCCGAGAGGCTCTTCTATTGTATAACCGAAGCGATTTGCCCCATTTTTAGCGGCATCCATCGGAATCATTTCACCAGTTAAGCGTTTTGCTTCCTCCGCCGCAAATTTGTAAGTTTCAATTGTACGGTCGATTTCAGCTAATGCAAACTTTATCGGCTTAGCTGATTCTAAAGAAATGATTTCAGCTGCTTGTTGTCTATTCTCAATAAAAAGTTGGGCAATATGCTCTAAAATAGCAGCTCGTTTATAAGCAGTTAATTCCGCCATTTGCTGTCTCGTTTCGTATGCAACATCAATGACTTCCTCTACTTCTTCACGTGTTGCTTGTGGAATTAAAGCAATTGTTTCTTTTGTATATGGTGAAACAAGCTCTGCATATTTTTCAGAAGATTTCCATTCACCGTTAACGTAGTACTTTTTTTCCTTTGAATTAAACATTAAGAAGCTCTCGTTCTTCATCATTCTTTCCATCTACGTTTAAGTCTCCTTTTCCATTTTGTTGGTCTTTTGTAAATGTATTATCGACTTCTCCTTTAAAGAAATTCTTTCCGTAAATTAATAAACAAAGGATAATTCCTGCAGCGAAAGCCCATGCTGCGCCTTTAATACAGAGTATGGCACCAATGATTCCAGCAACCCCTAGATCAGTTTGACTTCGCGCTTCTAATATTCCAACCTTCACACTTACATAGCCTTGGATTAACATCGTTGAAGCAAGTGCTACCCCTAAAATTGGCTCTACTAAGCTTACAATTGGCAACAAGAATAGCCCTGTGTTTGTTCCCCAACGGAATGATCCAATACCCCCAAAGAAGGAATCCATCGCCTTTCTACCTTTTTTGAATCGTTCCACCATAACAACTTGCATTGCAGACCAAATTGGACCACACATTGTTACGTCAGGACCTAAAATACTCATGGCACTGTTACGAATTCCAAAAATTAAATGTGCACGGCTTGGGCTGTAATCTACTTTTTCATCTACTCGTACAGCAGCACCGTCCTCAACCAATGCTTTTGTTTGTAACACATCACCAAATAGCACAATATACGCTGCCAATACTGTTGGTAATGCGGTAATAAACATCATAATTGGTGGGAAACCTAAGCCAAAAATCGTATATTCATTCCACAATGTTACAAAGTCAGGTGCAGAAAAGCCCCACTCTATAGATGGCCATGCTGCTTCCCCAAATATAGGTGCAATAATTACCGCTAGAAGAATAACTGGGAAAATCCCAAGCTTTCCTATAAGCCCCCAAAAGCGATTTTTGTGCTGGAATTTTGAAAAATGTTTAGAGAATAATAGATAAAAAGCAATTCCTATCGCAATAGTAATAGTCCATGGGAAAGATTCAAATCTTCCTCCAATCTGGAACACTGAAATTACTGCTGCCAGCCCTGCACCAAGAATAATCCCTGACTTCATAGCAGACGGAATTAATCCTACTACTTTCGCTGCTAAACCTGTTGCTCCCAAAACTAATGAAAGAATCCCTAGTGTCATCTGAAAGGCAATTAAGGAGTGTACTCGCTCTGGCCCTTCTGGAAACTGTGAACAATATAAAGTAATCAACGGTATGGCTGGTGTAATCCACCCTGGCACAGTTGGATCTCCTAGTAAATGATGCAGTAAGTAGAAAAGTCCATTTAAGACGACAATAGCCAAAGCTACTTCAAATGGCATTCCCAACAATTCGACTAATATTGGAATGGCCGACAAATCCACCGCACACATTAATAAACCTTGAACATAATCAGGCCACTCAAAGCGATAATGAATAAATGGCAATCGAATTTTAAAAGGCCCTGCTGGTATATGTGGTGACTCTTCACCAAATTTCCTATTTTTCCATAACATAATGTATTACTCCTCCCCTTTTTGTAACCCCTTACATTAAATAAAAAAGTTTCCCTCCTATATTTATTGATGTCGACTTAACAAAATGAATACGTAACCATTTTTGGTTTTAAAAAAATTTGTTACTCTATTGATTTTCGATATAGCAGATATGCTTTTAGCTACTTTGTTATTGGATTAAGATAATGTTCAACTTTTGCCGCAATCATTATTTACTAAAATCAACAATTATCAAATTAGGATTATAATGGTTACGTATTCATTTTTGAATATAAAACAAACTTTTAAAAAAGTTTGTTTTATATTTTACGAGTCGTTTTTCTAGAATAAATTCTAACAGACTCCGTAATTTTAACGCAAGAGTTTTTTTTATTTTCAATCAATTCTATTAATTTATTAATAGCCAAAAAGCCTAAATTTTCTTTAGATATACTCCCTACAGTTGTTAATTGAATGGATGCATGTTGACTAATGTCTACATTGTCTATACCTATAATACTAATGTCTTCAGGTACGCTTAAATTAGCATAAATGGCATCATCCATTAAATATAATGCAAGTGAATCCGAACCTGCACATATTCCTGTTGGCCTATTTTTCGAATGTATTAGTTTTTGAAACGCTCTTGAAACATCCATTTTTGAAGTATCTGTATGAATTATATATTCTGCTGAAACGGAATGTTGGTACTCTTTTATCGCTTTTAAAAACCCATGATATCGGTTATTAAATGTACTCATTGTTAATGGACCGCCAACCCAAGCAATATTTGTATGACCAAGTTCAATTAGATGCTTTGCTGACAAATAACCTGCTTCAAAGTTATCTATTTCTACAAACTGACGATTATTTTTATGCTTGCGATTATATGTAATGAAAGGAATGTCCATTTTTTCTAACTTCTCAAAAATTGGATCATCTATTAAAATACACGATAAAATAATCCCGTCCACCTTTTGCTCAAATGCTGTTGCATAGGCTTCCGTTAGCTTCTTATCGTTTACAAACTGTACATTAACACGATACCCCTTTGAATTTGCATAATTCACAATGGCTGTAGTTGTATCGACGAAAAACGGATTATGTAATGGCCCTGATAAAAGAGCAATCGTGTAAGTCTTATTTTGGACGAGGGATCGAGCATGGGCATTTGGAATATAGTTTAATTCCTGGATTGCCTTCATTACTTTGTCAATTGTAGGCTTTTTAACTAGTTCTGGAGTGTTTAAAACACGTGAAACTGTTGTTTGAGATACTCCTGCATGTTTTGCAACGTCTTTTGAAGATACCAAAGACAGGACCCTCCTTTTGCTACTTTCTCTACTAATGTAACTATACATTGAATTTAATCAAGTGACTATCATCAATTTTTTGTAAAAAAATCAAATAAAAAGTCGCTAAAACCGAATTTGTCCAATTACTAGCAAGACATTCTTCTGTTCAGCGACTTTTTGATTTTTCATTTTATATTCATTTTAATTTATCGACTCTTGTGTTTCTTGGCTTTCTTCCATTTCCTGTGTTTCCTGCAATTCATTTAACTCTTTAGTGTAAGAATAAAAAGCATCTTTATTTCGTTCATCTAATGCATTATCGATGAGATCTTTTAACTGTTCAATTCTTTGCAATCTTTGCATCCGGTTTAAAAACAAGTCCAAATAAATGTCATTCAATAATTTTTCAGATTCATTTACATGTTGGTAGCTTCCTACTGCCTTAATAAAATCTGTATATGAATAATATTTATCCATCGATATCACCCCGATTCCCTTTTTTCTATTATAAAAAATCAAATTTCAATTTGCAATATATTCTGAAAAATAGGTGAATTTTTTACTACTTTGCTTTCTATTAGCTGTAGATTTACGGCTGAAGTTTCATACTTTTATACTTTATTTATTTTTTAATAGAAGTTTTAGGCATTCGATTATTATTTTGAAGTAATTAACCTTACAAAATAATGGGCCAAATTTTAAATTTGGACAGTTCCCTAAAATTTGTAAAATCAATGTTGAATTTGCTCGAAAAACATACTATTATGTTTTTATATCGACTATTTCCATTTTATAACAATGAAAAGGAGGATACCTATGTTGGAAAACGTAAATGTTGTCGATTATTATCATCTTTCGTTTAACAGTTACCTTATTGAACCGGTGAAACATGAGGACAAGCTTTTCTCGCGTGTTTATGACAAAACTGGAGAAGTAATTGTTGGAAGAAAACCAATTTACATCGTTCGTAAATCTTGTCAGGTGATGGGTAACAATTATAAAGCAGCTCGTGCGGTATCAAAACGATTTTTCGGTAAAGAAAAACATAAACTGCCAATCATTATTTCACATGATTATGGTATACCTTGTGTATTCTTCCCATTGCTTTCACCTGCTTCACCAAGCAATGTTTGGATAGGACTGCATGCAGTAACAAACATTCGTCGTTCCAAAGATTGTACAGAGATTACATTAAAGGATGGAAAAGAACTGTTGCTTAACGTTAATTACTCTTCCTTCTGCTCTCAATATGTCAGTGCATCTATGCTGCAAAAATACGCCACTAATGAGCGGTTAATTTTCCAAAATGAAATGCCTTTTTGAAAAAACTAATATAGCATACTGAAGTTGAAGGAAATGTATTATTAAGCTAAGCGTTCCGATAATCGCAAAAGTTTACAGCTTGCTTTAGTATGGAAACAGTTTTCAAAGTAAATTATGCAAACAGATATTTGCTTGCTTATGAAAAAACTATTTATTTGAAGCACCATGCGAACACTTTATTGATTCAAAATGGACTGGCTTTCAAAATGAATGTCCTTTTGAATAACGTTTGAGGCTTTGTTTAAGTAGAAGTTAAGCAAATGTTCAACATGATTTCGAAGGCGTATATTTGAATACCTTCTCACTTCCATCAATTGATGGTAATGAAAATGATACTCTGTAAACATTTCATCACGTTGCCCTTTCACTACTTTTAAACTACGATTTTTTAAATACGCCTTCGTTTTTTTTAAGTCTTCTTCAGCATTTCTTCTAGCTTCATCAATTAAAAAAATGTACGGTCGCTTTAATTTAAACTGCCCTGCCTCAATTTGTGCATGATCTTTTTCTAAAACGATTAGCAGCATTGGTAAATAAATAGCCGCTTCTAAATATGGGACAGTTTCAATGGGGATATGTGCCATCAAATAACCCTCCTAATCGAACATTTGTTCCTTTTATTATATTACATCAAACTCGAAAAAATGCAATCTTGTTATGATGGTGTTTTATGGAAGGGAAATGGATAAGTTGAAGATGGCATATGATGATGAGATAATAATTAAGTTTTGGTTACTTACTGCGGCTGGGTGTTAGGGGATTAAACCGTTAAATATGTAATATGACAATGAAGTAATTTAATTTTTTAAGCTTAGTATGGACCGTTCTAAAAGATTAAAAAATAACTTTTATCCTTTAATTGCCTGATAATGGTTTATTGAAAATACCAAAGTCGTAAGTTAATTCATGTGATACTTCTCCGTCTATTAATAATGATACTAAATAACTAATTGCTAAACCAAAAACAAATACTTCACTATAAGAAATCTACGTTGCAAAACGAGATTGTTCTCTCCCTTTCTATTCTCTTCTTCAATATAACTACCTCGATAGGTGAGGTGCTTTTTTAAAATCTAACCAAACTTTATACAATTTTGCTAATTTGTTAACAACATAACCCAATATAAAGATAATGAGCAGTAGGTATGCTATTCAGGGGAAGTTTAGTTTAGTAGTAAGTTATCTTAAATGGACACTTTATAGACCAGCTCAATCGTTTTCATAGGATGACTCACAATTAAGCCCTTTTCGATTCCTATAACTTCAAGTTCACTTCTTACTTCATAAGTTGTAACACACTATCAATCTAATTAAATTAATATAAAAGACCCTCCCGACAAAGGGAAAATCCCCGCCAGAAAGGTCTGTAAAAATATTATCCAATGCGTGAACGTAAGTAGGCATTAATAAAATCATCCAAATCTCCATCCATTACACCTTGGACATTGCCTGTTTCAAAATTAGTACGATGATCCTTTACCATTGAATATGGATGGAATACATAAGAACGAATTTGAGAACCCCAACCAATTTCCTTTTGTTCTCCACGAATCGCGTCAAGTTCTGCTTGTTGCTTCTCTATTTCAAGTTGATACAATTTCGCTTTTAACATGCTCATTGCTTTTTCACGGTTTTTAATTTGTGAACGCTCTGCCTGGCATGATACAACGACACCTGTAGGAATATGTGTAATACGAACAGCAGAGTCAGTCGTGTTAATATGCTGACCACCAGCACCAGTTGCACGATACGTATCAATTTTTAAATCTTCAGTTCGTACTTCAATCTCGATTTCATTGTTAAACTCTGGCATAACTTCACATGAAACAAAGGAAGTATGACGGCGTCCAGCTGAATCGAACGGAGAAATTCGCACTAAACGATGTACTCCCTTTTCCGCTTTTAAATAGCCGTAAGCATTATGACCTTGGATTAACAATGTTACGGATTTTATCCCCGCTTCATCCCCAGGCAAGTAATCCATTGTTTCTACTTTAAAACCGTGTTTATCGGCCCAGCGTGTATACATGCGCAGCAGCATCGAACCCCAGTCTTGTGATTCCGTTCCACCAGCACCTGGATGCAACTCTAAAATCGCATTGTTTTTATCATAAGGCTCACTTAATAACATTTGAAGCTCAAAAGCATCCATTTTCCGCTCAAATTCTTCCAACTCATTGCTAAGCTCCTCTTGCAATTCGTCATCTGGTTCTTCCTTTAAAAGCTCAAGCGTCATTTCTAAATTTTCTTGTGTAGTTACAAGGTCGTTAAATTCATTAACAATTGCTTTTAAACCATTTGCCTCATTAATTACCGTTTGCGCAGCATTTTGGTCGTTCCAAAAATCCGGCATTAACATCACTTCATCAAGCTCTTGAATACGTGCCTCCTTGTTTTCTAAGTCAAAGAGACCCCCTGAAGTCCGCCAATTTTGAGGCTGTAGTTTCCAACGTATTTCTTACATCTGCTAATTCAATCATGTAAATAAATCCTCCGTACTGTAAATTAAATTGAGAGAACCGCACCATCAAAAAGATGACTACGGTTCAAACTGTTTTTATACAAAAATAGTCTATGGTAACTTGATAAGTTCGCCATTATTTTTGAAAATCTTATTGCTCTGCACCATGACAGTTTTTATACTTCTTGCCGCTTCCGCATGGACATGGATCGTTGCGGCCAATATCTTCGGCTTTTCGAACAGGTTGTTTTTTCTTTGGTGCTGCCTCTTCTTTCGGATTTACAGCTTGACCTTTCGCTACTTCTTCACGTTCAAGGTTATTACGAATTTGAGCCTTCATTGCATATTTCGTAACATCTTCACGAATCGATGCAATCATCTCTTCAAACATCGCAAATCCTTCTTGTTCATACTCGCGTAAAGGATCCGTTTGACCGTAAGCTCGAAGGTGAATTCCTTGGCGCAATTGATCCATTGCATCGATATGATCTATCCATTTCGTATCAATAGAGCGCAGTAAAATTACCTTTTCAAACTCACGCATACGTTCTGGCGTTAGTTGCTCTTCTTTTTCATCATAGCGTTTTTGGACTTCTGAATAAATGAATTGAATCATTTCTTCTGGCGATTTTCCTTCAAGATCGCTTGCTTTAATAGCACCCTCTTCTAAAAGATTCGCTTGAATGTAGTCCTCGATTGCTTTGAAGTTCCACTCTTTTTGATCGCCCTGTGTATGAATACCTACAATCGTCTCGATTGACTCTTGAATCATATTTTCAACAAGAGCCCGCATATTTTCTGTTTCAAGAACATCGCGACGTTCTTTATAGATTACCTCACGTTGTTGACGAAGAACATCATCATATTGCAATAATCGTTTACGTGCATCGAAGTTATTTCCTTCTACACGTTTTTGTGCAGATTCAACTGCTTTAGATACCATACCAGATTGAATTGGTTGTGAATCGTCCATCCCAAGTTTAGTCATCGCATTTTTCATTCTATCAGTACCGAAACGACGCATTAAGTCGTCTTCAAGCGATAAATAAAATTGCGTTACCCCTGGATCCCCTTGACGACCAGAACGACCACGCAGCTGATTATCAATACGGCGAGATTCATGGCGTTCTGTACCAATTACGGCTAAACCGCCAAGCTCTAATACACCTTCGCCAAGCTTAATATCAGTACCACGACCTGCCATGTTTGTCGCGATTGTAACAGCACCTTTATTACCTGCATTTGCGATAATTTCTGCTTCTCGCTCATGGTTTTTCGCATTTAATACATTGTGAGGAATTTTATGTTTATCAAGTAATTTCGAAATAATTTCTGATGTTTCAATGGCAACTGTTCCAACTAATACAGGTTGCCCAGCCTTATGACGCTCTGCAATATCCGCCGCAACTGCGTTAAATTTACCGTTCATTGTGGCAAAAATTAAATCCGGTTTATCATCACGCGCGATTGGTTTATTTGTTGGAATAACAACAACCTGCATATTGTAAATGTTACGGAACTCTTCTTCCTCTGTTTTGGCTGTACCTGTCATCCCAGACAGTTTTTCATACATGCGGAAGTAGTTTTGGAACGTAATTGTAGCCATTGTCATCGATTCATTTTGAATTTCTACGCCTTCTTTTGCTTCAATCGCTTGGTGGAGACCATCAGAATAACGGCGCCCCTTCATTAAACGACCTGTAAAGCCATCAACGATAATAATTTCACCATCTTGCACAACATAATCTACATCTCGGTGCATCGATACATGTGCTTTTAACGACTGATTAATTGCATGAAGCAGACGAACATGTGTTAAATCAAAAAGATTATCAATACCGAAAGCTCTCTCTGCTTTTCCGATACCGTTTTCCGTCAATGTAACACCTTTAGTTGTTTCATCATATGTGTAATCTTCTTCTGCTTTTAACATACGAACAAACGCATTTGATTGAACATAAAGTTTCGCTGTTTTTCCAGATTGCCCAGAAATAATAAGTGGTGTACGTGCTTCGTCAATTAAAATTGAGTCAACCTCGTCAATAACTGCATAGTATAAAGGCCGTTGAACACGTTCTTCTTTGTAAAGCACCATGTTATCACGCAAATAGTCGAAACCTAATTCATTGTTTGTACTATATGTAATATCAGCAGCATAAGCTTCACGTTTTTCTTCTTTTGAAAGGCTATTTAAATTTAATCCAACAGATAAGCCTAGGAAATTATAAAGTTGTCCCATTTCGTTCGCATCACGGCTTGCCAAGTATTCGTTTACTGTAACAACATGTACACCTTTGCCTGTTATGGCATTTAAGTATACCGCCATAGTGGAAGTTAATGTTTTCCCTTCCCCTGTTTTCATTTCCGCAATATTACCTTCGTTCAATGTTGCAGCACCCATAATTTGCACACGGAACGGATACATGCCTAGAACACGGCGCGACGCCTCACGACAAACTGCAAATGCTTCTGGAAGCAATTGCTCTAATGTTTCCCCATTTTGATAACGCTCTTTAAATTCCGTCGTTTTTTCTTTTAAATCTTCATCATTTAGCTGCTCCATTTGAGAAGCAAGCGCCTCAACTTGATCAGCAATTTTATTTAATTTTTTAATTTCTTTTTTATTTAAGTCAAAAATTTTATTTAATATGTTTGCCATGAATTATTTTCACTTCCCATATAGTCTCAGTTTTCATTTTAGCATTACCTATATACTAGGTGCAAATGACCTTCTCCCTTTTTATTCTCGTTCTTCAAGTAGTAAAACGATTCAGGTACAATTTTGAAAATTTTTTTTGAAATTTTAAAGGGATTTCTTACTACTAGATTAAATTGTTTAAGAGTGGGTATAAGATAATATGCCGGATATTAAAAAGCAAATAATATGGATAAGGAGTGTTGGAACAAGTGGCAGTTGAAGTATATTTAGTTTTCAATGGAAATTGTCGTGAGGCAGTAGAGTTTTATTCAAAAGTATTTAAGACTGAAGCACCTAACATTATGACATTTGGAGACTCACCACAAGATCCAAGTTATACAATGCCCGAAGAAGCAAAAAATTTAGTTATGCATGCTAATTTAAACATTGCAGGCAGCAGAGTTATGTTTTCTGATACTTGGCCAGGCTCTCCGTATGTTGTGGGTAACAATGTAACTGTAGCTCTTGTTAGTGAAGATGAAGCACTCCTTCGCTCTGCCTTTGAAGGATTAAAAGAAGGCGGCACTGTTAAAATGGAACTTCAAGAGACGTTTTGGAGCAAAGCTTTTGGAATGGTAAAGGACAAATTTGGTGTTGAATGGCAAATTAGTTTAGAAAGCGGAGAATAATTTAATACATTATGAAATTAGCCTACAGCAGACTTTTTTGGTGCTATAGGCTTTTTTATATAGGGCTGGTTTTTTGGAATTGCATCTAAAATCACGACGTAAATATTCCAAAACGCGTAAAAAAGCTGTGAAACCGCGTAAATACTGTTCAAAAGCACGTAAATATTTCTGCAAAACGCCTAAATATCATCCAAAACCGCGTAAATATTTCAAAACGGGTAAAACAGCTGCAAAACCGCGTAAATACTGTTCAAAAGCACGTAAATATTTCTGCAAAACACGTAAATATCATCCAAAATCGCGTAAGTATCCCAAAATGCGTAAAAAAGCTGCGAAACCGCGTAAATATTCCAAAACGCGTAAAAAAGCAACGAAACCGAGTAAATACTATTCGAAAGCACGTAAACAATATCTCTTCAAAGCACGTAAATATCACCTAAAACCACGTAAATATTCCAAAACGCGTAAAAAAGCTGCGAAACCGCGTAAATACTATTCGAAAGCACGTAAATATTTCTGCAAAACGCCTAAATATCATCCAAAACCGCGTAAATATTCCAAAACGCGTAAAAAAGCAACGAAACCGCGTAAATACTATTCGAAAGCACGTAAATATTTCTGCAAAACACGTAAATATCACCCAAAACCGCGTAAATATTCCAAAACGCGTAAAAAAGCTGTGAAACCGCGTAAATACTGTTCAAAAGCACGTAAATATTTCTGCAAAACACGTAAATATCACCTAAAACCGCCTAAATATTCCAAAACGCGTAAAAAAGCAACGAAACCGCGTAAATACTATTCAAAAGCACGTAAATATCTCTTCAAAGCACGTAAATATCACCTAAAACCGCGTAAATACTCCCATCACTTAAGAAACATCACACTAAAGAAACCCCTATAAAGACATTACCTATAAATTTATCAAAAATCCCCCAGCTATTAATATAAGCAAAAAGCTTTTATATGAAACGTTCCATTCCAAGCATATACCGCATACATTGGGGATATGTCATAAATGGCAGGAGGGCTGTTTGATGGGGAATGAAAGCAGAAAAATTGTTTCTTATTCTTTGTTAGCGATATTAATTGTTGTTTGGGGGGCAAGCTGGCCAATCTATAAATTCGCAGTCTCTTTAATGCCGCCACTTTTATTTGCCAGTGTTCGAGCTTTTTTTGGGGGAATTATTCTACTTTTGATAGCATGGAAAAATCGCCATTTACTTAATTTCAAAAAAAATTGGGTTTACTATATTATTTCTGCCATTTTAAATATTGTCTTTTATTTAGGAATACAAACAGTTGGACTTATTTATTTGCCTGGTGGATTGTTTTCCGTTCTCGTCTATTTTCAACCAGTGCTTCTTGGAATTCTCGCATGGTACTTTTTAAAAGAAGAGATGACCATTTCGAAAATAGTTGGTCTCATTATAGGATTTATTGGAATTATCTTCGTTAGTGTCGATGGACTAATTATTCATCTGTCTGCAATAGGGGTTATTTTAGCTCTTGCAACTGCATTAAGTTGGGCAATTGGTGTCGTTTATGTAAAGAAAAATCGCGACAAAGTTAATTCCTTCTGGATAGTAGTCATGCAGCTTATAATTGGTGGAGGCATCTTATTAATTGGTGGTTTGATAACCGAAGATATAAATCAAATTGTTTGGAATAAAGGGCTGATCTTAAGTTTAATATGGGGAACAACTGCTGGAATGGCAGTTGCTCAAGTCATTTATTATAAGTTGATGAACGAAGGTGAAGCGAGTAAAGTTGGGGCATTTACATTCTTAGTTCCGATTCTTTCCGTTTTTATTAGTGCATGGTTCTTAAATGAAAGTATTACAATGAATTTATTTTTTGGAATGTTATTAGTAGGTATCAGTATTTACTTAGTAAACGCTCAACGTAAGCAATTTTTGTTGAAGGAAATTAGGAAGGAATAATCTACGTATAAAACGCCCCAATTGTCTTAATAACAATTGGGGCTGATCGTACATTAATTTTCTCTATGAATTTTCAATATAAAACCTTAACTTAAATAAGTAGCAAATGCCACAATAATCCCTGCAACGAAAATCATTAATAAATAAAACCACCAAGTGTCTGTAAATTCTTCTTTATTCTCCCGCATGAATGGGTTTCACTTCCTTCACTTTCGTTTTACCGCTCAATGAAAAATTCGTCCACATACGTAAAATTACTTCTAGCGGGCCTCGTTTTAATTTCTTTAAGTAAAGTGTACTTGCAAAACACTGGAGGCTATACACGACAAGTCCTATTAAAACGCCCGTAGCAACACCCAGTTGACCATAAAAACCTAACCCATAACCATAAAAGACAAGGGTACAGATTATCGTTTGCAAAATGTAGTTTGACAGCGATAACTTCCCGACATTTTCAAAAATCTTGCGAACACGTGTGAAAATCTCCGTTCTATATATTAATGCAAAAAAGCTAATGTAACCTATTGATAGTATAATTGAGCCTCCTAGTAAGAAAATGCTTGACCAATCATTTTCTATTTGACTAAGTGCCTTAAAGATTAGTCCAATAGGTACGAAAAATGAGCCAATTACATACCACTTTCGTTCCTTATCCATATCTTCAAATGCGTGAATCTTCGCAAGTCCCATTCCAAATAAAAACATTGGTGCATACATTAATGGCGCGAAGAAAAGTAACATAATGATAAGGATTGGATCTTCAAATCCAGGAGGCATAACATTATTTCGGAAATCGTAAATTTCATCGTAGCTTCCATTTGCCATTATTACATTTGATTTCTCAACATACTGCATCATTTCTTGCTGTTCTTTTTCCGTTTCTTCTACTTGCCCATAACCTGTGGCTATTGTTAAAGCAAATAGTACAAAAGCCCAGATAAAAAGTGTTTTCGGCTTTCTATTTATAAACGGGATGAGCAAAAGCATAATGCCTCCGTAAAATAATAAAATATCCCCCTCCCATAAATAAGTGGCATGTAGCAACCCAAGTACAATTAATCCGATGCTTCGGCGAACTATCGACCAGCGACTTTTTCTTCCCTTTTTCCTAATAGACTCTACTAATTTAATGAGAGAATAACCAAAGACTACTGTAAAGATTGGCATTGCAGAACCTTCGACTGCGATTTTCACAAACTTTAATGCTCCTTCATCCAAAAAAGATGAAGAATTTATATATTCTTTTCCAAACATGCCATATTGGAAAATTAATAAATTCGCAAGTAAGATGCCAAGAAGACTAAATCCCCTTAAACCATCTATAAAAGAAACTCTTTTCGATTCCATCTTTTTACTCCTTTATGATAATTTATAAATATAATGTAATATTGGAATCTTATGCTAACATAATAGCTATCTTAAAATAACCTTAAATTAGTAGGTGGGAACTTATGAATTGTGCATCTATCTTAGTGTTGGAAGACGAACGAGCCATTTCAGACATGGTTGAAATTATCTTAAGAAAGGAAGGATTTCAACACATACATATTTGTGAAAATATTAAAAAATGCAGGGAACTCGTAGAACGGCATACATATGATTTTTATTTATTAGATATCATGCTTCCAGATGGGAGCGGTTTGGATATTGCAGAAATAATTCGGCAAAACAGCGATGCGCCTATTTTCTTTTTAACGGCAAAATGCAGTGATGCGGATAAACTTCGTGGATTTATGAATGGAGCAGATGATTATATTACAAAACCTTTTAATCCATTAGAGTTGGTTGCGCGTATTAAAGCTCAATTAGGTCGATATTTAAAACAAAAGAAACAAACGCCAACCCTCTTTCAATTTGACCGCTTTACCTTTGACTCTGAGGCTGCAGAACTGTGGGTGGATGGTCAGCGTGAAATTATCAATGGCAGACTTTTTTATTTACTATCATATCTTTGTGAAAATGCCGGACAGGTATTATCTAAAGAACAAATTTACCAGCACGTCTGGGGTGATTTTTTATTTGATGATAATACTGTCATGGTCCATATTCGAAAACTGCGCGAAAAAATTGAAAAGAATCCAAGTAAACCAACATGCATCGTAACAGTACGAGGCGTAGGCTATAAACTTGTCGGTGATGGAAAATGAAGTCTTCAAGTAAATTAACCATTCGATTTATTTTATATTTTATTTTATTTTACCTCTTTATTATCATTGGAACGATTGGAAGCATTGTTGCATTTTTCTTTTATATTAGTGGAAATACGGGGAACGATATTCATTTATTTGATGGATTTGAATTTGAAGATGAAATTATTAAAGAAAAGAATAGTTACAAATTATCAGATTATCTTATAGAACAGGCGGAAGACAATAGTGGTCAGCTATATCTTGTAAACAACACAATGAAAGTATTAGATTACACTGGGGAAACTTGCGAGCTTTGTAACATGACAAAGGAAGAAATTTTGGCGTTGGATACAAAGGGGTTGCATACATGGAAACTTTCAAACCACTATTTGCTTTTTGTACCGAAATCCCCACTGGAGCCTTTATTTAAAAAAATTAATATGGAATGGACTGCAACAGCTAGCTTTTCATCTTCATTACAAAAAGAGTTAGAGAAGCATAATATTTCAGTTGAACTTTACGATGAAAGATGGAAGCGCGAAACACTCTTTGGAGATAGCAAACCGCTAGTTCACTTGCCTGATATCGTACAAAACAACTCCGATATTTTTGAGCAAAAGGAATGGTTGTCAGCTAAATCTCTATCGGATGGCTCAACCCTTGTAGCACGTATGCCTAATGATTATTATCAACCTTTTGAAGAACACTTTAATAAAGGAATGCTAATGCTTATTTTCTTCTTTGTAGTGTTCCATATCATTTTATTAATTGGGATTATCCTTTTATCATTTGGCATCTCTAATCGATTTGTTAGACCTATCGTTTACATTTTATCTCGAATAGGAAAACTAGCAAAATTTGATTACAACAAATCAATAGATGAGCGGATTCATCACAAGAAAACAGGTAAATTAAAAAGGAAATATAAACTATTCCAACCTATAGATGATTCCATTGATAATTTAACAAATCGTTTAGCTTATAACGAACGTCAAATAAAACGGGCAGAACAACTTCGGGAAGAATGGATTACCGGGCTATCGCATGATCTAAAAACCCCATTAAGTTCAATTTACGGATATTCTACTATGCTTTCATCAAGCGACTATAACTGGTCGCCCGAGGAAACTCGCGAATTTGCCGCAACAATGCGAGAAAAAGCAAATTACATGGATGCCTTAATTCAAGATTTAACTTATACGTATCAATTAAAAAATAAGGCGGTCCAATTGAGTCTTGAAAAAGTTGATTTGGCTAAATGGCTGGCACAGTTTCAAGATGATCAAGTAACTGTTCAAACAAGTGGAAATGTAATAATTGAAGCAGATAAATTGCTGCTTTATCGAATAATTGAAAACATAGTTGGCAATGCCAAAAAGCATACACCTGCAGGTACCCCCATAAAGATTACAGCTTGGGAAGAAAATTTTAGTGTCATATTAAGTGTTAAAGATTATGGTTCAGGTATACCACAAGAAGATTTAGATAATCTATTTGAACGTTATTATCGTGGCACCAATACAACTGATGATTTAAACGGCACTGGATTAGGTCTTGCAATAACAAAACAGTTAATAGACATGCACAATGCAGAAATTGATGTGTTATCAAATGAAGGTGGAACAGAGTTTAAAATACGATTTGGCAAAGCAAATAACTTTAAGGAAATGTAAGGCGGCATTTAGGTAATAATTTTGAGATTATTTAATTCAATTGCCTAAATTGTTAAACAACTGACATAGTGAAAACAGTTTCCAACTTCGTGTCGCAAAATTCAAGACTAAATTCTTGAGAATAAACCACAAAAAGCTCCCCCTATGCCTGTTTGCCATAGGGGGAGCATTTCTCCTAATTCTACTTTTCTATTATTCGATAGCAAGTATTTTACTTAATTAAGAACATATTTTAAATAGCTCAATGGTGGTCCATACCCTTCTTGTGGTATATCTTTTGTAAACGAATCAATTAAAGTGCCATCTGTTATCGTTTCATATGTAGCATCGGTTCGTACTTCTACACGATATTTATCGGAAGAAATGAGAATTTCGAGATGTTCTTCATTTCCTTCATTTTCTTTAATCACTTCTTGAGCCGAACGGTACATATTTGTACTCAATGTAGGATTTAAACGAAATTTTACCTCAAAAAAGTTTTTTAAAATAGGGTCACCTAGTCTTCCTGGTAAAATTTCATTTAAGGCTTTAATAAAAGCCTCCTCTTCCGCATAACCAAGTGAAAGATAATCATTTTTCTTCTCTACAATGATATCCCAAAGCGGCTCATAATCTTCTTCTTCTTCAAGAGCTTCCATCATTGCCTCATCAAACTCTTTAATAGCATCCTCTGTTGCGATTAAAATTTCACTCGTAGCGGCAATTGCTCCTAGCTGTGCGGCTGTGGATGCTTGTTGCTTCACAGCATAGACTCGAACAACATTAACGATAATGATTGAAAGTACGATAATAACTGTCATCATCCACAGAAGATAAATTGCAGCACTTCCTTTTTCATTTTTGAGGAGCTTCATGGGACAAGCACCTTCCCAATCGCCTTTGAGTCTAAAGTAATAAGTGCTGAATCTGCAATACTATCAGGAAGAAATACTAATGGGTGCTTAGCAGTTATCGTAATTTCAAACAAATCTGAGCTTCCAGGTACATTTCGAATGACAAATTGATGATCTTGTAATATAGAAGCCCCGCCGATAGATTCATCGATTACTTCTTTAGTCTCATAATAATCTTCTGATACCGCATATACTTTTGCCGCATCGGATGCTGCAGCTTTTAAGCTAATGACTGCATAGCCTGATGCAACCACTTGCCAAAGAAGAAGAAAAAGTAAGAAATATAGTGGAAGAATTCCTAAAAACTCAATTGAAAGCGAACCTCTTTCATTTTTTAATATTTTTCTTGTTTCCATCCTCTCACCTTCCTTGGCGATTGCCTATTTATGTTATCTCTATTATTAAACATCGCTGGTGGTATCATGATAATAAAGAGGGCAAAAAATATATAATAATAGTAACTGCCACTAATAATCCAATTTTGGATGTTAGAAACACTTTATTTTAAAAAGTCATTTCATCATCTCTTTACTTTTAATTGTAAAGTTTGAATTTGATTCATTTTATATTGAATATAAAATACATGGAAGATGAAAAGTAAATAATTCTTAAGTGGTACATCAACTTCTTGTTCTAATATTTCACGCAATCTGAAAATAGAATAGTAAAGTAATCCAATAAAGAAAAAGTTGAAAATTATTTCATAAGATTCAAGATTTGCAATACCATAGTCACTCAGTACAAAATTTCCAAAGATTTGAATAAACAAGAATATAAATGATATAATCGTAAACAATCTCCACAATCCAAAATGAATACCTGTTTTATAATTAAAATTCTCAATACTATGTCGATTTCTTAAGAACCAAACTCCTATGTATGCTCCTAATGTAATAAATGACAAAACAATCATGACAAGGAGGTTTAATTTTTTAAAATCGATACTAAAACTATTTTCATTTCTTATTAATTTTTCCATCCACTTCATCCCTTCAAATTACAGAAAAATAATATTAACACAGTGATGAGCAATTTATGAGAAAGTAAGGATATCAAACGTTACTCAAATAATCATAATAGTCAATACTATTTATAAATCTGTGATAATGACGAGTATAATTGAAAAGTAATCATAATAAATTAATCGCTGCACTGCCTTACATCTTTTATTGTTCTAATTGTTTTACTCTCTCAGGAGTTGATAACATCGCTGGTGCAATCATCATCATAAGCAAACCAATAAAATAGAAAATAATTGCAACCCCGATAAAAGGACCTGCATCAAAAGCAATGATATAAGCCCACATTATCCCACCAATAAATAAAATAATCCCAATATAAATAAACAGTAAATTTTTAAACCACATTTCTCGAGGATTTACTAACGCTCTTGTTATGGCATCCTGTTTAAATAATAAAAAGCTAATGAGTCCAATTGTAACAATAAGTAACAACCAAAAAAAGATTGTAGGGTAGAGTGCTTTAAAAGCTGGGGACATTGCATAATATACTATCACCATCAACATGACGAAAGAATGTAGAGAAAAATAACGTTTACTGTTATGCTTTTGGAAAATCCAAATTATATAACTTAGAATTGCTGACAAAATTGCAATACTCAAATTAATAATTAGCCATTTAACAACATTTTCTTCCGGCATAAAGCTAACAAGAAACCCTATCACTACATGCACAAATAACGTAATAAAAATATAGTTTTCTTTAAATGGCACCCATTCTTTTTCAGCTTTCATGTATCACCATTCCTTTATACTTTTTCAAAAACTTCCTGTTATTTGTAATTCTTGTGTTTCCACCATACAACTCAAAATTAATTATCAATCAATGGATTTGATAATTCCTTTCGAAACCGCAATGTTAAATAAATATAAATAAAAGGAAATACTAAAGCGTTCAATAAAACTCGGATAATAATAAAAGCCAAAATATTGTTATCATACTGGGATAGAAAGAGCGTCAAAACTACCCAACATCCTATATTTATACTAAAGATAATAACGAGTTCTCCAATTAATGAAATATTTTCTCTTACAATAGCATGAATCGTTTTTATGCACACTTCTTTAACATTTCGACCTTCTGAAAAGAATGGAAAAACTAATAAAAAAACAAGAGCAAGGATGGTAGGTATAAATAAAAAATAGATCCCAATTACCGCAACAAAATAAAAAATTGTTGTAAAAATAAAGAGAATCCCAAATTGCTTAATAAAATAAATAATTCCTTCAATTGGATTAATATCGTGATCTTGTTTATAAGCAATGACCATTTTCATAAAAGGTGGAATACAAATAATAAAATTTAATATTATTAAGAAAACAGAAAAATACTCTGGTGCAATTGCTTCTTCAGACATATTTACATAAATCATGCTCAAAAAAGAAATGATAGTTACTGGTAGGATAATGAAAAAGGACCAAATCAGAATCTGACTCCAATTCCGATTATAGATATCAAAAATTTCTCGAACCATTAGAGAACACCTTCTCTTTTCTTACGAATAAATACAGTACTAACTGCAAATAAAAGACTCACGATTACTGCATATGACAAGCTTCTTCCAATTCCCTCTGGGTCGGAAAAGACTAAAATATTAAAAACAAAGTGAGATAGGATAAAACTAAAAAATGTAATTACAATCGCTCCTAAATATGCAGCTGTATATGGTGTTTCTGTATTCCATTTTGCAGCAAAAAAACCCATACTTCCATATGTTAGGATTGTTTGAATAAACAAGAAAAGTCCGTAACTTTCTATTGGAATAAAACCTAATAGAAAAGAAATGGCAACGGTTAACAAAATACTTGCTCCAACTGCCTGAAAAAATTTCATCATATTAAACATCAGTATCTCACCTACTATTTTAGGATTGGATTGCCCCAAAAAGAGCAATCCGTTATCCAAATCCAAATAATTTTTTTGCACCGTTAAATAATCCTTGAGCTTTATCAGCAAGCTTAGAAGCCCCTTTACTTACCAAATCAGCAGCAAAAGAGTAACCTTCGCTAACTTTGTTACTAATCCATTCTTTAGCTTTACGACCTGTTGAGGTTCCGTTCATGAACCAAGCAGATCCTAATCCTACTGCTAACCCTACGCCCGCTCCTACAATCGTACCGACACCTGGGACAACAGAACCAGCCATTGCACCAGTAACCGCACTTGATATAACACTAGAAGCTACGGTTGTTCCCGCCCCAATTGCAAGATCTACTGTAACATCAGCGTAGAACTTAGAAGACTTGAATGCATTAGCTCCATGTTTGTCGACATTTCCAAATAAAGTAGCTGCAATAGATAGTGGACCATTTAATTTAGATAAATTTGATTTCGCCCAAAACTTTTTAGAGAAGACATTGTATCCATCGTTCAAACCGGACTTTAAGTTTTTCCAAGTAGTGCCTAGAATATCTTTTTTCGTTTGTGCTAATTTTTTACTATCAAAAAAGCTAGATACCTTAAAAGGTTTTTGATTGGACTTGCCTGCTGGCATATAACGCTCTTTGCCATCAATTTTATATTTTTTATAATTGTTATAAAAATGATTCAACACCGGATTTTTTAAGCTGGATTTCCCGCGCACCTTATAATTACCAGATTCCAGCTTTTCAAATTTAAATCCAGCATAAGTGGCAGCAGCTCCTTCTAATACCGGTTTAACAAAAGAGGTTGCATAAGTTTTGGCATCTTTTAATGTTTGTGAAATAGTACCCCATATTCCGTTTTCTTCAGTTGTTGAGTTTAAAAAAATGTTTAAAAGCGATGGAGTTTTTGTATTTCCACCTGAATCCCCAGCTTCTCCATTTGATGTATCTCCAGTTGGATTTTCGCCTCCGGTTGATCCTTCTCCACCTGATGGATTTTGGCCCCCATTTGGTCCGTCTCCACCTGTTGGATTTTGACCCCCATTTGATCCTTCTCCACCTGATGGATTTTGACCCCCATTTGGTCCGTCTCCACCTGTTGGATTTTGACCCCCATTTGATCCTTCTCCACCTGATGGATTTTGACCTCCATTTGGTCCTTCTCCACCTGTTGGATTTTGGCCCTCATTTGGTCCTTCTCCACCTGTTGGATTTTGGCCCCCATTTGGTCCTTCTCCACCTTTAGTTGAATCGCCTCCTGTTAGCGAATCGCCAGTTGGGACATTCCCGCCTGATGGACTTTCTCCACCTTCTGCTGCCTTGCCGCCTGAAGGACCTTCTCCACCTTCCGCTGCCTTGCCGCCTGAAGGACCTTCTCCACCTTCTGTAGCTTTACCACCAGTGACCGCTTCTCCAGTTGAATTTGTTATAGCATTCCCACCAGATGGGCCTTTGCCACCTTCAGTCGCATTACCTCCTGTCACGTTGCTGCCAGCAGTAATCGGGCTCCCAGTAACTAATCGATTTATCGGTAAAGTGCCAGCAATATTAGGAATAATAAACTGACCATTTCCTCTTGAAAGTGAACTGCTCCCCGTCAAGTAGACAGTATAAATAATAAAAAGATTTTAAGCGGCTTGAGCTCGGAATTCTAAAGGGCTTAAGCCGTTTAATTTTTTTGTGTAACGATAATGATTATAAAAA
>NZ_RXNR01000151.1 GCF_003966145.1 Lysinibacillus telephonicus
TGATACTATGTCAAGAAAATGGACAGAAGAAATTGAGATTTCACTCTGAATCTAGCGCGCTATCGCTTGCTCGCCTCACAAATAATTTAAGGGGCGTAACCCTTAAATTATTTGTGAGGTTAAAAGGTTCTAACTATACGAGCCTAGCTTTCTGTAAAACTTCGAAATATTGCTTTTCGTATGCAATTGGCGACATATAATTTGTATATGAGTGGATCCGTTTGTAGTTATAGAAACTAACGATGTATTCAATGATACTTTTCTTAGCTTGATCTCTCGTTTTATACTTTTCGTGAAATACTAGCTCCCGTTTTATCACGCTGTGAAACGACTCGATACATGCATTATCGTAACAGTTTCCTTTTCTGCTCATACTTGTGATGATTCCGTTAGTTCGTAATACTTGTTGATATTCCTTCGATGCATACTGGCTCCCACGATCTGAGTGATGAATAAGTCCAGAAGTCGGAGTTTGAGTTTTTATTGCACGTTTTAAGGCGAGTATTACTAACTCTTTTGTCATTCTCGTATCCATTGCCCAACCGATAATTCTCCTTGAAAACAGCTCCATAATCGTCGCTAGATACAGCCATCCTTCACTTGTCCATATATACGTAATATCCGCTACCCATGCTTGCCCAGGTCGTTCTACTTTGAATTGCTGATCTAATAGATTCGGGTAGATTGGTAGATTATGTTTTGAATTCGTCGTCGCTTTGTATTTTTTCACTGTTTTTGAACGAATCCCTTCATCTTTCATAATTCTCGATACTGTTTTTTGCGATACATGGACTCCTTCTGAATTCAATTGCTTTGTAATTTTGGGACTACCATAATTTCTTCTTGAATCTAAATACACCCGTTTTATTTGGCTTGTTAACTTTTCTTTACGCTCTTTTTGATTACTTTTTGGACGGTTCAGCCACTCATAGTAACCACTTCTTGAAACACCTAATACTTCGCACATCTTTGCCACACGGAATTCGTGTCGGTGCTGCTGAATGAAGCCGTAAATTACTTCTGGTCTTTTGCAAAGATGCTCATAGCCTTTTTTAGGATGGCATTTTCCTCTTCTAGATCACGGATTCTTTTTTGTAACTCTTTATTTGCCTTGTCCTCTGGTTTTAAATTCCCGCTACCAACAAAAGCAGCTTCTCCATCTTTACCAAATTTCCTTACCCAATTGTGTAACGTTTGTTCTGCAAGGTCTAGCTCACGTGCAACCTCCGCAACTCTTTTCCCACTTTCAACTAACTGTACTGCCTCTAATTTAAATTCTTTGTCGTAACTTTTTCGATTTGTCATCCTAGACACTCCTAGTAAATTATTGAGATTATTATACTTTATAAACTCCCAATTTACTGTGTCCATAATTTAGACTAACATCA
>NZ_RXNR01000153.1 GCF_003966145.1 Lysinibacillus telephonicus
ATTGACAATCAACCCTAATTTCTTTTCTATAAATTTCACGACTGATTCCATTACTCTGTTTGCAGCTTTCTCACTCTTCACAAAGATAAGAACGTCATCCGCATATCTCACGAATTGGAGTCCTCTATTTTCTAGTTCCTTGTCCAGTTCATTCAACATTATGTTACTTAGCAGTGGGCTAAGGTTTCCTCCTTGTGGGGTTCCAATCGGTGTTTCTTCATATTTCCCCTTTACCATGACCCCACTGACCAAGTATTTTCTTATTAAAGAAATGACATCTCCATCATCGATTGTTTTGGATATAATTCGCATGAGTTTATCATGGTTGACTGTGTCGAAAAATCTTTCAAGGTCAATGTCCACTATCCAATCATATCCATCGTTCAGAAATTCGAGGCTTTTTATGATTGCCATCTCACAACTTCTATTTGGTCTAAAACCGTAACTGTATTCACTGAACTCTTTTTCAAATATCGGACTGAGTACTTGATGAATTGCCTGTTGAACTACCCTATCCACTACTGTTGGTATTCCCAGTTTGCGCATCTTTCCATTTTCTTTTGGGATTTCCACTCGTAAGGCAGCTTGTGGTTGGTATTTTTTGGTTCTGATGCGCTGACGTAGCTCATCCTTGTTCTCTTTCAGATACTTTTTAAGTTCATCAACCGTTATTCCGTCGACTCCACCTGCACCTTTATTTTTATAGACACGTAAGTAGGCTTCATTCATATTTTGATTGCTTAGAATCTTTTCTAATAGTTGCACACTCGTTTCTCCTTTCCTCTTACGTAGTAAGTAATATCTCCATTTTGGTTATCATTTGAGATACGCTCATACTTTCACCATTAACACATTCGGAGTCCGTTACTTACGCATTTGTGGCGTTGAAACACTATAAATTGTTCAGCCCTTCATGACCAAAGGTCATTACTATGGCTTCTGCTGACTTCTTGCGACTAACCGTTTTCGACTGTAACTATGTACATCCGCAAGACCTCCCAGGGTAAGACAACTATCTTTCCTCTTTTACTCGCCTGATTTACTCTGCAAAGTTACGCACATCTTTTGGACTTTAACTTGTTATGGAGTCTTATCCCTTTGTAGAGCCTTGGTATCAGATTTCTGTTCGTCGAGCCAAGATTTTATTCCACGCTTCCTCCAGCCCTTATCTCGCGATAAGTACCTTGCGCTTCCTTAGTGGTTGGTCGATGTGTACCTCCACAGTGGACTTTCACCACCTAGATAGTTGCCATGCCTGGCACACA
>NZ_RXNR01000154.1 GCF_003966145.1 Lysinibacillus telephonicus
TGCGTGACAGGCAGGCATGTTAACCGCTACACCACGGGACCTTTTGGTTGCGGGGACAGGATTTGAACCTGTGACCTTCGGGTTATGAGCCCGACGAGCTACCGAACTGCTCCACCCCGCGGTAATATTAGTTATCAGATATAAACTTTGTCATAACGCATTAAGTAAATCTCGAACCGTCCCGATTTCGATAAGCCATTCAAGATGTCTGCGAAATCGTTATGCTGAAGCATTTCTACGAAGCTTATTCGTTCGTGCTCCACCCCGCGATAATATTATAAAATCAAATTTAAAGAAAATGGCGGAGGAAGAGGGATTCGAACCCCCGCGCGGTTTAACCCGCCTGTCGGTTTTCAAGACCGATCCCTTCAGCCGGACTTGGGTATTCCTCCGTATTTACATTTCAATGGTGGAGCCTAGCGGGATCGAACCGCTGACCTCCTGCGTGCAAGGCAGGCGCTCTCCCAGCTGAGCTAAGGCCCCAGAGTTATCGATTTTGAACTACTTCCTCGAAAATGGCTGGGGTACCAGGATTCGAACCTGGGCATGACGGAATCAAAATCCGTTGCCTTACCGCTTGGCTATACCCCAAAAATATATCTTAAAAGTTCAGTCTTAAATTTTAAATGGGGCGGCTGATGGGAATCGAACCCACGAATGCCGGAACCACAATCCGGTGCGTTAACCACTTCGCCACAGCCGCCATCATGCTTAAAAATAATGGCAGGGGCAGTAGGAATCGAACCCACACCAAAGGTTTTGGAGACCTCTATTCTACCGTTGAACTATGCCCCTATTTAATTCGCTAAATTTAAACTATATACTAAAAACAATGTATGTATTGGCGCGCCCGGCAGGAGTCGAACCCACAACCTTCTGATCCGTAGTCAGACGCTCTATCCAATTGAGCTACGGGCGCTAAATAAATGGTGCGGGTGAAGGGAGTCGAACCCCCACGCCTTACGGCGCTAGATCCTAAGTCTAGTGCGTCTGCCAATTCCGCCACACCCGCATTAATATTAAAACTGGTGAGCCATGAAGGACTTGAACCTTCGACCCTCTGATTAAAAGTCAGATGCTCTACCACTGAGCTAATGGCTCGAAAAAATGGTGCCGGCGATAGGAGTCGAACCCACGACCTACTGATTACAAGTCAGTTGCTCTACCAACTGAGCTACACCGGCATATATGGTGGAGGATGACGGGCTCGAACCGCCGACCCCCTGCTTGTA
>NZ_RXNR01000155.1 GCF_003966145.1 Lysinibacillus telephonicus
CGCAAGACCCATTTCATTTTCAACCTTCGATTTTCCTCGCACAGAAAATCGAGTGAAACGCAAATTAGCCTTCAAGAATCCAAAAACTGGCTCCACATCGATTTTGCGTTTTCGGTAGATGGCACTCGTTTTCTCTTCTGAAAGCTTCATTCTTACATATTCTTTTTGTTGTTCCCATTTTTCATTTACTATTAATTTTCGATTGTTGCCTTCTTTTGCTTTTGTACACAATGAACGGAATGGGCATCCAGAACAGTCTTCGCATTCGTAGATTTTGAACTTCCGTTGGAAGCCTGTACGGTCATTACGGATAGAATCATATTGAAATTCAAGACGTTTCTGATTAGGGCATGTATATGTATCTGTTTCTTCATCATATTCCCAGTTGTCGGGATTAAATTTGTTCTGTTTGTACTTTTTCTTTTGTTCCTTCAAATACATGTTATACGTAATTAGTGCTTCTCGTTTTCTGTTCGAAAGGATATCATGATAATTTTGTTCACTACCATACCCTGCATCTGCGACAATGTATTTCGGTAGTTCGAAATAATGTTGCTCAATTTCATCTAGAAATGGAATTAACGTACGTGTATCTGTTGGATTTGAAAATAAACTATAGGCTAAAGCGTATTGTCCCTCTGTCGCGATTTGTATATTATAACCAGCTTTCAATTGCCCGTTTTGCATATAATCATCTTTCATTCGCATAAATGTCGCATCGCGATCTGTTTTAGAATAGCTATTACGTGCGCCAAAAGTTTCAAAGTCTTGTTGGTATTTCTGCTTTCGTAAGACAAAATCAATCAACTGATTACGCACTTGTTTCGGATATTTGCGTGCACTTCTTAAAATTTTTCGTTTTTGGACATCTGATGAAGCCTCAATTTCCTTATCATACTCGGTTACGATATCGTCAACTTGTTGAACCAAATGAGCGAGTTCTTTTAATGATAACTGTTCATCGCTTTCACGTTCGATTTCAGGGATAATTTCTTTCTCAAGTAATTCATTGTATAGCTGGTTGGACTTTTCAATTAAACTTTGATGATATTTCTCAATCGATTTCTTCCATACAAACGTAAATTTATTTGCGTTCGCTTCAATCTTTGTACCATCGATAAAAATGGCTTCTTGATGGATTAGTTTTTCTTCAATCAATTGGCACCGGAATTGGACGAAACATTGGCGAATCAATTCTTTTACTT
>NZ_RXNR01000156.1 GCF_003966145.1 Lysinibacillus telephonicus
AAATCAGCTTGGCATACCACCCTTTTAAAGAATACTTCCCCCATCCCAGTGGTTGGGGGAATCAAAAATGTACATTCTTAAACGAACGAAAATGTACATTATATAGTTGACATTTATATTTATTTGCAACTATCTTTCTTTTTTATGGACTTATATTTAATAAAAATTATCCTACCATATGAATTGAAATGCAGCGGGTCCACATACTCCATTAAAGTCTAAATCGTACTCGAAATGTGTATAATTATCGCTAAGATTCCAACACTTCATTGGTAATTCTATAAAATAAGGAGAGCAGATACTTTCCTAATCGCTAAAACTAAATAAACAATTTCATTTCATAAATCCGTCAATCGGACCTTACATCATTAAATAGGATTCAGCTTTATATGGTGTTTGGCTGGAAGAAGTACAACCTAATAAATATAATAGGGTTAAATAGTTTGGAATATATTTATGAGAGATTAATTATTGAGGGGTTATAAAAAGAGAAAAAAAGGGCAAAAAAAAATGGCTCCGAAGGTAGGACTCGAACCTACGACCGATCGGTTAACAGCCGATTGCTCTACCACTGAGCTACTTCGGAACGTTTATATTTAAGTACATTTATTATTATATCTATATCACTAAAATATGCAAGCATTTATAAAAATTATTTTTTGAATTTTTATATTTCATTAACTAATTAAGTTGAAACATCACTAAATTCTAATTTATAATATCCAGCAACCACTGAAATTTCTTATCCTAGGCTGGCAAGAGAAGCAATAACAACCCCCGTTTAGGAAACCTCATGAACTCCCCTTTTTTCGCTGTATTCTAACGTGTTCTACCTAAAATCTAAAAATCTAATAAAAAAGCCACTACCGAACTAAATTCAGCAGCGACTTTTTGAGCCTAGCAACGTCCTACTCTCACAGGGGGAAGCCCCCAACTACCATCGGCGCTAAAGAGCTTAACTTCCGTGTTCGGTATGGGAACGGGTGTGACCTCTTTGCCATCATCACTAGACTTATTAAATTGAGAGTTCGTTCTCTCAAAACTGGATAAAGACATTGAATGCGTTCAAAATTTTGGTTAAGTCCTCGATCGATTAGTATTCGTCAGCTCCATGTGTCGCCACACTTCCACCT
>NZ_RXNR01000157.1 GCF_003966145.1 Lysinibacillus telephonicus
GTAGATTGTCAAAGGCTCTTTTCACTTTGACAATCTACTTGGGATGTGGAACAATCCATGAATGGTTGTTGTGCAAAAAAACTTAATCTTTTTGTGTCCAAAAACTTGACGTAGATCCAGTCCAGTATTTGGATTAACCGTAAGAGCAAGAGGAATTGGGAAAGATATTGTCGCATCATTAAAAGGGCTAGTTGGCGGTGAAATCAGTCAATATACAGAAATGCTTGAAGATGCTAGAAAACAAGCTATCGATCGTATGGTAAAAAACGCTGCTGAAATGGGTGCTAACGCAATTATTATGATGCGCTTGATTCAGGTGAAATCGGACAAAATATGAGTGAAATTATCGCTTATGGAACAGCCGTTATGGTAGAAAAGGAATAACTTCGATGAAATAGATTCCACAGTATCCACGCCTTAATTCTTTTTCCTTTAATTATCTAATCATGGATTATATACTCTTCAAAGCAAAACACGGCAAGCAAGTACCAAAAGGCAAATTGCAAACTAAAGAGTGCGACTTAAAGTAGTGCTTTTAATGTCTATCGATTATTCTACTCACAAGAGACATTCCCCAACCGTTGTCCGTTGGGGCTTATATTTTCTATATAAAAAACCGCTGAATCTCAGCGGTTTCATTTGCGAAGCGACGTCCTACTCTCACAGGGGGTGCCCACAACTTCCATCGGCGCTATCTCGAAGCGCGATAACACATCGGATTCCTGCGTCAACTTCGTCAGTGCGGTGCTCACGTACTGTGTACGCTGCGCTCCCCTCTTCCTCGTTTCCTTGAACTCCTCGGTTCTCGCGCTTCTCGAATCAATTCTTATTTATTATTTCTTAGTATTCTTTTTTCAATTTTAATATGCGCCGACCTAACCTTCGGTTTTTGGTAGTTGGGGGCTTCCTTTTCTACATAAAAAAACCGCTGAATCTCAGCGGTTTCATTTGCGAAGCGACGTCCTACTCTCACAGGGATATCCCCCAACTACTATCGGCGCTATCTGCGAAGTGTGATGACACGGCGGAAATCTTCGTCATCTTCGTCGGTACGATGCTCGTGTACATTGTACACTCCGCTTCGTGCCTCCTCGATTCCTTGTTTTCCTTGGTC
>NZ_RXNR01000158.1 GCF_003966145.1 Lysinibacillus telephonicus
CTTTAAATGTGGAAACGCAGCCACTTTGACCATCGCATGAATCATATTTTGCTCACGCACATCAATTTCATAGTTTGTCAATTTAATGAGTGTATCAATAAATGAGAGCTCATTCTTTATACCGAAGTCGATGACTTCATTCAAATGGAGACCCATTTGCTTTAATTTTAAATACTCCAGGTTTTGTTGTAGCTGCTGATAGTTTGTGTTCATTATTGAATTCATTTATACATATCTCCAATCGCTGCTAAATTTCGCTTTGCTAAATCATTAATGTCAGGGTATTCCGGCATCGCTTTTATGATAATTTCACGGTAATGCGCCTCTTGATAATTCAATTTTGCTTCACTAATTTTATGCTGTGCGATTAGTTCCATGTTATAATAAATCCATAATTGATCATCGTATACTTGTAGACCTACTTTTTTTCCTTGATACCCCGCTGGTACGGAGTATTGATTGGATTTGTAGGAAATCATGTTAGATACATTAACTTTTACAAACGTATGGTTGATTCTGTAGGAATCTCTTACTCGTTCAGTTGGTAGCTGGAGTAAGTGATTCTTTTCTTTTTGAAATTCTAAAATAGGTATTTTATTGGTTCCTTGATGAACCTCATGATTGATTCTATTACATAAATTTTGAATATAATTATGTAATTCTGCCATATTAAATTTCCCTTGATAAGCATGAATTTCATCTAGTAATTTCATTGTTGTCTCTACTTTTCCTTTTGTACGAGGACGACCTGCTATACAAGGTTTAACCTTAAATCCAAAGTCCTTCGCAAATTGCGCAAATTTCGCATTTACTTTTCCAACAAAACGTTCTGTTCTTGCCTCATCCATTACGGTTTTCATATTATCAGTGATGAGTTCTTCAGGTACTCCACCCATTTTTTCAAACGTCTCTGTTTAAGAACGAGCATAAAACAGCCTGGGATTTTGAAACACTCATATAAAAGAAGCGCATTCGTGAGTGGCTCAGTACTAATACTGCTACATTAATTTCAACTTGTTCCCCATCACTTGTTTC
>NZ_RXNR01000015.1 GCF_003966145.1 Lysinibacillus telephonicus
TGACTTAATTTTATCAGAAGTGGTCCTTATTTTTTATTTAAAATAATCAAAGCCGGTGAAATTTTACTTATCGTAAAATTTCACCGGCTTTTTCATCAGAGACGGGTTTTGTCCCAGCCTCTTTTTGTATGGGTATTAATATGTCTCCAATTTTAAAGCAGTACTATTATTTATTCCATCCCTTTTCTCTAAAACGGGAGATGGCTTCTATACGATTTCCTGCTCCGAGTTTATCAAGTATTGTGGAGATATAATTTCGTACAGTTCCTGCAGACAGGAATAGTTCTGCAGCAATTTCCTTTGTTGTTTTTCCCTCAGCAACTAGTTCTAAAACTTGGCTTTCTCTCTCTGTTAAAGGATTTTCACTGTCATCCTCATAAACAAAGTCCACTAACTCTGGAGCATAAATTCTACGTCCATCCATAATTACACGAATTGAATGAACCAACTCTTCAATTGGGCTATCTTTCAATAAATAACCACGCACACCAGCTTTTCTTGCACGCTCAAAATATCCTGGTCTTGCAAATGTTGTTAAGATAATAATTTTACAATCCTTTTGCTCAACTAATTCTTCAGCAGCGTCCAATCCAGTTTTAACAGGCATTTCAATATCCAAAATACAAATATCAGGCTTTAGCTCTTGCACTAGCGCAATCGCTTCTTCACCATTCTTTGCAAGCCCTACAACTTCCATATCTTCTTCCATACTAAGCAGTGACTTCATCGCTCCGAGCAACATGCCTTGATCTTCTGCTATAACTATTCGAATCATTTCACTTACTTCCTTTCTGGTGTGTTATGGCTAATGGCACACGAATAATAAGTTTTACTCCTTTTTTATTCTCAACAGTTAGTGATCCATTGATAAACTCCAAACGTTCTTGCATTCCTTTTAAACCATTTCCAACATTCAGCTTTTCTTTTAGACCTTTCCCGTTATCTAAAACAGTTAACATTACTTCATTATCATTTCGTTCTATTGTTATTTTACAATTTTTTGCTCCACTGTGCTTTACAACATTCGTAATCGCTTCTTTTAAGCACATACTCAATACATTTTCTGCTAAAACAGGGATATTTAACGATTCGGTATCACCAATAATTTCATAATCTATTTGTGCAGCCTTTAATATTTCTTCGACTCTTATAAGCTCTTCATTCAGTTTCACTGCACGCATATGTGAGACAAGTTCTCGAACTTCCTTTAATGCTATACTTGCAGTGTGGCGAATATCTCTAATTTCTTGAATAGCTTGCCCCGGGTTTTTTGTAACGAGTCGACTAGCTAAATCACTTTTCAACCCAATCATTGAAAGCTTTTGTCCTAACGTATCATGCAAATCTCTTGCGATTCGTTGACGTTCCTCATGAATTATTAGTTCTGCAATTCTTTCTTTTGCTGTTTCAAGCTGCCCCACTAGGTTCTCCTGCTTATTTTTACTGTATAAGGTGAACGGCAGGAGCACAACGCCAATTACTGTAATAATAATAAAAGGTGTTTCTGAAAGGAATAATTCCAAATTTATAAAGTATCCAGCTACAATGGAAAGCACTGTAAACCCGATATGCAGGCCATACATAATATAAAACCCAACTGTACTTCTAATATTGCCAATAAAGAAAGCAGTAAATAATGAAAGATAAACATACCCAAACATTAATGTCATGGCTATGTTTAATACCATCTCAAAGCTTACCCACATATATACAAGTCCGTTTTTCGATTTGGAAGAGAAACGATGCGATAGAAAATAAAGTAATATTAAAACAATACCAATTGTAATTTGAATAAATGAATAAGATCGAATAATGAAGTAGAATGGCAGTATACAAAAAATAATCCAAACATAAATGCTTACCCACCGGTTTTTCGGTAATGTTGTGTACCAGCTTTGCATGATTTTCCCCACAGTTTCCTTAGTTTTTCTTTAGTATATCAAAAATCGATGTTACTTATAGAATCTCACCTATAAGAAGAACGTCATTACATCTTCTAAATTAAGAATGCCCCTTAAGTATTAATACTCTCGGGACATTTTTTACTAACGTATAAGATTTCTTTAAGAGTGTCTAGTTTAAGTGTTTCTTCCCTTAAGACTCCTTCAACAAGGCAATAAAGGACATTCACTTGAATAAGCTCTTGCAGTTCACTTAAAGTGAGTAGTATCGGGTAGACAAGCGGTGCTATCGTTTAGCAAAAATGAGCTACAAGGTGCTAGCACGTTTCTTCACTTGAATGGCTTTATTATTTAAACGTAAGCTTTGTTCGACCTCTTTAAATGAGATGAACTTCTTATTTTTAGGATCATATAATTTATAACGGATCGATTCAACACTAGTTTTTAATGTAATCGTTGTTGCTCGCTGCAATGGAGTAATTGAATCATGCGCAGCTTCTAAATTATAGTTTGGCACTCTTGGCGCTAGGTGATGGACATGGTGGAAACCAATATTCCCTGTTATCCATTGCAATAGTTTTGGTAATTTATAATACGAACTTCCTTCTACTGCAGCTTTAACATAATCCCATTCATCATTGTACTCAAAATACGAATCTTCGTACGTATGTTGAATGTAAAATAACCAAATACCCAGTGATCCAGCAATAAATAGTGTTAGTCCGTGTACTAGCAAGAACGTCTGCCATCCGAAGATTAAGATAAGCGTTACGCAGGCTACAAGTAATATGCCATTAGCAAAGTACGTATTTAAACGTTCCTTCTTCTTCGCATCTTTGCGATTTAGGCGATTTAACACTAATACCATGTATAGCGGCCCTAATCCAAACATGACAAGTGGATTTCGGTATAAACGATACCCTAAACGCTCAAGCTTTGATTTTTTCAAATATTCATCAACTGTTAACATATCAATATCACCGATACCCCGCTTATCGAGGTTTGAACTTGTAGCATGGTGAATCGAGTGTTCCCTCTTCCATTTTTCATATGGGAATGAAGTTAAAATCCCTGTAATATTCCCAACTAAATCATTTGCTTTCTTACTTTTAAAAAACGAACCATGTGTACAGTCATGAAAAATAATAAAAGTACGAACAACAAAACCTGAGGCAAGGATACTGCAAACCACAGTAAACCAAGGTGAATATTGCAGTAAATAATAACCTGCTCCCCAAATAAAAAGAAGTGGAAGAATTGTATTTATTATTTGAAAGATACTTTTTTTCATCTCAGATTTTGCAAATGAAGCAACATCTTTACGTAATTTTTTTGTTTTTTCAGCATCGGTCATAGCCAATTTAACTACCCTCTTTCCCGAATATCATTAGTTTAATCTTAAAGAAAGAAGCAATTGCGGGATAGAAGCAAACATCATATATTAATGATTACAAATGTCATATGACGAGGTAATTAATTTGCATAAAAAAACTATCCTAAAAATAGTATTTAGGATAGTTCTTAACTATTAATTTTCCTTAGGATTTACTGGACCCTTTAGGTCAAGTTGTAAAAAAACTAGGTCTAGCCAACGACCAAATTTATAGCCCGAATTTTTAATTGTTCCTGTGTAATAAAATCCTAGTTTTTCGTGGGAAAGAATACTGCCTTTATTTTCTGCATCAATGCATGCCACCATTGTTTTTACTTCACGTCTTTCGGCTTCTGCAATTAAATGTTTCATTAATTTCGTTCCGATTCCTTTTCGATGATGGTCTTTATGAACATAAACCGAATGCTCAATAGTATATTTGTAGGCAGGGTATGCACGAAACGGACCGAATGTAGCAAAACCAACTACCTCCCCATTCTCTTCATATACAAAGAGCGGGTCATCATTGTCTTTTTTTACTGAAAGCCATTGTTCACGCTGCTCTATAGTTTCTGGCTCATATTTATAAATAGCTGTGGTTGTTAAAATTGCATCATTATAGATTTCATTTACTATCGCTAAATCTTCTTTAGTCATTGGTCTAATCATTTAAAAATCCCCTTCTTCTAGCTTTTATTCTCGCATTCACTTAAGCGTTTAATAATTTTTGATAATAGTAAAGTGCGTTCAACTAATGACGGTATTTCAAGATACTCATCCTCGCTATGGGCATTTCCTCCAATTGGCCCTAAACCATCAATTGTTGGAACTCCTACATTGGAAGTGAAGGAAGCATCTGAATTACCGCCTGTAGAAACATCCGTTATTTGCAGTCCAAGTTCCTCACATACCTCTTGAATCATTTTTAATAGCTTTACCGTTCCTTCATTTTTTACCATAGGGGAACGATTAATCCCACCTTCTAACTCAATGATGGCACCCGGCACATCTGCTTTTTTACAAATCTCCCTAATTTCTTGATCAATAGTTAACCCCTGCTCCAATTTATCGATTCGAATATCAATAACTGCTTCTGCGTAAGGACAAATAACATTAGCTGATTCTCCACCCTTTACTATTCCTACATTAACATTAATTCCTTCTTGAATTCGATTTAATTTTTGTAATTTTATAATTTTATGAGAAATTTCCTCTATTGCACTAATCCCGTCCTCTGGTGCTATACCTGCGTGTGCAGCTTTTCCATAAATTTTTAAATCATAATGACCGCCGCCTCTTCTAGCACTTACAAAGGAGCCATCAGGACGGGCTGGCTCCATTATTAATGCATACTGTTTTCCGAGGGCAATATTTTCAATCAATACATGCGAGGTGGTGGAGCCAATCTCTTCATCACTATTATAAATAATATGAACATTTTTATATGCTTCTTCACAGCCGCTTTCAATTAAAGCCTTTAATGCATAGAGAAGTGTTACATGACTTCCTTTCATATCAATTACGCCGGGGCCATATGCTCTTGAGCCGCGAATCTTAAATGGCCTTTCTTTTACTGTTCCCTCTTTAAAAACAGTATCTAAATGCCCCAATATAACAATCTTTGGTGATGTTGCATCCTTATGGCGTATCAGTAAATGATTCCCTACATCCGTTTGCTCTACAATATCTACTTTAAAATTTAATAATTTATATTCATTACTTAGAATTTTTCCAACTGTATCTACACCCTTTTTATAGTGGCTCCCGGAATCTTTGTTAACAAGCCTTTCAAGCATAAATAACATTTCCTGTTCTTTAGACTGCAAATAGTCAATCAAAAGATCATTTCCTTTCTATTAAGAGCTTTCTAGTTTGCTAAAGGATAGAAACATGCCACTTCATGCCCTTGTTCATGTTCAACTAATTCAGGCGACTCCATTTTACATTTCTCAGTTGCAAATGGACAGCGTGTATGGAAACGACAGCCAGAAGGCAGATGCACATTACTCGGAACATCGCCTTCTAATATAATTCTCTTTCGAACATCTCTTATTGTAGGATCTGGCAGCGGTACTGCTGAGACTAAGCTTACTGTATAAGGGTGTAAAGGCTTTTCAAATAATTGATCTCTTGTTGTAATTTCAACTATTTTTCCTAAGTACATAACTGCAATTCTATCACTTATATATTTTACTGCTGGTAAACCATGAGCAATAAAAATAAATGTTAATTGATAATCCTTTTGAAGTTTCATTAATAAATTTAAAATTTGCGCTTGAATTGAAACGTCCAAGGCAGAAATTGGTTCATCACAGATGACAAGTTTTGGTCTTAATGCAATGGCTCTGGCAATACCTATCCGTTGACGTTGACCACCACTAAATTCATGTGGATACCTATTTGCATAGGATTTATCAAGACCAACTGCTTCCATTAAGTTATAGACGTCTTGTTCAATTTCTTCCTTACTCTTATTTGTATGTGTCCTGATTGGTTCACTAATAATTTCCTTTACTTTCATTCTTGGATTCAAGGAGGAGAAGGGGTCTTGAAAAATCATTTGAATATCGCTGCGCAAACTTCTCATTTCTTCGGCTGTCAGGTCATCAAAATTCTTTCCGTCAAAGACAATTGTTCCTCCTGTTTTTTCAATCAAATGAATGAGCATATTTCCCGTAGTTGATTTTCCACACCCCGATTCCCCTACAATGCCTAAAGTTTCTCCTTCATATACTCGGAAGCTAATTTCGTCGACAGCTTTTAATAATTGAGTTTTAAAAAAACCTTCTTTTATTTCAAAGTATTTTTTTAATCCTTGAACATCCAACAAAATATTTTTTTGACTTTGCACATCCTTCATACTAAAGTCTCCCCCTCTTCTTCAACAAGCCAACAACGGACTTGTCTTCCCGAATCTAATTTCTTTAAGGAAGGATTTTCGTTTAAGCATTTTTGAGTAACGTAAGGACAGCGAGGGTTAAATCTACAGCCAATCGGCATTGAATTTGATGTAGGGACTGTTCCTTTAATCGATTGTAATACTTCGTTTTTTTCATAAAACTTTGGTGTACTATTTAAAAGCCCTTGTGTATACGGATGTTTTGGATCAGCAAAAATAGTAAAAACATCTGCAAATTCTACAATCTGCCCTGCATACATTACAGCAACAGAATCAGCCATTTCAGCTACAACACCTAAATCATGTGTAATTAAAATAATGGCAGTGTTATTTTCATCTTTTAGTTTTTTCATTAACTCTAATATTTGAGCTTGAATCGTTACATCTAATGCAGTAGTTGGTTCATCTGCGATTAATAGCTTCGGCTTGCAACTTAGTGCCATTGCTATCATTACACGCTGTCGCATTCCCCCACTTAATGTATGAGGGTAAGAGTAGTATACTTTTTCTGCTCTTGGAATGCCTACTCGTTTCAATAATTCAATGACGTTAACTTTCGCTTGTTTAGTATCTAATCCTTGATGCAGTTTAATCGCCTCAGCAATTTGATTGCCAATCGTAAAGAGTGGATTTAATGAGGTTAACGGTTCTTGAAAAATCATCGCAATATCATTGCCTCTTAATTTTCGATATTCTTTATCATTGATTTTGGTTAGATCAACTTGTTCCAATTCAATTTTTCCTTTTTCAATTACTCCTGGCTTTTCAATGAGTCCCATTATAGAAAGTGCAGTTACACTTTTTCCCGACCCCGACTCCCCAACAATCGCTAATGTTTCCCCCTTCTGCACTTGGAAAGAGACATCTTTTACAGATTGAACATATCCTGAATTCGTTTTAAATGAAGTATGCAATTGTTGTACATTTAAAACAACATTTGATTCACTCATAGAACCCCCTCCCTATCGTTCTGTTCTAGGATCTAATACATCCCGCAGCCAGTCGCCTAAAAAGATAATTCCAAGTACTGTCACAGTGATTGCTAACCCAGGCAATGTTGCAAGCCACCAACTCGTTGCCAAATAATCTCGTCCATCACTTAAAATTCCTCCCCATGAAACGGTAGGAGGTTGAATGCCTAACCCTAAAAAGCTAAGAGAGGCTTCTAAAATTATGGTAGAGGCTACACTTAGCGTTGAGATGACAATAAATGATGACATAACATTAGGTAATATATGGCGTACTATAATAAGTGAATTTTTGACACCAATCGTCCGAGCTGCTTTAACAAACTCTCTTTCCTTAACAGACAGCGTTTCTCCGCGCACAATTCTTGCATATGCAACCCAATTCGTAACGCCAATCACTATAATAAGTGTAGGTACACTTGGACCAAAAACAGCCAAAAACACAAGAGCAAATAAAATATTAGGAATTGCTAAAAATGAATCCACAAGCCGCATTAAGATCATGTCAACCCAGCCCCCATAAAACCCTGCGACTAATCCAACCAACATACCAATTATTCCTGCTAATACTACTGCAGAAATTCCAACAAGCAATGAAACACGGGAACCGTATATAATTCGACTTAAAATATCTCGTCCTAGATTATCTGTACCAAATAGATGACTAGGATCACCTCCCTCTATCCAGGAAGGTGGCTTTAACATTTTTGTTGGGTTTATAAGTGTAGGATCATATGGGGCTAGTATGGGAGCAAATATTGCAACGACTACAACTGCGACGAGAATAATAAAACCGACAATTCCAGTTTTACTTTTTAAAAGGGATTTTAATAGACTAATTGATAATTTTTGAGTATTCGGTGTTTCTGTTTTACTTCTAATTAGCGTCATAGCATCACCCCTTAATTATATTTAATACGCGGATCTAGAACACGATATAATAAATCTGCTATTAAATTCATTAAGATTACTAATATCGCAATAACAAATACACTTGCCTGTACAATTGCCATATCTCTTGTATTGATAGCCTGAATTAATAATTGACCAAGGCCTGGCCAAGAAAAAACCGTTTCTGTCACTAGAGCTCCACCTACTAAAGTAGAGGTTTGAAGAGCGGTAATTGTTATAACAGGTATTAAAGAATTACGAAAAGCATGTTTATAAATGACAAGAAACTTACGCAAACCTTTGCTTTTTGCTGTTCGAATATAATCCTGACTTAAAATTTCAAGCATGCTGGATCGGATGAGTCTAGTCATCTCTGCAGCAATTCCAGTCCCAAGAGTGATAGCTGGTAAAATTAAATGCATCCATGAGCCCCTACCAGATACAGGCAACCATCCGAGGGTTACAGAAAACAATAAGATTAACATAATACCCAACCAAAAATTTGGCATTGCCTTCCCTAAAACAGAACCACCTGTTGCAAATAGATCGACAAATGAATTTCGTTTCGAAGCGGACCATACTCCCATTGGAATTGCAATAATAATAGCAACTACCATTGCACTAAGGGCAAGTTCGATAGTTGCAGGCAACCGCTCTAGTACAATGGGCAATGCATCAGAATTGTAGCGGAACGATTTGCCAAAGTCTCCTTGCAATAAGCCGCTTAAATAAGTTCCATACTGAACGATAAATGGTCTGTCTAAGCCTAAAGCTTCACGTAAATTTTCAATATCTTCTTGACTAGCATCCTCTGGCAATAGCAAGGCAACTGGATCTCCGGCTACAAAAACTAATGTAAAGACAATAAATGAAATAATTAATAATACTGGTATAAATTCCAACAACCGTTTTATTAAAAATTTAATCATGTTTCCCCCCCTTTATAAAAAAGCGTAAGTATTCTATAACCCTGCTTAGGCAAAACATGCCGATGCACGATATACCTCACCTCGTTTAAGTCTTAACAGCTGCAACGTCTCCTTCAAAAGAAGGCGCTATTTTTCTTTGTCAAAAGAGATGGCGACCTCGAGGGGCTTGCTGGCTTGCGCAAGATTGGCTTCAAAATTTATAACCTTTCTTATGAAGTAAGGAAAGGTCAGAGGCGTCCTCTACCTCTGACCTCTTATCGTTCGTTAATTTCTCGTTATTGTTGGAACATACAACATCTCATCAGAAGTTGGCGTAAAATTAATACGGTCGCTGACACCTGTATTAATTTTTTCAAGGTATAAATTGATATGAGGTACATCCTCTGCAACAATTTTCTGGATTTCTTGAATTTGTATTTCTCGGGTTGCAGGATCCATATTTACTTGAGAGTCTGCTAATAACTGGTCAATCTCTTCGTTTTTATAATCCGTATGTCCCTCCATACGAGTAGAACGATACCAGTCTACAGAATAAGCCCCATCATACATAGAGTTTCCTAATCCCAATAAATATGCATCCTTGTTTTCATTTGCATTACGCAGCTCAACAAAGTTACTCCATTCCATGAATTCTAGGTTAACTGTTATACCTACTTGAGCAAGCATACCGACGATTAACTCTGCTACTTCAGCATCTTGTAAATAACGCCCTTTCGGAGCATGCAGCGTCATTTCAAACCCATCCGAATATCCAGCTTCTTCAAGTAATTGTTTTGCCTTTTCCAAGTCATAGTTGTAAGTATCATACAAACTTGCTTCATGGCCAAAGTTTCCTGGTCCCACCATTGAAAGTGTTGGAATCCCAGCTCCTTGTAGAGCGAATTCAGTTAAAGTTCCATCATCTATTGCATAATCAATAGCTTGCCGCACTCGAACATCAGCAGTTGGATAGCCTTCCGTAGCACGGAGAACAATGAAAAGTGTTCGATTTGAAACTTCTTGTTTTAGCGATGTTCCTTCATTACTTTCTACACGTTCCCAATCAGCTGGAGGAATATTTGTTGCAATATCCACTCCTCCAGTCAATAGTTCCGAAACTCGTGTTGAATCTTCAGGAATAATACGGAATGTTACTTTATCCCATTCTCCCACTTTCCCCTGGAAGTAATCCTCGAATGGCTCCATAACAATTCGATCATCTCGAACCCACTCTACATATTTATAAGGCCCTGTACCAATAGGGTTCTCTAAGAAATAATCCCAGCCATTTTCTTCAATATATTTTTTTGGCAACATTCCCGAACCTAAACGTGACAGTCGGTGAATGATAGATGGTTCCGGGGCATGTGTAATAATTTGCACTGTATAATCATCAATAATTTTCACTTCTTTAATTTGCTTATAATTTGGATTTTCTTTCAATGTTTCATCAGTTGCTACACGTTCTAACGTGAACTTCACGTCTTCTGCCTTGAATTCATCTCCATTATGGAATTTAACACCTTGTTTTAATTTAATCTCAATTGTCATATCATCGAGAATTTCATAAGATTCGGCCAGCCAAGGCTGTAATTCATTGTTCTCATCGCGTTTAAATAAATAATCAAACATATTTTGATGTATAGATTCAGTCGATGTATTGTTATGGTTATGAATATCAAATCCTAGCATGTCAGATCCTATGGCAATCGTTAATTCCTTGCTTTCCCCATTAGAAGTTGTCCCAGTTTCCTTTGTGCCTTCCTCTGTTTCAGCGGGCTGTTCATTCTCGGTTGATGAATTATTCGTACAAGCAGCTAATACGATCAAGACAAACATGAATGGCAAAAAACATATTATCTTTTTCACACATTTCCTCCCCTCAATAATTTTCTTGCTACATCTACAATTCTTTAACTCTGAGTTGTTTACTTAATATATTCTTATAAAATTTCATTTTATGCATAAAAAGTAAAACCATGAAAAAAGCTGTCCAGATATTTCTGAACAGCCCATTCCATGGTCAGTTTTTTAATTATACATTAAAATATCTTGCGTTTGGATGTGCAAAGACAATGGCTGAAACACTTGCCTCTGGTTCCATCATATAGCCTTCAGTTAATTGAACGCCGATTTGCTCAGGCTGCAGCAATTTAAATAGCTTTTCTTGATCCTCTAAATTAGGGCATGCAGGATAGCCAAAGGAGAATCGCTGTCCTTGATATTTTGCTGCAAAACGTTCCCGCATCGTAAAGTCAGTAGCATCTGGGAAGCCCCATACATCACGAATTTCTTGGTGTAAACGTTCAGCGAATCCTTCTGCAAGTTCCAACGCCGTTGCAAGCAATGCATGGCTTTCTAAAAATTTGCCTTGCTCTTTTAACTCATCTGCTGCATCTTTAACTCCATGACCAGCAGTTACAACCATTAAAGAGATATAATCCATTTCACCGCTTTCTACTGTTTTTAAGAAGTCAGAAAGACATAGATAAGGCGCTTCTTTTTGTCGAGGGAAATGGAATCTTTCAATTTCCGTTTTGCCATCTTCCGGACTATAAATGACAACATCATCACCATCAGCTTGAGCAGGGAAGAATTGGTACATTCCAGATGGCTTTAGTAAATCTGAATTCAAATAACCACTAACTAGATTGTATAATTCTGTAGCACGTTCATCCTTTTCTGCTAATAGATTTTCCACATTGCCTTTTAAGCCTAAATGATGACCAATTAATGTACGCATGTTGACATACGGCTGCAAGTGAGCAACAGAATAGTTGCGTTTAATGTGCTGTATTAAATCCTTTGGTTTGAAGACTGGTGCATCCTCAACTGTCTTTACCGCTTTTTCAGTACGTTCTATTGCGGGTCTAGCCGCGCGTTTCTCATCTGCAAGCATGCGTTTTTCCCGTGATTCTCGAAGCTCCTGTAAAAATGCTTCTCTCTCCTTCACATCAATTAAACGATTTGCATGCTCCAACCCTTGCATCGCATCTTTTGAATAAATAACAGGACCATCATATTCAGCAGCAATTTTCGTTTCAGTAAATCGCTTTGATAATGCCGCTCCTCCAACTAATATTGGCACATCTATATTAGCTTCCTTAAAGTCCTGTGCCGTTAACACCATTTGCTGTGCTGATTTAACAAGCAATCCCGACAACCCAACAAAATCAGGCTGTTCTTTTCGAATTGCTTCTATTAACTGGGCAGGTGTAACTTTGATGCCAAGATCTACAACCTTGTAGCCATTGTTGCTTAAAATGATGTCAACAAGGTTTTTCCCAATATCGTGCACATCACCTTTTACGGTAGCAAGTACAATTTTGCCTTTTCCTGCACTCTCATCTGATTTTTCCATATACTGCTCTAAATGAGCAACGGCAGCCTTCATCACGCCAGCACTTTGCAATACTTCAGCAACAATTAATTGATTATCATTAAAGAGTCGACCAACTTCCGCCATCCCTTTCATTAAAGGACCATTAATAATATCCAATGGCGTATCAAACATCTTTCTAGCTTCCTCTAAATCTGGGATTAACCCTTCCTTTGTTCCTTCAACGATATAATAAGCAAGACGTTCTTCCACCGTTGCAGGAATATTGGCTACAGATTTCTCTTTCTTCTTATCACGATAAAAATCAGTAAATACGGCGAGTGTTTCATCATTTGTATTGAAGATTAAATCATTCGCAAGCTCTATTTCTTCTTCTGGAATTGACGCATAACGCTCTAATTTCTCTGTATTTACAATTGCATAATCTAATCCAGCCTGTGTACAGTGATATAAAAAGACAGCGTTTAATACTTCACGACCTACTGGAGGCAATCCAAATGAAACATTACTTACACCAAGCACCGTCAATGCTTTGGGGAATTTTTCTTTAATTAACCTAATCCCTTCGATTGTTTCTTCCGCCGCTCCTATATATTGCTCGTCACCTGTTCCAACAGGGAAAACAAGCGGATCGAATATAATATCCTCTGGGTCGATACCCCATTTTTCCGTTAATAATTGATAAGATCGTTGTGCAACTTCCAGCTTTCTTTGACGCGTTACAGCCATTCCCTCTTCATCAATTGTTCCAACTACGATGGATGCACCATACTTTTTGACAATCGGCATGACCGCATCAAATCGTTCTTCACCATCTTCAAGATTGATTGAGTTAATAATTGCTTTCCCTTGGGAATATTTCAATGCTTCCTCAATAACACGTTCATCAGTAGAGTCAATTACTAAAGGAACCTTTACTTTTTTCACAACCTCTTGCATGAAATTGCGCATATCTTCCAACTCATCACGATCCGGGTTCGCTAAACAAATATCAATAACATGAGCTCCATTTTTCACTTGAGCACGTGCAATTTCTGCTGCCTCTTCAAATTTCCCGTCAATAATTAATTGCTTAAATTTGCGAGAACCAATGACGTTTGTACGTTCACCGATAAATAACGGGCGCATCGAATCGTCGTATAATAGCGGATCAATTCCTGAAACAGCATGGCCATGTGTTTGTTCCGGAAGTGCTCTTGGTGCGTATCCATCAACTGCTTCCCGAATAGCTTTAATATGATCAGGCGTTGTTCCACAACAGCCTCCTACAATATTAAGCCAGCCTTTATCTGCAAAACCTCGTAGTTTAATAGATAGTGAATCTGGTGTTTCGTGATAATGCCCTTCTTCGTCTGGCAGTCCGGCATTTGGATAACAGCTTATATAGCTTGTTGACAAATCCGATAATGAACGAATATGGTCGGTCATAAATTCTGGACCAGTAGCACAGTTTAGTCCGATGGAAAGCGGCTTAATATGTTCAATTGAAATGTAAAATGCTTCGATCGTTTGACCAGCAAGTGTAGTTCCCATCGGTTCAATCGTTGCTGAAACCATAATCGGCAGTTTCTTTCCAGTTTCTTCAAAAGCGCGATTTACAGCAAGGGACGCTGCTTTTACATTTAACATATCTTGGCTCGTTTCAAGTAGAAGTAAATGTGCACCAGCATCGATTAATGCTTTCGCCTGGACATAAAAGTTCTCCGTTAATTCATCAAATGTAATTCCTCCAGTTACTGATAGTGTCTTTGTTGTTGGTCCAATCGCTCCTGCAACAAAACGAGGCCATTCATCTGTTGAAAACTCATCTACAGCTGCTAACGCTAGTTCTACCGCACGTTTATTGATTTCCTCAGCTTTATGTCCTAAATTATATTCATTTAATACAAGCGGTGTCCCGCCGAACGTATTTGTACAAATAATATCAGCACCGGCTTCTAAATAAGCACGATGAATATTTGTTAAAACATCTGGCCTTGTTAGTACTAGATTTTCATTACAACCTTCTAATTCTTCTCCGCCAAAATCTTCTGCTGTTAAATTTGCTTGCTGCAGCATCGTTCCCATTGCACCATCAATAATTAAGATGCGTTTTTGCAATTGTGCTTCTATCGGATGGTTAAACATTTACCTTTACCCCTTTATTTTGCTCATCAAGTTGTTTGATATATTGCATTAGTTGTATTGTTAAATCGTATCGTAAAAATGGAGTAATTAAATATATACCATTGAAATGCTGAACAGCTGTATCTAATAACTCTTTTGCTATTGCAACTCCCTCTTGCGCCTCACGAATTTTATCCCCTTCACAAGCTTTCATTCTTTCCAACACTTCATCAGAAAGCTTAATACCAGGAACCTCATGATGTAAGAATTCCGCGCTGCGGAAACTAGTTAACGGCATTATTCCAATATAAATAGGCGCCTCTATATGTTTTGTTGCCTCATAAATTTCTACGATTTTTTCTTTTGAATAAACAGGTTGGGAAATAAAATAATCTGCTCCATGTTCAATTTTCTTTTCTAGCCTGCTTACAGCTCTGTCAATCACACGAACATTTGGGTTAAACGCAGCGGCAACTGAGAAGTTTGCTTTTTTTCTCAATGTTTTACCTGAGAAAGATATCCCTTCATTTAATTGCTTAATTAACGAGATTAACTCCATGGATGAAACATCATAAACACTTGTTGCTCCTGGGAAATCCCCTACTTTTGTCGGGTCGCCTGTAACTGCTAAAATATCGTGTAAACCTAATGCATTTAACCCCATAAGATGAGATTGCAGCCCAATCAAATTTCGATCTCGGCAAGTAATATGCGGCATTGTACGAATACCATGCTGCAATTTTAAAATTGATCCCATGGCAATATTGCTGATGCGAGGGGAAGCAAGTGAATTATCTGCCATCATAATAATATCCGCACCTTCATCGTAAAGCGCCTTTGCCCCCTCTACAAAGGGGTCAATTTCTAAATGCCTTGGAGTATCAAGCTCCACAATAATTGAACGCTCCCGCTTCGCTTTTTCATGAAGTGGCTCAAGCTTACGCGGTTCTGGATCCTGTATAAAGATCTCTTGTTGCAGTTTAGTCTCTTTCGATTCAACAGGCTTTAGTTTTTCCAGTTTCTTCTTTACAGATTCAATATGTTTTGGCGTCGTACCACAGCATCCGCCTATTAAACGAACACCTTGATTTCGTAATTGAACAGATGCACGCGCAAAATAATCGACCTCTGACTCATAAATGACACGACCATCTTCTATATCTAATAACGATGCATTGGGATATGCTGATAAATACGCGTTTTCGGGAAGCTCTACACCTTCAAATGCTTGTATTGTATGATACGGTCCTAGCCTGCAGTTCACACCAACTACATCCGCCCCAATACTCTCTAGTTCATTTAATGCAGCATTCAATCGGAGCCCATTTTGTAAAACACCAGGTTCATGCATCGAAACCTGAGCGATAATCGGTATATCAGTTATAATACGCAGCATTTTTATAGTTTCTGATAATTCTTCAAAATCATAATACGTTTCTAATAATAGACCGTCTAAACCGCCATTAATTAATACTTCTGCTTGAACTCGAACCGATGCTAATATTTCTTCTAAAGTAGAATCACTCTTTCGAACTCCTCGAATGCCCCCGATTGAACCAACAATAAATTGGTTTCCATTTGAAACAGCATTTTTTGCTATTGCAATTGCGGCTGCATTTATTTCTACAACTTTCGATTCAAGTCCATAGCGTGCAAGCTTAATCGCATTCGCACCATATGTATTCGTTTGGATGACATCTGCTCCAGCTGCAATATATTCTCTATGAATCTTTTCAATTACGTCAGGCTTTACGAGATTCATTTCTTCATGACAATTATCTAGTCCATACGAATATAATAGTGTTCCCATTGCACCATCTGCAGTTAAAACTTTTGATTTTAAAGCTTCCAATAATCTCATTTCTTTCACTCATCCCCCATCGGTTACTTTTAAAAAATTCTGTCTCTTTACGAGAAAAGCATAAACTCCTAAAGCTATGCATCTTAAACGTAATATTATGCTTTTGCTTGACCCTTATACCGCCGTTTACTCCTCTTATATGAAAGAGCCTTTGCGTTTACGGAGGAGTAGACTTCAACTTAGAGAATTCCTTCATCCGTTAAACTTCAAAAAATAAAAAGCCTTCTTTTTTCGAAAAGAAGGCTTAGCATGCTAATTAGATTTCCTTCTTATCTCTCGGCTCTTTGCCAGCTGGATTTAGCACCTTACATTTTGTTGGTTGCTGAAGCTTCATCGGGCCAGTCCCTCTGCTTCTCTTGATAAGAGTTGTTTTTTATTATATTAAGTTGAATCATATCTTGAAATAGCTCTTTCGTCAATACTATAATCAGATTTTTGTGAATCATTGCAATAATATGTTAGAAATTTTCTCTGCAGTATTTTTTCCATTTTCAATACATGCACCTATTCCTACGCCAAAGTAAGAGCAGCCAGCGATGAAAAGATTAGGATATTTATCTTCAAGTTCATTCTGAACAACCTGCAAAGCTTCATTATGCGCCAAATCATATTTAGGCATTGAATCAATCCACTTCTCAACATTAACAACAACAGGTTCTTCTTCGATATTCAAGCTTCTTTTCACATCATTTAGAGCTACTTTTGTAAGCTCCTCTTCTGACATAGCAGCAAGTTCTTCATACTTTGGATTATTATTTTTATAGAACAAGCGGATAAGTAAATTGCCATTCACTGATGTATGTTTCCATTTACGACTTGTCCATGTTGATGCATTGCATACTAAATCACTATTGTGTGAAACAATAAAACCAGTTCCATCAGCTGGCAATATTGAGTCAGGTACATCAAACCCTAAATACATAGTAATTGCAGAGGCATTTGTAAATTTTGATAATTGGTTATCTAATTCTTTATCGTTCAGTACAGATCGAACAACTTGGTTCGGTACAGCTAATACAACAGCATCAGCCAAAACGGAAGGTCGATTATCAAATGACACTTCATAACCGTTATTATGCTTTTCAACACTAATTGTTGCAGTATTTTTATAAAACTTTACTTCTGGCATTAATTCTTCAAGTCGATTAATTAATGCAGTTAAACCATTTCTAAACGAGATGAATTTTTTATTTGCGGCTTTCTCGAACTGCTCTCGATTTGCTTCAAAGCCTTTTATAATACTTCCATATTTATTTTTATAATCAACTAAGTAAGGCAATGTTGATGCTAGAGAAAGCTGATAAAGATCGCCTGAATAAACACCAGCTAATACAGGCGCTATTTGCTTTTCAACAATTTCTTTCCCTAAAAAGTATTCTAAAAATTCCCCTATAGAGCTTTCTTTCGTAAACTTTGTATTCGGCAACTCAAAATCTTTTAATACTCTTTTTTTACCTTCTTCTGAAATCAATGTGCTAGCATTTAATGAATCAATATCCATAGGAATTCCAAAGGTTGACCCTGCTGGTATTGCATGCAATTCGTTGTTTGTATGTATATAAGAAATTCCTGTTTCGTTATATACAAGCTCCGATTCAAAATCAAGCTCTTTAACAAGGTCCAGCACTCCAGGGTAACGGGCTACTATAGAATCTGCACCAGTTTCCATAATGAAGCCATTCTCATATTCAGTATGCATTTTACCGCCCAAATAATCATTTTTTTCCGCTAGTATAAGACGAATAGGTGCATCTAATTCTTGGGCATATCTTCTCAAATAATGCATTGTACATAATCCTGTTATTCCGCCTCCAACTACAACAACCGTTTTCATCATTACAACTCCCTATCCGAACAATTTAACTCTTACTAATAGTATAAACTTTTTTTCAATATAGAGCTTGTATGTTACTTTACAAAATTAGTACAAAGAATATGGCTGTTGCTGATGAAGAAGAAATAGCCTTTAAATTTTCACTTTATAACGAAGAAAAGGGATGTACAGAAATTCCTCTTTCTGTACATCCCTTATTTCAATTCAAATTAAAATATTTTCTATTCCGTACTTTTCATTTGATACATAGCCGATTTACGCCAACGTGCAGCTTCTTTTTTATCCTTAGGCACATCTAATCCCTGCTCGTAAATACTGGCGATATTTAGTTTTGCTTGATAATCGCCCATAAGAGCCGCTCTTTTATAATAGTGGAGCGCCTTCTTGCCATTTCTAGCAACACCTATACCATTTTCAAATAAAAAGCCAAGATTATAAATAGAATCAATATGGTGAGATTCCGCAGCTTTCTCAAACCATTCTAAAGCTAAAGAAATGTTGCTTTGCTGTCCTAGCAGTCCGTCTAAATAGATGGAACCAACTCGGTATTGTGCTTCATTATAGCCCCCTTCAGCAGATGCTAAATAGTAGCTTAAAGCCTTTTCTTCATCAGCTTCAATGCCAATTCCCTGCTCATAAATAATTCCAAGTGTAAACATAGCCTCAACTACATTATGCTTTGCAGCGGTTTCAAACCAATATAACGCCTCCTTCTCATTAACCGGGACACCTTCCCCGTTCAAGTACATATCTGCTAAATTATTCGCCGCATCTGCATGGCCTTTTTCCGCGGCTTTTTTATATAATTTAAATGCCTCTGTATAGTTTTCTTCTACACCAAGTCCTTCAAAATAACAATTTGCCAGCTCATACATTGCCTCTATATTCCCTTCGACGGTCGCTTCGCTCAACCAGAAAACTGCCGCTCTAAAATTTTCAAGCTGTCGGTAAATATGCGCTATTTCAATCATAGAGTCTACATCTCCATCTATTGCGAGATTATAAAATGCAAGAGCCATTTCTATTTCTTCATTGTTAAATATATGTTTATGCTCATACAGCAATTGTTCAAACATTTCTCGATCATACTGCAACGTTATCTTCACCTTTTATAAGTAATTAATAAGTTTTCTATTTATTGCTTATTTTCCTTTAAAATATTCAACTAAATAATTTTTGAATTGATTTGCTGCAGGGGATAGATAACGTCCTCCTGACCATGATACTCCGATTTTTCTTTCGCAGATTGGATCACTTACTCGAATTTTACACACATTGTATTCATTTAAACCTTTTATATTAGGAATAAGTGATACTCCAAGCCCCGCACCAACGAATCCTGCAACAGTATGCATTTCTTCCCCGGCAAATGTAATATTTGTTGTTACACCCGCTTGTTTAAAAAATTTATCGACAATTTGTCGCAGCGCATTTCCTCTTTTAATAGAAATAAACGATTCATCTTTTATTTCTTCAAGCCTAATTGTTTCTCGATTAGCAAATCGATGGTTTTTAGGTACAATAACAAACAATTCTTCATTCCACAGCTCAATCCACTCGATGTCTATTGTTTTCGATTCAATTCTTTGAGATAAACATAAATCAATAACCCCTTCTTCAAGTCCCTTCAGTAGATTATAAGAAGTTGCTTGGGTAAGTGTAAATCTCATATTAGGATATTTGTCAGGGACATGTGCCATCAACTCTGGTACAACTTCCATTCCTAGAGTATGAATAAATCCGAATGCAACTTCCCCATACCCTGGCATTACTAGACCGCCTATTTCCTCTTTCGCCTTTTCATATTCCTTTAAAATAATTTCAACACTTTCCAAAAAAAGTTTACCGTAGCGATTTAGATTAATTGAACGGCCTTGTCGATCAAAAAGAGGCACTCCAATTTCTTGTTCGATGTTCGAAATTGATTTACTTAAAGCTGGTTGGGAGATATTAAGCTTCTCTGCTGCTTGTGTCATATGCTGCATCTCCGCAACGGTTTTAAAATATTCTAGCTGCTGAATTTCCATATTTGAAAACCTCTCTTTAATTGATAACTGTTTGGAATGAAAATGATAAAAACAATAAATTGTACTTATGTATCGTTAACACTATAATAATGTTAAACAATCAGTTTGCATATCAAATTCTAATAAAGAAAACAATACTTTTCAGAAAATTTCCTTATATTTGTCACAAGTAAGAAATTAAAGGAGTTCAAAAAAATGAAAATTATTCCGCCAAAACCATTTACAATTGAGAAAGGTAAACGTGCCGTTCTTTTACTTCATGGTTTTACTGGAAATACTAATGATGTTAAACGTTTAGGTAAATATTTATCAGAGCGTAATTATACTGTACACGCCCCATTATACAAAGGACACGGTGGCGATCCTAACACGTTAATTCAAACAGACCCAATCGAATGGTGGAACAGTGTTCTTGAAGGTTATGATGAACTTAGAAGCAGAGGTTATGAAGAAATCGCAGTTGCCGGTGTTTCACTAGGAGGAATATTCTCTTTAAAGCTTGGTGAAGAACGACCAACAAAAGCAATCGTCGCAATGTCTGCTCCTGCACTTGCAAAAAGTGTAGATAGTTTACAAAATCGTATTATTGACTATACGATTAAATATAAAAAATTATCAGGAACTTTTAATGAAGATACTGATAGCCCACAAGAACTTGCAAAAAAATTCCGCATGCCTTCACTAGAGTATTTACAAGGCATGATTAATGAAACTAGTTCAAAATTAGAAACAATTCAAACTCCAGTCCATATATTACGTGGATTAAGAGATGATGATTATTACTGTGAAAGTGCAGATTTAATTTATAACTCTGTGAAATCACGAATCAAATCTGTTAAAAGTTTTATTAATTCCGGGCATATTCTTACTCTTGATGAAGAACGTGAACTTGTTTTTGAAGAAATTTATCATTTCTTTGAAGGACTTAAATGGAAAGAATAAAGTACTTTACAGCAAGTTAAGATAAGATTTTAAATTTCATGATATGAAATTTAAGAAACTTGTCCATATTATTAATGTATCCCCTAGCAAATTTATGCGGCAAATGGCTAAGCCAAAGTCGCAGATTCCCCAATTTGCTATAAAATATATGTCCTAGTGACATACATCCCTTTAAAACAAGCTGCGACTAAGATTCCCCGTCTTATTTTGCAGCTTGTTTTTTATTTTCAAACGATGGTGCTTGTCCAAATGTTAGCTATATTCAAATTTTACTCTCCTTGCTGAACCTTCCCGTAAGTCCCACCACCACCAACCGTTATTTCAAGAAGTCCTTTTCTCGCTAAGTCTATAGTATGGGCATGTTTTTTCGGAATTACCTGCTGCAACTCCTCAACAGACGCATGATGAAGTATATTCATTTCTGTTCCAAATACATCGAGCATTTTATCAATTGTTTTCGGTCCTATTCCAGGGATAAAATCTAATGGTATTTGATGAATATAAGGCGGCCGTCTACGTTGTAAATGATTTACATCCGATAGCTCCTTAATACGTTTCAATACGCCCTTTATGAAATGTTCCTTTCCGCAGTACGGACATCTATGGAAAGTTTCCGTAGCCTGTTCTCCACAATTCGCACAAACCGTTTCATAATACTTTCCTAACTTCGGGTTTAAGCCATAGTTTGCAATAACTTCTCTACCGTCTTTTTGCTGCAGCGCCATTTTTAATTCCTGGAAATTCGCTTCTTCCAGCTGAATTTTTTGGTATTCACGAGCAAGTTTTCCTAGAGAATGGGCATCTGAGTTAGTTAGGAAAGTATACGGATCTAATTCACTTATTCCATTTACCATATAAGTATCCGAGCTTAAACCAAGTTCAATTCCATCAATTCTATTTGGATCAAAAACCTCAGTTAAACTTTTTACAACGCCTTTTCCATAAAGACTTTTAAAAGGAGTAAACACATGAGCAGGTATAAAAATCCCACCTAGTTCATGAACTTTCAGTTGTAAAGTTCGCCCATCACAATAAATTCTTTGAGAGCTTAAGTGAATATTTTTTAAATGCTTGCTCATCCAATTAGAAAACCGCTTCATTGTATTAAGCGTTGGAAAGAATGCAAGTACATGTATAGGTCCATGGCAATTTTCATCGTAAATTTCAATTTCTGAGCCAGGAATTAATACCGTCTCTTCATAGCGCAATCCTCCACCTGAAAGCTCAGTAACTTTTTCTTCAACTATGAGTTTTTCCAGCTCGTTTATCACTTCTGGCGAATGGCAATCAATTATTCCAACTAAGTCTAAACCTTTTCTAGAGGCTGCTGTATGCAAAATATTTGTTAACGTTAAATTTTTGCTTCCAGTAATTTTTACAGCCCTGCCGCTTTCAGTCCGGCCTATATGAATATGTAAATCCGCATAAAAATGTTTTAACAAATAAGACACGTCCTCAATAAAGATTTTTATTTTAAGAATACCCTAAACGGCAAACTTTGTTACAGGTCTGCAATTTAGAAATGTTTATATTCCGAAATAGTTATTTGTTAGACTCTAATTTCTTAATCCTCTATAATGACAATAAGCTTTCTAAATATGGAAATTAAAGGAGGATCATTTATGGAAAAGTATGCCCACGTTTTTCAAGGAACTGCATTTTCCAGCAAGACGTTTCAAGAAGTAAACATTTTAAAAGACTTTATTTTTTGTATTAATGAAGATGGATTTATTGAAAAAATGGTCTCTCCTGATGACGAACAATACCTTGCACTATTAGGCGCTTATGAGGGGAAGGAAAATTTCCACCGTTTAGAAGATGGAGAATACCTGCTCCCTGGATTTATTGATTTACATGTTCATGCGCCTCAGTGGGCTCAATTAGGCACTGCTCTAGACCTTCCTCTATACGATTGGCTGAACACTTACACATTTCCTGTTGAATCAAAGTTTTCCGACATTGACTATGCTCAAACTGTTTACCAAGATTTAGTTAAAACTTTAATTGCAAACGGCACAACGACTGCTCTTTATTTCGCCACGGTACATAAGGAGTCTAGTCTTTTGCTTGCGGAAATTTGCGCTAAACTTGGTCAACGCGGCTTGGTTGGAAAAGTAGTGATGGATAATCCAGATCAATGTCCTGACTATTATCGAGATGCGGATACAAAAACTGCTTTACAACAAACAGAAGAATTTATTGTAGCTGTACAACAACTTAACAAGCAAACAAAACAAGGCGTCTATCCAGTTGTTACGCCTCGTTTTATCCCAAGTTGTACGAACGAAGCATTAAAAGGCTTAGGAGAACTCGCTGCAAAATACGATACGTATATTCAATCGCATTGCAGCGAAAGCGATTGGGAGCATGAATATGTGATTGATCGTTTTCAAAAACATGATGCATTTGCATTAAACGATTTCGGTCTTTTACAAGAAAAATCGATTATGGCGCATTGTAACTTTTTAAATGATGAAGATGCAGAACTTTTTGCAAAAACAGGGACGGCAATAAGCCACTGCCCGGTTTCAAATGTATTCTTTTCCAATGGTGTACTCCCTGCCGCACATTTGCACGAAAAAGGCGTAGATATTGGATTAGGTACAGATATTTCTGGCGGCTTCTCTCCTAGCCTTTTTGATAATGTAAGGCAGGCTGTCATCTCTTCAAGAATGCTGGAAGAGGGTGTGGACACTACTGTTTCAGCAGATAATCGGGGAGTACCTTCGTCACGTCTAACAACGAATGAAGCATTTTATTTTGCAACTGCCGGTGGAGGAGAATCTTTAAGCTTGCCAATCGGCCGAATTGAAGAAAACTATACTTGGGATGTACAAATTATTAATACAAAACTTCCTTCTGCTAAGCTACCTATTTTCGGGGACGATCTATACGATATTTTCCAAAAAATTATTTATCTTGCACGCCCTGAAAATATTCAACAAGTCTGGATTCAAGGAAATAAAGTTCACGAACGATAAATAGAAATACACAACTCGCACCAAAAAGTGGGTTGATGCCATTTCTTTATACTGGTTACTAACCCACCTTTAACCAAAAAGCGGGAGAGTCTTCTTAGTCCTTACAGGAACTAGTGTTATACACGTCTTTCAGTAAAAAAGCGAGGTCTCAGCTAATGAGCCCTCGCAGTTTTTAATTTATAGCCTCGATAAATACCAGCACCCATGCAACTAAAAATAAAACTCCTCCAATTGGTGTAATTGCCCCAAGCTTCTTAACGCCCGTAACGGAAAGAACATATAAACTACCTGAAAAGAAAATCACACCTACAAACATTAGATAACCTGCCCAAACAATCAAACCTGTTGGCCCTACTAACGAGTCCATTGAAAGAATTGCGAGTAATATAATTCCAAGTGCATGGTACATTTGATATTGTACTGCCGTATTCCAATATTGCTCGTATCGTGGTTCTGGAAATTTATCCTTTAGGGCATGTGCCCCAAAGGCACCTAGAGCCACACCTAAAAAAGCAAGTAATGTTCCTATTAACAATAGAATATTCATAAAAACGCCCCTTCTATGTATTTTCAATTTAACTATATATTTTTCGTTGTATAAAAAACAAGGGGACGTCCTAAAAATCTTTTAGGGTCCCCTTGCATAAAGGGCTTCTTAGAATACTAATTCTTTATTGCCCTGAGTTATTATTAAAATTATATTTTTTCACTTCTCCGGTTTCGAATTTAATTTCAAGTTCGAATTCCTTAAAATTTTCATCTAAATTAAAGGCTTCTAATACTTGACTTCTTACTTCCTCATCATTTGTATTTTCTTCAAAATTGAGTAATTCAAAAGCCTCCATTAATCTTTTATTGGCTTCATCACCTTGTAAATGAACATTGTTAATTTCATCTTCAATTTCTGCTGTTACTTTATTTTGGTTATTCGTATATTCAACATCAAAAGAAATATCATTTTTATATTCTACGTCTAAATCAAAATTAGTGAACTTCGAACTTAAGCCGCCATTTTGTGTTTTATCTGCCACCGTTTGGTCAGGATCCATCGTTTCATCTGCTTGAAGAGCTGTATTGTTTTCAATTTCTTCTGTTATTTCATCTGTTTGGTTATTTTGCTTGTTTTCTGTCATTACTTCTTCTTGGTCATCATTATTATTACAAGCGTATAAGATACCAAGCGTAAACATTATCGTTAAAAGAAATTTTACTTTATTCATTCTTTCCCTCTCCTTCAAAAGATTAAATACACTAATTATTTTCTCCTTTAAAGTGAAAAATTTATCCCTTAATTTAAATAAAATTTCTTTAAATTAGTAGAAAAGTTTACCAATTTCGATTTAGCGCGTTGAATCGCTAAATTTTTTTGTTGATTTATTCACAATATTCTATATAATTATTCTAATAAATTATTAATAGAAAGAGGCAATCAATGTGAAAGATTTCTTCAGTAAATTATTAAACGGTATGAGCATCGCTATCGTTTGTGCGCTCATTCCAAATGCACTATTAGGGGAAATATTAAAATTAATAATTCCTTCTGTACCAGTACTGCAGCATCTTTTAGATGCGACAGTGATTGTTATGAGCATGCTGCCAATATTAGTAGGGATATTAGTTGGTATGCAATTTAAATTAACTCAGATTCAAACTGCTAGTGTTGGAATTGCAACTATTATAGGTAGCGGCGTTGTTAGTAAAACTGCAGATGGATTATTTACAATTAGCGGAATTGGTGTAGTAATTAACTCAGGGATTACTGCTGCATTAGCAGTATTATTTGTTCAATTAGTAGGTGAGAGATTAAGAGAATATTCAATCCTAGTTGTTCCCACATTAACAGTAGTAATTCCAGGCATGATTGGTGCAATGATATTACCTTTTGTAAAAACAAGTGCAGGGTTAGTTGGTCAAGGAGTAGCCTACTTAACAAATTTACAACCTGTGATTATGGGTGCGTTAATCGCAGTTGTCTTCGGAATTATTATTTTATCGCCAATTTCAACTGTTGGTGTTGCTACTGTAATTATGCTATCTGGCATCGGTTCAGGTGCTGCAAACTTAGGAATTGTAGCTGTTGGTATGGGATTATGTTTTGCAAGCTTCAAGGCAAATTCGCTTGGAACAGCATTAGCCCATGTTTTAGGTTCACCAAAAATCCAGATGCGCAACTTCTTTATGAAACCTTCCATTGCCTTCCCAATGTTAATAACTGCGGCAATCCTTGGTGGACTCGCTGGGGTATTAAATGTACAAGGTACTCCGTATAGTGCTGGATTTGGTTTATCTGGATTAGTTGGACCATTGAATTATATTAAATTAGCTGAGGGTGGATGGACTGCAACAAACATCGCCATCATGCTTGGCATGTTCCTTATTTTACCTTTGATTTTAAATCTATTCTTTATTTACGTATTTAAGAAGAAGCTTAAAATGATTAAAGATGAAGATTATAAATTGGATTATGAATGATAGTTTAAAAGGACTTCTATAAATATAGCAAAAGCAAAGCGTAACTAAATTTAAAACGCTTTGCTTTTTGCTATTATAAATGATTTTAAGTGATCACTAACTAAAGGATAAAAAATGCCCTATAACTATGAAAAGTAGCAATAGAAATCAAACCTATTGCTACTGTTTCGATATTTATAAGGCGAAATAATCTCTATAATGCTTTAATATCTATTTTCTAGAAGAAGACTTCTCGCTATTCCCTTGTTATGGAAAACATTAATATTAAATTGTTTTTATTTCTATATTATTTCCTTTTAAAATACTGCTTACATTTTGAGCAAATTCAACTGCCTTTGCACCGTCACCATGGATGCACAATGTATCGACTTCTATATTTATCTCTTTTCCTGACGTCGCAATAACTTTCTTTTCAGAAATCATTTTAATCACTTGTTTTAATGAAGCTTCTTCATCAGTAATGACAGCATTTTGATGTGTACGAGGGGTTAATTGTCCATTTTCATTGTATGTTCTATCAACAAACCCTTCATTTGCAACTCTCAACCCTAATTTCTTCGCTTCTGAAATTAAATAACTATTAGATAATCCATATAAAATAAGTTCTTCATCTACTTTTAATATCGCTTGTACAATTGCATTTGCTATTTCTTCACTTTTCGCAGCCATATTATAGAGTGCTCCATGAGGTTTTACATGATGTAATTTACTTCCCTCAACTTCTACTAATGTTTTTAAAGCACCTATTTGATATAAAGTTAAATCAAAAATTTCTTCAGGTGTATAATTAATGTTTCTTCTACCGAAACCTTGTAAATCCGGATATCCAGGATGTGCCCCAACAGCGACATTTGCCTCTAATGCTAGGTTTACTGTCTTTCTAATTACAGATGGATCTCCTGCATGGAACCCACATGCTATATTTACAGATGAAACATATTTCATCATTTCTTTATCGTTGCCAATTTTATATATACCGAAGCTTTCACCCAAATCACAATTTAAATCAATCGTTAATTGTTTATTCATTAATATTCTCCCTTATAAACGAGATTCGGTCACCATACCGTTGTTGAGCTACCTTCCATAAATCGTCATCAAGTATTTTCCCTACAATCGGGTATCCTCCTACCGTTTGGCCATCAGCCATTAAAATAATTGGCTGCCCTTCTGGCGGAATTTGAATAGTACCAAACATTGTCGGTTCAGAGAGAATGTCTTTTTTACATTTCATTTTCAATTTTGGACCTTTATAAAAATATCCCATTCGATCACCGGAGGACAATTGAAATTCCTCAGAAAAAAAGCGATTGACATCCTTTTCTTCAAAATAATTCAGCTGATAACTAGGAACAACTCTTACTTGATGGTGGCTTGGAAATTGAGGGATAAATTTATAAAATAGTCCTCGACGATTTTTAAAAATTGGATAATCCTCTCCATATAAAATGGTTCCATTTTGAATATTACAGCCTAAATTCGCCTTTAGGTATGTTGAGCAGCTATTTAAAATAGATTCTTCCTTAAATCCACCAATTGGTATTAAGTAAGCGATTGACCCCTGTTTAGAAAATTGAACTTTTAAAATATCCCCCTCATTTAAAATAAAAGTTTTCCAAGACTCAATTTCTTTTTCATTAACTTTAGCATTCATATCAGCGCCTACTAACACATATTCATGTTTCGATAGTGCTTCAAATGACATTCCCCCATAAAAGATTTCTAAAGCAGTTATATTATTATCGTTACCTAAAATTTTTTTTCCCAATTCAAAAGATAACTTATCCATTGGACCAGCTGTAGGTATACCAAATTTTCGAAAATGAAATCGTCCATTATCCTGTAATGAACAAAATACCCCCTTCTTCAAAACCTTAAGTAACTGTTTCACTTTTATCTCCACTTTCTACTTCAACTATGCGTCAACAAAAATCAATTCATTTTTAATAATTCAAAAACATATTCTGAATCCTTACTTAGTTGTTGTTCAAGTTCATCAAATTGTTCTTTCGATATTTTTTCGAATTTTAGTTGATTACCTGCTTGCAATAAAAAAGGATGCTTTCTTTTCACATTAAATAAATCAATAGGGGTTTTGCCAATAATATTCCACCCTCCAGGGGAGTCTACTGGATATATTCCCGTCTGCTGTCCCCCTATCCCTACACTGCCTTTTTGTACATTTTTTCTTGGTATTTCAAGTCTAGGAATATATAAATCTTTTTGTAGCCCCCCTAGATAAGGAAAACCAGGTAAAAAGCCAATAAAAAAAACGGTATAGAGTGGTTCGCAATGCTTTTCGATGATCTGTTCCTTCGATAAATTGATTTCTTTGGATACTCGATCTAAATCTAAAGCGAAAGGTTCCTCATAGCAAACAGGTATTGTAATTTGTTTTGTAGTATTTAAAGCATTTCCAACAGGATATTTTTCCCACATTGCTAAAATTTCTTTTGTTAGTAGATCACTCGAAATAGTCCTATTAAAAAAAACGGTTACCATATGATAGCTTGGTACTGTTTCAATTATATACCGTTTACAATTTTTGTTAATAAATTGGTCAAATGCTGTTACTAATTGAAAAGTTGATAAATTAATTTCTTGTCCAAAAATGAACGAGGCAATTGTTTTATCCTGTATTGATATGACAGGAATCACATTAATCCCCCTCTTTAGCTATCACTTCTAAACTAATTTCAATTGCTGATATTAAATCTTTTTGGGACCAGCTAGGAATTTTACCATGTATAATAGCTAATTCATGACAAGCAGGCATATGAATAAAACCAGCTTTACAACGTAAGTCATTGACTTTAATATAATCTAATACGCTATACATAATGTTATTACACAAATATGTTCCTGCAGTATTTGACATTTCTGCTGGGAAGCCATTTTCAATTAGATTATTGATAATTGATCTAACCGGTAAAGTTGAAAAATAAGCATCTGGACCATTGCTATTAATCAATTGATCTAAAGGAGCAAAACCATTATTATCGCGATCTCCATCCTTTACGTTAATCGCGATTCTTTCTGGTGTAATTTTAAATCGGCCAGCTGCTAAACCAAGGGAAACTACAATATCTGGCTTTAATTGTTCCATTTTCTCTATAATAAGTTTTTCAGATTGATTAAAATCTACAGGTAAAATAAAGCTTTCAATTTCATAGTCTTCAATTGTTTTGCCATCCAATTCCTTAGCAACTGTCATAGTTGGATTTATTTTATAATCTAGAAAAGGTTCAAAACCTGTTAAAAGTATTTTTTTCATATGTACTCCCCCCTAATTGTTATTTCTAGTGGTCTCTCTCTGTATAAGGTATTTCCGTTACGTTTCATGTCTACATTCGAATTTGAAACTGTTTGAAGTATTGATAAATTAAATAAATACTGTGCTTCTACGCATTCCTCCAGCACGTCACCATATACTACTTCATCTGCCACTTCAGAAATAATATCTGCTGCTACCCATTCAGGATATCTTAAAATACTTACTGCAGAGTAAGTAGGTGTTACAATTCTCTCTTTATAGAAGTTAATGTTGCCATGCACTTCGAGAGGGAATATCTCAGGCAGCCAATCATGGCCATATTTACGGAATCTACTTCTCCAATATTCATTTTGTTTAGGAATATTAGTTGTTTCATAGATTTCACTCATGTCTTTTACAATTTTCTCTAGGTTTTCTCGGGCTACATCTGTACCAAGTTCATTTGAATATCTACCAATTCCGTATATTTTAGCGCTCGGAATAAAATATGACACTGGGAAACGTGGAGGGCTATTATACCCTGCGAATGGCTGTACCCATTCATGAGCAGGAATTCCATGATTATCAATGACAACGTCTGGTGCCCATCTTTTCATTAATTCCGGCAGAACATTTGATTCCCCAAAGATAGTATTTTTATATCTGATATGGGCGAATTCAAGTCCAACTGCATTATAACGAGCAGCATGATGTTTCCATTCTGGATGTTCCTTTGTTAATTTTTTTAGTAAATAATGTCCATCAGGATTTGCCAATGGAATTGCAACGATATTAATTTTTTTCAGCAGTTCATTGTTGGATTCTAACCGTTCTAATAATCTATGAACTGCAATATTACTTGAAACTTCATTAGGATGATGTGCACATTCAATTAACACTGTAGGTTTAAACAGAGTCATTTTTAAAGGATTATCAAATTGTTCATTTGATGGTAAATACTTTTCTATTACATGAATTGGACGCCCTCGAAACGAATAATCAACTAATACACTATTGGGTACTGTTGTATCATCAATTTTTGTTTGTTCCCACATTGTTAATAATTCATCAATATCCCACAAATCGATATGGCCATTAACTTCTAACCTAACCTTTGTTGGCACATTTTTTTCGAAGAAAAGTTCTTTTGTTTTAACTTCATTTTTATTTAATTGGTGCCATTTTGTTACTTTAATTGACGCCCTAGGATTCTCACCTTTTGCAACATGCATAATAGGAACAACAGCACCAACCGCTATGTAGGGTTTTCCAATTAATTTTGTTCCTAAATCTTCGAAGTAATCTAACGTATTAAAATAAATATCTTCATAGAGCGCTTCTAAAGGAGATGTTCTTTCTTCATTAACTGAAAGTCTTTCTTCCTCTTCACTCATCCAAACCTCTACTTCCATTTGATCAAATAGAGGCTGTGTAAGTCCTTTTTCCCCTTTTATTTCACCGATTCCATCTAATAATTGAGGTAAAAAATCTGTCAGATAAAATTGATAAAAACGTTCCCGATCTGATGGGAAATGCATTACCGCTTTACCTGTTTCAGAACTAAATACAATACAGCTTGTCGTTGGTGCAGCAAATCTCTCTCCATCCACATAAGGAACTTTGCTGCATTCAACATCTAAACTTCCTAAATGATAGACCGTCCCATCATCTAATAAGGTGACTACTTCATAAGTGTGCTTTAATTGATTATCTAGTTCGAATTGAACATTTTCTTTACTAATTGATGTTTCGTTTTCAATAATGGCATCGATAGGGTAAAGTTCTTGAATCCAACGAATCGGCAGCTCAAGACTATTTTCTAAATGATGTTCTTTAACTTTTATCTTTATCTTTTTTGCGTTGGCAGGTATTTGATGGATCAGCTCTTCTTTTATCCAATGAAAACCAGGCTTGAATGATGATCTTACAGTAATCTCTTGAATATTTTTATATTTTTCAGACCATTTATTTTTTAGTAAGCTTCTAATCTCTAAAGGCTCCGAGACATAAACTTCTACTTTCTGAATTTGATTATTTGCCAAAGATTCCAAGTGCTTTTCAGCAAGTTCTATTTCAGAGGGGTTATCCCACTTTACTTCAAGCATTGTTTCTTCTTTATTTTTAAAATGAGCGTAATGAAATGCATTTTCCCAGGCACCTAAAACCCCATTCTCTTTCCAGCTTCTTTCGTTCGCTAACCATTCCATCATATTTGCACATTGGTCTAGTGAACCATTTAATTGGATAATATTTTCTTTTGGCACTTCAATAAATGATTGATTGTGCTGTTGAATAATAAACTGGATTTCTGCGTTTTTATTTTGAGCAATTGGCAAAGTAATAGAAGTACTTACTAAACCCAATCTTGCTGCAAAATTACATGTTGCTTTAAATAGCTGCTTGTTCCATTTTTCACAGCCTATATTAATATTAAGATGCTGCTGTGGGCTTGCCTCTTGTAAATAACCAAATCCAGATAATGTCCAAATGTCACTTATACTAGTAATAGATGATTGTGCATTGTCCTTAACTAAATTCTCTCTCAATTCAGTTCCAGCAATTGAGCTTAATAGACTGGAAAGTGCTTCTTCAGATGTATAATAAATATGAAGTTTTCCTGATTCAAAACTTGCTCTTGTTTCAGTTTCATTTTTCTCAAAACTCATGACTACTTTTTGATTTGTAAACTCAAAAAAGTTAAAAGACAAGGCAGTAGTTTCAAGTCCTACTCTCACCATAAAATCTAATAAACCTAATGGATATAGATTATCGGGTAAATCAATATAAAGTGAAACACCATCAGGTACTCCATCATTATTTTTATCGAGCAGCAAGCCTTCTAATGTCCATAAATCCTCCATATTCATCACCTACGCCTTTAAATTAGGGTCAAACTTATCTCTTAACCAATCACCAAGCAGGTTAAATCCTAGAACTGTCAGCATTATTGAAATACCAGGGAATACAGAAGTCCACCATGCAGTCGTAATATAATTTCTGCTGTCTGCTAACATTCCTCCCCAAGAAGGAATTGTAGGGTCTACACCTAAACCTAAGAACGTTAAGGAAGCTTCCAGTAAAATAAATTCTGCGATATACATCGTACTAAGAACTAAAATTGACGATAACACATTCGGTAAAATATGTTTCAAAATTATACGTGTATTCGATCCACCGATTGCTTTTGCTGCTTGTACGAATTCTTGTTCCTTTAATGAAATTACTTGTCCCCTAATGAGGCGAGCAAATCCAACCCAATATGTGAGACCTAAAATAATGACAATTTTCCATATTCCAGTACCTAAAACGCTCATTACAACAATGGCAAATAACATAAATGGAAAAGCCAATTGAATATCAGCTATACGCATAATTAGGTCATCAAGCCATTTACCAAAATAACCTGATACTAATCCCATTATCGTTCCGATTACAAGAGAAATAAGAACACCAAATATCCCTACAATTAGTGATATTCTTGCTCCATAAATCATTCTACTTAATAAGTCCCGACCCAATTGGTCTCCACCAAGAAGATACTGTGACTCTCCTGTATCATCAGTAAAAGAAGGAACATCTAATCTCGCAGTTAAGCTTGCTTGAGATGGATCATAGGGTGCAATCCATGGTGCGAAAACAGCACAAACCACCGTTCCCGCAACAAGTATCATCCCTAAAATTCCTATAGGATTTTTTCTTATAAATTTAAAAATCTTTGAAAGGATTGATGTCTTCTTAGGAGAAGAATTTGTAACTTCAGCTACTTGTTCCATATCTATTTCCCCTTTCCAGCTTTAATTCGAGGGTCAATAAGTGAATAACTTAGATCGACGATTAAATTAACTACTACCATTACAAGTGCTAAAAATACGACTCCACCTTGAACAACTGGATAGTCACGTTGGTTGATAGCATCAATAATTAAACGGCCAATTCCCGGCCAAGCAAATACTTGCTCTATAATAACTGTTCCGCCTAATAGCGCACCAAATTGAAGTCCAATAAATGTTGTAGTTGGTAATAATGCATTTCTAAATGCATGTTTTAATATGACTACCCATTTACTGATTCCCTTTGATTCTGCTGTACGAATATATTGTTGGTTTAATACTTCCAACATTGAGGAACGCACCAACCTAGCCAATACACCAGATAAAATAAGTCCAAGCGTTATCGATGGTAAGATTAAGTATTTAAATCCTTCAAACCCAGACGCAGGCAGCCATTGGAGATTTACTGCAAAAATTAAAATTAACATAATACCAAGCCAAAAGTTTGGGAACGATATACCAATAAGTGAAAATACTCGACCACCGAAGTCTAAAAAAGTATCCCGTTTAATTGCAGAAATAATACCAACTGGAAATGCAATTAACAGTGCTACTACCATTCCACCAAAAGCCAGCAGCATAGTCGGCCATACTCTTTCTGCAATAAGCGTCATTACAGGAATACCACTTCTAAAAGACTCCCCTAAATCGAAAGTTAACAATCCTTTCATAAACAGCCCATATTGAATATGTAATGGTTGGTCTAAACCTAATTCTGCAGTTAACTGATCTATTGCTTCCTGGCTTGGCTCACCCGCTCCAAACATTATGGCTACAGGGTCTCCTGTTAGTCGTATTGAAAAGAACACAATAAGTGAAATAACAATTACAACTAAAATTGCATGAAAAATTCTTTTAACAATATAAGATAGCAACACTTTCACATCCTTACTTGATGGAATAAAAGAGATAGTACGGTGAAACCATACTATCTCTCCAGTTTTAAAACCTATTGCACACTAACCTCTTCTAAACGTAGACGGTCATCATGTGGAGGGTTGAAGTCCACTACACGTTTATTTACTGCATATAAATCTACTGCTTGATAAAGGTTAACCTCTGGAGCTAATTCATATAGTCTTTGTGTTAATTGCTTAAAGATTGCTTCACGCTCTTCTTGGTCAACTGAATTTCGTTGTTCTTCTAACAAACGTTCAATTTCTTCATCATAGAATGTTGGATTCCAAAATTCACCGGAGTGGTACATTTGGTACGCTGTATTATCAAAGTCTAGAGTCCAGCCTCCCCAACCATTACGATACATACCTCCAGCATTGCCATTTGGAATTAAATCAGAGTTCAAAGTAGTTACATCAACAGTATTAATATTTAATTTAATACCCACTTGCTCTAGGTAGAAAGCAACCGCCTGAGTTATTTCTTTAAAGTTCCCGTCAGAACCAGGGATATAAACATCAACAGTTGTACCTTCTGTAACGCCGGCTTCTTGTAATAATTGCTTCGCCTTTTCTGGATCATATGGATATGGTTCTAAGTCAGGGTTATAACCAAATGATAATTCACTTTGGAAAGTTGCAATTGGTATTCCATATCCGCCTAAAATCTCTTCAATTAACGCATTACGATCTATTGCATAGTTAAATGCTTGACGCACTTTCACATCGTCAAAAGGTTCTATACTAGTATCAAAACGCAGCGCAAATACTGTTGGAGTACCTGTTTCCATTAATTCTAAATAATCAGTCGATTTAACCGTTTCTGCTTGTGATACCTCTACTCGTTTCATAATGTCAATTGAACCTGTTTGTAATTCAGCTAAACGAGTTGAAGCTTCTGGGATAACTTTAAATGTTACCTTATCTAACTTTGGTAATCCTTCTTTCCAATAGTTTTCATTTTTCTCTAAAACGATTTGTTGATCACGCTCATAACCAGTCATTTTAAATGGCCCTGTACCTACTGGATGTGTATCAAAATATTCCTCGCCATTTTCTTCAATATAGCCTGGAGGAACTATTACTGCTCCATAACTAGCTAATTTTGTTAGTATTACAGGGTCAATCGTGTTTAAGTGGAAAGTAACAGTATATTCATCATTTACTTCTACACTCTCAATAGATGTATAGTTTGAATATTGCGGTCCTTGTTGACCTTGTTCTCCTAATAAACGATCGAATGTATATTTAACTGCATCTGCATTAAAAGCTTCACCATTATGGAATGTTACACCTTGGCGAAGTTTAAATACTAAAGTTTTATCATCAACATACTCCCATGATTCCGCTAATCCTGGTTGAATTTCTAAATCATTATTGCGATCTACTAAACCTTCAAATACTGATGTTGCAACTGTGCTCCAATCTAGTAAGAACGTATCAATTGGATCCCAGTTTTGCGGTTCAGATGATACCCCAATTACTAGTTCATTTCCTCTTGAACTCGCTGGGTTTTCAGAAGAACCCGCAGCATTATCGCCGGCTTCTGACGAACTAGAGTTTCCTCCAGAACAAGCAGCTAGAACTAAAACTATTGATAGTGAACATAACAAAAATAAATGTTTCATTTTTTGCATCTTCTCTTTCCTCCCTATTTGTTAAATATGATATTTAGTTTTTTATTATAAAACCCCATATGGATAAGGTTGTTTATAACCAATAAGTGATGAAATGATAGCAGCAGCATTCCATAATTCTTGAACAAAATACTTTCTATCTTTCTCCGGTATAGATGTGATGATCCCCGCAATACTTAACGAATACAACACTTTACCTTCGTGATTAAATACCGGTACTGCTATAGATACTGTTCCTTCCTCAAGCTCCGATACACTGTAAGAATAGCCTTCTTTTCGACAGCATTCTAAAAGCCTGTACACTTCTTCTTTTGTTTTAGGTGTTCCACTTGCATAATTAGTAAGTGGTTCGGATAGAATTTGGTCAATTTCTTCTTTCGATTGAAAAGCTAAAATAGTCCTCATACATGCTCCAGCATAGAGGGGAGCCCTTCTTCCGGTCCTTGTGTATAAACGTACTGGCCTCGTGCTTTCTACCTTTTCAACATAGATACCTTCATGTCCATCTTTAAAAGCAAGTTGAACTGCTTCATTAAATACTAATTGAAGGGATTTCATATGTGGTAATGCTATATTGCGAACATCTAAATTTGCAGACACGATATTGCCTAACTCTAAAAACTTCAATCCCAGTGAAAATCGGTAACCTTCTGAATTTTGCTCTGATTTATCAAAAGGCATTTTTTGTAAAAATCCATTTTCCACAAAGATTTTTAATAAACGATAAACTGTTGGCTTTGGAATTTTCGTATATTCAGAGATTTCATCCATTGTCCAAATAGGTTTTTCGTTTGTAAAAAGATCAAATAATTGAATTGCTTTTTCCAGTGTTTTACTCATGGAGCAACCCCTACTCTCTTATCATTCTGCATAAAGGTGGCATGATACTCTATGTTGATTGTTTATTGCTTTCAATACTGGAATATCAGTTTTACATTTATCGATACATTCGAAACAACGGGTATGGAACATACATCCACTAGGTGGGTTTGCAGGGCTTGGTACATCTCCCTGTAATACGATTCTCTCCTTTTTTTGCAAAGGATGGGACTTAGGAAGTGCAGAAAACAACGCCTTTGCATATGGATGCATAGGATTTTTAAACAACTCATCTTTATCTGCAATTTCTACCATTTTCCCTAAATACATAACACCGATTCGATCACAGAAATGATTTACAACATTTAAATCATGGGAAATGAAGATATACGTTAAATCCATTTCCTTTTGAAGAGACCTCATTAAATTCAATACTTGTGATTGAATCGAAACATCAAGAGCTGAAACAGGTTCGTCTGCAATTATTAATTTTGGTCGAGAAACAAGTGCTCGCGCAATTCCAATTCTTTGTCTCTGCCCTCCGGAAAATTCATGTGGAAGTCTATCTAGCTGTGCTTTTGACAATCCAACATGTTCAGCTACTTCATAAACTCTCTTCATTCTTTCAGTAGAATCTTTTATTCCAAAATTTATTAGTGGTTCTTCAATAATGTTATAAACTTTCATTCTAGGATTTAAAGAAGCGAAAGGATCTTGAAATACGATTTGCATATCCCTTCTTTTAGAACGCATTTCTTTAGTATTTAATGCTGCGATATTTTCACCATCGAAAATTACATTTCCTGAAGTAGGTTCCAATAATCTAAGAATCGTTCTTCCCGTTGTACTTTTTCCACAGCCAGATTCACCAACGATTCCAAATGTTTCTCCTTTTTTCACTTCAAATGAAACATCATCTACCGCTTTAATCGTTTGGACATTTTCCTTGCCAAAGCCCTTCTTTACGATAAAATGCTTTGAAAGATGCTCTACTTTTAACAAAGTTTCTCTTTCTTTTATGGACGTCACCATCAAACACCTCCTAATTATCAGAATAGAGCCAGCATTGAACCATGGACTGATCATTATAATTTCTTAAAACAGGTTTTACATCACATTTTTCATGTCTTGCAGTACATCTTGGAGCGAATCTGCATCCCCCCGGCATATTTCCCGCTGTTGGAACTACCCCTTTGATAGAGGATAGATATTCCTTCCTCTCTTCAATTTTTGGCAGGGAAGCCAGTAGCCCTTTTGTATAAGGATGTTTGGGATTATCAAACAATTCTACAACTGTGGACTGTTCTACAATCTCACCTGCATACATAACAATTACACGGTCACACATTTCAGCTACAACACCTAAATCATGGGTTATTAAAATAATGGACATATCCATTTTTTGTTGTAGATCTTTCATTAATTCTAAAATTTGTGCTTGGATTGTAACGTCTAAAGCAGTTGTTGGTTCATCTGCTATTAAAATATCAGGATTACAAGATAGTGCCATCGCAATCATAACCCTTTGTCTCATCCCACCAGAAAGTTGATGGGGGTATTCATTAAAAACTGCTTCGGCTCTTGGTATACCAAGTGTTTTTAACATATGTATTGCATGTTGTTTTGCTTCTTCTTTCGGCATTTTGTTATGGCTTTGTATCATTTCAACAATTTGATTCCCAATTGTAAAAACAGGATTTAATGAACTCATTGGTTCTTGAAAAATCATCGCAACTTTTTGTCCTCGAACAGAGCGCCAAACTCTATGGCTTACTCCCTTCATACTTTGCTCAGTTATTTTTATATCCCCATCCTGCCACTCAATCCCAGGAGGCAACAGTCCCATTAATGCCAGTGATGTTAAGCTTTTGCCACAGCCTGATTCACCAACAATTCCTAATGTCTCGCCTTTATTTAAGTTAAATGATACGCCGTTAACAATTGGAATTTTATGCTTGCCATTGCTAATTCCAAGTTTTAATTCCTTAACTTGCAGTACACTTTCTGTCATAGGATTCACCCCTTAAATAAGAAGATTACATATTGCAATCTTTTTTTAGATCTTTAAATTAAATAATTATATGCTAATAAACTGGGCATCGATTTCAAAATATGAAATCGATAATTCAAAATTTGAAATCGAGTTTTTATATTTTTTATTTTATTCATAATCGTCAAAAGATTTCAATCAGTTTTTTTATGCACCCTCTCGCATTGTTATTGTAGTATAGTGAAAATTATAATAATTTGATTAACCCAACTATTTCAATAGAAAACAGTGCTTTTAATGTGTAAATATAAATTATAGGTTACATTCAAACGTTAATAAGAGATTATCTATTGTGAAGAATTTGTAAAGATAGAGTACCTTCATTTACAATTTTCATATAAGAAATAAAAAAATCCCCAAAGGTAATAGCGTACCTTCAGAGACAATTTCTAGCTTATTCACTTAAATAATTAACATATATATGTCTAGATCAAATAATTATTTAGTATGTATTTTTTATACTTTTATTAGGAAATATTTCTAAAAAGTATATTTTACAATATTTTTATATTTTATTAAAAATAGCACTTTTGGACTACGTTATTTCCTCTAATAAATTTAAAATTATAATGTGTAGAAAGAAGCAAAAATATATTTGCTTCTCTCTACACCTTTTATCTTTATGCTTCCTTCTTTTCTTTTGTCTTTCTTTTTCGAACAGTAGGTTTCTTTTTTGATGTTCTATCGAGAGAAGCCTGTAATGCAGCCATCAAATCTGTCATATCAGATGGCACTACCGCTTCTTTTTCAGTAGCTGTAACTGTAACCTCTCCTGATCTCTTCTGCTCTATTAATTCAAGCAATGCAGTGCGATAATCATCTTGATACTTTTCTGGTTCAAATTTTGCGGTCAGCTGATCAATTAACATTAATGCAGTATCAAGTTCTTTTTGAACAACTTTATCCTCGCTTGGAATATTCGGTACTTCTTCAACATTACGAACTTCATCAGGAAAATGGATTGTTTCCATTAACAGAGTTTGTCCATAAACTCTAACAATTGCCAGCTGCTCCTTTGAACGAATTGTTATTTTTGCGACACCTATTTTACCTGAATCGCTTAATGCCTTTCTTAACAATGCGTACGCTTTCCCTCCACCACTATCAGGCGCCAAAAAATAACTACGTTCAAAATAGATCGGATCTATTTCTTCCAATTTTACAAATTCAATAATTTCTACAGCTTTCTCTTCATTTTCTTTCCTTAGCTTTTCTAACTCTTCATCATCAAGTACTACGAATTTGTTTTTTGAGTACTCATATGCTTTTACTATATCTTCATTTTTAATTTCTTTATCGCAAACAGGACAAACCTTTTGATAACTGATTGGACTATTGCATTCTTTATGCAGTTGGCGCAGCTTTATATCTTTATTTTCTGTTGCTGTGTGGAGCTTTACTGGGATATTCACGAGTCCAAAGCTAATACTGCCTTTCCACACTGTATGCATAAACTTCACCTTCTTTTTTCTTATTATGCACGCATATACCTCTTTTCTATGTATAACAGAAGCAAATCAGTCAAAAAACTAAGAGAAAAAAGAGGATTTTAATATGAAACCAATGCTTTTAACTTCTGCTGATTCATTACCTAACGGAAATGATTGGATTTATGAAGTGAAATATGATGGCTATAGATGCATCCTGCATTTAGAAGAAAATGGGCCAATCTTCATTAGTCGCAACGGCAAAGAGCTTACACACCTTTTTCCCGAAATTGTTCAATTTTGTAATGAACAATATGAACGAATCGCTCCTCTGTTGCCAATTACACTCGACGGAGAGATTGTTTACCTAGTGAATAATTTCAAAAGTAACTTTTCGATTGTTCAATCTCGAGGGAAAATGAGAGCAAAAAAAACAATAACCGAGGCAAGCAAAACATTCCCTTGCAGTCTAATTGTGTTTGATGTCCTCCGTTATAAAGGAAAGGATTTAACTCAATCCCAACTAACAGAAAGAAAAAAGGTTTTAACTGACATCTTTCAATTATTACAATTTTCGCTTCAACCAAATTTTCAAGTTAAGGGAGAAATCCAGTCGATAGAAATATTTGAAAATGAAAACTTGGTTTGGAATGAAGTAAAAAAATATAATGGCGAAGGTGTAATTGCTAAGAAAAAAACAAGTTTATGGGAAATTGGAAAACGCTCAAACCAATGGCTGAAAGTGAAAAATTGGCTTATTGTTACAGTTGTACTAACAAAGTATGATCAAGAGAATGGCTATTTTAATGGAGCGGTTTTTGGGGGAGAAACCTTAGAAGAAGTAACAATTTTTCGCCACGGACTATCTGATGAAGAGTTAAAAACTTTAGCAAAGTTTTTTCAATCTAACGGCAAACAAACCTCCTCAATGACTTGGGAGATTCCACCTTCCATTTGTGTTGATGTTGCTTGTATTAGCCTTACAGGTGATAAGTTGCGAGAACCGCGCTTTGCAGGGTTTCGGTTTGATGTTAACCCTACTGAGGTAACTTGGAAAACGATGCTGCGGCAATTAAATCCAATCCCAGAAAAAGTAGAGATTACTCATCCTGATAAACCAGTTTGGCCTGTCCTTAACTTAGTAAAGGATGATTATATTTATTATCTTCAGCAAGTTTCTCCATTTTTTCTACCATTTTTAAACAATCGACTACTAACAGCCATTCGATTTCCACATGGTGTTCCTGGAGAAAGCTTTTATCAAAAAAACGCGCCTGACTATATACCAGACTTTATTGAAACAAAAAGGGAAGAGGATATTGATTATATTGTATGTAATGATATTGATTCTTTATTATGGTTGGGAAATCAACTGGCATTAGAATTTCATATACCTTTTCAAACGATTGACACGAAATATCCAACTGAAATTGTTTTTGATTTAGACCCGCCATCAGTTGAAGAATTTTCGCTTGCAATCGAGGCGGCCTTAAGAATGAAATCAATATTTGATAATTTTAAGCTGCTGTCATTTATTAAAACGTCTGGTGGAAAAGGATTGCAAGTATATATTCCCTTGCCGAAGGATACATTTTCTTACGATGAAACTCGGGTTTTCACAGAGTTTGTTTGTAATTTTTTATGCGAGCAGGAACCCCGTTGGTTTACGACTGAGCGTTTGAAAAAGAACCGTGGTAATAAATTGTATTTAGATTATGTACAACATGCTGAAGGGAAAACAATTATTGCCCCATATTCCCCAAGAGGAAATGAAAGAGGACTAATTGCAACACCTATACAATGGCATGAAGTAAATGAAAAATTGAACCCAAGCTTATTTCCAATCCCTGCTATACTAGATCGAATTAATTCAATTGGCGATCCTTTTAAAGATTTCTTTAAAATTGGCAAAGTGCAAAACTTCAAACCAGTACTAACCTCTCTTCAAGAGCTTATAAAAAAGAAATAACCTCCATCGGCCTGTGGAGGTTTTTACTATTATCTTTTTAAGATAACAAGTGTGCTTTTTTAGCCCAATAACTATTTCCTTTAAAAAATTGATAACATAATATTACAACTATAACTAAATCAATTTCATCTCCCGCATAATACATCATCATCCCACCCAGTTCTGCATCAGTACTTTCGACACCGGCTGGGGGATTTGCATAAATCCATTTTGATAATATACTATGGCCTGCCATTGCAATTACTAAAATACAAGCACGCAAATAAAAACTTGTCGGATGTGGTGTCGGGTCAATATAAATCATGGAAATAGTAAATACATATCCAGCTAAAAATATATGCAAGTGGACCAGCGTGTAAATAATTATTGAAGAATGCATCATCGAAAATAAGTCAGTAGTATACAACACCCATAGCCCGCCTATATTTAAAATCGTGGCAGTTATCGGATGACAAATAAATTGCACATAAGCGCTTTTTAACAATTTGCTAAGCCGTCTTGCATGCTTTATAGATAAGCTTCTTAATACAAGCGTCATCGGTGCTGATAGACTAATTAACAGCGGCCCCAGCATTCCAAGGAGCAAGTGCATTATCATATGTGCTTGAAAACTTGTATGGGCACGTTCTGCAATTGGCCCTATTAATGCAGAAGCAATACAAAGAATCCCAACAATAAAAAAAACAATTCGATAAACAGGCCATCTTTGATATTTTTTATTCGCCATGTAAACAGCCATTATAAATATAAAAATAATAAACATAAATGGTATGCTTAAAATAATAGTATCAAATACATTATTCTCAGAAATTGGTTGGTGATGTGTATGCATTAAACCTCGCCTACTTTTTGATTAGATTTATTTGTTTTTTAATTAATACAAATCCAATTACAATAAGAATTGCTGCTAATACATTCCAAGCAATATCATAATAAATAATCTCAACATTATAGCGAATTTGGTGAATCCTCATTAACTTATGTTGAATGATTCCATCGTACAATTGAAATGAACCAGCACCTAATAATTCTGCACCCATCCACAGTTTAAAATTAAACACCCTTCTCTTTTTTAAATCCGCAACCATAAATAGTGATGCAACTGTTGCAAACCAGCTAAAAGCATGAAACAAGCCATCTGATATCAGACCTATACTAGTTGTAGATAAATCATAAAAATGGTGCCAATGCAAAAGTTGATGAAAAACAGCTTCATCTATAAAAGCAACAGCCCCTAAACCAAAAAATATTCCCGACCAAATATTAAACGATATATCAGTATGACTTTTCCGTTTTTGCATAACATCGCTCACCCTTAATCAAATACTCTAACAAACAAATTTTATCCAAATTACTTAAAATCTATAAGTTGGGCTACGTTTTCCAAAGAAAAAATCTCCACAAGTTTGTGGAGATTAATGTTTATGTTTAATGGCTATGAACATGATGATGATTTAATGAACTATCGTGTTTGCATAAGATCGAGTTTTCGTGTGAGTGGTGACTGCATTCAACTTGAACCGTTATATGACCAATTCCTAAATGGGCTAGATCGTGTTCAATTGATTTTAAGAGCGCTTGGCTTTCATGGAGCGACAAATCATCTTCGACAACAGCATGGCAGGAAAGCGCATTTTGGCCACTTGTAATGGACCATACATGTAAATCATGTATATCTATTACACCAGCTTTATTTTTAAAAACACGAATAATTTCATCCATTTGTATATTGCTTGGTACACCTTCCATTAGAACATGGATGGAATCTTTTGTAACTCTATATCCGCTCATAAGGACAATTATCGCTACCACTATACTTGCAAGCGGATCCGCCCATCCCCATCCAAGGAACATTATAAGAAGTGCTGCAACAATAGCACCTACAGAACCTAACATATCCCCTACGACGTGAAGAAATGCTGCACGTAAATTTAAATTTTCTTTAGTATCCCCACCACGTAATAAAATCCAAGCAACTAATATATTTACAAGCAACCCTGCAATTGCAATGACTAGCATTCCAGTTGAAGCAATCTCAGGAGGAGACGTAAATCGCTTAATTGCTTCGATAAAAATAAAAACAGAAACAAGTATTAATGTGACTCCATTAAAAACCGCAGCTAATATTTCAAATCGTTTATATCCATATGTTTTACTAAAGTTAGCTACTCTTTCGCCAAATTTAAACGCTAAAACACCTACTCCAAGTGAGATAGCATCACTTAACATATGTCCTGCATCAGAAAGCAGTGCCAAGCTATTTGTCAATAAACCACCAACTACTTCAAGTAACATAAAAACAGCTATAATAAAAAACGCTATTGTCAATGTTTTTTTATTTGCGCCATGTAAATGATCGTGATGTGCATGGTCGTGTCCATGTCCCATGATACTCCTCCTTCGTTATAAATTATTATATGTTCATATAATCATATTTGTTAGTTTGTTTTTAATTTAACTATGAATAGCATGCTCAATCGTTTGCTTTAACATGTTCATTACGTGTTCATCGTCATATGAATAAAATAAAGATGTCCCTTCACGACGATATTTCACTAATCGCAAATTTTTTAAAAAACGAAGCTGATGCGAAACAGTAGATTGTCTTAAATCCAATGTTTCAGCAATTTCATTTACTGAATACTCTTTATTAAAGAGTAAATTTAATATACGAATTCGAGTTGGATCACTTAATGCTTTAAACGTTTGCGATACAAGAAACAATGTTTCTTCATCTAAATCATGAGGATTAACTTTCATTTCTTCCAATTTGAATCTCCTCTTCCTTTTATAAATTCGTATATGATTATGTATTCATATATGAATATTTTATTCTTAAAAGTTCATTCTGTCCATTTAATTTTACCAATTATAAGAAAAAAATCTGTTATAAAACGTTCCGAATTTAGACTTCTCATTTTCGGCCAAAATTCTCCATAAACGAGTCCTAAATAGGCGAAAAATCTGCACATCCTCAAAAACTAGGATGAGCAGATTCTCAATTGTAAAACAAATTTTTAAAATAATTTTTACTTTAATAGTATCGGTAACCATTAACTCGGTTTTCATAAACTTTGTGTGCTAGACGGATTGTTGAAACTGCTAGTTCAGCATAAGTAACATTTTCTTTCGGTTTAAATAAATCATTCTCTGTTGGTAATAATTCTAGTGCATCTGCCAATGCAACATAACCCGTATAAGTTACTTCTTTTGCATCTTTTATATCAAGCTTATAAATATCATTATGTGATGCTGCTTGCTCTAAACCTAGTGCTCGTACATACCAAACGGCAAGCTCTTCACGAGTAACTAGGGCGCTTGTATTTAAATCTTGGTTATTAGGATTTAGAATCCCCATAGATACAGCTTGTTCAACAACACTATAATAAGGGTGGTCAGGGCCAATGTTTTCAAATGTTTGAGGATGTACCTGCTCCTCATATCTAATATTATACTCATCATAGAAATACGTTAAAGACTTTACGATTGTTTTTAACGCTTCCCCTTTTGTAATCGTAGCATCTGCATTAAAGCTACTATCTTTTACTTCTAAAATGTTATTTTGAATTAGATAATTTAATTCCTGCTCTGCAGTTGGATGCGAAATTACAGGGTAATCTTTTTCATTGAACATGCTTGTCCATTCTCCGTTAGTTGCATCAAAAGAGTTTGTGCCTTTGTCATTAAAGATAGGTGTATAAACTAGAGAATAATGACTTTCTTCATCATTACTTCCTTGCATTATATATTGAAGCTTCAAACCTAATCCATCTTTAAAGCGTTGTAGTGCCTCTTCTTCGGAAATAATATTGCTAGTTGACGGCCAATTTTCAAATTCTAGATGACTTATAGATAAACTGTTTAATGAACCATCGAATTTAATTCCAATGTGGATTCCATCCCCTGACACAATAATTCCATTCACAACTCTTGGGAATGAAAAATTATAGATGCCACTTACTTCATCGGCATACGGCTCATTGATCGGTAAAGCATATTCATGTAGATAAGACGGCGCATATTCTTTTAAATAATTTATTGCTTTTGTTAACGCTTGGTCGCTTGTTATTTTATTTTTATTATCCGTTTTTCCAAGCTCTCCTAAGACATCATTTTTTATATCGTAATAGTCAATTAGTTCTCCTGTATTTTTATCAATTTGCAGTACTGTCCCATGGCCGCCATTTTTGTAGTTATACATGTAACTAATACTATAAACTTCTCTACCGTTATAATCTGTTTGTTCTTCAACACTATCAATTGTTAAGGTTATTTCATCTGAATCCACCTTAAGCAGTTTTTCTGCAATATTTTTTGCCTCATCAGGAGTAATACCTTCTTGTCTTGGCGCTAATGGTTTAGGGACAATTGTTTCAATTTCTTTAGCTTTCGGCAAGTCTTGAGTGAACCCGCTTTCCGTCTGCCACTGTCCTGTTAAAGCATGTACACCGGTAAATTGGCCTGATGGACTATACACTAGTTCCACAGTTCGTTTATCATATGGATATTCATAGTTAATTTGATATTGCAATTGAACTTGAAGATTCTCTTTTATCTTCTCCAATATTTCATCTTTATTTTTCACTTTTTGAACATCATCAAATCCTACAGACTTACTTGCCATAGGATAGCTATAAAATTGAACTATTTCACCATTGCCAAGTACAGTTACATGTATTCTTTGATCAAAAATTTCAACTTGGTTTTTAGTGCGTATAAATGAAAATGAATAACGAATTGGCTCCGTCAGTAGATTATTTGAATAATAAGAGTATGAGTCACTATTATTCTTATCAAATTGATATTGTTCCCCGTTCGGAAACTTCTTTATAAAATCCTCTGCAATTTTTTGTGCTTCTTCCTTAGAGATTTTTGCTGGGAAGAGCGCATCAGCAACATTTGCAGGTTGATAATCAAAATTTTCAATTTCTAAATCCTCACCTACAAAGGTGATATAGCCATAAACATCCTTGCCCTGTACTTTTTTCGAAAAGTTTAAATCATATCGTACTGTCTTATCCTCAGGGTAGTAATGACCTCTACTCATTTGAAAATCGCTTGCTGATAAAAAGTTGAATTTATTCGGAAAAACTTCATTTAATTTTTTTATTAAGTCATTTTTAGTAACCGTGTTTTCCGTTGACGCCACTTTAATTTCGATTTGTTTAGGCTGTTCAACACTATTTGTGTCAGCGCTTGCTGCTGACATCATACCAAAAGACATTACCGCAGCTGTTATTGAGAATCCAATTTTATTTATTTTCACCAAAATAACCCTCCTAATATTTGTTAGTAACATTCTATTATATTTATCTAGGATAAAAAATAGGAATTTCTGTTTATATTTTCATCCCACTTATCCTATGCATTAAGAATTACAAAAAGACTAAGCTTAATAGTTTTATTATAAGCGTTAAAAAAGAGCAGCCTAAGTGACTGCTCAATTTTATGTTATCTATCTCTTTACTACATTGAAATTTTCATTAATTAAGAGCCAGTTTTGCGGGAATGCGAATCCTAATTTCCAAAAACTAATTCCTCTAAGATTTAATCTTTTCATCAAGTTAAATTTTGCTTGGATTGAACGTGCGTCTTCAAACCAAACTTTATGCGCATTTCCTTCATCATCCACATAATTAAAATGAGGAGCTTGGGCCGTATAGTCATATTGAATGACAACATCATGTTGTTTAGCAAGCTCGATTGCTCTTTGAGGACTTAGAGCTCTCGCATATTGACCCCCTTCTACAAACGGAAGAGTCCAATCGTATCCATATAAATTTTGCCCCATCATAATTTTATTTGCTGGCATCTCAGTTAAAGCATAGTCCAACACTCTTTCAACCTCTTGAATTGGCGATACTGGCATGGGTGGGCCACCCGAATATCCCCACTCATATGTCATTAATACAGAAAAATCAACTATTTCTCCATGTGCCCTATAATCATGTGCTTCATACCATTGACCTGCTTGCTCTGCACTTGTTTTTGGCGCTAGAGCAGTTGAAATCATAAACCCTTCTCCATGCAAATAATCCGCCGCTTTTCTTAAGAAGTTATTGTATGCCTCGCGTTGATCTCCCGGAAGAAATTCAAAGTCAAAGTGAATATCTGTAACACTTCCGATTCTTCTTGCTTCTTCTACAATATTCTCAAGAAGTACATCTTGAACTGCCGAGCTCTGTAAAATCGCTCTACCTAGTTCGCCACTAAATTGACCATTCTCTAAATTCGTGACAACAAGCATTAACGTGGTTCCTGAAGCAGCTGCAGCTTCCGGAATCCCTTCTACCGGTATAGGATCTAGGCTGCCATCCCTTCTTGCCTCATAACTAAACGGCGCTAAATAAGTTAAGTATGGACCTACTGCTCTTGCTTCATTTAATAATTCCTCGCTTACAGTTTCGCCAATTGGTTCAATATAAATGTTTACTTCTGCATCTCGTCTTTGCATCGGTGGTATATATAAGCGCATCCCAACAGTTAATGGTGCATCCGGGTTGATGCCATTGATTTGAGCTAAGGTCGTATAATTTACGCCAAAACGCTGAGCGATAGAGTATAAAGTATCTCCCGATTGAACCCAGTAAAAGCTCCCGTATATTGGAATGACCAATGCTTCACCAACAACTAAACGCTCTGGATTTTCTATTTGATTTGCTTGAATAATGTTTTCTACCGTTGAACCATATGCTTGTGCTATTCCCCATAACGACTGCCCCGGTTGAACAACATGTATTTGAATCTTATTTCCCTCCCTTTTGTCGTTCATTGGTAATTACACCTATCATTCTATGTTTCCGCTTCCCGGAACATAACATCAGAAAACAACAAAATGTCTACACATATAAATATTGTTCATACTAGATTGTCTTTTACTTAATCAATACGTTTCAGTATCTGCGGCTTATGTGGGGAGAGAGAACGTCGCGTCCATGCGACATCGCTCCCATGACCAACATCGTGTTGGACTCTAAGCCTATTCACTCACCTATATACTTTTAAAATTCTTATAAGAAACTTCCCGATAAAAAATATCTAACAAAAAAACTTCTCATAGTTTTTGATTTAATCATCAAAACTATGAGAAGCATATAAGGTTTATCCATTTTTAGTTTACTAAATTATGCTCATATAAATAGTCATAGGTAACATCGACAAATAAATATTCATGTTCATTTAAAGCCATTGAATAAGTTCGTGTTAGTTCACCGGTTTCAATATCACTATAAATACTAGAAAGCTCGCCTTTTACATCATTTCTTAGCTTTATAATATTAAATAAGAAATATGGACGCCAGCTCCAGTTTTTCCCTACAGCCTTTTCTTCAACATCCCACTTTCCATTTCTACGAACGATATTAGGTGAAATCTGAAAACCTTCATCATTACAAATATAAAATCGGAATGCATAATTCTCTAATTGATTTGCTAGTTGCAACAATGTTTCGACATCGTTACTATCGGGCTTCGTATATTCAACGATTGTTGCAATTGTTCTTTGTAATTTTTTCATTTCTTCATACTTTAATTCTAATAATCGTTTTTCTGCAGAAATAAATTGCTTACACTCATTGCGGAATCGTTCTTTTAATGTATCTATTGGAATAAAACGTTTTGATGGCTGCTGTAAATAAACGCCTTTAAAATAGCGGGCTCCACTTTTCCATGCATGATGTAATTGATAGTCTGTTTGAATATTATCAAACATTAATGCTGCACCTATTTTTACTGCAAGTGATTGAATTGTAGTAAAAACATGGTTTTGAGCTCCCCATGCATTATAATTTAGCTGGCTTACGTTGATTTTCAATACTGCTGGTTCCAGCATTAATATTTGGTCAAGGTTGCTGTCCGATCCAATATTGTCCAAGGCTACCTTTACACCGTATGTTTTAATATAACGAATTGGATGTTGAAGCTGCTCAAACTCCCCTTTAAACTTATGCTCAGGAATTACTAAATAAATATAGCTTAAAAGATTTTCATCCATCGATTCTTTTAAAGTTTGGAAGTATTTTTCCCCGAAATCTAACATTAATAAATTTGGATTGCACGGTAGAAAGAGTTTTACTTGTTTTTGTAACAACTCGTCTTTTGCAGCTTCAATTGCTTTGATTACTAAAAATTGTTCAATTTCTGATCGTATATCTGCAGGAATTGACTCATCATATGTAATATCTGTAATGTTAAAAGTTATCCCCTCGTTTGTATATTCCCCAATAACTTCGTACGCCACAATTACATGTTCATCCGCACTGTAAATTGGTTCAAATAAAACGTCGATTTCATCTAATTTATCTAAAAAATCCAGAACATCCATCCATATAACCCCCACATAAAAATTCTGACTACTTTATTACATCAATTATACACTAAAATTCGTGTCACAAAATATAACATAATCAAATGTGCTTCGATTATAGAATACACATTTTATTTATTTATTCTTTAAGTGAAGTTTATATGATACTATAAATATAATTGATTATTTAATCAGTAGATTGAATTTTTATAAATTTTATTTTCTAAATTACACCTTTACCACACAGTTTCTTTCCATTTCTTTTGCTTTATAAAGTGCATTATCCGCTCTTATATACCAGTCATTGAACGACTCAAGCATTTCTCTTTGTGCAACACCTAAGCTTGCCGTTAATTGACCTGCGATAGGATACTTAAATTGTTCAATCGATTTGCGAACTCTTTCTGCAATATTTATTGCTTTATCAAGGTTTGTATCTGGTAATATAATCATAAATTCTTCTCCACCAAGACGAATTAAAGTATCAGAATGTCGCAGCATTTTTTTCAATATTTGAGCTGTTTGTTTAAGCACCTCATCACCAACTGGATGCCCCCAAGTGTCATTCACTTGTTTAAAGAAATCAATATCAATAATAATCATAGACAGAGATTGCCTATCTATATCTGATTGATTCATTTCATCAACTATTTTCTGATCTAAAAAATGCCGATTATATAACCCTGTTAATTCATCTGTTAGTGCAAGTGTTTTTAATATTTTATTTTTTTCTTTTAACTCTTCTGTTAGTTGAGCAAGATTTTTATTTTTTTCAAATAACTGTTCCTCTAATGTTCTTCGTTCTGTAATATCTCTGGCTGATGAATAAATATATTTTCCATTTAGTTGTGAATGCCATTCTAAATACCGATAAACACCATCCTTTCTACGCACTCTATTTATAAACGTAGAAATATGTTTTTGGTTTTGCAAATCTTTTATTCTATTTAAAGTCGAAGATAAATCATCCTCATGAACAAGTTTTGTGAAGCTGCTTCCTTCAAGTTCCTCCACTTTATATCCTAGTATTCTTTCAAAAGCTTGGTTGACCCTTAAAAAATAGCCATTACTATTCACAACAGAAAGCATATCAATATTTACATTTAAAAAGCCCTCAATTTCATTGTCCTGTATATATTCTTTTGTTACATCAGAGTAAATACACCCAAGAGTGTCCCTTTGTAATGGAAAGATCATCATTCTAATCCACTTTTGCGAGGAAAAAGGAATTATATCAAATTGAATAGACTTTTTATTTATGACTGCATCTAAAATATATTTGTTCCAATCATTTATGTTTTCCAAACAGTTAGGAAAGACATCAATAAATCTTTTGTTTAAAGTTTCGGCGCCTTGCAATTCCATCAAATTTTCAAAGGCTTTATTATAGTCAGAAAAGACAAGGTCCATTGGCACTCCATCATTATCATAAATGACCTTTTGACATGAATAGGCTGTTGGAGAATTTTTATAAAATTGTTCGTAATATTTTGAATCCAATTTAAATGCCCCTTTCATGTCAAAAAATTTAGATATATTTAAATAATATATCCTTTAACTTACAACCTTTGAAATTTTCTTCCTCAATAATAACTTCTTTAGTAAATTTACTCAATGATACAGCATATTATCATTTTTATATAATAATTTAATCAGGAATAAATAGGTTTATGAAAAAGAAAGGACAGCTAACTCCTTTGAATTGAAAACATACTAATTCACCTTAGCTTATCCTGGTAGCATCATTTAATTTTATTACATTAGTTGCCTGTTTAAATTCGACTGATAGAACTACTATATGAATTAAGACAATACCCTTCTAAAATAATAAATTTGCCAAAATCTAAGGCGGCTCACTTTTATGAGCCGCCTTTTACATTTCTATTTAATTATTGTGCTTCAATCTTGTCTGGACTTTTTGCTCGTTTTAAGAAGAATGACAAGATTAAAGCAACAATTGTAATTAAAGTTGCTACTATAAATGATAAGTGGATTCCATCAAGTAATGCTTGCTGTGTGATTTGTGCTTTTAATGTTGCCATTTGTTCTTTTGTCACAGGACCAGTAGCTCCCGCTTGTGCTTCTCTTGCCAATTCTTCGGCAGAAGAAGTTGTGCGTGCATTCATAACAGCTATTAAAATAGCAGTTCCAATTGAACCAGCTACTTGTTGAATCGTATTGTTAGCTGCAGTACCATGTGGATTTAATCGACTTGGTAAAGAGTTTAAACCGTTTGTCATAATTGGCATCATAACTAAAGAGATCCCAACCATTCGAATTGTATAAATAAAGATGATGTAGAAATAAGTTGAATCAATTTGTAACTTTGATAAATAGAAAGTTGAAACGGATGTAATAATAAGTCCAGTCACCGCTAAAATTCTTGGACCAAACTTATCAAACAGTCGTCCTGTTATTGGTGACATGATCGCCATTACGATAGCACCTGGCAACATCATTAATCCAGATTCAAAAGGTTCAATCCCTCTTACATTTTGAACGTAGGCTGGAGTTAAAATCATTCCACCCATCATTGCCATTGCTTGAACTGCACTGATTATGGCCGATAATGAAAATAGTGGAGACTTAAAGATTTCCATATTTAATACAGGTGATTCCAGTTTTATTTGTCGAATTACAAAAGCTACTACACCTATTACCCCGATGATTATCGTTGTAAGAACAATCGGATCAGACCATCCATCGTTACCTGCAGTACTAAAACCATATAAAATCCCACCAAAACCAATAGATGATAAAACTATTGAGAAATAATCTAATGTAACTTTTCGGTTAGGTAGAACATTTTCCAATTTCCAAATACTTAAAAGTAAACTAATTATCGCAATCGGTAAAATCATTTCAAATAAAACGCGCCAGTCATAATGTTCAACGATCCAACCAGATAATGTTGGTCCAATTGCTGGTGCACTTATCATAACTAAACCGAACATCCCCATTGCTGCCCCTCTTTTTTCAACAGGGAAACTTATTAACATAACGTTCATTAAAATAGGTCCCATAACTGAAGAACCTACTGCTTGAATCATACGACCTGTCAATAGTACGGCAAAATTAGGGGCAATTGCGGCACATAATGTCCCTATAGCAAAAATTGTCATCGCAAAGATAAATAACGGTCTTGTCTTAAAACGCGTAATTAAAAACGCAGATGCCGGAATTAAAACTCCACTTACTAACATATACCCTGTAGCAAGCCATTGTATCGTTGCATAAGTAACATCTAAATCTACCATCATTGTTGGTAGAGCAACATTAAGCAACGTGTTATTTAAAAAAGAAACAAAAGCACCCACAAATAAAATAGCAATCATTAAATAAGGGGGCTTTTTCAGCGTCTGTTCAGAATTCATTTTTGTATGTCACTCTCTCTCTTGTATTCATTTCAATCCCCGAAATACATTCTATACCCCTAGTCTATTTTTTTCAATAAAAAAGCAAACATAATTTAAAATGTTGAAATGTAAGTGTTTTCAGACTATACTCGTAGTATAAAAAATAGTCAAAAGGTGAAGATATGAATACGAGGAAACGACAAATCATCCATGCAGCACGTCAACTTTTTATTGAAAAAGGATACAATAATACATTTATAAATGACATTATTTCCGCAGCCAATATTTCAAAAGGTACATTTTATAACCATTTCACTTCTAAAAGCGAGTGCTTAATCGCAATTCTAGAAGAAACGAGAGAAGAGACGATCAGTGCTCGTTATCAAGTTGCAGTTAATAAAGAACTAAATGATAAAACGGTTCTCATAAAGCAAATTTCTTTATTAATTCATGTCAATCGAAAGCGAAATCTAGTACAAATATTTGAAACCCTTGCTGGTAATGCTGATAAAGAAATAAAAGCTTTACTTGAAAAACATATGATTCTTGAATTGGAATGGCTTGCTAGCAGATTTATCGATGTTTATGGAGAAAAAATCCGAGATATCGCCTATGAATGTGCTGTCCAAACAACTGGAATGATTCAACAAACAATACGCACTATTACCATTGCAACAAATCAGTTAGTTTCACCTGAAGCTGTAATAAAATCTGTATTAGACTATATAGATGCTATGATTCCGCGTCTTCTTGAAACAAAAAATTTAACGATAACACCGGATATTATCCAAGCACTACATCTAAAGATTGAAGAACAGCTTGTTACAAAAGAATCGTTAATAGAACAACTGCAAGGATTTATTGAAAAATTGCCAAATGATTTTCCTGAAAATGGCATCGAACTTTCTAATTATTTATTAAAGGAACTACAAAGTACAGAGGAAAAAATATACGTATTAGAAGCAATTTTACTCTCCTTTAGTAAACCATTTAAGAATACACCACATGAGGCAGAAGCAAATGAAATCACTATTGCTTTTTGGCGCTATTTACATATAAAAAAATGTGGGGGTAATAATTAATTTATATTTTCAGTTCCTATTTATAGTTTGGCGATAGTTAATAATTTATTCTTATTTTTTAAAAGAAATTATATAGATTGATTCCAAAAGCTACGTAGAATGATAACCCGTAAAAAATCAGCGTATCAAAAAGAATTAAGTACAACTATTTAAATTGTAGAACCTTAATAAAAAAATTATCCCCAAAGTTTATCGTTTTAACTTTGGGGACTCTCTTTTATATGAAATTTAGTTATTTTTTGTTCCCATCGCTGTTACTGCATTTTCCCTACAACTTTCACTCTTAATCTTGTTGCGTTTTCTGGATGATATGCAAGCGGCGTTTCTTCTACTTCAACTAATTCAATTGTATCTGAAACAGCTCCAGCTAATACAGCTTGCTTCACTGCTTTTTCTTGAGCATCTTTCAATGAAGCTTCACGTGGTTCTTTCGAATAGATATAGATTTGTTCATATTGCCCACTAATTTGAGCAATCGAAGCACCAATTGCATTTGCAACATTACCATTCTCAGCTTTTATAATATTTGATACGCCTCGAATCGTATCCGGAACAATGATACTTCCTCCACCGACTAAAACAAGCTGTACGTCTTCTGAAGAGGTTTTCATTTTATCAATGGCTTGTTCTAATAAAGAGGAGATTTCTACTAAAACTTCTCTAGCAAAGTCTTCTTCTATATGTGCAACAAGACTTTTATCCCCAACATCAGCCAATCCTAATCGAACAGCAATATCTGTTGTAGTGAGAGTTTTTCCTCCAAAGACAAGAGCTTCCTGACCGATTTTGTATCCTACGCTATCAGGCCCAACTGTAATTTTGCCATTGTCTTCTCTTACAATACTTCCTCCACCTAGACCAACAGAAATAATATCCGGCATTCTGAAATTTGTACGGATATCGCCTACTTCAACTGCTACAGATGATTCTCTAGGAAAACCGTCTTGTAAAACCCCAATATCTGAAGTTGTACCACCAACATCAAGAACCATTGTATTCTTAATTTGTGCCAAATAAGAAGCACCACGTATACTATTCGTTGGTCCACACGCAATTGTTAATATAGGAAATTGTCTTGCATAGTCAATTGACATCAATGTTCCGTCATTTTGGCATAAGTATACCTCTACATTGGAAATTCCCTCTTCCTCTAAAGCATGAGCAAAGCCTGTTGTTGTCGTTTCAATTACTTTGCATAATGCAGCATTTAAAATTGTCGCATTTTCACGTTCGATTAAACCAACAGAACCAATTAATGAAGAACAAGAAACTGGAAAATCTTCTCCATAAACTTCTTGTATAATATCGCGAACCTTAAGCTCTTGATCGTTTTTAATAGAGGAAAAAACGCCAACCACAGCAATGGATTCAACTTTATCTTGCCATTTTTCTAGAAGTGTCTTTATCTCAGTCTCGTCGAGTTGTCCCAATAATTGTCCATCATACTCATAACCACCATGCACTAAAGCATAATTCCCAGATAGTTTTCCAACCATATCTGTGGGCCAAGCAGTATACGGTAAGACAGAAGCAGTTGCGGGATATCCTAATCGAATGACGCCAACACGAGCTAACTTTTTGCGTTCTACAATCGCATTTGTACATTGTGTTGTCCCTAACATCGCGTGAGTTATTTTTGTTCTATCGATATTCGCTTCTTTTAATAAATTTCTTAAAGCCTTTTCAATACCTGTTTTAATATCTAAACTTGTTGGCGATTTTACACTATGAATTAAATTACGATTTTCATCTAAAATAATAGCATCTGTATTTGTTCCACCAACATCTATTCCTATTTTATACATGTTTCGCTACCACCTTTTTAACAAGTTCCTCGATTGGAACGTAATCGTAATCATACCCAAAGTATTTCGGACCTGCTGTTTCAATTCCTTTTTTAGTTCTCCATTTTTCATTGGCCGGTAACCCCAACACACGTACTCGTTTCCCATATTTTAAACTTTCAGTAGTTACTGGCAATAAAGTTTCATAGTCAACTAAACATAGTAAATCTGGGGTCATCGCTATAACTTGACCATCTTTTTCTGCTATCAAATTTTCATTTTGAAAATGAACCTTCATATTTTCTTCCTTATTTACCGCAATACCTTCAAGATTCATTTTTCCTAAATTAAATCCACCCTTTGTTTCTCGTATAACATCCACAATCTTCCCTTGGAATAATTCATATCCAGAAACTAACTTTAATAATTCTTCGAGTTTTTCGTTCGGATCTCTATCTTTTGAGGAAATAATTGCTCCAATTTTTTCAGAAAGTGTAATAATATTATGCACACCACTTTTTTTAATTTGAGCACCAGTTGTTGGATACAAACTAACCAATGAACTAGCTCCCATTTCAACAGTAGCTGCTCGAGCTATTCGCTCTGTCCATTTATTATCGATGGTTTCAAAAATACCGATGTTCCCCTTTTCATCAGTTATAGCCATCGGTGTCGCCGGAATCCCATCTAAGTGGAAGGTCACCATTTGCAGTTCAGGAAATGCTCGTCCCATCCCATCACAATCAATGAGAGGCAAATCCAATTGTGCGGCTACCACTATTGGAATCATCGAGTTAACTCCCCCTGCTTCCATCGGGTACGTTCCAGCAATTTTATCTTTTCCTAAATAGTTCGCTAGTTTTTGAAAAACCTTAACAAATTCATCACCGCGGGGAAATTTCTCTACTAATACAGAAGGTGCTCCCATCATAGCGGCTGGAATAAAAAAGTCTCCATCCTCTATTTCATCTACTGAATACAATTTTACTGGTCCATTTTTTTCAATAGCGGAAAGAGCCATTAACTTACCAATATAAGGGTCTCCTCCCCCACCTGTTCCAAGAAAAGCTGCTCCTATAGCAATATTTTCAATCGCTTCTTTATCTAAATATCTCATCTATTTTCCTCCAACATGACAGTGTTTTGTGCTGATATACGATATCCAATAAAATAAATAACAAATGATATAACAATTCCTATTAAAGGTTGATTGGGTACTTGCGGCAAGCTTGGAAATAACGATAAAACTACAGGAGTACTGGCAATAACAGCTCCTACAAGCCAAGAAGCAATACCTAACCGGTTTACACCATCAACTTCTCTCCAGTTATTTTTATCCCCCTTATTCATAACCCAGTAAGAAGCAATCATGACGCCTGCAACTGGTGGAATCATCGCTGATAATATCGACATTATCGGTGTAAAGTAATTTAATATACCTACCACCGCTAACAGAGTACCTACTGTTCCAGCAATTCCAACCGCCATTTTTTCTTTTTTCTTAGAAACGTTAAACACATTAACTAAGGCAATTCCACCCGAGATGGCATTGACTAAATTTGTTTTCCATGTCGCTAAGATTAATACAACACCACCTATAAATGGAGTGGCGATATTCAAAAAGACTGCGGTAATATCACTAGTTTGATAGGCAATCGTTAAAACAGCTCCTGTGCCGATCATAAGTACCCCAGCTGGTATGATGCCAAAGATTGCTGCTTTTAACACATCCGAACGTTTTTTGGAATATTGCGAATAATCACCAGCTATTACCGCCCCTAATGCAAATGAACCGAGTGTTACTGCTAATCCATCCATAAAACTCATATTACCTTTAGGTTTATACTCCTGAATGGTCTGTAAATTATCCCCTGTCAATGTTTGTACTAAACCAATAACACACATTACAACCAATAAAGGAACAGCAATATAACTTAATACACGAAGTACTTTAATTCCGTAGATAGCCGAAATTACCATCACCAACCCACTAAAGAAAGAGGCTAATGGAATAGGCACAATAATATCGTATACTGCTAATAAATTTGCTAATGCCGCCCCACAAACATTTGCTTGAATTCCAAACCAACCTAAGCAGGCAATAGCTAAAATTATTGAAATAATCGTGCGAGAGCCTTTTTTACCAAAAACTTGTCCTGCCACTTGAACTGTTGGCTTTCCTAAGTCAGTACTTTGAATTCCTTGTAAAATCATGAGTATAACGACAACGGCATACCCAATAACAGTTACTAATAATGTTTTTGATAAACTCATTCCGGAAATAAGTGTATTCCCTACTAATAAACTTGGTATCGTTATCATCGCACCAGCCCAAATAATCCCTAAACTATACCAAGACTGATGCTCTCCATCATTTTTCATATTGACCCTCCTTTGTTCTGAACAATTTATTTTTCTATTATAAAAGGAGGCTTAAGAACAAGTCTTTTTCAAAATTGAAAAAAAAATCCGAATTTTTGTTCTTTTAGACAAAAATTCGGATGATTCTAACTATTTATTAATCGGTATATCATACATGCAATATATACATCATAAAATTCGGAATAAACCGTTACATCATTTCCAATAAGTTCACTTATTTTTTTAATCCGATATTTCACTGTATTTTTGTGAATAAATAAAAGCTTCCCACATTCTTCAAAATTCCCATTCGCATCTAGAAGAAACGTCATCAATGTTCTTAAAGATTCTGTATCATTTAGAATTGGGGCAATTACTGATAAACTTTCTTCAATCATTTCTTCCCCTTGTGTACTGAAATCAATCGCACGCTTCATCGACCGAATTTCAGCTGCTGTATACAACTTACGGTCTTTAAAGATCGAATGAACCTTCTTTCCAACATTATTTACTAACTGATACATTCGGCGTACGTCTTGAGTGTTTCTCATTCTAGGAGAATAAGTGATTTCTGATATATGGGAAATAAAATTTGTTGTTTCGATAAACTCACTAGCAATCTCATATTCATTGTATCTATATGAGCAATTTCCTAAAAGAACAATAATACAATGATCGATGGTTTGAATTACTGCCGTTTTATAATATTTCGAAAGATGCTCTTCCAACTCATCTCTAATTGCCTTTTCTTCGGATAAATCATTTATATAAACTAGCCACATTATTTGAATAGCAGAAACATCGATATGAAGTTGATTAGCTAACCTTCGCATTTTTTCACTTTCATCATTAATGATTGCTTTGACTAAAGCATATTCACTCACTTCATCATGCTTATCGCCCCATAAATTAATAGCGACTTGTACAACTTCACTTATTTTTTCAATAGTTTTTCCTGGTAATTTCGTATTTTCTTTAATAAGAAATAAATAAAGCAAATCTCCGTTTTTTTGATGGATCGTCTTATATTCTATAAAACAAGGAATGGTGCTACTTTCTATTTCTTTCTTTTTCTTTCCATCATTCAAATTATATTTTGAAAATTCCTGGACAGCGTTTAAAACATCTAAGGATGAATTTCGGGGCCACATCACTTGATTTACAATTTCAAAGTTTGTATTTGTCAATAGAATATTTGCTTTTAGGCGATCTGATAACAATTTAAGCGTAATCTCCACACTCTGCAAATGTTCTGGAAGCAAAGAAACCTTTTCTAAAGTTTCCTTCACGAAATGATCATTTACTGTTTGATTACTTATAATCGCTTCCATCACTTCATAGATAACTTCATTATAGCGAAGAGAATAATCGTTTTTAGGCATACAAATAATAATAAAGTCTTTAGATTCTGCTAATTGCAAAACCTCTTCTGGTATTTCTGGCAAAACAATTCCCACATAATATAAAATTAAGCCCAATTCCCCTAAATCATGTAGGTGCTGAATGGTTTCACACTGTTTTTCAACACTATCTCTGATTGAGTAAAAGGAGCTTATGACAAGTTCTTCAGCATACCATTCTTCTTGAACCGTTTGGATAATTTGTGAGAAAAAATCTACATTAGAGACTTCCAGTACAGATAAAGATGAGACTGTTCGATTAAGATTATTTTTTCCGGTTAAAACTTCCGCTCCCCTAAAGGACGGCAAGTGCAGCAAATCCTTTACAGTTATCCCATTTTCGTTCACCACTTCTTTTAAATATTGATTTGTTAGATCCAACTATAAATATGGATGTTTTTATATACATACTCGTAAATGCAATATTTTTATATCAAATTATTATTATCATAACATAATTAAAGATTGAATATTTCTACAATAATTTCTATATTCAAATCAAAAAGGCCAACTACCTGCATTAGGTAATTGTCTTGATATTTTTGCTTTTGTTTAATGGGAGTTTGGCATCTTTACTTCTCCTGCCGTCCCCCTTTATTGATGATATACTGGAAAACTACTTCAAGTACTTGTAAACTACTTATAGAAAAATATAGAAAGGTTGAGATGCAAATCAATGGAGATGTTCATAGTGGCAATTTTATTTACTTTAATTTTTGGATCATTTTCTTACTTATTGTTAAAAAATACTGATAGTGTCTTAAAAACGACTTCCTTTTCAAAGAAATTTACCAACAATCCTTTGCTAAAGAAATTCCTCGTGTTTATGGGATGGTGGTTTCTAATTATTGTCGCTGGTGTATGGGTTATAGCCATTATTACTTTGTTCGAATAGGCCTGACATTAACATTTGAGCGTTTTTTTAATTCTGTGGACTAAATCATAATTTAAATAACGCTTATTCTAATTAGAGCTAATACAATTCACCCATTACTCTAGGTTAAGGTATTATGAACAAACTTAGCCTTTTCGATAACCTATACATGTCAATGTACGGCGAAATAAAAAAGAAGTTTCCCCTAGCTCAGTGAACTTAGGAAAACTTCTAAGGTCAAGTTAACTCATATTAGCATCATCTTGTTGCTTTTCTTTATAGTTATCTGTACCTTTATCAAAGTCCTCTGAAAACTCTGCTTGTGTAATTAAATTATCTTTTGGGGTGCGTACAACATGTTCAGTTTCATTTTCAAATAAATGATCCACTAAATATTTATGGTAGTAAAATTCGCCACCTGCAATAAATAATGATGATAATAATGCTGCTGAAAATACTGAAATATCTGGATCAAATAGAAATGCACCTAGTGCCCATATAACTAAGAAGGCGAGTACTAAATCAGCTCCTGCAGCTGAGGCTCCCCCAATTCTAGGTAAGATAAACAAATCTCCAACAAATGCTACGATTGTTAAAACGAAAGTTATAATAAGAATATCTGCTAAAGAAACACCAAAGAATAACCCTAACACTAATAATAAGACCCCAAAAGTCATAGCTAGCTTAATGAAAAAAGCTTTTGTTCTCTTCAAAAAACATCTTCCTTTCTTTTTCTTTAAGCTTTAGGTTTTCCCAATTTATATCCTTCATACGTTTAAGGATTAATTGATGATTTATCAGTGTATTAAAAATTTAAAAATGATAAAAAAGTAAATATAAAAAGCTTCCCAAAAGTCTTTTTAACTTTTGAGAAGCTTCCAAAGCATTTATAACTATCAGTTTATCTCGACAAAAGATAACGAATACTTAACTATTGTTTTATGATTTACTTTGATGTCTTAAAATCATCATTTAAATATCGAGCCAATAATACGGCAAAATCTTGACGTGAAAGATTATTAGTAGGCTTAAAAGTTCCATCTTCATAACCACCAGCTATATTATTTGCTGCTAGTGCGGAAATTTCATCATATGCCCAATACTCTTTTGGGACATCCTTAAATTCGGTTGGATTAGTTCCCTCTAAGTCATAGGCTAATACTAAAATCTTAGCTGCATGTGATCTAGTTAATTTTCCGTTTGGATCGAAGTATTTTTGGCCCTGAGCATTTACGTAACCGTTGATTATACCTAATTCTACAGCTTTAGCAATCTCCTCATATCCATTATCGCCTGGCTTCACATCAATAAATCCTGGATTTGTAACGTTAGAAAAGTCTTTAATTCCCTTTTCTCTTAAAATCATTTTTATAGCTTGTAAACGAGTAATAGGATTGTTTGGTTTAAATGTTCCATCAGCATAACCCTGAATTATGCCTTTATCTGTTAAATACTCAATTTCATCTTCATAAGAATTAACATCTTTAAATTTAGTTTCATCAACTAAATCAACCGCGAAATTAGGCGTTGTTTTTGGCAACGTTCTAGCATTTGTTGCTTGTTCAAATGAATAGGCTAAATCTAATAGAGATTGTTCACTAAATGCTAGCCCGAAGAAAGAAATCCCAACAGGTACCTCTTCCTTCGTAACACCAGCTGGCACAGTAATTTCAGGGAATCCTGTTGCTGAAGCTACATAACTAGCGGCATAAGTATCATATGCTTCACATACATATGTAGGGTCTTCCTGATCAAATCTTGGTGACGCTGGACATGACATCGTTGGAAAAACGATTGCATCCAAATTTTCATTTTCCATAATTGCTTGAATTTCATCACGTACTTTAGGCATTTCGTTTGTTATGATTTGATTGTATTCTGCGCTGTCTTTAAATTCTGCCTGTTCCATCGAAGTTTTAAAACCTTCCACACGCCCTGGATTTACTGGCGTTGCCGAATTTAAAACTTCAGGAGATTCACTAATTTTGATAATTTCTTCTAGTGTTTTTGGCTGACCCTCTGGGAGCTGTGCAAGATATTCTTCTAATTGCACCTTAAAGTCCGCATCATTAATCGGTCCAACAATTGGTGTCCATAAATATTGAGTTAGCTCTGAGAAAGACACCGGAATAGCCTCTGTACCCATTTCTTCCATTTTTGCTATAGCTTCATTCGCAATCGCATCCACTTCTTCGTTGTCGCCAAAAAAGTCAACTGCTACGCCGATTCTTGCGTTTTGTAAAGCAGTGCTATCTAAGGATTTACTATAGTCTTCGACGATGTGTTCCTTTGCAGGCAACGTTTTAGCGTCTTTCTCATCAACCCCAGCCATTACACTCAATACAATCGCTGCATCCTCAACTGATCTTGCTATCGGACCAGTTGTATCAAAAGTTAACGAGGATGGAATTACCCCACTGCGACTTATTAAACCTATCGTCGGTCTTATACCAACTAGACCAGTTACATTCGCTGGACCTCTCACTGAAGCAGATGTATCTGTACCTAATCCAAATACAGCAAAGTTTGCTGTAACTGCCGCTGCCGTTCCGCTACTTGATCCTGAAGCATCTCGGTTAAGATTATAAGGGTTTAAAGTTAAGCCACCCAATGAGCTGTATCCTAATCTGCCATAAGATGCTGCAAACTCTGACATATTTGTTTTAGCTAGGATAATCGCTCCTTCGTCCTTTAGTTTCTGAATAACAAAAGCATCTTCTGTCGGATAAGCATCCTTTAGTGCCACAGAACCCGCAGATGTAGGCATTCCTTTTACGTCAATATTATCCTTCACAACAATCGGAATACCATGAAGAATGCCTCTTGGACCTTTATTTTGTCTTTCTTCATCTAATTGCTTGGCAATCTCAACAGCTTGATCATTAATTGTAATGATTGAGTTAATCGCTGGGCCTTGCTTGTCATATGCCTCTATACGCTCTAGATAATACTCAACCAATTGTTCAGAAGTAATTTGGTTGTTATTTAAAGCATCAGAAATTTCACTAATACTCTTTTCAAATGGATCAAATTCCATTTCTTCTGCAGAAACACTTACTAATGGAAGCGTCGCTATTACAAAAATAAAAGCAATCAGGGTTTTAAGCTGATAAATTGTTTTAAACATAGTGTTTCCTCCCTTTTATAATGATTCGAAATAGTAAACTAATACACTTTTAAATATTCTGGATTATTAAACTAGATGATCTAATCATTAGATCATCTAACAATAAATTAAGTACTGTAAAGTGGATTTTTATAGTTTAAATTGCTGTATAACTTCCTCTAATTCAACTGACATTCTAGCTAACTCTTGAGCTGCTAATGAAACCTCTTCCATTGAGGCACTCATCTGTTGTGATGATGCAGCAACATTTTGTGAATGATCGTTAACCTCTAAACTTGTTTTCGAAACTTCCTCTATATGGGCTACAACTTCCGCTATATGTTTTTTCATGTTGCCCATTGCTACACTAACATCAGATATTCTTGTTGTGACATCAAGTACGGCATCCTTAATTTCTCCGAAGGCTCTTCCACTTTCATTTACAAGTTTCATTCCTTCTTTAGCCGAGTTTGCCCCTTGATTAACAAGACTCATTGAATCTTTAATTCCTTCTTTAATATCATTAATAATTTCATTGATCTGCAATGCTGAATGACTAGATTGCTCTGCAAGGTTTCGTACTTCGTCTGCTACTACCGCAAATCCCTTTCCATGTTCGCCAGCTCTTGCCGCTTCGATTGCAGCATTTAAAGCTAATAAGTTTGTTTGCTCTGAAATTGACTGTATCATCAAACTAATTTGACTAATTTCGTTCGACTTCTCATTTAATAGGCCAATTTTTTCAGCAGAAGAGCTCACATTTTTATCTATTTCACCCATTTGCTTTACAGTTTGATAAACAACATCACTACCTTGTTTAGCAGTTTCTGCTGAAAAATGAACAGACTGACTTACATTGTCCATGCTCATTGACACATCATCAACATGCTTAAACACTTCATTTATAATCCCTACAGCATTCTTCATTGCCACATTTTGTTCTTCTGTTCCAGAGGCGACGCTTTGGATAGAATCAGATATTTGATTCGAGGCTTTTTGATTCTCAATAGAAGATGCTGCCAGTTCCTCAGATGTAGCTGATAATGCCTGAGATTCTAATGAAATCTTTTTAATCATTTCTTTTAAACTATTAGACATAATATTGTAATTCTTACCCATATCTCCAATTTCATCATTTGATTTAATCTCAACTAATTGAGTTAAATCACCTTGAGACATGGCTAATGATACATCACCAATATTTTTGATTCTTCGTGTTATACCTTGACTCACGAAAATAGAAACGATTATAGCTATTACTGCAATAATTCCACCAATAATAGAGATATTTGTGCGGATGGAGTTTGCCGTCGCTAAAAGTTCACTCTTTTCGATGACAGTGATATATTTCCAGCCTTCATTTTTTGATGTGACTGTGTTTAATACATATTCTTTTCCATCAATTATTGCTTCAAATGAACCATCTTTACTTAAATCCTCTAGTTCCGGAACATTCAGTTCGGAAATTGGTTGGAAATTCAGTTCTGGATTCTTTGGATTTGCAAGGATTGTTCCATCCTCTTGCGCTAGAATTACATAACCATTTTCTCCTATGCTGATTTCCTTAATCATATTTGTTAAACCATCTAGACTTACATCCAGACCTAACACACCTATTTCTTTTCCGTCCTTTTCAATCGTAACAACATTACTTACGATAATTCCCTCTATTCCAGTTGCTGCATAGGCGCTTGTTAACTTTACTTTTCCTGGATCTTCAGCTGCTGTCGTATACCAAGGACGATCTCTTGGATCAAAGCCTGCTGGCACAGGACCCTCTGGATATTGGACATAACCTCCATCCGATGTGCCTATATAAACATAAGCTGCATTTGGATGACTCTCACTAAATTGAGAAAACACCTCATATATTGCTCGCTCTTTTTCCCCATTAGTAGAAGGAGTCATGTCAATTGAATCTTCCCCTGCTACATCCATATAGGAGGTAATACTTGAATCAGCATTTATAACAGATGGGTTGGTAGCTAGTAAACTCACGTTTTCCCTAATAGATTCAAAATACATAGAAATTCCATTATCAACCTGTTTAATTTCTCTTTCACTAAAATTGAGATAATCTTTCTCAGTTATTTTGCTAACTGTATTATTTACTAAAAATCCAACAAAGATGATCGGTACTAACGATAGTAATAAAGAATAAATTAAAACTTTTGCTTTAAATGAAAATCTTCTTTTATTCATATTGCCAAACCTTTCTATTGTTTTAGTGAAACTATTAGAATTTCCACATCTTGCACGTCAATAAACTGTTATCATCCCTCTCTAAAACTTTCACTACACAAAGTTATTGCTAAATATTATAAATGTACAAAAGCTTGTTTTATAATTAGCAATCATCTAGCTTATGGAATAAAACTTGCCAAAAAAAAACTACTCTATTTTTCATAGAATAGCCAAAGGATTTAAATTAGTAAGAATCCGTAAATTTGGTAACCAGGCGATCATCGTTTAAATTGCAGGATTTTGATTCATCCTACTAAACCTTAGACCCTAGGCTTTGCGTCCTACCCTTTCGGAATAGTTTGCCTTTATCTTCCATAAATATAAGATTAAACTCATCTCTTATAATAATCGCATGTAATTATACAAATTTCAACAATTTATGACAATAAAACCAAAATACTTATTATTTTCTACAAGAAAAACTATGCACTATATTATAATCGGGATAATTAAATCTTCCTAGAAATACTATTGTAAATGCAATACGAAGGTTCTATGGCTAAATGAAAAAGACTCCTTCTCTGATCTATTAGAACAGTACCTTCCTCTATTAGAATGAGTAAGCCTGAAAATCAAAAAAACACCATCTCTTAGGTTAATTGCTGAGAGATGGCGTTAAGAGTAATACTATTTAATTTAAAGTTTGATTGCTAATTCAAGCTTCTTGATAACCGCTCAAACACTGTTTGCCTTACAGCATGCTCTCTGAGTTACAAGGCATTTTAACGCAACAGATGTCCATGCCTTATTTGGGGCAATGTCAGCGCTTACTAATTAGTCATCATCTCGGTGAATTTCTACCCTCATCAACAATTGAAATAACCATGGAAACTTCAAATTTTTCGCTTCTCACACCTGAAATAATTTTTTAGCTAAATCTAATGTAATATTACTCATAATAATAGGCCATTTGTCTAACTTATTTATTTAAAATTTCATGAGGATCAATGACAAACTTCTTGGAAGCTCCCTGATCAAATTCAGCATATGCAGCTGGTGCTTGATCTAAAGAAATTGGTGTTGCATTTACAGCTTTAGCAATTTGGGCTTTCCCGCTCAGGATAGCCATCATTAAGTCACGGTGATATTTCATAACCGGTGTTTGACCAGTTACAAACGTATGAGCTTTAGCCCATCCAAGCCCCAAACGAACCTTTAATGTACCGACTTTCGCATCCTCATCGACTGCCCCCGGATCACCTGTAACATATAGACCAGGAATACCCAGTCGCCCTCCAGCACGGGTAACTTCCATTATGGAGTTTAATACAGTAGCTGGAGCTTCACCGGTCCCTTTACCATGTCCGTGGGCTTCAAAACCGACACAGTCAATCGCACAATCGACCTCTGGAATTCCTAAAATCTGTTCAATTTGTTCTCCAAGATTTGGATGTTCTCTAAGATTTACTGTTTCACAACCGAAGCTCTTAGCCTGTGCTAGTCGCTCACTATTTAAATCACCAACGATAACTACAGAGGCCCCTAAGAGTTGGGCAGAATGGGCTGCAGCCAAGCCAACTGGTCCAGCTCCAGCAACATACACAGTAGAACCAGGCTTTACACCAGCACTCACCGCACCGTGATAACCTGTTGGGAAAATATCAGAAAGCATAGTTAAATCAAGGATTTTTTCCAGGGCTTGATCTTTATCTGGAAATTTCAGCAACTGGAAGTCTGCATAGGGAACCATTACATACTCGGATTGCCCACCTACCCATCCACCCATGTCCACGTAACCGTATGCGGAACCGGGACGATCTGGATTAACATTTTCGCAAATATGTGTATTCTGTTCTTTACAACTGCGGCAACGACCACAAGCAATATTAAATGGTACGGATACAAGATCTCCTTTTTTTATAAATTCGACATCTCGCCCTACTTCAATGACTTCACCCGTAATTTCATGACCAAGAACAAGCCCCTCAGGAGCAGTGGTCCGGCCTCGAACCATATGTTGGTCACTTCCACAAATATTCGTTGTTACAACCTTTAGAATTACGCCATGGTCACACTTACGACCGACATTTAAAGGATTTACTCCTGGCCCATCTCTTAGGATCAAGTCTGGGTAGCCAATATCTTCAACAGCTACTTTCCCTGCCCCTCTATAAACTACGGCTCTGTTTCCTGTCATTCATTTTCCCCCTTCATTTTTCTTACCTTAACTACGAAGTTTTTACATCCCCATTGATAGAGTTATCAAAGTTTTTTCTCCTCTTTTATAGAGGGTCTGTTTTTTGAATATTCCCTATCTTAAATTTATTCTAAAAAATGATTCCTTTCTTTGGAAGAACGCACTTTTTTGTGAGAAAGTTACTTAAAGGATACTTTTTGATAAAAAGGGGGAGAAGTATTTTATGCACGATTTACGAAAGGAAGTTAGAAAGAAAATTGAGAATGGTGAATTTAATTGTGAAAAGGAATTAACCTTATCCATCATTAGCGGCAAATGGAAAATTACGATTATTTACTATTTAGGAACTAATGGGACATTACGTTTTAGTGAAATTAAACACCTATTTCCCAAAATCACACATAAGGTGTTAACAACCCAAGTTAGAGAGTTAGAGGAAGATGGTATTGTTCAAAGAAGAGTTTTCCCCGAAGTTCCTCCACGAGTGGAATATTCATTGACAGAACTAGGCGAAAGCTTAATGCCCATTGTTTTAATGATGTATGATTGGGGTAAGCAAAATTTAAAATCGTTCAGTAAGTAAGATAATCACAGAAACAGTTCTTACATTTTCGTAGTTTCACAATTTTGTAGATGATGCACTTAATAAGCCGCGCAATCGTTCTAGTGACAGCAGCTTATAATCACAAATTAAAAGCTGCTGGATTGCTAAAACTACTAAAACTTCATTAACCACCACTAAGAAACGGTAAGCACAATAGTTTAAAATGGTGTGGATGAACTATTTCATAATTCGCAGCCAAGCCCTGTGAGTAAACTCTCTCGAGTGATTCAATGACTAGAGAACCTGTCTACGAAGAAAGCTATAGGGGGCATAATAAAGCCCCCGGTTCGTTCACTAAAAACACCTATCCCCACATTACAATAGACATGAAAAAAGAGGCTTCCCAAAAGTTTTCACAACTAATGAGAAGCCTCGATTAAAATCCTCTATGTTAGCAAACCACTTTCATTTTACATACAAACCCTTATATATCAAGGCATTGACGGGCAGAGGAACTCGGACTAAAACCGCGACATCGTGTCGCAACGTCCGAGTGACCAACTTCGTGTTGGCCTTACATCATGCCGCCCATTCCGCCCATGCCACCCATGTCAGGCATTGCTGGAGTAGCTGGTTCTGGGATATCTGCTACAACTGCTTCAGTTGTTAAGAATAAAGCAGCTACAGATGCAGCGTTTTGAAGAGCTGAACGAGTTACTTTTGCAGGGTCAACTACACCAGCTTCGATCATGTTCACCCATTCACCGTTTGCAGCGTTGAAGCCAATACCTGCTTCTTCACGTTTTAAGCGGTCAACGATAATTGATCCTTCAAGGCCAGCATTGTTTGCAATTTGACGAACTGGTTCTTCTAAAGCACGCAACACGATGCGTACACCAGTTGCTACGTCGCCTTCTACTTCATCAAGTACTTTTTCAACTGCACCGTATACGTTAAGAAGTGCAGTACCACCACCTGATACAATACCTTCTTCAACAGCAGCACGAGTTGAGTTTAATGCGTCTTCGATGCGAAGTTTACGTTCTTTTAATTCTGTTTCAGTTGCAGCACCAACTTTGATTACTGCTACACCACCAGCTAATTTTGCAAGGCGTTCTTGTAATTTTTCTTTATCGAATTCAGAAGTAGTTTCTGCGATTTGAGAACGAATTTGGTTAACACGTGCTTCAATTGCATCACTATTTCCAGAACCTTCAACAATTGTTGTGTAGTCTTTAGATACTACTACTTTACCAGCACGACCTAAAGAAGTTACATCAGCTGTTTTTAACTCTAAGCCAAGATCAGAAGTAATCACTTGACCACCAGTTAAAATTGCAATGTCTTCTAACATTGCTTTACGACGATCACCAAAGCCAGGAGCTTTTACTGCTACTACATTAAATGTACCACGTAGTTTATTTAAGATTAATGTAGTTAAAGCTTCCCCTTCAATATCTTCAGCAATGATTAATAATGGGCGGCTTTGTTGAACAACTTGTTCAAGCAAAGGAAGAATTTCTTGAATGCTTGAAACTTTTTTATCAGTAATTAAAATATATGGATTTTCTAATACAGCCTCCATTTTATCTGTATCAGTTACCATGTAGTGAGATACGTAGCCGCGATCGAATTGCATACCTTCAACTACATCAAGTTCAGTAGTGAAACCTTTAGATTCTTCGATTGTGATAACACCGTCAGTACCTACACGTTCCATTGCATCAGCAATATATTCCCCTACTTCTTCATCAGCAGCAGAAATTGCAGCAACTTGTGCAATCGCTTCTTTGTTTTCTACTGGACGAGAAATAACTTGCAACTCTTGAATTGCTGCAGCAACAGCTTTGTCCATACCTTTACGAATACCTACTGGGTTAGCACCAGCCGTTACATTTTTAAGTCCTTCACGAATCATTGCTTGTGCTAGAACTGTCGCTGTTGTTGTACCGTCACCAGCAATTTCATTTGTTTTTGAAGCAACTTCAGCAACAAGTTTTGCACCCATATTTTCATATGGATTTTCAAGTTCGATTTCTTTTGCAATTGTTACACCATCATTTGTAATTAATGGAGAACCGAATTTTTTTTCTAATACTACATTGCGGCCTTTTGGACCTAATGTTACCTTTACTGCGTTTGCTAATTTATCAACACCTTGTAGCATAAGCGTACGAGCTTCTTCTGAGAATTTAATATCTTTTGCCATTTTGCTAACCTCCAAATTTTATATTCTATTCAAAAATCAAAAGTAGCATGCGAGCGCCAAACAATTCATAGTATGTAAAGGCGCCCATTGCTTAAGATTCATTTTTTACATTTTTAGCCGATTACTGCTAGTACATCACTTTCGCGGAGAATTAAATATTCTTTACCTTCATATTTCACTTCTGTGCCTGAGTATTTAGAGAAGATAATAAGATCGCCTTCTTTTACTTCAGGCTCGACACGTGTGCCGTTATCTAGTACACGACCTGTTCCCACAGCAACAACTTTACCCTCTTGTGGTTTTTCTTTTGCTGAATCTGGAAGTACAATTCCGAATTGTGATTTTTCTTCCACCTCAACTAGTTCGATAATGATACGATCACCTAATGGTCTTAACAAGTGAAACAACCTCCTACAAATTTTAGTTTAAATATCATTATTAGCACTCTCTTCATATGAGTGCTAACACAATTATTATAATAAAGAATTCAATTTATTTTTGCAAGTACGAAGCGTAAAAAATTTTGTTTTCTTTCCATATTCATCTACAATAGAATTTAGTTGGATAATCTTATTCAGACGCCTCTGATAGTTTATCTACTTATACTATGTTTTAAACTCTATTTTTAGAAAGAGGGATTTTCTCTATTGAGTACTACTACTAAGATTCAAACACAAAAAACTGCATTTTACGTATTGCTTACTTACATTGGATTTCAATTATCCGGCTTTATAGTACTTATTCCACCTGTGAGGAAGGTTTTCCTTCATTTTATAAATAAAGACGGGGCAGAGGCAGGTATTGCGATAGCAGGCTGGTGGTCCGCTATATCGGCAATTATTGCTTTCATCGTTTGTATTATTTTAATTAATAAAAATAAAAATTTTTGGAACATATTTAAAGGGGAAAAAGCATCTATACCCGTTTCAATCGGCTGGGGAATTATCGGTTTTTTCCTAGTATATCTAGGTCAATCGATTGGAGCAATGATTGAGTTAGCCCTTGGGATTGACTTCGGTTCGGAAAATACGGAAACCATATTGCTTGTAACGGAAATTGCCCCTATCATGATATTAGCCTCTGTATTTTTTGGTCCGATTTTAGAGGAGTTAGTTTTTCGACGGGTTGTTTTTGGCTCGTTAATACAAACTCAAAGCTTTTGGGTGGCCGGTATCGTTAGTTCCATTGTTTTCGCTGTAATTCATTTAGATTTTACCCATATCATTCTTTATACAATTAGCGGTTTTATTTTTGCATTTCTCTATTATAAAACGAAGCGATTACTTACATCTATTATTGCCCATATGATGTTAAATGGTTTTGTTACATTAGTTCAAATGAATGCTGATAAGCTTCAACAAATTATGGATCAAGTGCCTAAATAAATATCATCAACCACTTCTAGCGTATTTCACTTGAAGTATTGCGCTTTGGGAACAGCTTTCCGTTGTTTTCTAATGTGAAAGACTTTTAAAAGTTTAATAATTAAAAATGAAAAAGCCTATTTTCGAACTTCATGTCCGAAAATAGGCTTAATTTTTATTGTTGCTTTGTCATCTCTTCAATTTGGCGCCGCTGTTCTGCCAGCAATGCTTCTACTTGCTGGTTTTGAGCTTCTTCTTTCTCTTCCTGCTGACGTATTGCTTCCGCGATTTCATATTTTTTATAACCAATTCGTGCGATTACAATACTAATTTCATATAAAATAAATAGCGGAATTGCTATCAGTAAATTTGATATAAGATCTGGTGGTGCAAGTAGTACCGCTAAAACAAATAATACAAAATATGAGTACTTACGGAACTTCACCATCAGCTTTGGATTTAAAATGCCGAGCCGCGCTAAGAACAGCGTCACTACCGGTAATTGAAATATTAAACCAAAAGGAACGACAAGTTTAAATAAAAAGGAGAAATATTCATTTATACCAATTGTTTGTTGAATTTCAAGCTCATTTGATAAGTTCATCATGAAATTCATAATATTTGGAAATAGAATGAAATAGCCGAATGCAAGGCCACCAATAAACAATAAAAAGGCATATGGAATATATTTTAAAGTGGCTTTACGTTCTGTTTCATGTAAACCAGGCGTAATAAAAGCCCATAGCTGATACAGGATAATTGGCGATGTGACAATTAATGCTACAATAAAGGTTACCTCTAAATAAACTGTAAGTGGATCGCCTACATTGAATGCGTTTAATGTTAAATGCTGCTCTTTTTCTCCCGTATGTTGAATAAATTTTATTATCGGTTCTGCTACGTAAAAGCTTCCCACTAATGCAAGAACAAAGAAAATCGCACAAATAAATAAACGTTTTCTTAACTCTTCTATATGTTCAATAACAGTGAGTTCTTTTGGATTCATAATAAGTTGACATCCTTAACTTACTTGTTTTCTTTATCTTTATCTATATCTTTATGCTCAATGACTGTTTTTTTAGTGTCCTCATCATCGATTAATCCGCTTGTACCTTTTTTAAATTCGCGAAGTGTTGAACCTAAAGCCTTTCCAAGCTCTGGAAGTTTTTTCGGCCCGAAAATTAATAAAGCTACAACACCAATAATAACTAGGCTTACTGGTCCAATTGCATTTAAATGCACAACCATGATAGCCACCTCCTCTAATATTATGTACATTTTATCGTATATTGTCGCAATTTGCTAATTATATATTGTGAATACTTTTCGTCATTCACTATTGCGAATTAAATAGATTAATGCCTCTAATTCGACCGATAAATCGATATTCATAATCTTCATCGAATCTGGTACATTAAGTCGAACCGGTGTAAAGTTTAAAATTCCCTTTGCATCGATTGCAGCTAGACGATCGGCCATTACTTGAGCTGAGCGAGACGAAACTGTTAATATTGCGAGTTCCGCATGATATTCATGATACATTTCTTCTAATCGATCCGGATGGTAAACAGGAATACCATTTACTACTTCCCCGTCACGAGGCGCTTTCGAATCGAAAGCTACAACAATTCTTGTATTATGGTTCTTTTGGAAATTATATTTTAAAAATGCATTCCCCAAATTCCCTACACCTATTAACGCAACATTTGCTCCTTCATCTTGATCCAGCGTTTGTCTGAAAAACTCAAGCAAATAAAGAACATCGTATCCATATCCTTTTTTACCAAGCGCTCCGAAATAGGAGAAATCTCTTCGAATCGTTGCAGAATCTATTTTCATTGCTTCACTTAGTTCTTGTGAAGATACTCTTCTTTTTCCTTCATTTGCAAAGTTTTGCAAAAAACGATAATAAAGAGGAAGTCTTTTTGTCGTTGCTTGTGGAATTTTTATTTCTTGTTTCACACAATCCCTCCCTATATGCAATTGGAAATCGTTTTCATCTTACTAAACATGTACAAATAAGTAAAGCATCCGATTGCGTACATTTTCCCCTTCCAGTACACTAATGATAGTGAACTGAGGTGTAAAAATGATTGTATTACAAGTAAATCAATTATATAAATCGTTTGTGACAAATGAAATATTAAGTGGTGTAAAGTTAGAAGTTCAACATCGAGACCGTGTTGCGTTAGTTGGGCGCAACGGAGCAGGAAAATCAACATTGCTGAAAATTATTGCTGGTCAGATGTCATATGATTCTGGTGATATTATTATCCCAAAAGATGTGAAGATTGGATATTTGGAACAACATTCTGGTTTAGAATCGACTTTATCTATTTGGGATGAAATGATGACCATTTTCAAACCGCTGCGCGATAAAGAAAAGAGCTTACGTGCACTAGAACTTCAAATGTCGGATCCAGCAGTCTATGGAAATCAGGATTTATACAGCAGGGTAATGGCGGAATATGACCAATTACAGCACGATTTTAAGGATGCTGGTGGCTATCAATATGAAGCTGATACTCGTTCCGTTCTCCATGGAATGCAGTTTTTTCAAGAAGACTATGATAAACTAATTGCTTCCTTATCAGGAGGTCAACGTACTCGTTTAGCTCTTGCAAAACTTTTATTAAGTAAGCCTGACCTGCTTATTTTAGATGAACCAACCAACCATTTAGATATTGAAACATTGAGTTGGCTTGAAAATTATTTAAAGGCATATGATGGAGCAATCTTAATCGTTTCTCATGACCGTTATTTTTTAGATCAAGTTGTTTCGATTGTTTATGAAGTATCTAGAACCCATGTCACAAAATATGTGGGGAACTATAGCGCTTATTTAGAAGAGAAGGCAAGAAATTATGAAAGAGATTTAAAATTATATGAACGTCAACAAGATGAAAAAGCCAAGTTAGAGGCATTTATACAAAAAAACATTGCCCGCGCATCCACTACAAAAATGGCTCAAAGCCGCCGTAAAGTACTTGAACGTACTGAATGGATGGATGCACCTGATGGCAATGAACGCTCTGCTAATTTTGGATTTACAATCGAGCGCCAAAGCGGCAATGATGTACTATCAATTGATGATTTAACAATTGGCTATAATGGAAAAACAATTTCACAGAACATCTCAATGCGCATCTTCCGTGAAGATCGCATAGCATTAGTAGGGCCTAATGGGGTTGGGAAATCTACTCTACTAAAAACAATTGTTAAAGACCTACCAATCCTCTCTGGAGATATTCGTTATGGAGCAAACGTACAAATTGGTTACTATGACCAAGAACAAGCTAAACTAACGGGAAATAAATCAGTTCTTCAAGAACTTTGGGATGAATGGCCGCTAATGAATGAAAAAGATATTCGTACAATTCTAGGCCGATTTTTATTTAGCGGTGATGATGTTTCAAAGTCTGTTAATTCTTTATCTGGTGGTGAAAAGGCACGTTTAGCATTAGCAAAATTAATGATGCAAAAAGCGAATTTACTTGTGCTCGATGAACCGACAAACCATCTCGATTTAGATAGTAAGGAAATATTAGAAAATGCGTTAATAGACTATCCTGGTACATTGCTATTTGTTTCCCACGACCGCTATTTTATCAATCGAATTGCAACAAAAGTAGTTGAGTTATCAGGAAAAGGCTCTTTTGAATACTTAGGCGACTATGATTATTATATTGAGAAAAAACAGGAGCTGGAGGAATTAGCACACTTGAAGGCTGCTTCATCTTCACAAGTGGTAGAATCGCCTACTCCTTCAAAATCAGCTAATTCTCAAATTGATAAAGATGCGAAAAAACGTGAGCGCCAAATCCGGCGTGCAATTGAAGAAATTGAGAAAAAAATGAACGATTTGTCCGAACAGATTGCAATTATTGAGGAGAAATTATGTGATCCTGAAATTTTTAAAGACCACGAAAAAGTAATGAAACTTCAGACGGAGCTTGATTCTGTTAAATCAGAACATGAAGAAATTGAATTACAATGGCTGGATTTAAATGAAGAGCTTGAAAATATGACTTTGTAATAGTAGATGGGGCATGTCCAGAAAGAAAATTTTCTAAACATGCCCCTCTTTTTCTTTATGCAGCAACTGTGTTTGGAATCTTCTTTTTATTCAAGTATAAAGGAACGGATAATACTCCTAACTTGCTGTCTAATAAGATATGAAAAATGAAAAGCCATCTATTACTGCTTTATCCTGGTTAAGAAAATGGAGTACCATTCAAGTACTACCGAATTGCCCTTGCTTTTTAGATGTCTTTTTATATTATTCGCAAATATTTTACATACATCTTGGTCAATAGACAAATTTCGATAAATTATTTCCACAAATTTATTCACATTATTATCTTAGTAATATCAACCTATCAACACACTTTTCCACATTATCCACAAATCTATTTTGATTTATCAACATTTATGTGTGTAAAAACTAACACTACATATAGGTTTACCACAAGTTACCCACAAGTTATCCCCAATTTGTGCATAAGTACGAATGTTCGCCTTGACAATTAAAGAAAAATATTGTTGAAACTGTGGATAAGTTTTCAGAAAAATTATACAAAATGAAATTACAAATAAGTTTAGAGTATGATACTAAATATGTTAATATAACGTTTTTATACATATTCCGAGATGAAAGCACTTTTTTGTCTGATGCTAGAATACGATTTGGGTCGCCATACTTTTTCTATAAACTGTTCAAAAAAGGAGGCATCCAACTATGACTTTTTGGATGCCTCCTACTTATTATTTTATCCAGCTTTTCAGTTCTTTACCTGGCAGACCATTCATGGATAAATCCCCTCGAACACCTGCATTATACATATAAGCTGCAGCTGCACCTATCATCGCAGCGTTATCTGTACAAAGCTTCAATGGTGGTACAGTAAAAGGAATATTTTCTGCCTCAAAAGCTTGTTCTAAACTTGTCCTTAAGCCCTTATTTGCAGAAACTCCACCAGCTGCAATTACTTGCTTCACTTGGAATTCACGTGCCGCACGGACTGTTTTTGTTGTTAGTACTTCCACAACACTGTCCTGAAAACCTTTTGCGACTTGCTCTGGGATAATTTCTTCCCCTCGTTGATCCATATTATGCTTATAATTAATTACGGCAGATTTCAATCCACTAAAACTAAAATCATAGGAGTCCTCAAGCCATGCACGAGGAAACTCTACAGCTTCATTAGTTTCATGAGCCATTCGATCAATATGCGGCCCTCCAGGATACGGCATATTCAAAACTCTAGCTACTTTATCATAAGCTTCTCCAGCTGCATCGTCTCGTGTTTCTCCAATTACTTCAAAACTGCCATGTTCCTTCATTAATACTAATTCTGTATGCCCACCAGAAACAACTAGTGCCAACAAAGGAAACTGCATTGGTTGGACGAGCGCATTCGCATAAATATGTCCAGCAATGTGGTGCACACCAATAATAGGCAATCCATGTGCAAACGCAAATGCTTTAGCCGCATTAATACCTATTAACAGTGCTCCAACTAATCCTGGGCCTTCCGTAACTGCAACAGCAGTCAAGTCCGACGGCTCCATATTTGCTCTTTGCAAAGCTTCTTCAATAACGATTGTAATTTGTTCAACATGATGACGTGATGCAATTTCAGGAACTACACCACCAAACCTTTTTTGACTTTCAATTTGTGACGCTACGACATTTGAGACAATTTCATTACCATTTCGAATAATAGCTGCTGCAGTTTCATCACAGCTTGTCTCTATTGCTAAAATAATACACTCTTCCATTATAAGTTCACCCACATTACAAGAGCATCCTCTTGGTTATCTGTATAATATCCTTTCCTTATACCGCCCTCTTGAAAACCAAGTTTACGATAAAGGTTTTGTGCAACCGTATTAGATACGCGGACCTCTAGACTCATGACTTCAACTCCATGGTTTCTTGCAATGTCCATTGCTTCACGCATCAGTCCTTCTCCGATTTTTCTACCCCGAGCTTCTTCTAATACAGCAACATTTGTAATTTGAGCCGAATCAATGACAAGCCACATACCACAAAAGCCAATAATGTTGCCATTGTCATCTTCTGCTACTACATAATGCGCAAAGTTGTTTTCTCTCATTTCATAGTGAAAGGAATCCAACGTCCATGGAGTTGGAAAGGAGGCAACTTCAATTGCATGAACTGCTTCTACATCTTCTGGAGTCATCCTGCGATAAAGTACCATAACTATTGCTGCCCCTTCTTCTGTTCCTTTACCCAATTTGCCTCTGCCTGTGCAATACGGTGATATTTAGGAACAAAAGAATGCACTTCTGCTGCATTAAGCAGTGGTTCATTTTCCGCTATTTCAATTAACTTTGAAGCTCTCGGCAAATGAAGAGAAAACGGTGCAAAAAATGCATTATCTCCTAAATATTGAACTATTTGATCTTTAAAATTCGCTGCATCTACTCCAACAAATACTACACGCTCATTCAATTGCTGTAATTGGACTAAGATCGCGTCAATTGAATCATGACGGTCTTCAATTATAGTTTCTAAATTCATTCCATTATACGCAGCAGCATAAACATTTTGTCTGCGTGCATCAAATAAGGTGCAAATGACCCCATTAAATAATTGTGCATTTGCAGCAAGCACTTTTAAACTTGATACCCCAACCAATGGCTTTTTTAGCGTCCATGCAAGCGTTTTTGCCAACGTTACGCCAATTCGAATACCAGTATATGAACCTGGTCCTTCTGATACAGCGATTGCATCAATATCAGCTGGTTTTATATTTACTTTGTTTAAAAGCTCCTCAATTGTCGGCATAGCTGTAACAGAATGAGTTAATTTTATATTTTGCACTACTTCAGCAAGTACTTGTCCATCCTTTACTATTGCAATCGACAACGGTGAATTTGAAGTTTCTATCCCTAACCAAATCATTTAAAATAACTCCTCACACAATCGTTCATAACGCTTTCCGATTGGTTTTAATACAAATTTTCTTTTATTATCATCTATACGATAAATTTCAATTGCTAATCGTTCCTCAGGCAAATCTTCCTTAATTAAATGTGCCCATTCTACAACAGTAACTGCATCACCGTAAAATATTTCATCCCAACCAAGATCTTCATCACTATCAGATAAACGGTATACGTCTAAGTGATTAAGCGGCAGCCTGCCTTCATATTGTTTCATAATTGTAAAAGTTGGGCTATTGACTGTTCTTGTAATTCCTAAAGCCTTTGCCAATGCCTGTGTAAAGGTAGTTTTACCTGCACCAAGATCGCCTTCTAAAGTAATAGTATCCTGTGGTTCAAGTAAATCAGCAATATTTTGTGCTAAGCTTTGAGTTTCTTCTAAGGACATTATCTCTTTTTCAAATATCATTTTACTTTTTCCTCTCACCATCACATTACCTTAAGTTTACCTAAACAATGTTAAATGTTCAAAATGTATTACCTAATTTCTCAAAAATCAATTTTCCCTCGTTGCAAAGTATTTGCATCTGCTAAGGAAAACATTTTGTAGATCACAGCATAGGTTGGTAATACTTTCAAGTAAAGATACAGCACATCCCTAAAAATACGATTCGGGATGTGCCTCCAAAATCGTTAGCGTGTAGAGTATCCACGTTTTTCATAAATTTTTTTATCAATTAACTTATCATTCTCAAAATGAATTTCATACCCTTGTGTCATAAGAAGTTCATCATCCCATCTGAAAACACCTGCGGAAACTTGTTCGCCCCCTCCTTTTGCAATTCCAACAACGTCCATATACGACATTCCATTTTTTAGTTTTGCGAACTCTTCTTCATTCATATATTTTTGCCAATAGTATGCATTTGAATCTTCAATATTATAAATCTTATTTACTTCATATGAATGTTCATAAATTAAAACGATAATCGCAGCAATTATTATAAAAAGAAGGACTAAGATGTTTCTCCGATATCGTTGTTTCAAAAAAATCACCCCAAAAAATGACATACTACTACTATATTTATGTAGTTTTATAATCATGTGACTTTACATATCTCTTGAATATTTAGTCGTATTTTTTGGGCCATTCAATGAATCGTGGGGTTTTAGAATGGGAAAAAGGAGGCAACTTTCGAATTGAAAATTGTAAACTATTTTATCAATAAAAAAATCCTTATAAAGCCTATGCTTTATAAGGACATAAATTCTATTAGTATGGCGGTCCCGACCGGGATCGAACCGGCGATCTCCTGCGTGACAGGCAGGCATGTTAACCGCTACACCACGGGACCGTTTCTATCAGACATCTATTAATATAGCATTAAATAGGTGTTTTTACAATATTTTTTATAAAAATATTAGTAATTTTTTTCACTGATTAATTGATAGCAAGCTGGTTATATTATTTATTAGAACGTGGAAAATAGAGGAAAATAAGTATATACATGCTATGCTTAAAAAAAATTATTAATCCCTATCTAATTGCAAGGCATAAAGCAATGTCCCTCTCTCCCAAGGCACATTAACGCACTGGATTCCCGTGTCAAACTTGCTTCTTTTTTCCCAACCTATGGTTTTGTAGTAAAATGTTGAATATCAGCGGTTTCATTTGCGTGAAGCGACGTCCTACTCTCACAGGGGGTGCCCCCAACTACCATCGGCGCTATCTGCGAAGAGTGATGACACTGCGGAAACCTTCGTCATCTTCCTCGGTACGATGCTCGTGTACATAGTACACTCCGCTTCGTGCCTCCTTGATTCCTTGTTGGTCCTCACACTTCTCGAATACTACTGTTTAAATTATTTTTACTAATCGCGCCGACCAAACCTTCGGTTTTTGGTAGTTGGGGGCTTCCTTTTCTACATATAAAAAAACCGCTGAATATCAGCGGTTTCATTTGCGCGAAGCGACGTCCTACTCTCACAGGGGGAAGCCCCCAACTACCATCGGCGCTAAAGAGCTTAACTTCCGTGTTCGGTATGGGAACGGGTGTGACCTCTTTGCCATCATCACTTCACTTGCACATGGATGTGCTGGCTTCGCCGTTGCAACAGGATGTTGCGCTCTTAGGCGAAGTTCCTTTATTTAATTGAGAGTTCGTTCTCTCAAAACTGGATAAAGACATTGAATTCGTTCAATTATTTGGTTAAGTCCTCGATCGATTAGTATTCGTCAGCTCCATGTGTCGCCACACTTCCACCTCGAACCTATCTACCTCATCGTCTTTGAGGGATCTTACTTACTTGCGTAATGGGAAATCTC
>NZ_RXNR01000016.1 GCF_003966145.1 Lysinibacillus telephonicus
GACTTGCATGTATTAGGCACGCCGCCAGCGTTCGTCCTGAGCCAGGATCAAACTCTCCATAAAAGAAAATTTGATAAAAGCTCTAAATTACACTGGCATCATATTTGATGTCCAAAATTTTTGTTTCGTTCACTGACGAGGGTCAGTTACTAAAAACTATATTTCATTAACGTTTTGTTGTTCAGTTTTCAAGGTTCATTTTGTTGTCATGTCTTAGCGACTTACTTATAATAACAAGGTTTTATATTTAAGTCAACACTTTTTCGTAAAAATATATTTTAAAGTTAAATAAAGATTAATAAGCTATTATTATATTAACTATTTAAAGAATAAGGAAATAAAATATACTTCCCTATTCTTTATTTGTAATAATTCTTGAAATGTAAAAACTACGGTTTTTTGCTAGATCAATTATCTCGCCTGTAGTCGATAATTTAACGAGAGGTCGAGTAGGCGAATAACTATTAAGGAACATAATCTCTCCGCGTTCTAAATTAGACAATTCAATCTTAGTTCCAATTGGTAAGCTTGCTACATTATCAATAAGTGCTTGTACAACTTTTATATTGAATTTGCCGAATTCGGATTCCTTTATCATTTCAATTACTTTAAAAGGAGATTCTTTCGAGCGATAAAGACGCTGACTTGTCATGGCATGAAATGTATCTGCAACGGCAATGACTTGAGAAAACAGAGAAACCTTATCCATTTTTGCTCCATCCATATATCCGCTTCCATCTAAGCGCTCGTGATGTTGATAAATCGCTACCTTCATTTCTTCTTTTATCGCTGGCAGGCTTTTTACCATTTGAAAGCTATAAAGAGGATGTTTTCGAATTTCAATGAACTCTGCTTGATTCAATGCTTCCTTTTTTTCTCTTATGCGAGTTGGTATTTTAGCCATCCCACAATCAGCCAATGCTCCGGCTATAGCCATTTGAAGTATATATCCACGTTCATACCCCATTTTTTGGGTCAATGCTGCGGAAATCAATCCAGTTGCTATGCAATGGTGATATAAATAATCCTTCGGGTTTGAATAAGCATTTAGATCAAAAATTATTGAACGATCTTCTATTATATTTTCAACTAATGGCAAAATAATTCCTCGAACCTTTGTAATGTCTACTTTCGAACCAGCTTCCCAGCCTATAAATAATTTTTTATATTCTTTTACAGCCGTACGATAGTTCTTCTCAAATGTATCAGCCGTTTTTAGGTTATCAATTAAAGTTGCTCCATAGGAAGTTCCCTCTGGTTCCAATTTATCTCTATCTTTATCTTCTTCAATTTCGGTATAAATAGGAACTTTAAAAATATGAAAAGCCTTGAATACATGTAAATGTTCCGATGAAACTTTTGTATTCTTATAAACGATTGGATATTGAGTATTAGCATAAATATCTTCTGCTACAATTTTCCCAATACGAAGGTCATTAATACCTACATATTTAGCTTCCAATCTTAAAACCCCTCTCCATATATATGTTAATTTGATTGTATCGAATTACTTTACTGTTACTTTTATGTGAAAATTATACTATATATATCTAATAAAATAATTGAACAAATTAAAATTATTTTATAACTTACAAAGATGTTAAAGAAAAAAACCAGAAACAAGTAATATTACTTGTTCCTGGTTTTAAAGTTTTCTATATTATTCATCTTCAGATTCAGAAGAATCATTTGCAGTATTTTCTACATTATTAGAAAGCTCTTCTGTTTCTATACTTTCTAATTCTTCTGTTTGTTCTTCTGTATCTTCTTCATCTTTTTTAACGCGTGCTACAGTTGCAACAAGCTCATCATCCGCTAGACGAATCAAACGAACTCCTTGTGTGCTGCGACCAATAATTGAAATATCATTGACATCCATACGGATCAACATGCCGTTAATTGTAATTAACATTAAATCTTCAGTTCCGTCTACTGTTTTAACCGCGCACATTGGACCATTTTTATCTGTAATTTGAATTGTCTTTATTCCAACACCACCGCGGCTTTGCAAACGATACTCAGATTCTGGTGTTCGCTTACCATAACCTTTTTCAGTGACTACTAAAATTTCTTGGCCAGGTTCGATAATTTCCATTCCAACTACATAATCACCTTCACGAAGTTTAATACCTCGTACCCCAGCAGCAGAACGTCCCATTGAACGGATATCTTCTTCTTTGAAACGAATTAGCATTCCTTCATGAGTACCGATTATCACTTCTTTTGTTCCATCAGTTAGACGAACAGAGATTAAATCATCCTCTTCATGTAAACTAATTGCAATTAGACCATTTGTGCGAATATTAGCAAATTGCGAAAGTTGTGTACGCTTCGTAATACCTGTTTTCGTTGTAAAGATGAAATATGCATCTTCTTTAAACTCATCAACTCGAATCATGGCTGTTACTTTTTCTTCTTTATCTAAACTCAATAAGTTAACAATTGGCAGCCCTTTCGCTGTACGTCCGTACTCCGGAATTTCATATCCTTTTGAACGGTATACTTTCCCTTTTGTTGTAAAGAATAAAATTGTATCATGCGTAGAAGTGAATAATAAATGTTCAACGAAGTCATCTTCATGTGTTCCCATTCCTTGAACACCACGACCACCGCGTTTTTGGCTGCGATACGTGTTTGCAGCAAGTCTCTTTATATAGCCATTATGCGTTAATGTAATAACAGAATCTTCACGTGGAATTAAATCTTCATCTTCTATCATTTCAATGCCGCCCATTGTAATTTCAGTTCGGCGTGTGTCATTATATTTTTCTTTAATTTCTAACATTTCAGTGCGAATAATAGCTAATATCTCTCCTTCATCGGCTAAAATAGCTTTTAATTTCGCAATTAACTCTTGAAGTTCCTGATATTCATTTTCAATTTTTTCACGTTCTAGTCCACTTAAACGAACAAGACGCATATCTAAAATTGCTTGAGCTTGTCGATCAGTTAAATTAAAGCGTTCCATTAATACTGGTTTTGCCTCTTCACCAGTACGTGAAGAACGTATAATACTAATAATTTCGTCGATATGATCAAGTGCAATTCGTAAACCTTCTAAAATATGAGCACGATCTTCAGCTTTTCTTAACTCGAATTGAGTACGACGAGTAATAACTACTTTTTGGTGCTCTAAGTAATAATGCAATACTTCCTTTAAGCTTAATACTTTAGGTTGACCATCAACTAAAGCAAGCATATTAACACCAAAGTTTGATTGCATCGCAGTATTTTTATACAAATTATTTAAAATAACATTGGCATTTGCATCTCTTCGCACTTCAATTACGATACGCATTCCACGACGATCGGACTCGTCGCGTAAATTAGTAATACCATCAATTCTTTTATCCCGAACTAATTCTGCAATTTTCTCAATCAATTTTGCTTTATTGACCTGATAAGGCAATTCATTAACGATAATTGTTTCTTTACCATTAGAACTTTGCTCAATTTCAACTTTAGCACGAACAACAATTGAACCACGACCAGTTTCATATGCACGGCGAATACCACTTCTTCCAAGTATTAATCCGCCAGTTGGAAAGTCTGGTCCTGGAATGTATTGCATTAATTCGTCTGTTGTAATAGCAGGATTCTCAGATAAAGCAATTACTGCATCAATTGTTTCTCCTAATTGATGTGGTGGAATATTAGTTGCCATACCAACAGCAATACCCGATGCACCGTTTAATAATAAATTCGGAATACGAGCTGGTAAAACAATTGGCTCTTTTTCATTGCCATCATAGTTATCTTGATAGTCAATTGTATCTTTATTTATGTCACGCAGCATTTCCATCGCGATTTTCGACATACGTGATTCTGTATAACGCATTGCTGCAGCGCCATCACCGTCTACAGAACCGAAGTTACCGTGCCCGTCTACGAGCATATATCGATAACTGAAATCTTGCGCCATACGTACCATAGCATCATAAATTGAAGAGTCTCCGTGAGGGTGATATTTACCCATAACGTCCCCTACAATACGGGCAGATTTTTTATAAGGTTTATCTGAATAATTCCCTAGCTCATGCATTCCATATAAAATACGACGATGTACTGGTTTTAAACCATCTCTTACATCTGGTAGAGCACGGGAAACAATAACGCTCATTGCATAGCTTAAAAACGATGTTTGTACTTCTTCACTAATTTTTATTCCCTTTACACCTGAGTGTTCAGTTTCAGACACTTGAAGAACCTCCTTTCAAAAAACTTATATATCTAAATTCTGTACATAAACTGCATTTTCTTCAATGAATTGTCTACGAGGTTCTACCTCATCACCCATTAATTGTTCAAATATTTTGTCCGCTTTCATTGCATCATCTAATTCTACTTGAAGCAATGTACGATTTTTAGGGTCCATTGTTGTATCCCATAACTGTTCAGCGTTCATTTCACCCAAACCTTTGTAGCGTTGTACTACTGGCTTTGGCATACTTGGTAAACGATTCAATATTTCTTGCAATTGTTCATCCGAATAACAGTACTCCACATGCTTACCTTGCTTAATTTGATAAAGCGGTGGTTGAGCAGCATACACATAACCCGCTTCAATTAGTGGACGCATGAAACGGAAGAAGAATGTAAGTAATAAAATACGAATGTGAGCGCCGTCTACGTCAGCATCGGTCATGATAACAATTTTATGGTAACGTGCTTTTTCTAAATCGAACTCTTCCCCTATACCAGTACCAAAAGCAGTAATCATAGCACGAATTTCAGCATTCGATAAAATACGGTTTAAGTTTGCCTTTTCTACGTTCAAAATTTTACCGCGCAATGGCAAAATCGCTTGGAAGTAGCGATCACGGCCTGATTTCGCAGATCCACCGGCAGAGTCACCCTCAACAATATAAATTTCAGACTCAGCAGGGTTAGTTGACGTACAATCTGCTAATTTACCAGGTAAACTTGATACTTCTAGTGCAGATTTACGACGTGTAAATTCACGTGCCTTTTTAGCTGCAACTCGTGCGCGAGCAGCCATTAACCCTTTTTCAATTATCTTACGTGCAACTGAAGGATTTTCTAACATAAACCGTTCGAAGCCTTCAGAGAATAGTGAATTCGTAATTGAACTTACTTCTGAGTTTCCTAATTTAGTTTTTGTTTGTCCTTCAAATTGTGGATCAGGATGTTTAACAGAAACAATTGCTGTTAAACCTTCACGTACATCTTCACCTGTAAGGTTAGCATCAGAATCTTTTAACATGCCATTTTTACGTGCATAATCATTAATTACACGAGTCAAAGCTGTTTTAAATCCCGATTCGTGTGTACCGCCTTCATACGTATTAATATTATTAGCAAATGAGTAGATGATAGAAGAGAATCCAGCATTATATTGCATAGCAATTTCAACTGAAATTCCATCCTTTTCGCCTCTAACATCAATTGGATCATGAATAGGTTCTTTTGATTTATTTAAATGCTCTACATATTCACGAATTCCGCCCTCGAAGTGGTAGCTATCAGAACGTACTTCCTCTTCACGTTCATCTTGAATTGTAATGCGAATACCACGATTCAAGTAAGCTAATTCTCGAATACGAGTAGCTAATATTTCATACTCATAAACTGTAGTTTCTTTAAAAATTTCTGGATCTGCTTTAAAGCGAGTTGTTGTACCAGTTTCATCAGAATCACCAATTATTTGTAAAGGCTGTACCGTTTGGCCACGTTCAAATTTAATCGAGTGAATATGACCATCACGTTTTACATAAACTTCAGTCGCAACTGATAAAGCATTTACTACAGATGCCCCTACACCGTGTAATCCTCCTGAAACTTTGTATCCTCCGCCGCCAAATTTCCCTCCGGCATGAAGAACAGTCATAATTACTTCAACAGCTGGCATACCCATCTTTTCTTGAATACTAACTGGAATACCACGACCATTATCTTCTACTCGAATCCAATTGTCTTTTTCAATAGCAACAGTAATTTTTGAACAATAACCCGCTAAAGCTTCGTCAATACTGTTATCCACGATTTCCCAAACTAAATGGTGAAGCCCTTTAGAGCTTGTGGAGCCGATATACATCCCTGGACGCTTACGAACCGCTTCTAAACCTTCTAATACTTGTATTTGATCAGCATCATAAGCTTGTTGAACTTGTTTCTCTTCTAAAGCCACCATGTTCACCTACTCTTTCATTACATCAGTATGTGTCAAAATTTAAAACCTTTATCAAAATTTCTAAAACTTTCTATGCATAATTTTAGTATTTAATTATTTTCTATTTCTCCTTGTTTCACGTGAAACATTTTTGCATGTTGTATTGTTTCATGATGAATCCCATCAACACTTGTAGTTGTGACAAACGTTTGTACTTCACCTTGAATGGTATTTAATAAATGTGATTGGCGATAATCATCTAATTCGGACAAAACATCATCTAAAAGCAAAATAGGAGCTTCTTTTGTTTCTTGCTTTATCAACTCTATTTCAGCCATTTTCAAAGAAAGTGCTGTAGTCCGCTGTTGACCTTGAGATCCATAGGTTTGAACATCATAATCATTTACTAAAAATTGCAAATCATCCCGATGTGGTCCAACTAATGTAATCCCTCTTTCCAACTCTCTCTTTTTTACTTCAGCTAGTTTTTCTTCCAAATATGTAGCCATTTCCTTTTCAGTCCAACTAGAGTTCAAACCTGTAATTGGACGATATTTGATTGTTAATTTTTCTAGGCCACGAGAAATACCTGAATGAATTTTTTCAGCCCATTCCTGTAAAAGTTCAACAAATTGAAATCTTTTACGAATAATTTGGACAGCCGATTGAATATATTGTTCTGTATAAATAGCAAATAACACATCATCTATTTGTTGCTTGCCTTGATTAATTTTAAGCAAATGATTACGCTGTTTTAATAATTTTTGAAAAGTAAGTAACTCGTGCAAATAGACAGGTGATATTTGGCCGATTTCCATGTCAATAAAACGGCGCCTTACTTGAGGGCTCCCTTTTACTACATTCAAATCTTCTGGAGCAAACATAACAACATTCATTTGCCCAATATAGTTACTTAGCTTCAATTGCTCTAAATGGTTTATTTTACCTTTTTTACCTTTTTTTGTGATGGATAATTCTATTGGAAAGCTGCCGTATCGGTTTTGCACAACACCTTCTATTTTACCATAGTCTGCTTCCCAACGGATTAATTCTTTATCGTTACTTGTTCGATGAGATTTTGCCATGGCTAAAGCATAAATAGATTCCATAACATTTGTTTTGCCCTGTGCATTTTCTCCAATAAATACGTTGATTTTTGGAGAAAAATCTAACTTTAATGTTTCATAGTTACGATAATTTGTTAATTGTAAATGCTCGATGAACATTTAGTTTTCTCCGTTCTTATTGACGATTACAAATCTACCGCAGCCAGGGATATTAATTACATCACCATGTCGTAATTTTCGTCCTCGTCGATTATCTATTTCACCGTTTACGTAGACATCATTTTCTTGTAAAAACCATTTAGCCATACCGCCAGAACTTATAGCATCAGTCACTTTTAATGCTTGGCCAAGCGTAATAAATTCTGTATCAATTACAATTTCATCCAAAGTAAATTCATCCTCCGATTCACGAACATCTATCTAACTATCATACCTAAAAACCATAAAAAAATCCAAGGAAAGCAGAAATGAGCTAGTTTAATCATGACAGTTATTCGTAAATAAAAAATAAAAAAGATAGCCGAAATGACTATCTTTTATAATTAATAAGTTCTTACAGGTAAGATTAGTTGTAATATTGCATCATCGTGTACTGAACGTAAAATGAATGGTCTCATTGCACCTGTAAATTGAATGACAACATCTTGTCCATCAATTGCCTTTAACGCTTCCATCATATATTTCGCACTGAAGGAAATTTTTAAGTGTTCTCCTTCTAATGATTCAACTTGAATTTGCTCTTCTACTTTCCCTATTTCAGGAGAATTTGATGAAATTTCAATAACGTTCCCTTCTAATGTTTCAAAACGAACTACATTATTGCGATCTTCACGAGCTAATAGAGATGCACGATCAATCGCCTGTAATAGTGATTTACCATTGATAGTAATATCCGTTTTAAATTCTTCTGGAATTAAACGAGATGTTTCTGGATAATTCCCTTCTAACAAGCGTGAGAAAAATAATACATTTTCAGTTTTAAATAAAACTTGTTGATTTGTAATAACGATTTCAACCGCATCTGTTGACTCACCAAGTATTTTATTTAATTCATTTAAACTTTTACCTGGAATAACAACTGAACTTACATCAGTTGGCAAATGTTCAAGATTTGTTTTTCTTCTAGCTAAACGATGGCTATCTGTAGCTACGCATATTAATTCATTCCCTTGAATTTGCCAGTTAACACCTGTTAATACAGGACGGCTTTCAGATGTTGCAACAGCAAAAACTGTTTCACGAATAATGGATTTTAATAAATCAGCTGGAATTGAAAATTGACGATCTGTTGAAACCTCAGGCAGTAATGGATATTCTGACGCATCAGAGCCAATAAGGTGAAACTCTGACTTACCAGAGCGAATATGTGTTTGTAAGCCGTTTGAAACTTCAATTTCCACATCATTTGTTGGTAATTTTCTAACAATCTCGTTAAACATACGTGCTTGCAAGACAATTGAGCCTGTTTCAGAAATATTGATTAATTGATCTCCATTTTCTTCGACCGGAATAAACGTTTGAATTGTAATATCAGCATCGCTACCTGTTAATGTTACTCCTTCATTCGTTACATCAATTTTAATCCCCGTTAGAATTGGAATAGTTGTCTTTGAACTTACTGCCTTCATTACATCGTTTAATCCATCTAATAAACGATCTCGCATTATATCAAATTTCATCGGTATACCTCTCTTATTAATATATTATTTTTTAAAGAATTTAAATAGATATAGTAATAGGCCTTGTGGATTTGTGGATAACCTATTTTTTAGCTATAAAAATCAATCTATCCACATGTTGATAAGTTGTGCATAAAGTTGTGTGGTATTTTTAATGTTATCCACAACCCTATTTTCCTAACATGCTGCGAATTTGTTTAATATCTTGCTGGAGAAGTTGATCTTCCTTTAACATAGATGAAATTTTCTCATGGGCATGAATAACCGTTGTATGGTCTCGTCCTCCGAATTCTTCTCCTATTTTAGGCAAAGAGAAATCTGTTAACTCCCGTGATAAATACATAGCTACTTGTCTTGGGAATGCAATTGATTTCGTCCTTCTCTTAGCAGAAAAGTCTTCCAGCTTAATGTGATAATGTTCACCAACAGCAGTTTGTATATCTAATATTGAAATCATACGTGGTTTTGAGTTTGGAATTATATCTTTTAATGCTTCAGCGGCAAGCTCGGTAGTGATATCTTTATTAACCAATGAAGAAAAGGCAACAACGCGGATTAGAGCGCCCTCCAACTCACGTATGTTTGTATCTATTTGATTTGCAATATAATGCATCACTTCGTTGGATATATCTAGTCCATCAGCTTTTGCTTTTTTACGCAAAATAGCAATACGCGTTTCTAAATCAGGTGGTGTAATGTCCGTGATTAACCCCCATTCGAAACGAGAGCGAAGGCGATCTTCCAATGTTGGAATTTCTTTAGGTGGCCGATCACTAGAAATTACGATTTGCTTTGATTCAGTATGCAAAGTATTAAAAGTATGGAAAAATTCCTCTTGAGTTGATTCTTTACCAGCTAAAAATTGAATATCATCGATTAGTAAGACGTCGACATTGCGGTATTTATTACGAAAATCTACTGCTTTGTTGTCTCTAATTGAGTTAATAAATTCATTCGTAAATTTTTCCGAAGATAAGTAAACTACTTTTGCATTTGGATTATGCTCAAGAACATAGTGTCCAATTGCATGCATTAAGTGAGTTTTACCTAATCCTACTCCCCCATAAATAAAAAATGGGTTATAGGCATTTGCCGGTGCCTCAGCAACTGCAAGTGAAGCAGCATGTGCAAATCGATTCCCAGAACCAATTACAAACGTGTCGAACGTATATTTTGGATTCAACATTCCTGGTGAAATTTCAGCATGTTCATCATTACTTTTTGTTTGGATTACCGGTACAGGCAAATCTAAACTATCATCATCCTGATCCTTTTGAACAACAAATTTAATAAGCAAGTCTTCTCCTGTTAATTCAGATAAAATGCCCGCGATTAGGTGAACGTAATGATTTTCTAGCCAATCACGAGCAAATGAGTTAGGCGCGGCAATGGTTACTGTAGACCCTTTATAGGATAGTAACTTCGTAGATTTTAGCCACGTCTCAAAGCTTGGTTTTGAAATTTTTTGTTCTACTTGAGCCAGGACATTTTTCCATAATTCTTCTAAATGTTCCAAGCTTTTTTGACTCCTTTTTATGAATTTTTTCAAACATAAAACAATATAATTTTCTATATAAGTAATAATAGAATTAATAGTAAACACATAATCACAGCATGTGGATAACTGTTATCCATATACTGTGTTAAAGTTTGTCCACAAGTTATTAACATTTGTGGATAAAATATTTCCCGTACAACATTTCCACAAAAGAAAACACATTTATCGTAACAAAAAACTATAGCTATTTCAATAGTTGGTGAAACTTATCCACACAACTATTTTTTATTCACTATTTAATTGTCCACAGGCTATGAATTTGTGAAAAAGTTGTCGATAAGTTGTGTGGATAAAAATTAAATGGAAAATATTATCCACAACCTGTCATTTTATTCAGGTGACAAAGTTGTGGATAATTATTTTGTTTAAGTTAAGTGGGGAAAAACGATGCTTCAAATAATTAATTGACAAGCCATTTCTTTTTTATATATAATGTTATGGTCTGTATGTAGGATAGAATAATTAACTTTCATTTGGAGGTGTAATATATAATGAAACGCACGTATCAACCAAAAAAACGTAAACATAGCAAAGTACACGGATTCCGCGCACGCATGAGCACAAAAAACGGACGCAAAGTATTAGCAGCTCGTCGTCGTAAAGGAAGAAAAGTATTATCAGCATAAGTCCACTGAGCCTCTTCAGTGGTCTTTTTTTTCTTCATTTTTGGAAAGAATATAAAAGAAAGTAATGATTGAAGTAGGTGTAGAAATGAAGAAGCGACAACGAATAAAGAAGAATGACGATTTTCAGAAGGTATTTAAAAAAGGAAAGTCCTTCGCAAATCGCCAGTTTGTTGTTTATTGTTTACAAAAAGAGGATCAAAGTGAATTCCGAATTGGATTGTCGGTAGGCAAAAAAATTGGGAAGGCAGTAACTAGAGTGCAAGTCAAACGCTATTTACGACAGGCCTTCTTAGAATTAAAAGATGAAATAAGACAAGATATGGATTATGTTATTATCGCCAGAAACCCGGCGGCCGCTTTAGATTTTCATGAAACAAAAAAAAGTATAGAGCATGTTTTAAAAATTGCAAAAGTCTTAAAAAGAAAATAGTTTATGAATTTTAAATATCATTTGTAATATTTTGTTCGAATATTTAGAATAAGTTAACTGCTATTAATGATAATATATTAAAATGAAACAATTAGTAGAGTGAAAGCGTAAACACATGGTAAAATAACTACAATTAAATGAATAGTGCTGTAGGAGGAAGAAGGTTGAAAAAAAGATTTTGGATTGTTCTGTCTCTAGTTTCAGTAGCATTGCTGCTTACTGGATGTTCAGAGTTTAATCAGCCAATTTCATCTGAAAGCGAAGGCTTTTGGAATGAATTTATTGTATGGCCATTAGTATCAGTTATTAAGTATTTCTCAGATTTATTAGGTTCATATGGTTTAGGAATTATCGCTGTTACGATTATCATTCGTTTAGCAATTCTTCCATTGACAATTAAGCAAGTAAAAAGTTCAAAGAAAATGCAAGAAATCCAACCTAAAATGAAAGAATTGCAACAGAAGTATGCTTCTAAAGATGCCGTTACTCAACAAAAGTATCAACAAGAAATGATGGCATTAATGCAAAATTCTGGTGTGAATCCAATGGCAGGATGTTTACCAGTAATCATTCAAATGCCAGTTTTGATTGGTTTTTATCATGCGATAAGTCGAATGGATGCAACACCTGCTTTTGATTTAGGAACTTTTCTTATCTTCCCATTAGGGGAGCAAAGTATTGTACTAGCTGTCTTAGCTGGTTTAATTCAGTTTGTCGTACTAATGACGGGACCTGCAATTGATAATCCACAAATGAAAATCATGATGTATATTATGCCGATCATGATTATTAGTTTTGGTATCGTACTACCAGCGGCATTATCGCTATATTGGGTTGTCGGAAATATCATCTCAGTTATACAAAACCTTGTTATTTATAAACCTTTTAATAAAAATAAAACAGAACCTGCTGTAACTGGAGGAGCGAAAAAGTGAATCAAACTACGCAATTAGGCGCAACAGTTGAAGAAGCGATCTCATTAGCGTTACAAAAGCTCGGGGCATCCCGTAATGAAGTAGATGTTGAAGTTTTACAAGAAGGTAAAAAAGGATTTTTAGGTTTTGGGGCACGTCCAGCCGAAGTACGTGTCACAGTAAAAGAAGTTGACTCAATTATTGAAAAAAGTGAGGAAAGTCATCAGACTGAATCAGATAACATTGCTGTAAAAGAAGTGGTTGTTGATAATATTGAGTCAGAAGATGAAGCGGTAAGCGAAAAGCAGCAAGAAGAAGATCCAGTTGAAGCCGCGAAAAGCTATTTAGTCGATATTGCAAAAGAATTAGGGATTGAAGATTTACAAATCAAAGCAGTAACTGAGGGAAAAAACATTTTATTAAAGCTAGAAAGTGAAAAAGCTGCACTTTTAATAGGGAAACGCGGTGCAACATTGAATGCTTTGCAGCAATTAACACAACTTGTCGTAAATAAAAGTGCAAAATCTTTCTTATTGGTAAAACTAGATGTAGAAAATTACCGTGAACGTCGCCAAGCAGCATTAGAACAATTGGCAGAGCGAATGGCTGATAAAGCAGTTTATACGGGAAAAAAAGTATCATTAGAACCGATGCCTTCATATGAAAGAAAAGTAATTCATAATGCATTGGCAAATCGTATTGATATTGAAACATATTCTGAGGGAACAGAGCCAAATCGCCATCTAGTTATAGAACCAATAAAATAATGTTAACAAGTGCATACAGACATTTATTGAAAGACGGTCTAAATATAGGCCGTTTTTTTGTGAATATTTTTCTTATCAACCAGAGAAATCACGAATGACAATAACTAAATCGGTCTTTTTGGCCGTTTTTATTTTGCCTAAAAGATAGGATTTTAAACCTTATAAAAATCTTTTTAACAGTTATCCACTTGTGGAAAATGCTTTGCTTTCGTATTTCGAAAAAATATGGTACCCTAAGTTGTTAGTAAATAAAGTTCGTTGAAGTTATTCACATGTGGATAACTTCGTTTGATATAAAGTAAGAAATAGCCGGATAGTACACAATAATTACATCTAGATGTAATTATTTAAGTAGGAGGATTTAATCATGGAATATGATACGATTGCCGCGATATCCACACCGATGGGAGAAGGCGCTATTGCCATTGTTCGTTTAAGCGGTGATGATGCAGTAATGATTGCTGATAAAATATTTAAAGCACCAAGTGGGAAAAAGTTAACTGAAGAAAAAACACATACAATTCACTATGGTCATTTAATCGACCCGACTACAGAGGAAGTAGTTGAGGAAGTAATGGTATCGCTTATGCGTGCTCCAAAAACGTTTACTCGTGAGGATGTAATAGAAATAAACTGTCACGGTGGGATTGTTTCAGTAAACCGAGTGCTGCAGCTTGTATTGAAAAATGGTGCAAGACTTGCTGAACCAGGTGAATTTACAAAACGTGCCTTTTTAAATTGTCGAATTGATTTATCTCAAGCCGAGGCTGTAATGGATTTAATTCGTGCGAAAACAGATCGAGCGATGAATGTAGCTCTTGGCCAAATGGATGGAAAGCTATCAAGATTAATTGGAGATTTACGCCAAGCATTAATTGAGACATTAGCGCATGTAGAGGTTAATATAGATTATCCTGAGTATGATGATGTAGAAGAAATGACAATCCCGGTATTACTTGAAAAATGTACTTGGGTGCGAAATGAAATTGCGAAGCTTTTACAAACTTCAACACAAGGGAAAATTTTACGAGAAGGACTTTCAACAGTTATTTTAGGTCGACCAAATGTAGGAAAGTCTTCGCTGTTGAATAGTTTAGTACACGAGAATAAAGCAATTGTTACTGATGTTGCAGGTACAACTCGTGATATTATAGAAGAGTATGTCAATGTACGTGGCGTACCTTTGCGTTTAGTCGATACTGCTGGGATTCGTGAAACAGAAGATATCGTTGAGCGTATAGGGGTAGAAAGATCACGTCAAGTATTGAAAGAAGCAGACTTAATCTTACTTGTTTTAAACTCTGCAGAAAATCTAACTGAAGAAGATGAACGTCTGTTTGAAACAATTAAAAATATGGACTTCATCGTAGTTGTAAATAAAACAGATTTACCGCGAAAAATCGATTTGGAGAAAGTAAAGGAACTAGCGAATGGGAGACCAATCGTGACTACTTCCATATTGCAAGAACAAGGTGTCATAGAATTAGAGGAAGCAATTGCTAAAACTTTCTTTGAAGGCCAGGTTGAATCCAGTGACTTAACATATGTTTCAAATGCACGCCACATCGCATTACTTCATCAAGCAAAAGCTACAATTGAGGACGCCATTAACGCAGCAGAATCAGGTGTACCTGTTGATATGATTCAAATTGATGTAACAAAAACGTGGGAGCTGTTAGGGGAAATCGTCGGTGATACTGTGCAGGAAAGCTTGATAAATCAGCTATTCTCACAATTCTGTTTAGGAAAATAAATTTAAAAAATAGAGAGGAAGAGACGGCATGACAACAACATATGAAGCTGGCCAATATGATGTAATTGTCATCGGTGCTGGCCATGCAGGTGTAGAATCAGCATATGCCGCAGCAAAAATGGGTGCGAAAACACTCATGGTGACAATTAATTTAGATATGATAGCCTTTATGCCATGTAATCCATCAGTTGGTGGACCAGCAAAAGGAATCGTAGTTCGTGAAATTGACGCATTAGGCGGTGTGATGGGGAAAGTAATAGATAAAACACATATTCAAATGCGTATGTTAAATACAGGGAAAGGTCCTGCAGTTCGTGCTTTACGTGCACAAGCAGACAAAGTCCTTTACCAACGTGAAATGAAACGTTTGCTAGAGGAAGAAGAAAATTTAACGATTCATCAATCAATTGTCGATGAATTAATCATTGAAGATGATACTGTTCGCGGTGTTATAACACAAACAGGTGCTATTTACCGAGCAAAAGCTGTTATTATAACAACTGGTACGTACTTGCGCGGGGAAATTATTATTGGAGAATTAAAATATTCAAGCGGACCAAATAATCAACAACCATCCATTAAATTAGCAGATAATTTGCGTGACCTTGGCTTTGAAATGGTTCGATTTAAAACTGGTACACCACCGCGTGTAGATAGTAAAACAATTGATTATAGCAAAACAGAAATTCAACCTGGTGATGATGTACCACGTGCATTTAGTTTTGAAACAACTGAGTTCATTATGGATCAAATTCCATGTTGGTTAACGTATACTAGTCCAGAAACACATCAAATTATTAACGATAATCTAGATAAAGCACCTATGTATACAGGTGCAATTACAGGTACAGGACCACGTTATTGCCCATCGATTGAAACAAAAATTGTTCGTTTTAACGATAAACCTCGCCACCAATTATTTTTAGAACCGGAAGGCAGAGATACTCAAGAGGTGTACGTACAAGGTCTATCAACAAGTTTGCCTGAACACATTCAACGTCAAATGCTTCAAACAATCCCAGGTTTAGAAAAAGCAGAAATGATGCGTGCAGGTTATGCAATCGAATATGATTCAATCGTTCCAACTCAACTATGGCCAACATTAGAAACAAAACGTATTAAAAATCTTTATACAGCAGGTCAAATCAATGGTACTAGCGGCTATGAAGAAGCAGCTGGTCAAGGGTTAATGGCAGGTATTAATGCTGCTGCAAAAGTTTTAGGAAAAGAAGAAGTAATCTTAAAACGATCAGAAGCTTATATTGGAGTATTAATTGATGATTTAGTAACAAAAGGGACAAATGAACCTTATCGTTTACTAACTTCACGTGCAGAATATCGATTATTGCTTCGCCATGATAATGCAGATTTACGTTTAACGGAATTAGGCTACAAATTAGGTTTAATTTCAGAAGAACGTTTTGCAAAATTCACTGAGAAAAAAGAGCAAATTGAAAATGAAATTGCTCGTCTTCGTGAAGTCATCATTAAACCAAATGAAACAACTCAAGCAGTTATCCGTTCTGTTGGCGGTGCAGAGCTAAAAGACGGAATTCGCGCTGCGGACTTGGTAAAACGAACTGAAATGACATATGATTTAGTTGCTTCGTTATCACCAGCAGAATATGAATTTAGCGAAGAAGTAAAAGAACAAATTGAAGTTCAATTAAAATATGAAGGATATATCCAAAAAGCATTACAACAAGTGGAAAAACTTCATAAAATGGAAAATAAAAAAATACCTGAAGACATTGATTATGATGAAATATCAAGTTTAGCAACTGAAGCTCGCGAAAAATTAAAAGAAGTACGACCATTATCAATCGCACAAGCATCACGTATTTCAGGTGTAAACCCAGCTGATATCTCTATCTTACTTGTTTATATCGAACAAGGGAAAATCGCACGAATAAGTAACGAATAAATGTTAAATGAGCGTTCGAGCACCCTCTATTTCCTCGGACGCTCGTTCATTTTTATAAAATAGGTAGTAGTAGTCATATCCTCAATCGATTAAAGGAGATCCAAATGAACGAACAACAATTTATTGAAGCATTAAGCAAACAGGGAATTGAACTTAACGAGAAGCAAATTGCACAGTTTAAAAAGTATTTTGAGTTATTAGTTGAGTGGAATGAAAAAATGAATTTAACAGCCATTACAGATTTAGAAGGCGTTTATTTAAAACATTTTTATGATTCCATTAGCGCGAGCTTTTACTTTGATTTTACAAAAGTAAATTCTGTTTGTGACGTAGGTGCAGGTGCAGGTTTTCCAAGTTTACCAATTAAAATTTGTTTCCCGCATTTACATGTGACAATTGTTGATTCCTTGAATAAACGAATTTCGTTTTTAAATCATTTGAGTGAGCAATTACAATTGGACAATGTTGAATTTGTCCACGCACGTGCAGAAGAATTTGGTCAAAATACAAAATATCGTGAGAGTTTTGATGTTGTAACTGCACGCGCGGTTGCACGCTTATCAGTACTATCAGAACTTTGTCTACCATTAGTTAAACAAGGAGGATATTTTGTAGCATTAAAGGCTGCAGCGGGTCCAGATGAGTTAAAAGATGCTAAAAAGGCGATTACAACTCTTGGTGCATCTCTAAAAGAAGAATTTGCTTATCTATTACCTGTTGAAGAAAGTGAACGAACTCTTTATATTTTTGATAAAATAAAACAAACACCAAAAAAATATCCACGAAAACCTGGTATACCTAATAAGACACCGATACAATAAAAATAGAATCATACGACTCGGGTATTTATAGCTATTAGGGGCTCTGTAAAACTTTTAACTATGCTAGATGAGCCCCGGCTATTTTCTTGTTTCACGTGAAACATTTTTTGTAAAATCATAAAATTTTTATTATATTTTAGAAATAATTTCCCCATTTGATGCATACATATTTTATATTTATGTTATTTTAATAGATTTGCTTCTATAGGACTCTGTACAATTCATAGATAATAAGAAATAATATTTATATGAGTATTGAGCAAGATAGTTTCTAAAAGGTGGTGCCTAATGAATGAAAAGTCCTTTTTCACGTTTTTTCGGAGGCGGAGAAAAACTAGTTTCTGAAGTTAAAAATGAAGTAGAAGAAGTAGAGCAGCTAGAAAACAGTAAAACTACTGAAGAAGTAGTAAAAATTCCAATAGATAAAGTTATTCCAAACCGGTTCCAACCTCGTGCTGTTTTTGACGAAGAAAAAATTGAAGAATTATCAAGAACCATTCATACACACGGTGTGATTCAACCTATTGTTGTTCGTCATTTTGATGAGGAACGCTATGAAATTATTGCAGGTGAGCGTCGCTACCGTGCGATGAAAAAACTAAATTGGACTGAAGTGCCGGCAATTGTTCGTAATTTAAATGATAAAGAAACTGCTTCTATTGCACTAATAGAGAATCTTCAACGTGAAGAATTAACAGCAATCGAGGAAGCATTAGCTTATCAGCAATTGTTAGAACTTCATTCACTTACACAAGAAGCACTTGCTCAACGTTTAGGAAAAGGTCAATCAACAGTAGCAAATAAATTGCGTTTATTAAAATTACCGCAATCGGTACAAGAGGCAATATTAAAAAGAGAGATTACAGAACGTCATGCAAGAGCCCTTATTTCAATTAAAGACGAAGAAACTCAAATTAATATTGTTAATTTGATAAAAGAAAATGATTGGAATGTTCGTCAGCTTGAGGATTATATCCAACAACTTACTTCTCCGAAAGAAGAAGAAGAGAAAAAGGAAAAACCTAAGCGCAAAGCAATTAGTAAGGATATTCGCATAGCATTAAATACAATCAAACAATCTCTTTCAATGGTCACAAAAAGTGGTATTCAACTAAAAACGGAAGAGGAAGATACAGATGATTACTACCAAATCACTGTAAAAATCCCTAAGAAAAAGGCATAAATGCAATTGGTTCCTAGAATTAACTATAGGAACCTTTTTTCTATAACAAAATCCTAGTTTTCTTTACTGTGAAAAATTCCTGTCTTTAATTTTCAAAAATTTCATACTTTCTTATTAAAATTAAATAATATATGTTTAGATTATGATACAACTAGAATCTAAATTTGATAAAATGAAAGAAGTCAGTCCAATCCTATTGGTTGGTAAGATAATACAGAATGTTTTAAGAAATTGATTGATGAAAGCAGGTGCAAGGATTGGGAAGAATTATAGCCATAACAAACCAAAAAGGTGGTGTAGGTAAAACTACAACATCTGTAAATTTGAGCGCTTGTCTTGCTTATTTAGGGAAAAAAGTACTGCTAATAGACATTGATCCACAAGGTAATGCAACAAGTGGTGTTGGGATAAATAAAGGCGAAATTCAAAGTTGTATCTATGATGTATTAATTGATGATGAAGATGTAAAAAACGTTACACAGCAGTCAAAAGTAGAAAATTTACACGTAGTACCGGCGACCATTTCTTTAGCAGGTGCTGAAATTGAACTTGTCTCCACGATTTCCCGTGAAGTGAGATTAAAACATGCTTTGCAAAATATAAAAGATCAGTACGATTTTATTATTATTGATTGTCCGCCTTCACTAGGGTTATTAACAATTAATGCATTAACTGCATCTGATGCTGTTATAATCCCAGTACAATGTGAGTACTACGCTCTAGAAGGTTTAAGTCAGCTCCTATCAACTGTTCGTCTAGTTCAAAAACATTTAAATCAGCATTTATATATAGACGGTGTTTTATTGACAATGTTGGATGCCCGTACAAATCTAGGATTACAAGTAATTGAGGAAGTAAAAAAATATTTCCAAGATAAAGTATATAAAACCATTATCCCGCGTAACGTTCGTTTAAGTGAAGCACCAAGCTTTGGTGAGCCGATTATTATCTATGATGCAAAATCTCGTGGAGCAGAAGTGTATTTAGAGTTAGCAAGGGAAGTGATAAAAAATGGCTAGAGGGTTAGGAAAAGGAATTGGAGCATTATTCCCAACGGAAACATTAGAAGAATTGCATAACGAAGACACAATTGAAAAAATTGAACTGCAAAAACTTGTTGTTAATCCATTTCAACCACGTAAAACTTTTGATGATGAAGCAATTGAAGAACTGGCACAATCCATTGTTGAACACGGAATTATTCAACCAATCGTAGTGCGAAAAAAGGGGAAAAAGTTTGAAATCGTTGTAGGTGAAAGAAGATTTCGAGCTGCTAAATTAGCAAATATACAAGAAATCCCCGCTATTGTAAGGGATATGACAGAAGAGCAAATGATGGAAGTAGCTATTTTAGAAAATCTTCAACGTGAAGATTTAACTCCTATCGAAGAAGCAGAAGCCTATCAAAGCTTAATTGAAAAATTGAATTTCACTCAAGAAGAATTGGCGAAACGATTGGGTAAAAGTAGACCTCATATTACAAACCATATGCGACTACTGCAATTACCAGAGGATGTACGTAGTTTAGTAAATGATGGAACACTATCAATGGGACATGGTCGTACACTCTTAGGTTTAAAAAACAAAAGAAAAATATCTGAAGTGGCGCAAAAAGTTATTAAACTTTCGTTAAATGTTCGACAATTAGAAGCTTTGATTAAACAATATAACGAAGAAGTTTCACGTGAAACAGAGAAGCCAGTGAAGAAAGATATATTTGTACAAGCGAAGGAAACACAATTACGCGAATATTTCGGTACAAATGTACAAATAAAGAAATCAAAAAATAAAGGGAAAATAGAAATTGAATTTTACTCGGAAGATGACCTAGAAAGAATTTTAGAGATATTACAATTAGAGCAAGAATAGGTAGTGAGCGCCAGGATTTAGGCGCTCTATTTTTCTGCTTAGTTAAGGAAGTATAAAATTTTGAACAGCGTCAAGCAGACAAATAGTCCCTCGAGTTTGTAGTTTGTCCTCGGGTAAAAGCTGAAAAAGGTATGTTTTTCGCCATTCTGACATACATGGATGTACGGGTGGCTACATTGTCTTACACTTTTGTTAATGTCGAACAGAGCTTAATGTGAATCCTATCGGCAAGACATAAGGTGTCACGCATAGACGACGTAGCTAAAGTGCTTGCGCTTTCTGAGAAAGAGGTTAATCAATGATATTGTTAGGCTCGTTAGTGAATGCATTATTAATTATTTTAGGTTCAATTATAGGGAGACTATTTAAAAACATCCCTGATACCATGAAAAATACTGTATTATCAATTATTGGCCTAGCTGTTGCAGTATTAGGAATACAGATGGGTTTTAAATCAAGCAATTTTATTATTGTTATTGTTAGTCTTGTTTTAGGTGCTGTGATTGGGGAATGGCTTGATTTAGATAAACAATTAATTCGTTTAGGTAAATGGGTTGAATCAAAACTAGGGAAAAAAACGTCTCAAAATAGTATCTCCGAAGGATTCGTAAATGCTACACTTATTTTTTTAATAGGATCCATGGGGGTACTCGGTGCGTTAGATAGTGGCTTAAGAAATGATCATTCAGTTCTTATAACAAAAGGGATAATTGATGGTTTTACCTCAATTGTATTATCATCAACGTTAGGAATTGGTGTTTTATTATCAGCAATCCCTGTATTTTTGTATCAGGGGATTATTGCCGTTTTCTCTGGATTTATAAGTGCATACATATCTGAAGCAGCATTAAATTTATTTATACAAGAGATGACGGCAACGGGAGGGGTCATGATTTTTGCTATTGGATTAAATATTGTAGGATTAACGAAAATTCGAGTAGCCAATCTGTTGCCGAGCATTGGAATAGTCGGTATTATCATCCCCATCATATTTCTTTTTCAATAAATGGCGCTGCCAAGATAGTAAAAGTGCACGAGCAATTTTATTACTCATTGAATAAGTCACATTTAAACGTGTATTTTGTAAAACAAGCATTTCCATAAAGCCTCCAACATTGACGATTCCTTTTATAGAAATGTCTCCGATTGGAGGTAATTCCTTTTTAACAGCTTTTCCAGGGAATAACGGCCCTTCCTGAACAACAATTTGACCAATATTTTTCTCATTGCCTAAACATGCGTCAATTGCAATAACAAATGGAGCAGTGGGTCTTTGTTGAATTTCTTCCAAGGTAGATGCTAAATTGATTGCATGTAGTGGGTTTTCAAGAGTACCAATTACTTCAAATGGAAACGAATGAAAATTTGATAAAAAACTGCCGGTTAATGGACCAAGGGCATCACCTGTTGAACGATCTGTACCAATACAACAAAAAATAAGCTGTTCATTATCGAAAGGAACATGTTGTAAAAATAAATCGCTTAAATGCCATAACGCACCAGTTTGCTCATGATGAACAGAAGCGTTTAACGTTTCATTTACTTTCTGCATGGACGATTCTCGCTTTCTTTATAAAATGTTAAAAATTTATCTTTTATGGTAAAAAATAAGCTATATTGTTATGAAGTATATTCAAATTTTTAGTTAGTTATACAAGGAGTGGAAAAATGGCTGAAGAAGTTATTGAAACAAATGCAAAAGGATTTGCAAAATGGACAGAAAAGACATGGGATTATCTAACGAGTGAGGAATTTTGGAGTGTAATATTACTCGCTTCTATTAAAATAATTGCAATTATTATTGCTTCTTATTTAGTCGTATTTATAGGGAAGAGAATTATTAGTCGCGTTTTAAGTTTAAGAATAAAGTCGCCATTAGGAAATTCAGAAAGGCGCCAACAAACAATTATTAAATTGCTTCAAAGTGTGCTTTCTTACTTAGTGTATTTTTCAGCAATTGTAGGGATTCTATCTGCTGTTAATATTCAAATTGCTGGGTTGCTTGCTGGAGCTGGGATTGCTTCTGTTGCAATCGCTTTTGGAGCACAAAGCTTAGTAAAAGATATTATTACAGGATTTTTTATTATTCTTGAAGATCAATTTGGCGTAGGTGATTATATCCGTTTAAATAATGCGGAAGGTACTGTCACTGAGATTGGATTACGTACTACAAAAATTCTAGGAATTACAGGTGAACAATATATTATTCCAAATGGCCAAATTTTAGATGTAGTGAATTTTTCCGTAAATAACTCAAAAGCAATTATCGATATGCAGGTCGGTATTGATGCTGATATAGAAAAAGTTGAAAAGTTATTAACGGAGTACTTAAAAACATTGCCTGCAAAATATGAAGAATTAATAGATGTACCGACATTTCTAGGTGTTCAAAATGTAGTAGGAACAGAAGTGACGATTCGAATTGTTGCCGAGACTAAGCCGTTGGAGCATTATGGCATTGCTCGTATTATTCGCAGAGATGTAAAAGAAATTTTAGATAAAAATGGAATACCGATGGCGTACCCGAAAATGATGCTTTATGATCGAGGTAATAAAGAATCAGGGAGGAATGAAGCATAATGGAAGCAAAATCATTTGAATTACATGATATTGTGGAGATGAAAAAACAGCATCCATGTGGATCAAATGCATGGAAAATTATTCGTATGGGAGCAGATATACGAATAAAATGCCAAGGATGTGGTCACAGCGTCATGATTCCTCGCCGTGAGTTTGAGAAAAAAATGAAAAAAGTCTTAGTAAAGGCAAATCAAGAATAAATTCATGACTAATTAGACTTTTTCACAACTTATCCAATATAATAAACAAAGGTTTAAAACGAAAATACATTAACTTGATAGAATTTTAGAAAGGTCGTGTCAAACGAATGTCTTTAACAGCAGGAATCGTAGGATTACCGAACGTTGGAAAATCAACATTATTTAACGCAATTACAAAAGCAGGTGCATTAGCGGCTAACTATCCATTCGCTACAATTGACCCTAATGTTGGGGTTGTAGAAGTTCCGGATGCGCGTCTAGATAAATTAACTGAACTAGTAGAACCGAAAAAAACAGTACCTACTGCCTTTGAATTTACTGATATTGCAGGGATTGTAAAAGGAGCTTCAAAAGGAGAAGGGCTAGGAAATAAATTCTTATCTCATATTCGCGAAGTAGATGCAATTTGCCAAGTAGTCCGTTGTTTTGAAGATGAAAATATTACCCACGTTTCAGGCTCAGTAAACCCAATTGATGATATCGAGGTTATTAATTTAGAGCTTATTTTAGCTGATATGGAATCAGTTGAAAAACGTCTTCAACGTGTAAGTAAAATGGCAAAGCAAAAAGATAAAGAGGCTTTGATTGAAGAGCCAGTACTTTTGAAAGTTAAAGAAGCATTAGAAAATGAAAAACCTGCACGATCTGTTGAATTATCTGATGATGAGCTAAAAGTTATAAAAGGGCTGCACCTTCTAACGATTAAACCAATGTTGTATGTTGCAAATGTATCTGAGGATGAGGTAGCGGATGCAGTGAACAATCAATATGTAAAACAAGTTCGTGAATACGCAGCAGCAGAAGGAGCACAGGTTATTACAGTTTGTGCCAAAATTGAAGAAGAAATTTCAGAGCTGGACAATGAAGAAAAAGCGATGTTCCTTGAAGAGCTTGGAATTGAAGAATCTGGTTTAGACCAACTAATTCGTGCATCTTATGACTTATTAGGCTTAGCAACATATTTCACAGCGGGTGTACAAGAAGTTCGTGCATGGACATTCCGCAAAGGAATGAAAGCTCCACAATGCGCGGGTATTATTCACTCTGATTTTGAAAGAGGATTTATTCGTGCGGAAACAGTTGCTTATGATGACCTAGTTGAAGCTGGTTCAATGGCAGCTGCGAAGGAAGCAGGAAAAGTAAGATTAGAAGGAAAAGACTATGTCGTTCAAGATGGCGATGTAATGTTGTTCCGCTTTAATGTTTAATTAGAAACGCACAAGCGTTCTGATTATCTCAGAATCGATGAGCTTATCCCACTTTAAACTTGAATGCAAATCGTCTCAAGGCTGGATAGCTTTCATAAGATATAATTATTAATAAAAGCAGGTAGTTCGATTTTTAATCGATATCTACCTGCTTATTTGTATAAATATATAACCTTGGCAGCTCGGGATCATCCTTCACTAGTACATCCTTTGGGAATTTACGAAGTTCCTTATACATGAAAAAGTCTCCGATTGCTCCGGCAATTAAAAAAGCTCCTAAAAGTACAAATAAATACGAATCATAAGCGAACCCTATTAATGATGGAATAACACCTGTTGTCCAAAATGGCAGCAGCAATGCTTTCTTCATAGCATCATTTCGCAAAGGTTTCGTAGTGGTTGCATAGGCAACACCTAGCTTTAAATTTAAACCATAATTTAGATCGCTATATTTTGCCTTTCCAAAAAGCATAAACCCTATTAAATGAAAAATTTCATGCAATACAATTAATACAATATAACCAAGGAAAAAAAGCACAATACTCCAAAAAGAAAATGAAACAGAGTATCTCTGATGTATGATACTATTCATGATGAAAAAGACAATACTTAAGACAAGCGTAAACCATATATTATATTTTGCGACTTTTTTCATTTCGAGTTCAATAATTATTGGCTGAGTGTTTTCAAACATCGTTTCACCGTCCTTTCTTTTAAAGTATAAAACTATCAGAAGATTATAGAAAGTAAAAGCACTAATTACTAGAGGAGAGAAAGTGGGACGCTTGCGCTTTTCTTATTGCATCTAGTTTAATTATATGATACAATTCTACGATGTGAGTATAGTATTACTTGCTCCTTGCTCTCTATTTAAAGAGAGCCAAAGTCCATAAGGAGGTGCAAAATAGATGACAAAGTATGAATTAATGTACATTGTTCGCCCAAACATTGAAGATGAAGCGAAAAAAGCATTAGTTGAACGCTTCAACGAAGTATTAACTTCAAACGGCGCTGAAATCATCGAAGCTAAAGAGTGGGGTAAACGCCGCTTAGCTTATGAAATCAACGACTTCCGCGAAGGTTACTACCAAATCGTGAAAGCTAACGCTGGTTCAGAAGCTATCAACGAATTTACTCGTCTAGCAAACATCAGCGAAGACATCATTCGTCACATCGCTATTCGTGAAGAAGCATAATAAAAACTAACTAAAACGCTGAAAAAGGAGGTTGTAATTGTGATAAACCATGTCGTATTAGTTGGAAGACTTACGAAGGATCCAGAACTTCGTTATACACCAAGTGGAGTTCCGATGACTCGCTTTACAGTCGCTGTAAATAGAGCATTTTCGAACCAATCTGGTGAGCGCGAAGCTGATTTTATCGGATGTATCGCTTGGAGAAAACAAGCCGAAAACTTAGCAAACTTTATGAGAAAAGGAAGTTTGATTGGTGTTGAAGGCCGCATTCAAACAGGCAGCTACGAGGGTCAGGATGGAAAACGTGTTTACACAACAGACGTTGTAGCGGATTCTGTACAATTTTTAGAGCCGCGAAACGCTGGTGGCGGAGCAAATATGCCAAATCAACAGTATGGAGGGCAATCATATGGGGGCAACCAACCTACATATAACACAAGCCAACCAAACCAACAATTTGGTAACCAGGGTCAAGATCCTTTTGCTTCATATCCACAAAGTCAACCTTCTGGAAATCAGCAAAATTATACACGTGTAGATGAGGATCCTTTTGCATCAAGCAAAGGTCCAATCGAAGTTTCTGAGGACGACTTACCGTTCTAAATGGAAAAGCGGAAGCGGTTCGTTAAGGCTCGAGACACGTTGGAAACTCCGACTAGAAGGCGCTTTTTGCCTTCGCTGGAGGAGTTGAAGCGATGCGAGAGCCTAGCCGCTAGCTAGACATTAAAAAAGCTTCGTGCACTTGGTCGTCAAACGCTCGAAGCAAGACAGGAAACTTAAAAAATAATAAAGGAGGATATCGAAATGGCACAACGTCGCGGAGGCCGCAAACGCCGTAAAGTTTGCTACTTCACTTCTAACAACATTACGCACATCGACTACAAAGATGTAGATTTACTTAAAAAGTTCATTTCTGAACGCGGTAAAATTTTACCACGTCGCGTAACTGGTACAAGTGCAAAATACCAACGTAAATTAACTACAGCTATTAAACGTGCTCGCATCATGGCACTACTTCCATTCGTAGCTGAAGATAAATAAGATATCTAAATTAAAGCACAACAAGGTTTAATCAAACTTTGTTGTGCTTTTTTTATAGGATTCCTACAATAGGCACTTTAAATTGCTTTGCCATATATATAAAATTTAAAAATCTAGCCGATACTGTATTTTTTATAAACAATAACTATTTCGGGTGGAACTGGTTAGGCTAATTTCTCCTGTTTAAGGGCATTAGAAAATGTAGAATTTGCAAGAAACAGTAATAGCTTGATGACTCTATACAACATTATGTAACAGCCTTATAAAATGCTAATCGTTGTAAGTCCACATACAATAAGCTTTTTGTTCAAAGCATTAGTGGAACACTAGCTATACGTATTTTCATTAAATAAAATCTTCTAATGTTCTAAAGGGGCTTTTTAATTTGAAGAAAATATTATTATTTTTCTCAATATTGTTTTCTACTACTGTAATTGTAATAGGAATATATTTGTTTTTCGGATTACCTTGGAAGCATCACGAATTAAAAGATGAAATGGTTCAGTATTTAGAAAATCGTTATAAAGATGATTTTTCTTTAGGAACACTTCATTATCAAATTGTAAATAAAAACGTGTATCATACAATGGCTACAGCAAAATCTACAAGTGTTTCATTTCATATTGAAATAACGCCCGATGGTAAAACAATAGAGGATGCTTATTCCATTGAATATTGGTCAGAAGCAGGAGAAAAATATCTTAAACCTATTGTAAAACAACATTTTCATGACATGTCATCGTTTTATAGCGATATTTATCTTCTTCAAGAAGAAGTATTCCAACTAGATACTTTAAATAATAATCGCGATGTCGCTTATTGGAATGTGTCAGTTGGGTTAGGTTATTCCTTAGACTCAGAGAATAAGACCGAAGAATTACAAAAAATAATTAATTTAATTCATGCATTAGAAAATGAGGGATTCATTATTAAATCATTATCCTTTGATTATCTAGGTAATATAATTATTATCCCAGATGTATACCAAAAAACATTTACTGAGGTAGATGATTTAATACCTTATTTAAAATCCCTTTAGATTCTTAGTGGTTAACACAGAGGGGTTACTTTTCTTGAAGTCTATATTCAAAGCCGAAGATAAAATAAGGTTAAAAATTTCTACTAAAACAGAGTGGAAATGAATATAATCAAAAAATCGACAAAATTCTAATTAGATTTTGTCGATTTTTTTATAGCTATGAATGCTGTAGTTATCTTCATTATCTATAAAAAGACGTGCTTGCAAAGCCAGTTAAAATAAAACTGGTATTTTATTGTTAATGTGGGAACTAATCATTTATCCCTATCCGCTTTTGTCCAATGACTAAAAAAATGGTACAATAAACGAATGAAAAAAGATTTTTTTAATAGCAAAAGGAAGGTTATAGATGCCGAATAATCAAACAAGAAGGCTTGCTCATGGCGCAATGATGATTGCATTATTTGCGATATTTATTGCAATCGCCTTTTATGTACCAATAATCAGTGTCATTGCTACTGTTTTTGCTCCACTACCAATTGCATGGTACAGCGCTAAGTATGATCGTAGTTCTTCTATATTAGTAGCAATTGTAGGATGTATAGTCTCCCTCTTTTTTGGAGGTTTAGTAATTTTACCGTTTTCACTTATTTTTGCATCAGTTGGGGTTGTAATAGGCGACGTACTTCGTTTAAAGAAAAGCAAAGTATTTTTATTTATGTCTTCAGGTATAACTGTACTAATTACTTTTGCTTTACAATATGTTATTTCAATAAAGTTATTCGAAACAGATTTTATACAAGAATCAATGCAGCTCATGCGTGAAAGTTATTCAAAGTCCATAGAGCTATCACAAAGTTTAACTGGCCAAACACCCATTGATCCGGTTACGCTGGAGGCAATGTTTGATATGATGGAGGCTTCTTTACCGGCTTCTATTACAATGGGGGCATTCTTCTTTGCGTTTATTATTATTTCAATTAATTTGCCGTTGTTAAAACGGTTAGGAATTAATGTACCGAAATTTCGTTCATTTAAAAATACCCGATTGCCTCGAGCAATATTATGGTATTACCTAATTGTATTAGCAATCAATTTATTTATTGGCCCTGAAACTGGTACACCTTTATATGTCATAGTTTTGAATTTTTCTCTAATATTATGGGTGCTTTTAACAATTCAAGGAGTATCTTTTGTTCATTTTGCCCTTGATGCTTTCGGTTCACCTAAATTTTTAAAGGTATTGGCAGCCATTATGGCAATTCCACTATATTCCTTTTATGTATTAATAGGAATATTGGACTTAGGTTTTGACATTCGTTCATTTGTCAAAGGAAAGATTCAGAAGTAGGGAGCTGATAAAATGGATACTTATAGGAAGCGACTCATACGACATCCTCTTATGTATCTAACGGTGATTGGTTTAATAGGTTCCATACTATTGTTCTTTTGGAATTTTTGGTTTGGAGCGGCCTATGCGGTCGTCATTGCCATCGGGTTAGTATATGCGTGGAGAATTGAGAAAATTACCTTTCAAGACACAGAAAAACATATAGAATCGCTCTCATTCCGAATGAAGAAAGTAGGAGCAGAAGCCCTATTAGAAATGCCAATCGGAATTTTGCTCGTGAATGACAAATTTGTTATTGAGTGGGCAAATCCATATATGTCCCAAATCCTTGATGAAGAGACATTGATTGGCCAAGAAATGTTTATTATTTCAGAAGATCTATACAGCCTTACAAAATCAGAAGAAAAGCGTGAAAAGACGGTTTCAATTGGTGATCGTCAATTTAAAGTTGTTTATAAACAGGAAGAAAAACTGCTTTATTTCTTTGATGTAACTGAGCAACTAAAAATTGAATCGAAATATTACGCAGATCGAACAGTTATTGCGATTTTATTTATTGATAATTATGATGAATTAACACAAGGCATGGATGATCAAGCAAGAAGTTTAACGAATACAATTGTTACTTCAATTATCAATGAGTGGGCTTTTGCACATGGAATTTTTGCAAAGCGGATTTCATCTGACCGATTTTTAGCTGTTTTAAATGAATCCATTTTAAGTGAACTTGAAAAGAAAAAATTCTCCATTTTAGATGATATTCGTGAAAAAACAGCTCAAAAAAACTTGTCACTAACATTAAGTATAGGTGTGGGTACCGGCTCCTCTTCTTTAATAAAACTAGGGGAATTGGCGCAATCGAGTTTAGATTTAGTTTTAGGACGCGGTGGAGACCAAGTTGCTATTAAACAACCGAATGGGAAATTAAAGTTTTATGGCGGCAAAACAAATCCAGTTGAAAAACGTACTCGGGTACGTGCGAGGGTAATTTCACATGCACTGCAGGATTTAATTAATGAAAGTGATCAAGTATTCATTATGGGTCATAAAAATCCTGATATGGATGCCATTGGGGCTGCCATTGGTGTACGTAAAATGGCTCTAAAAAATAAAGTAGAAGGCTATGTTGTTTTAAATTTTGACGAACTAAATGGCAGTGTTAGTCGTCTAATGAATGAAATTGAAAAGAACTCGGACTTTTATAATTACTTTATAACGCCAGATGAAGCACTTTCATTAATGACGGATAAATCTTTAGTAGTAATTGTTGATACACATAAACCGAGTCTTGTAATAGATGATCGTTTGCTAAAAAGATCAGAAATCGTCGTTGTGATTGACCATCATAGACGCGGAGAGGAATTCGTTCAAAACCCAACGTTGGTTTATATGGAGCCCTATGCTTCGTCTACAGCCGAGTTAGTTACAGAGCTTTTAGAGTATCAGCCTGAAGATGAAAAATTATCAAAGCTTGAAGCGACTGCGCTTTTATCAGGTATTATTGTAGATACAAAAAGCTTTACACTTCGAACAGGTGCAAGAACGTTTGAAGCTGCTTCCTATTTAAGAACATATGGTGCAGATACAATTTTAGTTCAACAGTTATTGAAAGAAGATATAGATACGTATATTGAACGTTCTAAAATAATACAAACAGTTGAGTTTGTCTACCCAGGCATTGCAGTAGCGTATGGCGGGGATAACAAACAATATGACTCTGTTTTAATTGCACAAACAGCAGATATTTTATTAACGATGAAGGATGTTTCGGCTTCTTTTGTCATTGCACATCGTTCAGATGGATTGATCGGAATTAGTGCCCGATCTCTAGGGGATATTAACGTCCAGCTTGTCATGGAAAACCTTGGCGGCGGAGGGCATTTAACAAATGCAGCTTGTCAAATAAAAGCAGATACAATAGAAGAAGCGGTGCTTTATTTAAGAAAAGCAATTCTTGAAACGCTTGAAGGGAGTAATGAGGAATGAAAGTAGTATTTTTAAAAGATGTAAAAGGTAAAGGGAAAAAGGGAGAAGTTAAAAACGTTGCAGACGGTTATGCACAAAACTTTTTAATAAAAAATGGTTATGCAGTTGAAGCAACAAATCAAGCACTTAGCCAATTAGAAGGACAAAAGAAATTAGAAGCTAAAAATGCTGCTGCTGAATTACAAGCAGCTAAAGATTTAAAAGAAAAGCTTGAAAATATTACAGTAGAAATTAAAGCGAAATCAGGTGAAGGCGGCCGCCTATTCGGCTCAGTATCAACTAAGCAAATTGCAGAAGCACTTCAAAAAGATTTTGGAATTAAAATAGATAAACGTAAAATGGATTGTAACGAAGGTATACGCTCTTTAGGCGTTACTAATGTACCCGTAAAACTTCACCATGAAGTAAAAGCAACATTAAAGGTACACGTTACGGAAGAAGCGTAAGGAGAGAACTCTATGAACGAAGGCGTTTTAGACCGCGTTCCACCGCATAATCATGAAGCAGAGCAATCGGTTATCGGTGCGATATTCCTTGAACCACAAGCCTTAATAACAGCATCAGAAATTTTAATACCTGAGGATTTTTACCGAATTGCTCATCAGAAAATTTTCCAAACGATGCTCGATTTAAGTGATCAAGGTAAAGCGATAGATGTTGTCACTGTTACAGAAGAACTTTCAGTAAAAAAGGAACTTGAAGATGTTGGGGGGCTTTCTTACTTAACAGAACTTGCAAATGCCGTCCCGACTGCTGCAAATATTGCTTACTACGCTAAAATCGTTGAAGAAAAAGCTCTTTTACGCCGCTTAATTCGTACAGCAACAAAGATAGTAGAAGATGGCTATACTCGTGAAGATGAGGTAGAAGCGCTTTTAGCGGATGCTGAAAAGAAAGTGATGGAGGTCGCTAGCCGTAAAAATGCCGGTGACTTCAAACATGTCAAAGATGTACTCGTTCAAACGTACGATAATATTGAACAGCTCCAATTCCGTGATGGAGATGTAACAGGAATTCCAACTGGTTTCCATGATTTAGACCGTATGACAGCAGGATTTCAACGTAATGATTTAATTATTGTGGCTGCCAGACCATCCGTTGGTAAAACCGCATTTGCATTGAATATTGCACAAAGTGTTGCGGTAAAAGCTCGCGAAAACGTTGCAATATTTTCTCTCGAAATGGGTGCAGAGCAGCTTGTAATGCGTCTCCTTTGTGCGGAAGGTAATATTGATGCTCAGGTGCTGCGTACAGGTGCTCTGACTTCGGAGGACTGGGGTAAGCTAACGATGGCGATGGGAAGCCTATCAAATTCAGGTATATATATTGATGATACACCTGGGTTGCGTATAAGCGAAATTCGTGCAAAATGTCGTCGTCTGGCTCAGGAACATGGATTAGGTATGATACTAATCGATTACTTGCAATTAATTCAAGGAAGCGGCAAAAGCGGTGAAAACCGTCAGCAGGAAGTTTCCGAGATTTCTCGTTCATTAAAAGCTCTTGCTCGTGAATTAAAGGTGCCTGTTATCGCACTATCACAGCTATCTCGTGGTGTAGAGCAACGACAAGATAAGCGCCCAATGATGAGTGATATTCGTGAATCGGGAAGTATTGAGCAAGACGCCGATATCGTAGCATTCTTATATCGTGATGACTACTACGATAAAGAGTCGGAAAACAAAAACATGATTGAAATCATTATTGCAAAGCAGCGTAACGGCCCAACAGGTACAGTTACACTTGCATTTAAAAAGGAGTTTAATAAGTTTATTAATATCGACTGGTCGCAGCATCAACAGCCAGTACCAGTTTAATAGGCTTAACTTTATAACACTATAAAACTATTTTCAGAACACGAACAATAATTCTATGTTGGAATTATTTGTTCGTGTTTTTTGCTTTTCTTCATTGACTTATACTAGCTATCACTGTTACAATTATTCTGTTTGATAAAGTAAAACTTCAATCGTTGTTTACCAAATGGTTGTTAGTTTAACTAATCGAGTATTTCCGAACAGTTAATGTTTTTTAAGTGGGAATTTTACTGATCGTGAATATGGGATAAAGGACGTAAACGCGTCTAGCGGAGGTGCTGATATGACATCAGTTGTAGTTGTGGGGACACAATGGGGAGACGAAGGTAAAGGAAAAATTACGGACTTCCTATCTAAAAAAGCAGATATAATCGCTCGTTTTTCCGGCGGAGATAACGCTGGTCATACAATTAAAATTGGCGATGAAACTTACAAATTGCATTTAATTCCATCAGGTATTTTTTATAAAGAAAAAACTTCAGTTATGGGCAATGGAATGGTAATCAATCCAAAATCATTAGTAACTGAACTAAAAGGATTGCAAGAACGCGGTATTGATACTTCTAATTTACGTATTTCAAACCGTGCGCAAGTAATTCTTCCTTATCACATCTATCAAGATAAAGTAGATGAAGCGGCTCGCGGCGATAACAAAATCGGTACTACTTGCAAAGGTATTGGTCCATGTTATCAAGACAAAATTGCTCGTATAGGTATTCGAGTAGCAGATTTACTTGATCGTGAAATCTTTGAACAAAAACTTCGTGAAAACTTAGAAAAGAAAAATCGTCTTTTTGAAAAATTTTATGAAGTAGAAGGTTTAAAATTCGAAGATATCTTTGAAGAATATTACGGCTATGGACAAGAAATTGCGAAATACGTAACGGATACTTCAAAAGTATTAAACGACGTACTAGATGAAGGTGGTCGTGTATTGTTTGAAGGTGCACAAGGTGTTATGTTAGATGTTGACCATGGTACGTATCCATTTGTTACATCTTCAAACCCTGTAGCTGGTGGTGTTACAACTGGTACAGGTATTGGTCCTTCTCACGTTTCCCGTGTAGTTGGGGTATGTAAAGCATATACTTCTCGCGTTGGTGACGGTCCATTCCCAACTGAATTATTTGATGAAACTGGCCACCATATTCGTGAAGTAGGTCGTGAATATGGTACAACAACAGGACGTCCACGCCGTGTTGGTTGGTTCGATTCAGTAGTAGTTCGCCATTCTCGTCGTGTAAGTGGTATTACAGATTTAGCACTTAACTCAATCGACGTATTAACTGGCTTAGATACTGTGAAAATTTGTACTGCTTATAAATATAACGGTGAAATCATCACGGAATACCCTGCAAGCTTAAATGTAATTGAAGCTTGTGAACCAGTATACGAAGAACTTCCAGGTTGGACAGAAGATGTGACAGGTGTTCGTACATTAGAAGAACTTCCTGAAAATGCTCGTAAATATGTAGAACGAGTAGTAGAGCTAACTGGCATCAACCTAATGACATTCTCAGTAGGCCCAGCTCGTGAGCAAACGAACATTGTTAATCCAATTTGGGATTAACAATATTCGTTCTGCACCGAAAGCGAAGCGGCAGGTGCAAACAAGGTAGTTCTGCACCGAAAGCAAAGCGACAGGTGCAAACAAGGTAGTTCTGCACCGAAAGCGAAGCGGCAGGTGCAAACAAGAGAATGAATAATCCAATTTGGGATTAACAATATTCGTTCTGCACCGAAAGCAAAGCGACAGGTGCAAACAAGGTAGTTCTGCACCGAAAGCAAAGCGACAGGTGCAAACAAGGTAGTTCTGCACCGAAAGCAAAGCGACAGGTGCAAACTTCATAAAGTATTTAAATTAAATCATAAAAAAGAATTCGCAACACAACTGTGATAAATGACAGACAGGTCACTAGTATACAGAAGTGAAGCGAATTCTTTTTGTTAATATTAGAATTATTCCTTCCAAATTAAAGGACAAAATAAAATTACTGCTCTCCTTTTAGTTATGCTTTGACTTTTTCATTTGTTAATAATGTAACATTACGATCTTTTTCTACTCCAATTTGATGAGGAGATAATTCAAAATGATCAATAGCTGTCCCCACTTTATTAGCAGCACTTTTTAAAATTTCATTGGATAATGTAATTTCTTTAATTTCTATTTGTTGTTCTGAAATTTCAATAATACGTGCACCGATTTCATCCATGACTGCTGAGAGTTGAACATATGTCCAATTGCCTTGTTGAACAATTGAATTATAGTGATTATGGCCATTTATATAAATGTTCACACCTTGTTTTTTATTTAAAATATCCTTTAATGGAATATTTGGATCAACACTTAGACCCTTTTTTTCAGAGTTCGATGTTGTTTCATAAACAGGATGGTGTGCAAATACTAGGACTGGATTTGTTTTAGCAAGTTCCAATTGTTTATCTAACCACTGTAACTGTGTTTCCTCTAATGTCCCACCCCAATCTTCAAAATCTTGATCTTTTGCAGTATCTAAAAATATTAAAGATGCATCCTCATTATGAATTGCATGATATCTCTTCTGTTTCGTAATTTTAAGCATTTCATTCTTTGGCAACCCGTAACAATCGTGATTTCCAATGACATGAATAAAAGGTTTATTAAATTTATGAATAATATCATAAATCTCCTTCAGCTCATCCTCCACACCATAATTTGTTAAATCACCTATTGAAACATACAAATCTACCTCAAGATTAAAAAATGACTCTAAGTATCCAGAGAAAAATATAGATCTTTCTGTCTCTATTTGATCATAGCTCTCTTTAATAGTTGGATAATGTAAATCTCCGAAAACTGCAATCTTCATAATGCCCCTCCTTTAAACTTATTATTACTAGGCTAAGGGTTGAATATTGTGAAGGAATAAAGGCGGTGTTTCTTTATTGTTAACGTATTAATCTACTGTAAATTAACTGTAAAAATATTAAGGATTCAATTAGCAAGGGTGGTCAAAGCTGTATGATTGCTATAAGAACTTTTGAAACAAAGGAGGAGCTATTATTTAATGAATAAAGATTTTAAAAAATTACAGGTAGTAGAAAGAATAAAAAAAAAGAATAAGATTGCTGCTATTAAATGTATGAAGGACTTTGATATTGTATTAGATTATGCAGATGATTTAGCAGCTGCATTTCTTTTAATGGGGAATATTTCGAACATAAAAAGATACGTAGACGCTATACAGAATAAAGGGTTGCCAGTTTTTATTCATATCGAAAAAGTAGGGGGACTAGCATTAAATAATGAAGGGGTTGAATTTATTTCAAGCATCGTAAAACCTGTAGGAATTATTACGACGAAGCCAAACTTAATAAAAAAAGCACAGACACATGGTTTAATGGCAATTCAAAGAGTCTTTATGATTGATACAGAAGTATTTGAGAATACTTTGAATTTAAAAGAACATCGGCCAGATATAATTGAAATTATGCCTTCGCCCCTATATCACATTATTTCTGAATTAACTAGTAGGATAGAGATACCAATCATAACAGGGGGTCTTATTCACTCAACAGATGATATGAAAAAAAGTCTTAATGCAGGGGCAATTGCTGTTAGCACTTCAAACAATAAAGTTTGGAGAGAGAATGTGAATTTAAATTAACAAAGATAAACAAACATTAATAAAAACACAATATCGCCTTAATAATTAGATGATAATTTAAAAAAGACAAGTAGATAGAAACTTTGGTTTGAACTAAGAGAAACCTCAAATATTCTTTGAAGACTTTGAATCTTCAAGGATTGTTTGAGGTTTTTTTAATTAGTTTTATTCTATTTGTCTAATAAATAGGAGGAGTTGAAAATATGAAAAAAGTTTATTCATTAATGTTTCTTTTGCTTTTGGTGACCGGCTTAGCAGCTTGTACAGGAGAAAAGGAAGAATCATCATCTGAAGCAGCAACAAATTCAGAAGGAAAAACAGTCATTGAATATTGGCATGTTAATGCTGAAACACAGGGTGGTAAAACAGTTGAGGAACTAGTTTCCAGCTTTAATGAACAAAGTGAAACTGTTGAAGTTGTGGCGAAATACAATCCTGATATGTACAAAGGGCTAATGCAAAATTTACAAGCAGAGGCAGCAGCGGGAACATCACCTGCTGTAGTACAAGTAGGATGGGCGTTTTTAGATTATTTTTCTAATACATTTGAATACACAGAACCACAAACAATTATCGATCAGCATTTTCCGGATGATAAAACATTTTTAACAGATAACTTTTTACCAAATATTTTAGATTTGGCGGTTAATAACGAAGGTAAACAAGTTGGAATCCCCTACTCATTAAGTACACCAGTTTTATATCTTAATAAAGATTTATTACGTGAGGCGGGCTTAGATGAGAACGGTCCAAAAACTTGGGAAGAATTAAAAACTTTCGCCGAAGCAGTAAAAGAAAAAACGGGTAAATATGGGCTGTATATACAAGAACCTGCGGACAACTGGGCAACACAAGCACTTCTTGAATCAAACGGTGCTCAAATGATTACAAACGGTAAAGCTACTTTCGCATCAGAAGAAGGAATTCAGGCATATTCATTATGGGCAGACTTAGTAGCCTCAAAATCAGCTTTACATATCGGATGGGATCAAGGAGTTCAAAGCTTTATTGATGGCAATGTAGCGATGTTGTATACAACAATCGCACAACGCTCAAATGTACAAAACAACGCTAAATTTGATGTAGCTACTGTAAAATCGCCAGCTTGGGAAGGTAAACAAGTAAAGCTTCCAGCAGGTGGAGCAATGCTAGCTATCACTGCAAAAGGAGAAGAACAACAAAAGGCTGCTTGGGAATTCATGAAATACTTATATAGTGTCGAGTCTATTGCAAAATGGACTGAAGGTACAGGATATGTTCCACCTCGTGAAGGTGTGGCTGATGCAGAAAACGGCTTGAAACAATTCCTAGAAGAAAATGAAATGATGCAAGCAGCAATCGATCAAATGGATGTCGTTGTACCGTGGACTTCTTTCCCAGGAGATGCAGGTCTTCAAGCAGAACAAATGTTAATTGATATGAGGGACCAAGTATTAAGTGGCTCAATCACTGTTGAAGAAGGTCTAAAGCAAACACAAGAGCAGATCAATTCACTCTTACAATAGATAATACCTGTAAAGAGGAGGAAGGGTGTTCTAGTAGTCTACCTTCATTGACTAGAATGCCCTTTAAATTAAAAGAAATGGTGATGATATGACGACAACGATATTATCAATTAAAAATAAGGAAGGTCGCATTCAAAAGATTGCTCCCTATGCATTGTTGCTGCCTTCTTTAATTGTCTTAGGCTTTTTCATGTTTTGGCCGTTTTTATATACGATTTATTTAAGTTTTTTTGATTGGAATATGGTTAGTACAACAAAAGAGTTTGTAGGATTTGAAAATTATATTGATGTACTCAAAGATCCAGTCACTTGGAAGGTAATGGGTAATACAATGTTATACATTGTACTCCTATTAGCTGTGAACTTTGTTGTACCGTATATATTCGCCTATGTAGTAGAATTTGTTCTTCAACGTATGAAAGGATTTTATAAATCAGCATTTTTCTTGCCGGCATTTATTTCCTTAGTGGTAGGTTCAATCTTATTTACGTGGATTTTAAATCCTGTTTCAGGACCTGTTGCTATTATTGCAGGTTGGTTCAATATAACAATCCCCATTTGGAGTAAGTTAGATGGTTGGGTCATTGTTGTCATTACACTTATTACATCATGGAAAATTTGGGGTTATCATTTTATTTTACTCTTTGCTTCTATTAGTGGAATTTCAAAAGAAGTCATTGAAGCAGCACGTCTTGACAATATTCCTCTATGGAGAATTTTCTTTCGTATTGTTGTGCCAATGAGCAGCTCGACTGGAATTTATGTGTTTATTATTACTATTGTTCAAGGATTACAATTTGCATTTACACCTATAAAAGTTATCACGCAAGGTGGACCGAATTATGCCAGTTCAAACGTGATTTATCAAGCATTTCATGAGGCATTTGTGCTATATCGCACAGGGCATTCTGCAGCATTATCAACTATTACGATGATTATCTTTATCTTCTTGCTCATTGTTGAATTTAAATTTGTAGAAAGAAGGATTTATTATGAAAATAAATAAACGGTGGGAGATTCCTTGGCATATTATTTTTTTCATATTTATCCTGGTATTACTATATCCTATTTTTTATGCGCTTGGATTTTCTTTAAAATCGTTGCAGGACGCCTATAACAGTCCACTTTCAATAATTCCGAAAAATATAACGTTTGAAAACTTCAATCAATTATTCACAAGTTTACCAGCGTTAAAAATTACATGGAATACTTTTGTAATTGCTTCAGTTGTAACGATTTTTAAAATCATTACATCATTTCTGGCAGCATATGCCTTTGTATATTTCATTTTTAAAGGAAAAAACGTTATCTATTTTTTCCTAATTAGTACGATTTTTTTACCCTTTACGATCACAATGATTCCAAACTATTTAATTATATCGTCATTAGGTTTAGCTGATTCTGTTTGGGGCGTTATATTGCCGCAGCTTGCAGATGCAATGGGAATATTTTTATTAACACAGGCGATGCGCTCTATTCCTGTTTCGTTAATAGAAGTAGCTCGACTGGATAATATGGAACATTGGCGCATCATGAAAGATATTGTACTGCCTTTAGTACGTCCAGCAGTAACATCCACAAGTATTTGGTTTTTCATTATGGCTTGGAATGAATATGTATGGCCGGTATTAATTTTAAAAACGGTAGATAATTATACATTGCCACTAGCACTACAAATGTATATAAGTTCCGAGGGTGGAACGAATTTTACTGTAGCGATGGCAGTGTCAGTTATAACAATGATTATTCCACTTACTCTTTATTTAACATTCCAAAAATATATTATCGGTACATTTGTTTCTTCAGGTATTAAATAATGGAAAGGTTGAGATGATGAACGAAATACGCTTTGAGAAAGTAAAAAAAAGCTATGGAAAAGTGGAGGTTGTTAAAAGTCTTGACTTCTCTATTCGCGATGGAGAACGATTAATTTTATTAGGTCCCTCAGGATGTGGGAAATCAACTACTCTCCGTATGATTGCAGGGCTTGAAAGTATAACAGAAGGTAGGCTTTATATGGGAGGACGCGAGGTAAATGATGTACCAAGCGGACAGCGAGATGTTGCAATGGTATTTCAAAACTACGCTCTTTATCCACATATGACAGTTAAGCAAAATATTACGTATGCATTGCGTACACAAAAGATGACAAAAGACGAAATTGAAAAGCGATTAAAAGATGCCTTGCAAATGCTGGGACTTGAGAAGTTAGAAAATAGACTGCCGAAAGATTTATCGGGTGGCCAGCGTCAACGAGTCGCGTTAGCCCGTGCAGTTGTTAAACAGTCACCATATTTTTTGCTTGATGAACCATTGTCCAATTTAGATGCACAGCTTCGTGGGACAGCTCGAAAAGAACTGGTACGTATTCATGAAAAATTTAAGCAAACGATGGTATATGTTACCCATGATCAAATCGAAGCAATGACCATTGGAGATCGAATTGCATTATTGAATAATGGTATTTTGCAAATGCTTGATACCCCAGAAAATGTATATCATCGCCCAGCAAATATTTTTACAGCTACTTTTATTGGTTCTCCTGCGATGAATGTGCATGACGTTAGATTCATTGACGGACAGTTACAAATTGATGAGCAATTTTTCGGTATCGGAAATGAATGGAGTCTGCTATTAAAGAATTATCGGAATAAGCAAGTAAAGTTTGGTGTCCGACCAGAGCATATTCATTTAAGCACTGAAATGAGTGAAGGAAGGATTTGTGGAGTAGTAAATACTATTGAAAATTTAGGGGCACAATATGCGGTCTATGTTCAAATTGGCTCCAAAGAATGGATTGCCTTGTCACCTCATCGAGGATTTAGTAAAGGACAGAGAGTATATTTAGAATTTGACTATAACAATTATCACTTTTTTGATCCTGAAACAACAAACACAGTTGGTTATCCTTCTACATTAAATTTAAATTCAAAAATTCCATTAAAAGTTGAGGTATAGCAATAATGAAAATCTTTATTTCAGATTTAGTGTTATTAGGTCAAGATCCAGTGTCGAATGTTCGCGTATTAAAGGAGAACGGATTCAATGATATAGAAATTATGATGGATGGAGCATTTTGGGATAATTCACAGGAAGAACGGTTTGAGCTTGTACAAGAATTGAAGAAATTTGAAGTTAATTATACAGTACATCCTCCAGCGTGGGATATTAATTTAACAAGTGAAACTAAGTATATACGAGATGCATCTTTTCAAGCATATGCTGATGCAATCGAATTTGCTGGCTGGTTAGGTGCGAGCCATGTTGTGATTCATCCAGGCTTCACATTTGCCCCAGAATTTGATAAAAAAGTTGCAATTAAACATGCAAAAGAGTCGATTATTGAGCTTTGTGAGTTAGCTAATCATGCAAATGTAAAACTTGCTATAGAGAATGTAGGATATAACGGAACGAGTATTCTAACAATAGAAGAATATGTTGAGTTTTTAAAGGAAGTTCCTGAGGAGGCCGGTTATTTAATTGATGTTGGACATGCTCAGCTTAATGGATGGGATATTGCAAGTGTAATACGCCAAACATCATCACGCTTAATTGCATTACATTTACATGATAATGATGGCCAGGGAGATCTTCATTTACCAATTGGCAAAGGAGTTATTGAATGGGAAGTTATTTTCCATGAGCTGCGTGATTTAAATTTAGAAATTAGCTATATTTTAGAATATGGGCAAAATACAAGTTTAGAATATTTAAAGACTGGACAGGAGCGTTTAAAAAACGAGTTATCATGGAAGTTAATTTAAATTGTTATGATGCACTAGCTCTAGATTTGGATGGAACTATTTACGTTGGAGATGAAATAATTGAGGGTGCACAGGAAACGATTTATAAACTGCGCAGCATGGGAAAAAAATTATTGTTTATTTCTAATACACCAACACAAAGTCGAATAGATACTGTAATGAAACTGAAAAAGCTTGGTATTGAAGCAGCAATAGACGAAGTATTAACGGCAGCGTATCTTACGGCTTGTTATTTAAATGAGAATTGCTCAGACTGTAAAGTATTGATTGTTGGAGAGAAGTCCCTTATAGATGAATGTCAAAAACTAGGAATACCTTGTACGAATAATCCTTTGGAAGCAACTCATGTTGTTGTAGGACTTGATCGAACATTTACATATGAAACAATGAATAGAGCGATGCAGGCTGTTATCAATGGTGCAGCGTTAATTGTAACAAATCCTGATCCGAGCTGTCCTGTAGCGGAGGGACAATTTGTTGCGGATACGATGGCAATTGCTAAGGCTATTGAGGTAGCAGCTAGTGGGAAAATAACCGCAATCGTTGGTAAACCCTCAGCCTATTACGCATCAAAAATGGTAGAGTTGCTTAAATGTGAACCAAGTCGGTGTCTTATTGTAGGAGATCGATTAGAAACGGATATTTTATTAGGCATGCATCTAAATATTGAAACTTGTTTAGTGTTGTCTGGTATTGCAAAAAAGGAACACTTGGCAATTTCATCTATTCAACCAAATTACATTATTAATTCAATAAAGGATTTTATTTTATAGAAATAGGCTATTTTAAGTCTGGCTAGTTGCTTTTAAATATTTATAAAATGAAAAAAGAGTGTAGATAAAGTTGACTTTGTCTACACTCTGATTGTTTTGTATTCCCCTGTTTAGTGAATATCTCTTTTCTTGAAACGTCCACCTCTTACTTCACTAATATTGCCTATTGCGAGGAATGCATTATCGTCAATACTTTTTACTATTTCCTTCATTTTTGATTCTTCTAGTCGAGTAATGATGCAAAAAATTACTTTTTTATTATCTCCAGTATAAGCACCCTCGCCATGCAAGTATGTAACGCCGCGGCCTAAACGATCCATTATTGCGCGGCCAATTTCATCAATTTCATCACTAATGATATAGACAGATTTAGATTCTTCCATACCTTGAACAACAATGTCGATCATTTTTGCTGCAATATAATAAGCAACGATTGAGTACATTGCTTTTTCCCAAGTAAAGACGAAACCTGCAACAGTGAAAATAATAAGGTTAATAAATAAAATAATTTCCCCAACAGAGAAAGGAAGCTTTTTGTTGAACAGAATAGCTAGTACTTCTGTACCATCTAAGCATCCGCCAAAACGTATAACAATCCCAACACCAAGGCCTAAAATAATTCCACCAAAAACGGTAGCTAACAGTAAGTCGCTAGTAAATGGGTGTATATGATGTAAAAGTATAGTGGTTACAGAAAGAACGGTAATTCCGAGCGCAGTAGTTAATGCAAAAGTTTTACCGATTTGCTTATATCCTAAGAAGATAAAAGGAAGGTTTAAAATAAAGATAAATAATCCAAGGGGCAGCCCTATTAGATGAGATGCAATGATGGAAACTCCAACGATCCCTCCATCCATTACATTATTTGGAACTAAAAACAATTCAAGCCCAACTGCCATTACTATCGCACCAATCATAACCATGAAAATGCGTATAACTAGTTTACTAATACTAGCCTTTCTCTGGGCAGCCGGGTGTACAACAATATCGCTCATATTGTATCCCCTATCTATTGAATTAAATTAAATTTTCTATATATTTCAATTTTATATGAAAATAGCAAATCTACAAAATAAAATGATTTCGAAACTTTGTGACAAGAAATCTTCAAATAATACATTTATATTACAAAAGACTCAAATTGTTCAATCCAAAAAAAGTTTATGGTACATTAAAAAGGTGTAATTTACTACATGGAAAATTAACCCTATCTTTTTTAGGGTTGTCTTTGGAAGGGGCTTGTACATGAGTTCGAAGTGGAACATCAAAAGAGACTTTACAAAGAATCAATTTTTAAGTCTTGAACAAAGTAAAAAATCAATTATAAAAAAGTCTGCTGTCACAGCAGTTTTATTATCAACTGTAACTTTTAACTTAGCATTTGCAAATGAAAATAATACTAATGATTCACTACAAAAGATATACCATGTGTATATAGATAATAATTATATTGGTCCAGTATCAAACGAAGAAGCAGTATCAGAAGTTATTCAAACAAAAGAAAAAGAAGCTAGCACTCAGTTTAAAGAATTTGATATTGAGGCTGGTACAAATGTTACTATCATTCCAGAAAAAGTATTTTCTTATCAAACGAATGATTCTGTGACCTTAGAGAAATTACAAGAAGAACTAGCTGTTGAAACAGAGGCTTATGCACTTCAAGTCGATGGTCAACCTATCGTATATTTTAAAAATCAGAAAGACTATGAAGAAACACTTCGCCTATTAAAACTTGAATATGTAACTGAAGATCAATTACAGCAATATGAAAAAACTGCTTCTACTAATGAATTACCCAAATTAGAAGTTGATGAAACTCGTATAAATGAAATTTCTATACAAGAAGATATTTCAGGCAAAGAAACGAAAGTAAATCCTGCTAAAATTCTAACTCCAAAAGAAGCAGTTAAGTTTTTACAAACTGGTACTCTTGAAAAAGAATTATATAAAGTACAAGAAGGAGACGTACTTAGCAAGATTGCTAGCAAACATAATTTGAAAACGTCTGAATTATTAGACTTAAACCCTGACTTAGAAGTAGACTCGCTTCTGCAAATTGGACAAGAAATTAATGTAACAGTTGAAAAACCGTTAGTTAATGTTCAAGTTGTTTATGAAAAAGTGAATATGGAAAAAATGGACTATGCCAAAATCGTAGAAGAAGACGATGAAATGTTTAAAGGCGAAAAAGTAGTCAAACAAGAAGGGTCTTACGGTAAGAAAGAAGTAACAAATTTAATTACAGAGTTAAACGGTAATCGCGTTAAAAAGGCTGTTACAGATGAAAAAGTAATCTCAGAACCTACTAATAGAGTTGTTGTAGTTGGAACAAAAGTAGTTTCTTCTCGTGGAACTGGCAATTTCGCTTGGCCAACAAATGGCGGCTATATTTCTAGCCAAATGGGATCTCGTTGGGGAGAATTCCACAGAGGAATTGATATTGCTCGACCATCTAATTATGATATTAAAGCATCAGACAATGGTGTCGTTACATTTACAGGCTGGGATGGAACTTATGGTAATAAAATCGTTATTGACCATAATAATGGATATGAAACAGTTTATGCTCACTTATCAGAAATAAAAGTAGAAGTCGGACAAGTGGTGCCACAAGGTTCTTTAATTGGTATTATGGGTTCAACAGGTAGATCAACAGGAACTCATTTACACTTTGAAGTACACGAAAATGGCTCATATAAAAATCCGTTATCTTACTTAGACTAAAGAGATGGCTGTCCCATAAGCTTAATGCTTGTAGGACAGCCATTACGATTTTTTATACTTTTAAGCAGGATCGCTGCTGTGATAACCCCGTCGCTAAGGATGTATCCCATTCGTTTTTGGGATACATCTTTTTTTGTAAAAAAGGACCATTGAGTAGGCTAAACTGTTACATGCCTTCTTCAACTTATTTAGCCTTTTTAGGAAGTACCGGCCTATAGGGCATACACAAAGTAGAAAGTGATTAATCTAGAAATGTAGCAGGTTGCAGTGTTTCCCTAAATCCCAGCTAAAAAGACGATGGATTTTTCAAAAATTGTCGAATTATTTCCCAGAAAATAATAAGTATGTGCAGATACGCTGTAAGCTACAGCTTATTTTAAATTATAATTTTACCCAAAGCACCTTTGTCTTTCTCGTTATAGAGCTTTGTTTGATATAATGTAACTTATAATGCTTTAACAATAAAAGCATGATAGGGTGAAAAGTATAAAACTGAACTAAATTAACTTGAACAATAGATAAATTGAAAAAAAGGAGAGAAAAAGTATGACAAAAACGATATTAGTTGTCGATGATGAAAAGCCAATTGCAGATATTCTGCAATTCAATTTAGTAAAAGAAGGTTATCAGGTAATATGTGCGTATGATGGTGATGAAGCGTTAGAAAAAATTGAAGAGCAGCAACCAGACTTGATGTTACTTGATATTATGCTTCCAAAGAGAGATGGTATGGAAGTTTGCCGAGAAGTAAGAAAAAAATATGATTTTCCTATCATTATGTTGACTGCAAAAGGATCTGAAATTGATAAAGTACTCGGTCTTGAAATGGGTGCAGATGACTACGTTACAAAACCATTTAGTACGCGTGAATTAATTGCTCGTGTAAAAGCAAACATGCGAAGACTAAAGGCTTCTTCTCAAGTTGAAGAAATTAAAGAAGAAACGAATGACATTACAGTTGGAGCTTTAATTATCCAACCGGAAGCATACTTAGTTTTGAAGCGCGGCGAATCAATTGAACTTACACACCGTGAATTTGAATTATTACATTATTTAGCTAAACACATTGGTCAAGTAATGACACGTGAGCATTTACTTCAAACTGTTTGGGGATACGATTATTTTGGAGATGTACGTACAGTAGACGTAACGATACGCCGTCTACGTGAGAAAATAGAAGATAATCCAAGTCATCCAAACTGGATTGTAACACGTCGTGGTGTTGGATATTATTTGCGAAATCCTGAACAGGAGTAGTATGAATGCATAAAGTAAGCTTTTTTAAATCGATTCATGTAAAAATCGTATTAATCTATGTTTTGCTCATCATCATTGCATTGCAAATAATTGGAATATATTTTTCGTCTGAATTAGAAGAGAACTTAAAAACAAACTTTCAGGAATCGATTTTTCAAAGAATCGATTTAGTACAATATAGCCTTCGTGAAGAGATGTTAAAAGAACGTGATGAAGAATCACCGACATTAGAACAGAGCTTAAGCTTAATTTTACGAGAGTTTACAACAGGTGATATTAATGAGATTCGCGTTGTTGATAGTAGAAATAAGGTGCTAGCTACCTCTGATATTGATAATCAATCGATTGTAGGGCAGCGTTCCAATGATGACATCGTCACAAAATCTATATCAGCTGAAACGTATTTAGAAGAAATTGCCTTAGACCCGGATACTAGAAAAAGAGTTTGGGTGCTGGCGACGCCGATTTTTGACGCAATAGGCCCAAATGGAGAAGTGATTGGGTCAATTTATATTGAATCAAATATTGAAAAAGTTTTTGAACAAATGAGTGATATTAACGGGATTTTTGCTGTAGGGACAGCGATATCACTTGCAATTACGATTATTCTTGGTATATTGATTGCCAAGACGATAACAAAACCAATATTAGATATGCGTAGACAAGCACAAGCGATGTCTCGGGGAAATTTCTCGCGAAAAGTTCGTGTTTATGGTAATGATGAAATTGGACAGCTTGCAATTGCATTTAATCATCTAACAAATCGTTTGCAAGAAGCTCAGTCAACAACTGAAGCTGAGCGAAGAAAATTAGCATCTGTTTTAAGTAACATGACGGATGGAGTAATTGCAACTGATCGAAAAGGTAAAATTATTTTAATTAATGATCCGGCTCTTAATTTCCTAGATGTTACACGTGAAACAACTTTAGGTCGACCAATTGCCTCTGTACTTGGCCTGGACCAGGAGTATAGTTTTGAAGATTTAATTCATATGAAAGAATCGATTAATTTAAATTACAGTACACAAGAAAAACCTTTTATACTAAGGGCTAATTTTTCTGTTATACAAAAAGAGACTGGTTTTGTAAACGGTTTAATAACAGTATTGCATGATATTACAGAGCAAGAAAAAATTGAAATGGAGCGGCGGGAATTTGTTGCAAACGTTTCACACGAATTACGTACACCATTAACTACAATGCGAAGTTACTTAGAGGCTCTTGCCGATGGGGCATGGAGAGATGAAGCCATTGCACCTACATTTTTAAATGTAACCCAGACAGAAACAGAGCGTATGATTCGCCTTGTTAATGATTTATTGCAGCTTTCGAAAATGGATAGCAGAGATTATAAATTAAATACAGACTTTGTTGAGTTTAATAAATTCTTCAATCGCATTATAGATCGTTTTGAAATGTCAAAGTCTCAAAATGTGAAATTCATACGTTATATCCCTGAAGTATCATATTTTGTAGACATTGATACAGATAAACTAACTCAAGTAATCGATAATATTATTTCCAACGCCTTAAAGTATTCACCAGATGGCGGAAATATTCGATTTGGGTTTACTGTTCAAGATAATATGTTAAAAGTGATGGTATCTGATGACGGGATGGGTATCCCTAAAGAAAACGTAAGTAGAGTTTTTGATCGATTTTATCGTGTTGACCGTGCTCGCTCGCGGGAAATGGGTGGTACAGGCCTAGGTCTTGCAATCGCAAAAGAAATGATTGAAGCACACGGCGGTAAAATCTGGGCAGAAAGTGAGGAAGGAGTAGGGACGACAATCTTCTTCACATTGCCATATGAATTAGACGAGGCGGGTGATTGGGAGTGAAATATGTTGAACCTTTAAAATCTACTTTCCTTTTACTCCTAGTTATTTTGAGCTTGATTTTAACGTTTTCTATTTGGAGTTATACACCACCCTATCAAGTGATTGAAGAATCACAGGTAGAACAAATTACTGTGGGCGATCAGAAAGAACTACATCAAGTTGTTAAACCTTATCGCTTGTTAGTAAATCAAAATGGAAACTTTTCTGGTACAATTTCAAATTCCGTTATGGATGATTTGATGGGGACTTTTCTTAATTTACATGCATCAGAGTTAAGCTTTGTTCAAAGTAATTTAACAGAAGAAAAAATCAATTCGATGATTCGGACAGATAACCGAATGACTCTTTTTTTCTCAGCAGAAGTACCAATTAATGCATTCCGTTCCATTTTAGAGTTTACACAAAATGATTTGCCTGAAGTATCATTTAATTCGTTAATTATTGATTGGAGCAAATTCAGTCAAACTCGTACTCTGCAGCTTCTATTTGTAAGTGATAAGAACCGTACACTTTTTAGTACAGAGGTTGCACTAAGTGATGAGCATTTTAATGCAACATTTAAAGATGCTATTCTTCAGACTGTTCCTTATGAGGAAATTAAAAGAGATGATAAATTATCATTATATGTTCCAGTTGATCCAATGGAGCTAATACAATTCACGTATTATATCGATGAAATCTCACCAGATAAGTTTAAAGAGTTGCTGTTTAATGATCCAAATATTGTGAAAAAGAATATAGAGAGCTTGAATTCATCCAAATATACTGATGGCATGGCATTTATGACTTCGGACACAAATACAAAAACGATTAATTATGTCTATCCAGCATCAGAAAGCATTGGTGAAATAAAAGAATCCATTTTATTGCAGGATAGCTTCGATTTTATCAATGACCACGGCGGACTAACAGGAGATTTCCGCTACGTATACATGAATGCTCGAAACCATATTACAGAATACCAACTATTTTTAGAAGGAATTCCTGTGTTCAGTAGTGTAACTTCTACACGCATTGCAACTACTTGGGGAGATAAACAAATTTTCCGATATAGACGGCCATATTATTTACTCGAAATGGATATCACTTCGGAAAAAACAATACAAACATTGCCTTCAGGAGCAGAATTAATTCAATCAATTGAAAATTTAAATGAAATTGATGACATTGTTGTTGGTTATTATTTAAAGAAAAATGAAAATGAGCTTTTATATACATTAGAACCAAATTGGTTTGTTATTGATAATGGCAGTTGGACACGGGTAACGACGGAAACAATAGGAGGAACTGGATATGGATTGGAGTAAATCAAAATCTATATTCATCGTCGTATTTCTTATACTGGATGTTTTTCTCTATTCCCTTTATTTAAATCGGCATACAGAAGCCCAGCAAGTTCCAATATTAGGTGAGAAGAACATTGAAGCGCGTTTAAAAGACGATAATATAACATATGGAGCATTACCAACAAATACTGAAAAAGCTTCCTACATCTCGGGGAGAGTTAAAAACTTTGAGGAAGAAAAAGTACAACTTCAAAATGTTCAGACTGCGACAATAGAAAATAATAATAAACTTATTGTTCAACTAAGAGAACCAGTTAAAATACCTGGCACTTTGGAAGAAGCAAACTTTAGCGAATTTTTAAAGCAATATGTATATAATGGAGCGAACTATTCATTATGGATGGTTGATGAAGAAAATCGCAGAGCAACCTTCTTCCAAAGTGTGAATAACCGTACAATCTATTATAATATTAATGGTGTCTTAACAATTTATTGGAATGAAGACAATGAAATTGTAATGTATGAACAAACTATTTTAGAAAAAATAGAAGAATACGAGGAAGAAGAAACGCTTCTAACACCAATTCAGGTTATTCAAGCACTCTATGCAAAAGGAATGTTAAAACCAGATTCTCGAATTACAAATATGAAACTAGGATATTCGACACTCGTTCAACTAACTAAAACTCAAGTGTTTGTTCCTACTTGGGAGGTTCAAGTTAATACAGCAGACGATGACACGGAAGAATACTTTGTGAATGCAGTTGAAGGTAAAGTAATTGACGTTCAAATAGATTCTTCGAAGGTTGAAGAGGTAGAAAATGATGTAGAAGAAGCCCTTGAATCTGAAGAGGTGAAAGAAGCGAAGGAAACTAACAAAGAAGTAGATACAGAATAGGGAGTAATTGTATGCGATTTAGTGTTTTAGCGAGCGGCAGTACTGGAAATGCAATTTATGTAGAGAATGATGAACATGCATTTTTAGTTGATGTCGGATTAAGCGGCAAAAAAATGGAGCAACTATTTGCTAAAATAGGTCGCGATATGAAAAATTTATCAGGAATTTTAGTTACACATGAGCATAGTGATCATATAAAAGGACTAGGTGTAGTTGCTCGAAAATACAATGTGCCTATCTTTGCAAATGAAAAAACATGGTTGGCTATGGATGAGCATGTTGGGAAAATCCCAGAAGATCAGCGATTTTTATTTAATATGGAGACTGTCCAATCATTTGGTTCATTAAGTATTGAGTCTTTTGCTGTTTCTCATGATGCTGTAGATCCAATGTTCTACGTATTTCACGAAAATGATCGGAAGCTTGTTATTATCACGGATACTGGGTATGTAAGCGACCGTATGAAAGGAATAATACGTGGGGCAGATTCATTTGTTTTTGAAAGTAATCATGATATTGGAATGCTTCAGATGGGGCGTTATCCTTGGTCTGTTAAACGCCGAATACTGAGTGATGTTGGACATGTATCCAACGAAGATGCTGCAGTTGCGATGAGTGAAGTTGTTTTTGAAAAGCCAACACAAATATATTTATCCCATTTAAGTAAAGATAATAATATGAAAGACTTAGCTCGAATGAGCGTAACACAAACATTGCAATCGTGCGGCATTATAGCAGGTGAATTTGTCCAATTGCATGATACAGATGCGGAAGAACCAACGATGCTTGTGACGGTATAATGAATAACATTTAAATAGGTCATCCGAAAATTCATTTTAGGACGAAATTGAGCAAGAGTGGGCTTATCCACCACAGGGACAAGACCTATAAGCAAATAATTACTAAAGAAAGGGCTATCCAGAAATAACATTTTCTGGATAGCCCTTTCTTTTTTAATTTTGTTTTATTTCATTTTCATGTAATTTTAATGTTCACATTGTATCATAATGACAACAAGAGAACGAAAGGATGGATATATATGAGTTATTATAATGACGATGATAAAAAACAGTATGACGAAAATGAATCTGTTAGCTCCTACTCGCCCTTACAAGAACGTTTAAAGCGAGAACAAGAGGAAGAAAATATAAGACGTACGAATAAAAAAAATGGAAGCAAAGCCGGATACTTTGTAAGTGGTCTGATAGGTGCCATTGTTGGTGCTCTTATTATTTGGCTGCTGCTGCCATCGATGGTTGGGCAGCTTCCTAGCAGTTCCAACGGCAATGTAAATAATGATGCAGGCACACCAATTACACAAACAGCTACAGAAGTTACAACTGATGTGACAGAAGCTGTAGAAAAAGTATCGAAAGCAGTAGTTGGAATTACAAATATCCAAGAGGTAACAGATTTTTGGAGCCAACAATCAGGTACACAAGAAGCTGGAAGTGGATCTGGTGTAATTTATAAAGTTGATGGCGACAAGGCCTATGTTGTAACAAACTACCACGTTGTTGAAGGAGCAAAACAACTTGAAGTAACATTGGCAGATGGTTCAAAAGAAGAAGCACAGTTAGTCGGCAGCGATATTTGGACAGATTTAGCGGTCGTATCAATTAGCAGTGAAAAAGTAGATACAGTTGCAAAGTTTGGCGATTCTGACGTATTAAAACAGGGTGAATCTGTTATCGCAATTGGGAACCCACTTGGTCTAGATTTCTATGGTTCTGTTACAACTGGAGTAATCTCTGGTACTGATCGCGCAGTACCTGTTGACTTAAACTCCGACGGATATGAAGACTGGGAAACAGAAGTATTACAAACAGATGCTGCTATCAACCCAGGAAATAGTGGTGGTGCATTAATTAATATTGCCGGTGAATTAATCGGTATTAATTCAATGAAAATTGCTCAAGACACAATTGAAGGTTTAGGATTCTCGATACCAATTAACACAGTTATTCCAATTATAGAAGAACTGGAGAAAAACGGTGAAGTTAAACGTCCTACAATGGGAATTGGATTATTAGATTTAACAGATGTACCTGCATTTTATCAAAAACAAACATTACGTTTACCAGAAGAAGTGACAACAGGTGTAGTTGTGTCAGAAGTAGTTCAAGGTTCTGCTGCTGATAATGCGGGTATGCAGCAATACGACGTAATTGTAGAATTAGATGGCCACAAAATCGAAAACTCTATTGATTTGCGCCAGTATTTATATAATGAAACCGATATTGGCTCTACACTAAAGGTTAAAGTATATAGACAAGGTAAGCTAGTAAATTTAGAATTAAAGCTAACTGAAGGAACAACAGTATAAGTATTCTGTGGATAACTTAAAGTTATTAACAAAAATAAGACACAACGGGTAGTGGAAGAAAATCCTTTTCTTTCCTACCTGTTTTTAGTTTGTTACAATGGTTTGTGGATAACATAAGTAGAAATGTGAATAAGTTTGTGGAAATTTCAGAATTTAAGGAGACGATAAAAAATGAAAGCATATAGCTGTGAAACCCATATAAATCACGCTTTGGATGTGGTAGTAGCCGAGACGGAAGAGTATCCAATTATGGATATTTTAAATGAAGAAGAAAAGTTATCCACAAAATGTTCTTACTGTGAAGAACAAGCAACATATGTTGTATCAAGTAAATAACTTTACACTACATATAGATTGGTGTTGTGGATATGTGTATAACTTCTGTGGATAATTTGTTTGTAAACGAATTGTAAACGTGGATAAGTTGTTTATATTTAAATTTTCTAACTAAAAGAACAATAATAAATGCCCATCTATGAAGTATTTTAAATAAAATGACAGTATGGATTATCAATGTGGGTAAATAGATTATTAATGGATGGTAAAGGTGGATAAGTTGTGAATATCACAATCATTTCAGTCGGAAAGTTAAAGGAAAAATACTTAAAGATGGGGATTGAGGAGTACGTTAAGCGATTAAGTTCCTACGCGAAAATTGATTTAGTTGAAGTAGCTGATGAAAAAGCTCCTGAGCAATTAAGCGATGCCGAAATGGAAATCGTAAAGCGCAAAGAGGGCGAACGAATTTTGGCGAAGATATCAGAAGGCATGCACGTGATTGCACTAGCCATTGACGGTAAAATGAAATCCTCAGAAGAATTGGCTGCTGAGTTGGAATCTTTGATGACCTATGGAACGAGTAAAATAGCATTTGTTATTGGCGGATCTTTAGGACTTCATGAGGATGTATTGCGACGCGCGGATGAGAAATTAAGCTTTGGCAAAATGACCCTACCGCATCAACTAATGAAATTAGTGCTTGTTGAGCAAATTTATCGGAGTTTTAGGATTATTAAGGGGGAACCTTACCACAAATAGGTAATGGTTAGGTTTAAAATATAACCCTTTCAGAAGAAGAGGGGTTTGGTCATTGGTACTATGTAGGCTTGGATCAGTAGGATCCAAGTCTTTATTTGGAATGTGGGCTATAAAGGAAAAGTAGATATTTTTTAGCTCTTTTTTGGTTGCTTCTATTCTTTCAATAGAAGTAACAAGAAGTTGCCTAAATTCCAAAACCGATAAATATTCTTTCAATTCCAGGAACTCTTGAAGCTGTAATTTAATGAACTCAGGTGTGACGGTATTGAGATTTGTACTTACATGAGTATTCTCAGTTATTGCTTCTTGCAACAGCTCTTTTGTATTGTCAATATCTGAACGTAATTCATTCAACCGCTGTTTTGCTTCTTCCACAGTGTAAACTTCTGACTCTACTAAGTCTTGAATACGCTTTTTTCTATTTTCAAGTTCAGTAAGCCTATTGTGAAGTAACTGGTACTCTGAGGATTGCTTATTAATATTGAACTGTTCCTTAATATTAGCATTGATTTCTTCCGTAATTCGTTCAATGATTACATCTGATAAAAGTGTATTTTGTAGTCTTTTAAATACTTCTTTTTCTATCCAATCAGCATCAATTAAATTTGGGCTACATACAGTTCGTCCTTTATTATGATACATCCCACACGCATAATAGCGTTTCTTCGTACCATCCCTGCGTTTTGCTCCGTATAGACTTGTCATATATGCTCCACATTGCGGGCATTTTAGGATAGATGTTAGTGGAAAAGTACCGCTATACTGTCTTGGCGTTCCTGTTGCACGTTGCTTTCGGATAAGCTGTGCTTTATCCCAGGTATCCTCTTCAATGATTGGCTGATGGTTCCCCTTAGTTAAAATATACTCAGTATTTTTCCCTTTTCGTCGATTAGTTTCCCAATTTACATATTGATTAAAGCGGATATAGCCTTTGTAAATAGGATTATCAAGGATAATAGATACAGTGGAAACAGAAAAAGTATTCCCTTTCTTTGTACGTTTGCCAATTTTGTTCAAGTAATTGGAGATTTTTTTCGTACCCCATGCTTCGTTAACAAACTTATTAAAGATAATTCTTACGGTTTCGGCTTCTTCAGGAACTACGACTAATTCTTTATCAACAGTCTCGTATCCTAAAACCTTTCCCCCATTCCATTTTCCATTCCTTGCACGCTGTTTCATGCCCATCTGAACGTTCTCAGCCAATTCCTCACGTTGATATTGGGCTACGGATGCTAAGATATTAAACTGAAGGTTGCCGTGGGGGGTCCCGTATTCACCTTCTTTTATACTTATAAAGCGAACCTTGGCCTTGTGAATTTCCTCCACTATTTTTAGGGAATCGGATAGAGAACGACTAAGTCTACTAACCTTATAAGTGATAATAGCATCTAATTCACCTTTATTTACATCTCTTAACATACGATTCAAATCTGATCTTCCCTTCGTACTTTTCCCACTGACGCCTTCATCTACATATACCCTAAGGACTATTTCTTTTCCAAAAATTTTGTGAGCGATTTGAGTTCCTTCTACTTCCTGTGCCTCCAAAGAAAACCCTTCTTCGGCTTGCTTGTCTGTAGATACTCGAATATAAAGACCTATAACCTTGGTTCTTTCCATAATTAGGCACTCTCCTTTTGTAATTGATGTTTTTTGGTAATGGCAATCATAAGAAGTTCAGCAATAATACTAATACTGTCTGATTGAACTTGTTCCTGTAAAATAATTGAGGGATTGGATTGAAAACTGGTAGAATTCTGTTGAAGTGTGTTCATAATGGGGGAACCTCCTTTAATTTGTGGGGAAGTTGTACGGGGATTAGGGTGTACAACTGTTGACTATAGTATATGGACTTCCAGATTAAGAATGGTATAAAAATTTTATACTTTTTTAGTGGGGGAATAAGAAATTGAAAGAGTATGGTTTTATAGGGGATATAATCAATTATCTATTACATGGAGTCTCGGAACATATAATAGAAAATTTGCATATATGCAAAAAGGATGTTATTCAGCATGGTCTATCAGCAGAGGAATTAGATAATATCTCCTCATTGGTTAGCCAAAATGGGGAGGGTATGGTAACACTTGGACAATTTATAAACGAAATGCTCTATAAGGTACAAATGACACAACAAGAGCTCGCAGACAAAGCGGGATTTTCAAAAGCTTATATCAGTCACTTAATCAATGGAAGAACGAATCCACCAAAATATAAACTGATAAGACTTGCTTTTGCTATGAAGCTGACAATCGAGGAAACAAATAAACTCCTAAAAATTAGAGGCTTTTCGTTGAACACATCGTTAAAGGATAAAATTATTGTCGCTTGTTTGGATTTGGAGATATATGACTTAATTAAAGTGGAAGAGGCATTGAACACTGTGGCTAATGCAAATGAATCGCTCTATGATTGAATGATAATATGGGTAAAAGAAAAGTGGCAGTCCTTAGGGCTGCTACTTTTCTTTTTTAATTTAACTAAGACAATGTAGAACCAGTTTTGCCATTATCAACTTTTGACAGTTTTCTAAAATAAATAAGAATCTCCCAAACCTTCCTATAACACATTGTTAATCGCAATGTGTCAATAGTCCTTTAAATAGGTTGGGGTCGGGAAAATCTTTTTACAGTCCAGAGTAGATTGACATTAGATTTTACCATTCCCGCTAATTTTTCCAAAGGAGTTGATGATTTATGATTCATTCTGTTGAAATCTTACTGCCAGTTACGTATGAAGAGGTACAACAACTTTTTAAACACAATAGAATAAAAGCAGAAGCATACGAAAAATTTGGAGCGGTCGTAAAAAAACTATCGCAAAATGTAAAAAATGAACACCCAGGTTTTTCATATACATGGCTTTCTTCAATTGGTAAAGGCTTATGGAATGTTCATTTAAAAGTAGATATTGTAAAACTACTTAGGAAAAGTGAAATTACAGAAAAAGACTACCCAAGAGTTGAAGCTCTCATTAGGAAATTTCTGATTTCTCAATTTGGAAATTCATCGCATTTTGACGAGCATACTCTAACAAGAATTGATTATAAACTGGATGTAGTCATACCCAATAAAAATCACCAGAAGTTGATTTTTCACTTATACGAGAAATACACAGAGAGGTATCGTTTCAAAGAAAAAATTAAATGGGGTAAAGATGAACAAGGTAACCCCTTAAAATATGAAACTTCCCAATATCACAAATGCAAAAGTATAGAGTTCATTATTTATTCAAAGGAAGAGGAACGCATTGCAAAAGGTGAAGAGATACAGCCCTATGAGAAAGATGTAGTTCGCTTCGAGTTAAGACTAAAAAATGATCACTTAAATGCTATGAAGAGAAATGATGGCAAAGGCAAGAATAGAGTAAAAAAGTTGTCTGAATACTTTAAAGCAGACCTTTACCGAAAATATATGATTAATCATGTCACACCAATTATTAGAAAGGGGGATTATTATAAAATTACGAAGGCAGAGAAGATACTTGACGATAGTAATTTTTCAAGAAAGAAAAAAGAAAAACTTCGTTCATTCCTCGTTGATGTTAGTAAAAATGGAATTGATGCCCCGAAACAATATCTTTCAAAACCCACTTACAGAAAATATCTCCAAGATTTAGAGGCAATAGGAATAAATCCAGTCCCCATCCCGAAAAACCGCAAAGATTTCCCTAACTTCATGCGAAATCCTTTTATTCTATAACCTCCATTTTCAGTGTTCCAATTATTGTAGACTATAGGCTAATAAAATTTGGTAAAATAGCAATATACAAGTGATTTCTTCCCCAAGTTTATTCCGCTTGGGAGTACATAAAGACGAAAAGGTGATTTTATGTTGAATTTCCAAGAGAAAGTAAGTTTTATTTGGTCGATAGCAGAAATATTAAGGGGACCGTACAAGTCAGACGACTATGGTAAAGTCGTTTTACCAATGGCAGTTCTACGTAGATTTGATTGTGTATTAGAAAAAACAAAAGATGCGGTTCTACAAAAGTATGAGCAGTTTAAAAACTTACCAGAAGAATCACGAGATGAAATTCTAAATCGTGAAGCAAAGCAAAAATTTAGTAACATCAGTAAATATGACTTTTCCAAGCTTTTAAGCGATGCTGATAATATTGCTGACAATTTACGTGATTACATAAACGGTTTTTCTAAGACAGCAAGAGACATCATTGAGTATTTTGATTTTGATAAACAGATTGAAAAAATGGAACGTAACGATTTGCTATATCTCGTAGTTAAGCGTTTTAGTGAAATCGACTTGCACCCTGAAGTAGTATCTAATGTAGAGATGGGATATATCTTCGAGGAGCTAATCCGTAGATTTTCGGAACACGCAGAAGCTGGGGATCACTATACGCCAAGAGAAGTCGTAAGGTTGATGGTCAATCTTTTATTTCTTGAAGACGAGGATATACTAACAAAATCTGGTATTACGCAAACGTTGTATGACAGTTGTGCGGGTACAGGTGGTATGGGTTCAGTAGCTCAAGAGTATTTAAAAGAGCTTAATCCAACAGCTGAATTAGAGTTCTTTGCTCAAGAAATTAACGAAGAATCGTATGCCATTTGTAAAGCTGACATCTTAATTAAAGGGGAAGAAGCAAGAAACATTCGTTTTGGAAATACATTATCAAATGATGCGTTTTCTGATATGAAATTTGACTATCTGATTACGAACCCTCCTTATGGCGTGGAATGGAAGCCAGCAGAAAAGGCAGTAAAGGAAGAGTATGAAAACTTAGGCTTTAATGGTCGTTTTGGAGCGGGACTGCCTCGTATTAGCGATGGGCAACTTCTCTTTTTACAACATCTTGTATCCAAAATGAAGCCTGTTACAAAAGATAATCCGAAAGGTTCTCGTCTTGCTATTATCATGAATGGTTCTCCATTATTTACAGGTGATGCAGGAAGTGGAGAAAGTGAAATACGCAGGTATCTAATCGAAAATGATTTGGTAGAAGGAATAGTAGCAATGCCAAACGATTTATTTTACAATACGGGCATTTCAACGTACATTTGGATTTTAACAAACAATAAAAATCCATTACGAAAGGGGAAAATCCAGCTCGTAAATGCGGTCCATCTACACCAAAAAATGAAAAAGAGTATGGGGAACAAACGTAATGAACTGTCAGAGGAACATATCCATGAAATTGTTCGAATGTATGGTGATTTAAAAGAAGGAGAACACGTTAAAATCTTTGATAATGAAGATTTCGGATATCACAAAATTACTGTGGAGAGACCGTTACGCCTCAACTTTAAAATTGACGAAGAGAGAATAAACAGACTCTATGACCAAACGGCATTTGATAACTTATCAAAGTCAAGGAAAAAAGGCGAGGCAGGGTTGAAAGAGATAGAGTTAGGAGAGCAACAACAAAGAAACATCATGGAAGCACTTTTATCCATCAAATCAGATGTTCTCTATAAAAATAGAGAAGAATTTACAAAAATGCTTAAAAAGCTGTTTAAAGAGAAGAATATAGCGATTAGTTCACCTTTACTTAAAGCTATCCTAAATGCTTTATCAGAAAAAGATGAAACAGCTGACATTTGTAAAGACAGCAAAGGAAATCCTGAACCAGATGCAGAGCTACGTGATACAGAAAATGTCCCATTGAAAGAGGACATTCATGAATACTTTGAACGAGAAGTAAAACCGCATGTTCCTGATGCTTGGATTGATGAAAGCAAGACAAAGGTAGGTTATGAAATTCCATTTACACGCCATTTCTATCAATATACTGCACTAAGAAGCTCTGAGGTCATTAAGGAAGAGATTAAAGCGTTGGAAGAGAGTATTTTAGAGAAGTTGAAGAAGGTGATGGGGTGATGAATAATAATTATAACTCAAGTAATATAGAACAGTTGGCAAAAATACCGAAGAATTGGAAGGTTGTAAAGTGGAAGTATCTTTCTAATGAACCTATGATGTATGGTGCAAACGAATCCGCAGAGTTAGATGATAGGGATCTGCCAAGGTATATTCGTATTACTGACTTGGATTCATATGGGAATCTAAAAGATGATACCTTTAAGTCTCTCCCTTTTGATAAAGCGAAAGGATATATGTTAATTAATGGGGATATTTTGCTTGCAAGAAGTGGGGCAACTGTTGGCAAGGCATATATCCATAAAGACGATTTAGATGCTTGTTTTGCAGGCTATTTAATTCGATATAGACCTAATCAGTCTAAAATAAAACCGCAGTTGGTGTATTACTATACTCAAACAGGGTTATACGCTGATTGGATTAGGGAAAACACAATTCAAGCAACTATTCAAAATGTTAGTGCAGAAAAATATGCAAATCTATCAATGCCTGTTCCGCCATTAGAGGAGCAGGGGAATATTGTATATTTTCTTGACAATAAAACATCAGAAATCGACTCTCTCATAGCCGATAAGGAAAAGCTAATTGAATTGCTCGAAGAAAAACGCCAAGCCATTATTACTGAAGCAGTTACAAAAGGATTAAATCCAAGTGTAAAAATGAAAGATTCAGGTGTGGAATGGATTGGGGAGATACCTGAGCATTGGGAAATCAACAAATTAAAGTATTTAGTTTATTTGAGAAATGAAAAAGTGATAGATAACTATACCTTGCCATATGTAGGGTTAGAAAATATTGAATCAAAAACTGGTAATTTTAATCCATCATTAGGTATAGAAGAACAATTAGTAGAAGGTACATCCAATGCTTTTTATTCAGGAGATGTTTTGTTTGGAAAACTAAGACCATATTTGGCTAAATGCTTTGTAGCTAACTTTGAGGGCAAATGTACCACTGAGTTACTTGTGATGAAGACAAAAGAAAATATTATTTTGAATGAATATCTAAAATTTTTATTACTAACAGATATATATATTCAAGTTATTAACTCTTCTACCTATGGTGCAAAAATGCCGAGGGCTAATTGGGACTTTATTAGTAATCTACTTATTCCTTTACCAAATATTAAAGAACAAATGGAAATAATTAAAAATGTAAAAAATGAAATTACAACAATAGATGAACTTAGAGAAGAGCTTAAGTTGCAAATAGAGAAAATTAAAGAATACCGCCAATCTCTCATCTATGAAGCTGTCACAGGGAAAATTGATGTGCGGGAGTATAAAAAAGTATTGTCATAAGGGGTGAGAGAAGTGGCGATTGATGCAACAGAAAAAGGTTTTGAAACGAATATTGAAAGTTGTTTAGTGCAATCAGGCTATGTAAAAAGGCAAATTACAGGACAAGCCTTAGAGGTTTTTAAAAAGTATGCAATTGATACCGAAGTTTTGTTTCAATTCTTAGAAGCAACACAGGCAAAGTCACTTGAACGTTTGCAAAATGCGTATAAAGACCAATATAAGTCTAAGGTAATTGACCGTCTTCATAAAGAATTAGATAAACGTGGGATGATTGATTGCCTTCGTCATGGGATTAAAGACTATGGTGTAACGCTAAAGTTAGCCTATAACAAGCCTGTTAGTTCCATGAATCGCACCTTGATTGAGCAGTATGAACAAAATATTTTCACAGTAAGTCGCCAAGTGTATTACAGTAGTAAAAACAACAATAGTATTGATATGTTAATTTCACTTAATGGATTGCCTATTGCTGTGTTGGAACTGAAAAACCAATTAACAAATCAAACGGTAGAAAATTCGAAAAAGCAGTTTATGAATGATCGTGATCCGAGAGAACTGCTCTTTCAATTTAAAAAACGAGCAATTGTCTTTTTTGCAGTGGATACTGATGAAGTGTATATGACAACACAGCTTAATCGAGATAAGACGTTTTTCTTGCCATTCAATCGTGGGAATAATGGCGGAAAAGGTAATCCTATCGTTTACAATGATTATCGAACATCTTACCTATGGAATGATATTCTTCAAAAGGATAGCTTGTTGGACATTCTTTTCCGTTTTGTCTATGTCAATCAAGAAGATATTCAAGACTCGTCTGGTGAGATCATTGATAAAAAGGAAACGGTTATATTCCCTCGCTATCACCAATTAGATGTTGTTCGAAAGATTGAAGCTGATGTGAATGAAAAAGGCGTTGGGCAAAACTATTTAATCCAGCATTCCGCAGGTAGTGGTAAAACGAATAGTATTTCCTGGCTCGCCCATCGACTTGCGAAAGTTCATGATGAGGAAGACAATGCCGTATTTAGCAGTGTTATTGTTATTACAGACCGAAGAGTATTAGACAAACAGCTTCAAGATGCCGTTTATCAATTAGAGCATAAAGCGGGAATGGTTGAAAAAATAGATAAAGATTCTGCCCAATTAGCGAATGCTATTGCTAATGGTACGAGAATTATCATCACAACATTACAAAAGTTCCCTTTCATCATTGAAAAGGTTGGGGATTTTAACAAAGGTAAGTACGCAATTATTATTGATGAAGCCCATTCCAGCCAAGGTGGAAAAGCTTCAACGGCAATGACCAATATTTTGTCGGATAAAACGTTAGAGGAAGCCCTTGAAGCTGATCGAATTGCTGAAGAAAATATGGGCGATATGGAAGAGAAAATAGCTGAAACCATTGCTAAAAGTGGAAAGCAAGACAATATTTCTTTCTTCGCCTTTACAGCAACACCAAAGCCAAAGACAATTGAAAAGTTCGGCACATATGATGCTGACGGAAAACCTCATGCTTTCCATGTTTACACAATGAGGCAAGCAATTGAAGAAGGCTTTATTTTAGATGTGTTAAAGAATTACACAACCTATAAAACATTTTATAAGGTAGCAAAGAGTATTGACGATGATCCTGAAGTGGCAAAGGGGAAAGCCACCAAGCAAATTGCTAAATATGTATCTTTGCATCCACACAATATCGCACAAAAGACCGAAATCATTATTGAACATTATCGCCAAGTGACAAGGCATAAAATTGGTGGTCGAGCAAAAGCAATGGTCGTAACAGGGAGTCGTCTTCATGCAGTAAAGTACAAGCAAGCTTTTGATAAGTACATTAAAGTAAAAGGGTACGATGACTTAAAGGCAATTGTGGCATTCTCAGGTACTGTTCAAGATGGCGGTGTTTCTTATACTGAACCTGATATGAATGGTTTTGGTGAAAAGGAATTACCTGATAAGTTCCACCAAGATGAATATAAAGTATTGCTGGTTGCTGAGAAGTATCAAACAGGATTTGACGAGCCTCTGCTTCATACAATGTATGTAGATAAGCCTCTTGATGGGATTAAGGCTGTTCAGACTCTATCTCGATTAAACCGTACTTGCAGAGGAAAAAACGACACCTTTGTCCTTGATTTTGTTAACGAAGCAGAAGATATTCAAAAAGCTTTCCAGCCATATTACGAGGTCACAGGATTAGAAAGTACAACAGATCCTAACCTTTTATATGACTTACAACAAGAGTTAGATGCGTGCCAAGTTTATACGGAAGAAGAAATCAATAAAGTGTGCGAATTAGAGTTTAGCGGGAAGAAAAAAACGACAAAAACGCAGGAAAAATTAAATTCAATCCTTGATCATGCTGTAAATCGCTTTAATAAAGATTTAACCCAAGAGCAAAAGGATGATTTCAAAGGAGCATCAACAAAGTTCATTCGAACATATTCTTTTATCTTACAAATTGCACCGTTTGCTGATATTGACTTGCACAAATTGTATGTTTACTTAAACTATTTACTTAGAAAGTTACCGAAAAACGTTTCAGAAAATGTTTACTTAGCAGATGATGTGGCTCTTGAATATTATCGAAATGAGAAAGTGTTTGAGGGTAGTATTTCATTGCAAGTTCAGGGTGAATCGGAATTAAAGCCGACTTCTCATGGGAAGGGCAAAAGCGTTGAAGAGGAAAAAGAACGCTTATCTTCTATCATTGATCGTTTGAACGAACGCTTTGGTACGGAATTCACTGAAACGGATAAACTCTCCAGAGATCAAATTAAAGAAGATATGATTAAAGATGAAGACTTGGCTCAAAAGGCAAAGAACAACACGAAAGAAAACTTCAAATTTAGTTATGAGAAGGCATTTATGGATTTTGTCATTTCTCGTATGTCCCAAAACGAGAAGTTCTTTATGAAAATGCTTGAAAATAACGACTTCAAGACTTTGATTATGGAAGATATGTTTGAGGAAGTATATGAAGGATTAAGACAATAGAGCCGCAGTTTACTGCGGCTCTATTTGCTGTACTTTTCCATAAATTCAAGTAGACTCTGGGCAATTAAATCCTGAACAGTAAGGAAAGGGTAGTCTTTCTTGCAAAATTCAACAAATTGCTTGTGAATGTCATTATTCATTTTAATGCTTTTGTTCTCAAACTTTGCATTGTTGGAATATACACGTTCGTCTAATATAAGCATTTTGTTCCCATATTCATAGTCGGAAATCATTTTTTTAAGGATGTCTTGATTATCTTTAATAAAAGACAGTATATTATCTGTCGCACTTTCGTTATTACTCACTACCATTGTTTTATCTCTTACGAATTTATAAAACTTGTTATCTCGTTGAATATAAACATAATCGCCCCGTTGCATTTCTTTACCAAATGAACTCCCTGGTACTCCAATTTCTTTTGCGACTTCCGAATAACTACGTGTTTTTAACATTTCATTGATAATATCAACCCTCTCGTCAGGGTGAGTGCTGTAAAATTGCTCTTTATTCATCTTTGCTACAACCCCTTTCTAAAAGTAATTTTTTTATTATAGATTTTTATACTTGGAAATATTCAAATGCTCACGAAAAATTATTTTAGTAATGTTATATATTTGTAGGCAAAATCTATGATAATAGAGAATTTGAGAAACAGGTTTTCTATATGAAAATATTAGGAAGGTGAGAGAATTGTATAATGAAGAATTATTTATTGAGGGTTTTGCGGATGAATTACGTAGGAAAAGAGAAGAGCAGTCTTTAAGCTTAAATCAACTGTCAGAAAAATCAACTGTTAGTGCTTCTTTTATTATGCGGATAGAAAAGGGAGAGAGAACAAATGTCAGTATTGAAGTTTTATTCAAGCTTGCGAATGCATTATGCATCAATATAGTTCAACTACTTGAAAATAGTCAGAAAAATTAACAAGGTAACTATTTTGAAGACGCTCATGTCGACTATAAAGGACATGAGTGCTTCTTTTGACTATAAAAGACAGAATATTTTGACAAATATTTATATTCCCTTTATACTATGGAAGTTGAATTTCTGGGGGAGTGAGAATGAAATCGAAAGGAATAGTTAAGAGAGTGAGAAAGCCATCTTTTTGGGGGAGGCACGAAGACAAAATTCCTTTAGAACTAAAGGAATGGGTACTTAATCAATATTTTAGTCAAGATTGGTTATATATTTATTGCGACAGCTCATGCAGTAAATTGAATCATGGGATGTCTGTTGCTTGTACATACGTAGGTAATGCTTCTGTGATGGTGACACAACAGTTAGTTTATTCACCAGCGGATGTTTGGGGGAAAAATGTGTTTGGAGAGCTTAAATCTGTAATTTTTGCCCTTTTAAATTTTTCTAATTACATAGAAACAGCACACAAGGGTGTAACTATATTTTCCGATTTGGATGACATTGAAATGTTGCTATCAAAAAAGATTGTATTTAAAAAAATTGACACACTAATAACGATACAAAATGAATTGATTGATCTTTTTGGAAAAATGCAAACCGAAAATCCAAAGTTAACGATAGAGGTAAAGTATTTGACACGACAATTAAAAAAACATAATCCCTTCATGAAAGCATCACATAATGCGAGTAGAAGATTATTAAAAAGAAGTTAATAAAATGGAGGAATAAGATGAGCGATATAAATGTGTTTAGAACACAATTATGTGGTACAGAAGATGCCACTAATATTGAAATGGCAATTGAGAATATTATCAAAGAGGTTAATTGTTTAAACCAATTATTAATTTTTGATAAAAGCTATGAATTAATCTACTTTGAGGATGATGTATACAAGCATTTAAAGTGCCTGTCTATCAAAGAAAAGAACAACCTTATTAATAAACTGTTGAGAATCTACTTTAGGGAAAGTGACACAGCTTAATAAAGCAGTGTGTTTAAATAATATGGATAACTTTTTTGAAGATGGGTATTTGTCGTACTACGAAATAAATATGAGCCACGAATAAAGGTGTGAGCTTTGTATGAGTATAATCAGACCTAAAATAAGATACCACAGGACCTATCACAACAGGAATGAAATAAGTTTTTGGAACGAAGCAATGCTAATTCAAATGAGGGAATAGAAGGATGAAAAAAGGAAGGAACTTCTAAGTATTTTGCTAACAAGTTTCTTCCTTTTTCAAAACATATGTTCTTCTTTGTGGTATAATAAAAGGAGCGTACCAAAGGGTTGGGAATATCCTCAAGACCAATGGGGCTCCTTAACTATCGTTATTATTATTTGGTATACTTTAGATATTATATACATGTTCCAGGTGAAATGTCAACGAAAAATTACGGGGGTAAAATAAGTGGAAAGGCATTTAAACAATAGAGATATACTGCAATATGGGGACTTTAACTCAAATCAAGTATTTTTTATTCAACGTTGGATTGAACTTCTCAATATACATACTCATAGTAAATATGCAGTAAGATATTTGAATACTCATCAAGCTCTAAAAGAGTTAAACTATGTTTGTAAAGAAATGATTGAGGGTAACATAAAAAGGAATGATAATCATCTTTTTATTGTTTTTGAAGAAGTGAAGAAAGTTATTAATGGTGATGAAGTGCTTAAAAAGAATGCAGTTTCATATTCAAGAATTTTAGAAAACTCTCTTCAGAGAGCCCCAAAAGCAGAAAACATCACAAAGCTTTATTCAATTATTTATCAAGTTGAATATGTTATTCGATATATAGAAAAGCATTACTTGACATGGGTGATCACTGAAATAGACAGTTTGCTGTCAAATAGTGAAGAGCGGTTCGCAGAAATAGAAAATGCTATGCAAACCTTAGCGAGTGAACTGATGGGAAGGGGATGGTCCGTAGATGAATTATATTTGTCTGCCTTCGAATTATTATTGACAGCTGAGGATAGTGTTAGTAAAAAATTTGAAAAGTTTTTTAGTAAGTTGAGTAGTGAACCACTGCCGTTTGTATTTTTATTCTCAGTAAAAAAGGATTTAGCAAAAGGTACAAAATCAAGATTAGTTGAATTGAAATTAGAAATTTTATCTGGTCAAGAAGTATTGAATACTTATTCTGACTATGAATTAGAAAATCATATTTCTAAGAATAAAGAGTATGTGAGGGTAATATATGATTCCTTAGATGCCTATTCTGGTGTAAATAATGCTTGGCAAAAAATTGTCGGAAAATTAGATATATTAAACTTCTATGGGTTTCCTATTCCAGATTTTGATACGTCACCTATCATACTGTTGCCCGATTCCCCTAAATACTTGCGAAATGTTGAAGTAGATTTGTCAACTAAGAAAAGAAAATTCAGGGCTCCAGATTCTATGATGAATAGAGTTCTGAATCAACTTGAGACTGGGGATAAAGAGGTTAATAGAAAGTTAAAAAGCTTATTTGAATTTACAAGAATAAGTGATGAATCTTTATCTCCTCAATCTACATTCATTAACCTGTGGATAGGCATTGAATCTTTTGTTCATTCAAGAGAATTTGAAGGTGGTATAGAGAATGTAAAAATGTTTGTTTCCGCCTTTTCAACTCATAACTATATTTATAGCCTAATTAAGAATTTTCTTGAAGATTGTAATCGTTGCGATGTGGAAATAATCTATAGAGAACGAAACTATAGAATAGGAAAACTGACTCCACAAGAAGCACTATCTCTTTTTTGGAATGAAGAGTTTCTCAATAATATGACAGCAGAGTTTGAAGATCATAATATCTTGCTATCTTACAGGCTTAGAGAGCTTTGCAATATATTAAAAGATGGTAAAAAATGTGCAACCCTTCTTGAAGAGCATAAAAAGAATGTTCAGCAACATGTTCATAGGTTGTATCGAATAAGAAACTCAATCGTACACTCTGGTCAAATGCAATACAATAATACAAATTTATTCTCAAAACATTTATATGAGTATATAGAGTATGCTATGTCTGTTGTCATGCATCGCTTAGAAGAAGATTCATCTGCAAGTTTGGAGCAGATTTTTGCACAAGTAAGAGATAGTGTTGATACTACAATTGAAACATTGAGTAATAGTAGACTTTTAGATCAAGACACATACATTAATCTTTTATTAAGAGGTGCTTTCTAAAACTGGATCATTCATTTTCTACAGAGTTGCACAAGCAGTTATCAAACAAACTCGATAACTGCTTGTGGGGAAAGTGAAACTTCGACTGGCTTTGTATCTTAACCATTGCCTTTAGATTGATACGGTGAACCGTACCATAAGTAAGTGCGGTTTATTACGGTGAACCACCATAAGTAAATAAGGTTTATAAAAAACCACTAAAGAACGTTCATTAATAACGTTTTTTAGTGGTTTTGAAATAAAGTGGTAACATAGCTTAAATGTTTATAAAACTAAACTAACGATGATAGCTGAAAGTATGCTTACAAGTGTGGCGCCATATAACAGTTTCAGCCCAAAACGTGCAACGGCATTCCCCTGTTTTTCATTCAGACTTTTGACAGCTCCGACAATAATACCAATAGAAGAAAAGTTAGCGAAGGAAACTAGGAATACAGAAAGAATTCCCATAGTTCGTTCACTAAAGTGATAATTGCCTCCAGATAAATCCAACATCGCAACGAATTCATTGGTCAACAGTTTAGTCGCCATAATTGAGCCGGCACTAACCGCCTCTGAGAAAGGTATTCCCATAATGAAGGCAATTGGGGAAAATAGATAACCTAGTATCGTCTGGAAAGAAATACTAAACAATAGCTCAAACACATGGTTGAATCCCGCCATTAATGCAATAAACCCAATTAACATTGCCCCAACGATAATTGCTACCTTAAAACCATCAAGGATATACTCACCGAGCATTTCAAAAAAGGATTGCCTTCTATCCTCCTGTATTTCTAATATATCCTCACGTGGGTCAATCTCGTACGGATTAATAATTGTAGCTATGATAAAACCGCCGAATAAATTTAAAACTAAAGCTGTGACAATATATTTTGGTTCCAGCATCGTCATATAAGCACCAACTATGGACATTGATACAGTCGACATCGCTGAAGCACATAAAGTATACAAACGCTGGTTCGAAAGCATACCAAGTTGTTTTTTTAATGTGATGAAAACCTCCGATTGTCCCACCATTAGTGAGGCAACTGCATTATATGATTCAAGTTTACCCATTCCGTTCACTTTACTTAATAAAAACCCAATCCCCTTCATAAGGAATGGCAGGATTTTCAGATGCTGAAGAATACCAATTAATGCAGAAATAAATACAATTGGCAGTAATACATTTAAAAAGAATGGGGCCTCTCCCTCATTCGCGATGCCGCCAAACACAAAGGAAATCCCTTCGCTTGCATATTCGAGCAGCGTACTAAAAACAGCAGCTATTCCTCTGATGATGATTAATCCAAATTCTGTATTTAACAGTAACAATGATAAAAGAATTTGAATAACAATCATTGTGATAATTGGTTTGAATTTTATCTCTTTTCGATTGGAACTTGCCAACCAAGCCAAAAATAATACAACAAATATACCTAAAATAGAAATAACGTATTGCACAAGTAACCTCCTGATGAATTAATTTATATGTGATCGCTAAAGTTACCGTTAGAATAGTAACCACTTTTACTTAAGATTGCAATTGATAAAGATTATTCTGTGCCATTTAACTCTTTTAAAACAACAAAAAGTGTTTCGCTCTAGATTTAGAATGATTTATATAAAGTATTTAATTTAGTTGAATTTAATATTCATAAAAGGGTTTGAGGGGAATAATCATTGGGCGGTTCGTAGTATATTCAATTGACATAGGTTTGCAGAGGAAAAAAATAAATGCCTTTATAGAGAAATGTCTAAAAATGCATAAAACTAATCCTATTATGATTCAATCCTTGAGGCTGATGAACATAAGGGTCCCTGATTACTTCGCATATCATTTCTATTAAAAAAATGCCGCTCACTGCTCGTTTCTTACCGAAAAATTCGGTATTTATCGAGAAGTGACTGGCACTATTTAAGTCATAATCTATAGGCTTTTTTCTTCGTTAGTTAATAAATTTTGGATAACGAGGTTTGTTATATTTGGAACTACTTCTAGTGAATATGTCATTTCCATTCTTTCAAGTTTCTTGTGAGCATCCAAACCATATGGACCAATGTTAATAACAGGTACATTTATATCTCGGATATCTTGAAACTCTACATAATGTTTTGTTCCCCAACCAGGGTTATTTTTCGAAACGGCGTTGATTCCATCTTCATCATCACTTAGAGCCATAAAACTCATATCAGAGATATACGGGAAGAAATTTCGAGTAACAATTGGGTGTGGATATTCCGGCTGTATTGTTGCTACTGCTTTATCAAGAGCGTTGATTAAGTTAAGCTCATCAGTTGTTTTCCCTGTCATTTCGATCCTTGGGGAGTATAGGGAAGAGTAAAATAAAATAATGGCCGGATTTTTATCCTTCATCCATTTCCAGGCCTCCTCAACAACTCGTGCAGCAAACATGCGAGTATCTAATTCCGTATTTGTTAGGAGATTTTGCTTAAATTCATTCATGTGTTCAATAAATGAATTGCCATTTTCCTCAATTAATAAGTTCTCCATTTCTTCATATGTAAAAACTCTAGGTTTCCAAGGAACATCGACAAAGGGTTCGCCACTAATTTCACTATATTTGCGATATCTCTCTTCAAAAGTATTAAGTGCATTGGTAAAAGCAATCATGGCTTGTTCCTTAAGCTTGATCAATACGTCTTTAGGAGACCAAGAATGAATAAAGAAATTATAATAAACATAAGCAGATAATGCTGTTTGAACAGTATAAGATGGTTTTAAGTCCATTTGTTTTAACGACACGGGCGGAACCGTAGTTTCTCCATATGCTTCGTTGCAAAGCTCTGGATTATAGTTTATTTGCTTTGTTAGTTCTGCAGCAATAAAGTTAGGATCTAAACCTTCAAAAGCTGAACCAACATGTGTTTCTGCACCTGTTATAAAGAATGATGGCAGCAGCTTACCAACCGTTCCTTTATAGATATAGCGATTATCATCACCTTCAAAGCGAGGTGAAACGAAATCAGAATTAATAGCAGCAACATATTCAAAGCTATGTTCTTTCTTCCACTTTTTTAACGTTTTTAAAGCGGAAAGCACTCCGTGTGAGCCGTCTTCCTCGTCACATTCAGCTAACAATAAAATATTGCCGTCCAGTTCCTCAGGATGTTCAGAATAGTACTTTAAGAGGTAGAGATTGCTCGCAACGCCGCTTTTCATATCAAGAACGCCACGGCCAAATAACCAATCTCCGGATTCTAAATGTTCTTTAGCTGAAGTAGGTAGGTTTTCCTTTTTTAATGCTTCCATTAGATCATCAGGGGAACAAGCATGTTCTTTCAATTGGTTGAAGTCATCAATTCCAACCGTGTCGATATGCCCCATTAAGATAATTGTGCGGTTACTATTTCCTTTTTTTCCTTTAACAAATGCCATAACATTATATCGTTCTTGGTCATCGTTATTGGTTTTCTCAATAGCGACTGAGCCAGGATTATTTAAAAAATATGGAAGCGATGAAATAATCTGAAATAAAGAGTGGGCAATTGTACTTTCGCCAGTTGTGTTTACGATACTTTCTATGTTAACAAGTTGTTTTGTATATGTAAGTATATCGTCACGACAATTCAACATACGACGGCCTCCTTTTTGTTTGATATTTTATCAAAATGTAACGTAAGTTTAAAAACTCGTCAAGTCACACTAGTACAATTAAACTAAATTAATATTGTATTATTTAAAATATTCTACTATAATGGATAAAGTTATATTAAATTTTATATTAAATCCTCATCTTTTTTGCATTAGGTGGGGTAGAGGTCGCGATTTATAAGAGTATCCTATTTGAGATTTAGTGAGATCTATGAAAATAGGAAAAAGGATAAATCGCCGAAGCTTTTTGAAATCACTATTTTCATTAAAGCTGGGGCTGCACTCGAATAGGGGCAGAACTGTCACAATTCCTTTGAATTGTGGAGAACTATCGTAAAAATGCAAGAGATGAGGGTGTTCTTAAAAACACTGTCAATTTAAATCGACAGTGTTTTTTTATTTCAAAGGAGGAGTACATATGAAAAAGCTAGCTATTTTTTTAGTTGCGGCAATGTTGTTAATTTTATCCGCATGCGGCACACAGCAAAGTAACCAAGTAGAAAATGAAACAAAATCAAGTGATTCTGAATTTGGGTTAGTCAAAGAAGGGTCATTAACCTTTGCAATGACAGGACAATACCCTCCATTGAATTTTAAAAAGGATGGTAAATTGACAGGATTCGATGTAGAAATTGGAACTGAAATTGCAAAACGTATGGGACTTGAAGCAAATCCTGTTACAAATCCTTGGGAAACAATTATTCAAGGGCTAAAAGCAAATAAATACGATGCGATTATCGGTAGTATGACTGCAACAGCTGAACGTGATAAGCAAATTGACTTTACAGAACCTTATTATCTGTCAGGTGCACAAATCTTTGTTGCAAATGACAATACGGAAATTCAATCGAAGGAAGATTTACAAGGTAAAACAATTGGGGTTATTCAAGCAAGTACTTGGAAGGATATGGCTGAAACATTAACTTCACCTGACATGGTTAAGGGATATCCAGTAGACGTTAATGCACTTCAAGATTTGTCACTAGGGCGCTTGGATGCTGTTATTACAGATAAAATCGTTGGTGTAAGTGCACAAAACGAAAAAGGCTTAGATATTAAACCAATTGGTGATTTATTAAATGAGGACCGCGTGAGTATAGGTATTGCTGAAGGAAATACAGAACTTGCAAACAAAATTAACGAAGCGCTTCAATCAATGATTGATGATGGCACATACGAAGAAATTAGTATGAAATGGTTTAATACAAACATTATGGAAAAGTAAAATTATGATTTCAGGCAAGCGCCTTGTACTAGGCGCTTGTTTATAAAGGAAGGAGGCTGGTCTCATGGTTTTTTTAGAAAATATCGCGGGTATTTTTAGTGAACATGGAATGGCTTTTTTAAAAGCTAGTTGGACTACAATCGCAATCACAGCTATTTCCTTGCTAATCGCTGTGATTATTGGACTTATATTTGCTAGTTTTAAGATTTCTTCGAAAAAATTCTTAAATTGGATTGCTGATATTTATATTGGAATTATCAGGGGAACGCCTCTAATTGTTCAAATTATGTTTTTATATTATGGATTAGCCAATATTATTAACTTAAATAGCTTCACTGCAGGTGCATTGGCATTGGGAATTCATACTGGTGCATATATTGCTGAAATTTTTAGAGGATCTGTACAATCGATTGATAGGGGACAGATGGAGGCAGCGAGATCGTTAGGAATGTCGCAATCACTTGCAATGAGAAGAATTATTTTCCCACAAGCTTTCAAAAGATCCATTCCCCCCTTGGCCAATCAGTTCATTATTGGTTTAAAAGATTCTTCCCTTGTTGCTTATATTGCGGTAACAGATTTATATAACACAGCCCTTGGAGTCCAAGGAGAAAACTATATGCCATTTGAAACTTATTTTGTTGTTGGTATTTACTATTTAATCATCGTTCTTATTTTCACTTGGGTTGCTAAACGAATTGAGCAGAAAATGGATGTCAGCAAGCCTAAGGAGGTTAGTATTGCATGATTGAAATTCGTAATCTTTCAAAATCCTTTGGAAAGCTTGAAGTTTTAAAGAATATTAACTTAAATATTAACGAGAAAGAAGTAGTTGTTTTAATTGGTGCAAGTGGTTCAGGTAAAAGTACGTTACTTCGATGCTTAAACTTTTTAGAAGTTGCACAAAGCGGTGAGATTACTATTGATTCTGAGAAGATAGACATAGTAAAAACAGATTTAAATAAAGTAAGAGAAAAAGTAGGAATGGTGTTCCAGCACTTTAATCTTTTCCCTCATAAAACTGTGATTGAAAATATAATTGAAGCGCCGATTTATGTTAGAAAAAAGTCTAAAAGTGAAGCAAGTGCAAAAGCAATGGAACTACTTAAAAAGGTAGGCTTAGAGGATAAGGCAAACTATTACCCAGAACAGTTATCAGGAGGACAAAAGCAACGGGTTGCCATTGCAAGAGCGTTAGCGATGGAACCAAAAGTAATGCTTTTTGATGAGCCGACTTCTGCATTAGATCCTGAATTGGTTGGTGAAGTTCTTCAGGTAATGAAAGATCTCGCAAGTGAAGGAATGACCATGGTGATTGTGACACATGAAATGGGTTTTGCAAAAGAAGTTGCAGACCGAGTTATCATGCTTGCAGACGGTAATATTATTGAAGAAGGACATCCAAATGATATTTTTGCCCATCCAAAACATGAGCGTACACAAAGGTTTTTAAATCAAATATTATAAAAAAGGAAAATCTACCTTCAGTATTATTGAAAGGTAGATTTTCCCTTTCAGTACCCTCTTGTTATTTTAGCTTCCTTTGCTATTTCTTTTAGAACAGTAGTATTCATCTCGGCAAAGATGTATTATAGCAACTTTTTGGGCTCACTAATTGTTTCGAAGTTTTCTACCTTACCTCTTTTAATGAAAAAGAGGAAGTTTTAAGCACTATTTTTAGGTAAGTGAAACTATCGAAGTTCTTAAATAATATGCAAGCTGAAGTTTTAAAATATCTTCAGGATTGGAAAATGAAATTTGAAGTTTCTCTTCAATTTTCTTTAAACGTTGATATAAAGTATTCACGTGGATATGTAAAATCTTGGCTGTTTGCGTAGCCTGACGATCGTTTTCCATATATGCAAGCAGGGTTTTTTCTAAATCCAATGTTCCATCTTTATTAGATTGAAGGGGTTGAAAAATCTCATTAACAAAAGAGTTCAATTCTTCAATAGGTTGGTGAATAAAAAGATGATTAATGCCTATATCTTGATAATTTACGATGCTTTTAAGCTGCCTTGAGATAAGAAAAGAAAGGGCTTTATCAGCTTCAGAGTAACTTTTGGCAATATTATTCATGCTCGGATAGCAGGTACCAATCCCTATTTTTAGTGATTCCTCATGAACATTCATCCAGTCGGAATGAATAAACATCAGTTTCTTTTTTACATAATCTTGATCTTCAAAATGAGTAAATTGACATACCAACGTTACTTTATTTCCATAACCAAAAACGATTGAAATATAGTTCCCTAAATCTTTTTTTATCTGGGTAATTATTTTATGCATTTGCATATTAAGAAAGTGGAAATCTGCATAGGGATTTATATGAATTAAGACCGCCATATAAAAGGGATAATGATCAATTCTAAGTTCATTGGCCTTCTTTCGTATTAGGTTATAATCTTGGCACTGAATAAAATCATTAAATAAATCATTTGTTTTTTGATAATATGAATCCACTAATGTTTGATTTCTTATAATCTCTAATGCAATTACTGAACTTGCCTGTTCGATAATCATCTTGTTTAAAGCAAAAAGTTCATCCTCCTCCATTTCAACTACCAGTATTCCAATTGGGACATCAATAGCAATTATAGGGTGAATATAAAGTGATTGATTATTAAAAGACACCGTAAAAGATTGGGTTTGTAAATTTGCATTTAACTTTATCATCTCTGAAGGAAGTTCCCATTTCCAGGAGGGCGGACTTGAATATTGTTGATGATCTGTTAAGTCTACTATCATTACTGGATGGTTTATCATCTTTTTTATTTCATTTACGATTTTCTGTAAACCTTTACTTTGAAGGGATAGTTTTATTAACGAATTGTGTATCATATCTCGTTGAATTAAAAGATCATTTTGTTTTTTTAAGTTTTGGTAGAGCTTTGAATTTCTCAATACAATAGAGACTTGATCAGAAAAACTTTCTAGCAGTTGTTGATCATCTTTCGTTAAAAGGAGATAGGGACCCTTTTGGTATACAATTAATACACATAAAGTATTACCCTCAACAATAATTGGAACTGAAATAATAGATTTCAAATCGTCAAATTGGACAGAATTATACAGGTGGAAAAGATTATCTGATGAAATATTAGATGATTCTGAGATAATTTCATCTATCTTAGTAAGAATAAATGATTTATTATCTTTAAATGTTTTCCCGATAATTCCCTCCCCGACCTTCATCCTCATTTTCGCTATTTCTTCATTAGGACCGCCCGTCCAAGCTTTAGGAAAAAGTACATCTAGGTTTGGTTCGTACATCCATAGAACTCCCATATCTGCCGCTGGAATAACAGATAAGGCATTTTCCAATATTTTTTTTAACAAATCATCTAAATCTTCAAGTACAGATATATCACGGATGCTCTCCATCATTTTGTTCCTTACATATTTCTCCCCATCGAGCATTAATTGCAAGAAATGTAAATCTACTATCGGTTTTAGTTTTTGAGTGATTTCATTGTTTAGTGCTGGGGATTTACTGATTCTGAGGACAATGGTTGTATGATTGGAATAATGATAATAAATATCGATGAAATTTTCATAGGTACGTATAGTTTCATTAATGAATCTCCCTGGTGCTGGAGTTTCTTTATCAAAATGGTTAGATAAAACAAGTGAAAAATCTAATCCCTTTATACTCTGCCACACTTGAAATTGTGAAAGGCAACAGTCATCAATTAAAAATTGTTTAATTTTCACTAAGGTTTCCACTTTTCACACCCCCTATTAGAATATGTAGGAATCAACATAATTTACGTCATTATTATATAGGACCAAACATTGTTTGAATAGTCTTAATTTTTTATAATTATAGCTAATTTATTAAATTCAACTAGGAGGAACGTTATGGTATCTAAATTATCGCAGAATTGGAAGTATGTCATTGTTATCTTGCTATTTTTAGGATGGTCAATTGGAAATTTTGATCGATTTTTCATGAATTATGCGATTTTAGGTATTTCAAAGGATCTTCAATTAAGTACTTCCCAAACAGGAATTGTTTTAAGTAGCTTTTTTGCAGGTTATGCCTTAATGCAAATTCCCGGTGGGTGGCTCGCAGATCGTTTTGGTTTCCGTAAAGTCATTATCACAGCACTTCTTGCTTGGTCCATTTTCACGATTTTTTCAGGTATGGCCTGGTCCTTCGCGTCCTTAATTCTCATTCGATTTTTATTTGGACTTGGGGAAGGAAGCTTTTTTCCATCGGCATCCAAAGGTATTGCGAGTTGGTTTCCGCAAAATGAACGGAGCCGTGCCATGTCCTTTATGCTTACCTCGGGTACGATTATGGGTGTTATAACGCCAATTATTGGCACCCAGTCTATGCAAACTATCGGTTGGAGAACAATTTTTTATATTGCGGGTGCTGTTGGTATTATATTTGTCTTGCTATATATGATTTTCTTAAAAGAACAGAATAGTTCAACAGCAGAGAAGGTTGAAACCACTTCTAAGAATAAAGCACCTTTAAGAGATGTTTTAAAAACTCCGATTATATGGAATTTGTTCATTGCCTATTTTGCGATTTATGCCGTGCAATGGGGATTAATGACATGGATGCCAACCTATTTAGTAGACGCACGACAACTTGACTTAACATCGGTTGGATATATTTCAGCTATTCCAGCGGTTGCAGGAATTATTGCAATGCTTACAAGTGGATATATTTTAGACAAGCTACCTGAAGGGAAAGACAAGTTAATTGCAGCCGTATTTGCGGTATTAACGGCAGTATTCCTATATTTAATGGCTTTTGCGCCAAACATAGCCATGTTTGCTGTTTATCAAAGTATCGTTACAGTATTCATGTCGTTTAATATTGTTCTTATTATCTCAGCTCCACTAAAAATGCTATCTGAAGAGATTGTAGGAACTGCAAATGGGTTCATTAATACTGGTGCACAATTCGCTGGTGTTCTTACTCCCATGTTAATAGGATTTTTAGTCGATGCTTTTGACGGTTCTTATACAGTTGCTTTTATTATGCTGATAATGTTTGCCCTATTGTGTGCTGGATCTTTATTTTTAATTCGCCCTAAGAAAGAAGTTGCCTATTTAAAAAAAGTTGAAAGTTAGGAGATGGAAAAATTGACTGCTTTATCAGATAAAATTACAAGTTTAATAGATAATAAACGTACATTATTTACACAGCTAAGTGATCAAATTTGGGAGTTTGCTGAAACTAGATTTGAGGAATTCCGCTCATCTGATTTGCTTTGTGAAGCATTGGAAAAAGAGGGGTTTACTATAAAAAAGGGAATAGCTGGTCTTGAAACAGGCTTTATCGCCTCCTATGGGACAGGTCATCCGGTAATTGCTATTCTCGGTGAATACGACGCTTTAGCAGGGCTAAGCCAACAAGCAGGCAGTAATAATTTTGAACCCATTATTCAAAATGGAAATGGCCATGGCTGTGGGCATAATTTGCTTGGAGTCGGTTCCTTATCAGCAGCTATTGCGGTTAAGGATTATATGAAAGAACATAACCTTGATGGAACCGTACAATATTTCGGCTGTCCGGCAGAAGAAAGTGGTTATGGGAAAACCTTTATGGCAAGAGACGGTTATTTTAAAGATGTGGATGCTGCCTTTTCCTGGCATCCTGCCACAATAAATGCTGTCATGAACTCCACTGCAAATGCGGTTATCCATGCACACTTTAAATTTAAAGGGAGAAGTGCACATGCCGGAGCAGCACCACATTTAGGGAGAAGTGCTTTAGACGCAGTCGAACTTATGAACGTTGGAGTCAATTATATGAGAGAACACATGATTGACGAAGCCCGGATTCATTATGCTGTAACTAATACAGGAGGAATGGCTCCAAATGTAGTTCAAGCCGATGCGGAAGTTACTTATTTAATCCGTGCACCGAAACCAAATCAAGTAAAAGAGCTCTATGACAGGGTAGTAGATTGTGCACGTGGTGCAGCACTAATGACGCAAACGAAGGTAGATTACGAAATTCAAGGCTCTTGCCATAACTTAATTCCTAACCTGACTCTTGAAAAAGTAATGCATCAACATATGCAAGAAATAGGCGCGCCTAATGCTACAGAACGGGATATAAACTATGCAAAGACAATCTATGAAACTTTGACAGATGAGGAGAAGGCTGCAGCAGCTTTACAAGTTGGAAAGCAGGGAGCTTCTCAATTAGCTGAACGACCTATTGCCGACTTTATCGCCCCATTTTCTGAAAAAGAGACATTTATGGGAGGTTCTACGGATGTTGCTGATGTGAGCTGGAATGTTCCAACTGCACAATGTGTTACTTCCACTTGGGCTTTTGGAACACCGTTTCATACTTGGCAAGCTGTGGCACAAGGTAAAGAAAGCTATGCTCATGATGCCATGTTATTAGCCGGAAAAGCAATTGCATGTACCGCTGTTTCGGTACTTGAAAGTCCCGAATTACTTGAAAATGCTAAAAAAGAATTAGCGGAAAGACTTGACGGGGAAACGTATACATCCTTAATCCCGAAAGAGCTTACACCTCCGTCATATAAACAAAAAGTAAATTAAACAATATGAAATTCAGTTATTCAGTCGCACTAAGCAGTGGCAGAATAGTGATTGAAACTTTAGTGAATAAAGGAAACAAGAGAACGGGGCTGGGACAAAACCCTCCTATAAATCAAAAAGCCGGTGAAATTTTACGACGAGTAAAATTTCACCGGCTTTGAATTTTTTACAATAAAATAAGGACCTCTTCTGATAAAATTAAGTTACCACACCAAACCATATCGAAAGAGGGATCCTTATGTTTAAAAATTATAACATGAATCAAATAATTTTACCTTTAGATTTAGAAGTAAAACTACAAAATAATGACATTGCCTTTCATGTCCACCATTTAGTGGAAAGTATCCCCAATGAAGCCTTCGAAACATTTCTCCGAAATGAGGGATGTCCTGCCTATCATCCACGCATGATGCTTAAAATTATCTTATGTGCCTATAC
>NZ_RXNR01000017.1 GCF_003966145.1 Lysinibacillus telephonicus
AGATTTCCCATTACGCAAGTAAGTAAGATCCCTCAAAGACGATGAGGTAGATAGGTTCGAGGTGGAAGTGTGGCGACACATGGAGCTGACGAATACTAATCGATCGAGGACTTAACCAAAATTTTGAACGCATTCAATGTCTTTATCCAGTTTTGAGAGAACGAACTCTCAATTTAATAAAGAGGATTTCAAGAATAAATAATTTTTGGAAGCCGAAAAGTGAAGTGATGATGGCAAAGAGGCCACACCCGTTCCCATACCGAACACGGAAGTTAAGCTCTTTAGCGCCGATGGTAGTTGGGGGCTTCCCCCTGTGAGAGTAGGACGTCGCTTCGCTAATGAAACCGCTGAGATTCAGCGGTTTTTTTTATGTAGAAAAAAAGCCCCCAACTACCAAAAGCCGAAGGCGAGTTCGGCGCGTATTAAAATTGAAAAGAGAATGACAAGGAATAAAGAAATAAGTATTGATTCGAGAAGCGCGAGAACCGAGGAGTCCAAGGAAACGAGGAAGAGCGGAGCGCAGCGTACATAGTACGTGAGCACCGCACTGACGAAGTTGACGCAGGAATCCGAAGTGTTATCGCGCTTCGAGATAGCGCCGATGGTAGTTGGGGGCACCCCCTGTGAGAATAGGACGTCGCTTCGCTAATGAAACCGCTAAATATTACGTCAGGTGCTATGTTGCCATTAATGTATGATGATAACCAACTGGGGGGACAACAGTAGATGAAGAAGTTTGTTTCCGAAGGATGCAAGACTATATGTTGATTCCCATGGAAAAGCCGTTTTTTATGTAAGAGCTGTTGGTTTGAAGTCTAGTGATACTGTTAATATAAAATACAAGATTAGATGCTTTTTCCTATTTCCATAATTTCAATTGAAAATGTATTAAGACCATTTTGTTGTGAAATTGTATTAACGATGTTAGTTATTTTAAGTATTTTTTCATCGTCAATATCTGACCTTGGTAATGAAAGTGTCAGTGTTTTTTCATCTGCTGAATAAATCGTATATTGTATTCTTTTATCTGGAGAGAAGCCGTTTTTTGTTAACTCATTTACTATTTTTTTTGTTAATTCAACTTTGTCGATTGTGTTGTTTATCTCTTGTATTTCTTTTAAGCCCTTGTCAGTAGTGTAATAGGGGAGATTCTGATTTTTTTGATCGTATGAATTAAAAATCAGAATGCCAATTACAATAAAAGAAAGAAATAAAATGAAATAAATATTCTTTTTAATGTTACTACCTCCTTTTTAATTAAGAGTATGCTGAAGAAACGTTTTAAATTAAGAAGATAAATCGGTAAGGAGCGGTAAAGTGCTGCTCTTTTTATTATTGGCTCTTGCCTCCCTAACACTTTCTTAAAACAAAATTTGAGTAAATAATAACATTCTACTAAATCGTTATTGGTATAACTGGCTTTATAGTTATTAGATATACATAATCAAAATAGGTAGTAGACTGATTGAAGTCAACTATGAAGAAGTTTTGAGTGGTGTTGTATACCACTCTTTATCCTGTACTTGAGAAAAGTTATTCTAAAATTAATAATTAAACAGAATAAAGAGAGGATGAAAAGCTTGGAGAAATCAATTGATGAATTTTAAAAAAATCAACTTATTTTTCTACCTTTTTGCACCAGTATTCAGCAGTTTTTTTATGTACTAACTGCTAAGCATTTAAACACCACTGAAAATCCAGTGGTGTTTTTATCTACTAGTTAAAAGGAATTAATGTCAGTATAGATTGAGCAAATCACTTTAAGGAAGGAAGAAATTTAGCGAACAATTTTAATTAGCAATGAATAATAACAGTGTCAATACTAGAATTGGTAAGCCAACAATTAAGGAAAGGATAGAAATGGCTGTTCTAATTCTATTTTCATCTTTAAAGAGTTTTTCAAACATTTTATAGAATGCCAATCCTATAAATCCCCCCATTACATTTAAAATGATATCATCAATATCTAATGCACCTAGAGCGAAAATAAATTGGGTTGCTTCTATAGCTAAACTACTTAACAAAATTATAAATAAATTTTTCATGATAGACCTATGTTTTTTATGAAGAATTATATATATCCCTGCTGGTACAAACATTAAAATGTTTCCCAAAATATTCATATCAACAATTCGAACTTGTCCAAACCCATTGTCTACCATTATAAATTCTTTAATCGAATTAAAAGGAATTAAATTAACACTTCTTAAGGATTCCCTTGAAATAAATACTGTATCAACTAATAAAAAGACATAAAAAAGCAATATAAACCAATAGCAAAATCTCAGTACTTTTTGCATTTTATAACCCTCTCTAAATTTAAATCTATACTAATATAGCAAAAGATTCTTAATAAAAAGGTATTATAAATCTTATGAAAATCTTAATTTTACTTTTGTGATTAGAAAGGGGTACTGAATCGAAATGTTTTCAATCAACTAAAGTAGATAAAATTATTTGTAGATATTTTGACTTTTGGTAAAAATCTTTGAAATTGATATGATGGAAAAGTTTTTATATTTGGAGGAAATCCTTCATAATATAACTTAAAAGATGTTAATAGGAGTAATAGAAACATGATTGAATCTTTCCGTTGGCTTTATCCGGATATGGTTAAACCTACTTTGTCAGACATTATTATTTTTCTAACCATCATTGTATTAGGATGGGTTCTTCAACACTATTTATTAAAATACATCATCAAAAAAATTTCCCGCTTTTTTGAAAGAAAAGCTAAATTGATGACTGCACGAATAATCGAACATTTTAGTAGGGAAATCCGACATGCATTTTTTACAATCATTTTATTCTTTGCGGCTGGATTTTTAATTGAAGTATCTCTTTTTTCTAAATCACCAATGAGCAACTTTTTTAATTCATTAATGGTTTTCTATTTCTTTAAGGGAATGTACGATGTATTAACTTACTATGCGAATCATCCTGAATCGTTTCACCTAAATGAAAGTAAATCTACTAAATTAACACCACTTAAATTAAGAATAATTAATGCATCTTTAGCAGTTGTTGCTATAGTGTTAATTGCTTCATTGTGGAACTTTAACTTAAACGGATTTCTTACAGGAATCGGGCTTACAAGTGTTGCATTGGCGTTTGGTGTTCGTGATACGTCTTCGCATATTTTTGGAGGACTGTCGATGACATTCGACAAGCCTTTCGAAGTAGGGGACTTTATTTCAACGGAGGATCATAAAATTGAGGGAGTTATCCAGGATATTAATCTTCGCTCTACTTTGATTTCTACGTCTGATAAAGGGATTGTTTATGTTCCAAATGCTTATTTAATGAACAGACCTATTTATAATTTCTCAAAGCGTGAAAAGCGAAAAATTGAAACATTTGTTTTTTTATCTACGGATAATACTGAGCAATCAATTCGAAACGTTTGCAACGAAATTAATAAACAAATAATTTTGCATCCTCAAATATCAAAAGAAGATTTAATACTTGTGTATATAGATGAGTATCATACAGATTATTATCGAATGCTGATTAGCTTTTACATACCAACGAATGACATTCGTGAAAAATATTCCGTACAACAAGACATTTTATTTGTGATTAAACAAATAATGGACGAAGAGAACATGAAAGTAGTTGATCCTAACAAGGTGAAATTAAAAGAGTTGATAGAAATATAAGTGATATTTAAAAGCAATCCTAATGTTCGTCAATATAAAAATGGGTGACTCACTATTTATAAGTCACCCATTTTTAACTTTGTATTTATATTAAATTAGTCATCATAACGATCATCATCGTCATCATCGTCATCGTCGTCATAGCGGTCGTCAAAATCATCATCGTCATCATCATCATAACGGTCATCATCATAACGATCGTCGTATAAATCGTCTAAGTCATCGTAACGGTCATCATCATAATAATAATCATCATCAAATCTTGGTTGAACTACAGATTTTTGAGTTGTTGAAGTTGTTGCACTTGATTTTTGGCTTGTATTTTCATTGCCAGCTGTAGCTTTCGAAGTTTGGCTAACTGTGCTATTCTTTGCAGAAGTTGAATCATCGCGATTATCATTTAAGCTAGCATCAGTAGTGTTGTTAATTAAAACTTGTTTATATGAAGCTTTAATAATATCGTCCTTCTCAAGTCGCTCTTTTCGTTTCTTTAATAATTCGCCTGTAAAAGCATCAAACTTCAAATCATATTCAGCATCTGAAGTAATTATTTCAACTTCGTAATAACTTCTTGTTCCTTCTCTTTCAAATTCAAAATCAGTAATTGTTCCATTTACCTCTGCCAGCGCTTTTTTTTCAATCTCACTTGCTGACAATTTTTTAGGGCTGTCTGCTGAACCAACAATATTTCCCCCTGCAACCGCAATAATACCACCAATTCCCATTACACCTAATAAAGCAGGTACTAAAATAACTTTTCTCATATTTTCACTCCTTAGTTATTTGATACCTCTATAGTAAGTGTGAAAAATTATAAGAATCGAAGAGGATGATTAGAAATTGATGAGAAATCCATTAATAATCTTTAATCATCATCATCGTTTTCATCGTTGTCCTCGTTTTCTTCAGCATCATCATCGCTTTCGTCGGAGTCATCATCATCCGAATCATAGTTTGGTGTTACGGATAAAACTTTACCTGAAACAGCATGTATTTGGAAAACTGCTTCATTATCTTCACCGTCAACTTCAACTAAGTAATATCCTCCATCGCTTGATTCTTTGTAAACGACATATTCAATAGATCCCCTTAGTTGTGAAAGGGCAATTTGCTTTGCTTTTTCGCTTGTAATAATGACTGGGTTATTTGATTCCGTTGCATTTTGTTCTTGGATCTTCTCTGAGAGAATTTCACCGGTTTGAGCATGTACGACTATTGTTTTAAGTGCTTGGTTGTCTGAAATTTCAACGATATATTGTTGTTTGTCATCTTGGTTTTGTAAAGTAATAGATTGAATTGTGCCTTTATTTAAGGACTTTATTAAAGCTCGAATCTCATCAATTGTCTTTAGACTTGCAGTTTGCTCAGTGTCAATTTCTTCACCTGTTTTATTTACTTTTAAAACAACGCCTGTCTCAGCATCCATTTGAAGGTTATATAGCTGATTGTTCCGTTTAATGGCCATATAAAAAATAGCATTTTTTTGTTCAAAGGATTCAATCGTTCCTCCATATAAAGACTCAACCTTTTGAGAAGCTTCCTGGATGGAAATTTCATCTGATTTAAAAAAGCGGTCTTGAATAAGCCAAATGACAAGTGCTGTTATTGCTAGCATTAAACTAACTAAAGAAATCATCCATTTTGTATAGGTCGTCATTTGCTATCCACCTCGCTGAAGTCATCGTTAATTGGTATAAGCAATGTAAAACAAGTGCCATAACCTACTTTACTCTCGACTTTTATTTCGATATCGAGGCGTTCAGCTAATTCTCTTGCGATCGCAAGACCTAAACCTGTACCGCCAGTTTTTCTGTTGCGGTCCTGATTGACGCGGTAAAATCGATCAAATAAATGTGGAAGCTGCTCTTTAGGAATTCCTACTCCAAAATCTTCGATAGCAACTGATATAAAGTGTTCATTTTTAGTTGCTGTTACAATAACTTTGTCATCGCTGTATTTACGTGCATTATCTAATAAAATGAAAAACAGCTGTTTTATTTTTTGTGAGTCTGTATAAGCAAAAAGATTTGAATCTCCATGTAATTCAAATTCTCTGCTATATGCTTGGTGCATTTGTAAAAGGGTATTTTCAAGCAGTTGTGAAAGATTAATCTTATCAATTGAAAGAGACATATTTTCTTTGTTTTTTGCTAATTCCAGCATTTGTACAATTAACTCATTCATTCGGGATGACTCATTTACAATTGCTTCCAGCGCTTCTTTTGCAACTTTTTCATTTGTAAACCCACGCCGCAATAATAGTTTCGAATAACTTTCTATAACAGTAAGCGGGGTCTTTAACTCATGTGATGCATTTGAAACGAACTGTTCTTGTTTTTTGTAGTTCGTTTCCAGAACTTCCATCATTCCATTAAATGTACGACCGATTTCAGCAAGCTCATCCTTTCCAACATCTACATGATCAATCTTTTCATAAGTACCGGTAGAACCGCTTTTTTTCATAGCTTCACTTAACCGTTCCAAAGGTTTTAAAATGATTCTACTTAGTGCCATATTTGATAGTAAAAGAGGGATTGCTGCTAAGACAGTAACCGCTACTAAGATTAGTTTCAACAATGATTGGTTCGCTGCCAGCTCGTCAAGTCGTTGAATAAGTTGCAGTTTAACAACATTTCCATCTATCCAAATTGCTGGCATCTCAGTCATAATAATAGGGGAACCATTTATTTCACTTTTTATATAAGACTCACCTTGTTTCATCTCTAACTGAATGTTTGCCATTGATAGAGAGGCTTCAACCGAAGTAATTTCTTCCCCGGCTTCATTTTTAACACGTACGGCTCCAGCGGTGGGCATATATGCACGTAAAATCATATTCGGATTTGTTTCTTCTGTAACTTGGTTTAACGCCGTTAAAAGCTCTTCACCGCGTGATTTCAGCTGCTTATATTCAGTATTAATAGAGAGTTGTTCATATAACAAATAAACGCCGATATTCATCAAAATTAATAAAATTAACATTAGCAACGTTGTAAAAAGATGAATCTTCGTTCTAAGTTTCATGAGTAGACACCTTTAAGACATAACCAACACCACGAACTGTTTGAATAATTGGCGTAGTGTTAGATGCCTCAAGCTTTTGACGAACGTATCTTATATAAACATCGACGACATTTGTATCTCCATAATAATCAAAGCCCCAGACAGCCTCTAAAATTTGATCTCTCGTTAATACTTGCTTTGGATGTTTTAATAAAAATAACAATAAATCATATTCCCGTGGAGTTAGTTCGACTGGCTTTTCAAAGTAAAGAACTTCGCGTGTATGCTCATGGATAGAGAGATTCCCATAGGAAATTAGATATTCGTCTTTTTGTTGGTTGATTTTGGCGGTTTCACGAGTCTTTGCAAAACGAATGGCAGAGCGTATTCTCGCGAGTAATTCATCAATTTCAAAAGGTTTTGTAACATAATCATTTGCCCCTAAATCGAGCCCCTTCACTTTATCCTCAACTTCGCTTTTTGCGGTCAATAAAATAACTGGTGTTGCTTGTTCTGTAGCGCGTATACGTTTCAGTACATCAAGACCGTTCATTTCTGGCAACATTAAATCGAGAAGAACTAAGTCAAAATCCCCTTCACGATACTTAATTAAACCTGCTGTTCCAGTATGTGCCACATCTGCAGCGTAACCTTCAAACTCTAATTCTAACTGTAAGACGCGGGCAATATTTTCTTCATCTTCAATAATTAAAATTCGATGCTCCATTTCAAATCAACTCGCATTTTTTATTTTCATTCTTTATAAGAAGATAATACATAAGCAACATTAAAAAATGATGAGGAATATTTCTCTTTTTCAAATAATTAATGAACTTTTTACTTATAATTCTCAGTTGCAAGTATTCCTCACTTTTCATTCTTGCCAATTCGTATTATAGTAGCTACAAATGATGAAAGGAATTTTCTATGGGTAAAAAACAAATTTGGTTTGAAGTGGAAGAAAATGAAACTATTGAAGAGTGTTTAGAACGAATGAAAAAAGCTGGTTATCAGCCGTGCGGACGTAAAGAAGAGCCGATTTTTCATCTAGTTGATGGAGAACCGACATACTTGCGTCAAAAAATCATGTTTAAAGGGATTCTAATAGAAGATTAAAGGTGATTCGACTCAAAAACCGAACATTTATGTTTTCTGAAAATTTATCGTTCGCATTTTACCATTGATTTTCTTCTCCTGCCTTGTTAAAATGTGAACAGGAAAACATTTAACATCTTAAGTTTAAATGACTATTCATTATAAAATATTAAGACCTCCCACATATATGCTAGAGAATATGGCTCTAGTGTCTCTACCCGACACCGTAAATGTTGGACTATGCGGGAAAGCAACTTTTGGCATGTGAAAGGTGTGTGAGTACGTACTTATGCGATTCACAACATTTTCTTACATAAAAATGTCCTCAAGTATTCTGCTTTCTTCGCAATAGAGAAAGTGGATTATTTGAGGACTTTTTTATGTGAATAGATTAGGAAATATAAGGTTCAATAAATTTACATCAAAACGTAAATGTTTGAAGGAGAGAAATAAATGAATCCAAAAATTGGTGTGATCATGGGAAGTTCAAGTGACTGGGAAACGATGAAATTTGCATGTGATATTTTAGATGAACTGCAAGTGCCGTATGAAAGACAAGTCGTTTCTGCACATCGTACGCCAGATCTTATGTTTGAATATGCGGAATCAGCACGTTCAAGAGGAATAGAAGTTATTATTGCAGGTGCAGGTGGAGCAGCTCATCTTCCAGGAATGGTTGCAGCTAAAACAACATTACCTGTAATTGGTGTGCCGGTTCAGTCAAAAGCATTAAATGGATTGGATTCATTATTATCAATCGTACAAATGCCTGGTGGTGTACCTGTAGCAACAGTGGCAATCGGCAAGGCTGGTGCAACAAATGCAGGTTTACTAGCGGCTCAAATTCTATCAATTAGTGATAGTGAACTAGCTAATAAGCTTGAAGAACGTCGAGAAATGATAAAGCAACAAGTGTTAGAAAGTACAGGTGACCTACTGTGACAAAAGTGATTTATCCTGGCCAAACGATTGGCATTATTGGCGGGGGGCAATTAGGTCGTATGATGGCCCTTGCTGCTAAAGAAGCTGGTTATAAAATTGCAGTACTTGAACCGTCTATGGACTCTCCATGCGGCCAAGTAGCAGACATAAGAATTGTAGCTCCTTATAATGATGACGCTGCATTAGAAGAATTAGCAGAAGTCAGCGATGTCATTACTTATGAGTTTGAAAATATAGATTATGAAGGTTTAAAGAGATTAACAGAGAAAGCTTACGTTCCACAAGGTGCGGAGCTAGTACGCATAACACAAAACCGTGTGACAGAAAAATCCGCGATTGAGAGCAGCGGCTGTCCAGTTGCTCCATATATAGTGGCTAATAATTATGAAGAATTAGTGAATCAGATTGAGAAAATTGGGTATCCATGTATTGTGAAAACAGCACGTGGTGGATATGATGGTAAGGGTCAACAACAATTAAATTCAAAAGAAGACTTGCCTCTTGCACAAAAGCTTTTGGAGCATTTTCAATGTGTTGCTGAAGGGTTTGTCCCATTTGAAAAGGAAATTTCCGTCATTGTTCAGCGTAATGGAAATGGTCAAAGCTATTGTCTTCCGGTTGGAGAAAATATTCATGTTCATCACATTTTACACGAAACGATTGTACCAGCCCGTATATCTGTTGAAACATATAACAAAGCGATAGAAGCTGCTAAAAAAATTGCAGATTATTTACAGCTTGTTGGTACGTTAGCAGTTGAAATGTTTGTGTTAAAAGATGGACAGATTATTATTAATGAACTAGCACCAAGACCACATAATTCTGGCCATTACTCTATTGAAGCTTGTAATGTATCACAATTTGCCCAGCATATACGTGCTGTTTGTGGTTGGCCGCTTCGCAAACCAAAACTATGGGCGCCATCGATTATGGTGAATTTGTTAGGGCAGCATGTCGTGCCATTAACAAACTCCATCACAAAATATCCTGATTGGTCAGTTCATCTTTATGGCAAAGCTGAAGCAAAAGTGAATCGTAAAATGGGTCACGTAACAGTAATGACGGAAAATATCGAGGAAACATTAGAACAAATAAAAAATTCCGGCATTTGGTCGGAATAAAAGGAGAAGGAAACATGATTGAACGTTACACACGTCCTGAAATGGGCGCAATTTGGACAGAAGAAAACAAATTTAAAGCTTGGTTAGAAGTTGAAATTTTAGCTTGTGAAGCTTGGGCTGAACTTGGTGAAATTCCAAAAGAAGACGTAGCATTACTTCGCCAAAACGCTTCATTCGATATTAACCGCATTTATGAAATCGAACAGGAAACTCGCCACGATGTAGTAGCATTTACTCGTGCGGTATCTGAAACTTTAGGCGAGGAACGCAAATGGGTTCATTACGGCTTAACATCAACTGACGTGGTAGACACAGCATTATCTTATTTAATCAAACAAGCAAACACGATTTTACGCAAAGATATTGTGAATTTCATCGATATTTTAACTGAAAAAGCGAAAGAACATAAATATACAGTAATGATGGGACGTACGCACGGTGTTCACGCTGAACCGACAACTTTCGGTTTGAAATTGGCACTATGGCGTGAAGAGATGAAGCGTAACTTAGAACGTTTCGATACGGCAGCAAAAGTAATCGAAACTGGGAAAATTTCAGGTGCGGTAGGAACTTACGCTAATATCGATCCATTCGTTGAACAATATGTTTGTGAAAAATTAGGACTAGCAGCAGCTCCAATCTCTACACAAACTTTACAACGTGACCGTCATGCACAATATTTCTCAACATTAGCATTAATCGCAACTTCAATTGAAAAATTTGCGACTGAAGTACGTGGTCTTCAAAAATCAGAAACTCGTGAAGTAGAAGAAGCCTTCGGTAAAGGTCAAAAAGGGTCTTCCGCTATGCCGCACAAACGTAATCCAATCGGTTCTGAGAACATGACTGGCATGGCACGATTAATCCGTGGATACATGTTAACGGCTTATGAAAACGTATCTTTATGGCATGAGCGTGATATTTCACATTCATCAGCAGAACGTGTCATTATTCCAGATGCAACAATAGCACTAAACTACATGTTAAACCGTTTCGGTAATATTGTGAAAAACCTAACAATATTCCCTGAGAATATGAAACGTAATATGGACCGTACTTTCGGTTTAATTTACTCACAACGTATTTTACTTGCGTTAATTGATAAAGGGCTGGCTCGTGAAGATGCTTACGATACAGTGCAGCCATTAACTGCTCGCGCTTGGGATGAACAAATTCAATTCCGTCCATTAGTAGAAGCGAATGAAAAAATCACTTCTTTATTAACTAAAGAAGAAATCGATGATTGCTTCGACTACAACTATCACATTAAAAATGTGGATATGATTTTTGAACGTCTTGGATTGAACTAATTTAAATTCTAATAAACATTCATCTCTCATCTAAATGGTGATGAGAGATGAATGCAAATTAATTGGAGGCTCACGTCATGAATAAAGGTCAGCTTTTATATGAAGGAAAAGCAAAACGTTTATATGCAACAGAACAAGAAGATATTTTGTTCGTTGAATATAAAAATAGTGCTACTGCATTTAATGGTGAGAAAAAAGCAGAAATTGAAGGAAAAGGCGTTCTTAACAATCGCATTACAACTTTAATTTTTGAAAAATTAAGAGAATATGGAATTGACTCACACTTTGTAGAAAGAATTTCAGAGCATGAACAACTTGTTCGTAAAGTAGACATTATTCCGATCGAAGTGGTTGTCCGCAACATTGCTGCTGGTAGTCTTGCGAAACGACTTGGGGTTGAAGAGGGGACTCCTTTAAAACGTACAATTGTAGAATTTTACTATAAAGATGATGCTCTTGGTGATCCATTCATCAATAACGATCATATCGACATTTTAGGCATTGCAACAAAAGAGGAAGTTCAATCTTTATATGAACTTGGTTTAAAGGTTAATAATGTACTTCAACCAATCTTTGAAGAAGTTGGAGTTATATTAGTAGACTTTAAGCTTGAATTTGGACGAGATAAAAATGGCAATATATTACTTGCTGATGAAATCTCACCTGACACTTGCCGCCTATGGGATGCAGAAACAAAACAAAAGCTAGATAAAGACGTGTTTCGTCGTGATTTAGGAAGTTTAACGCAAAGCTATGAAATCATTCTTGCTAGACTTGGAGGAAAATAGAAATGACTAAAGTTAAAATTTACGTTACATTACGCGAAAGTGTGTTAGATCCTCAAGGTTCTGCTGTACAGGAATCTTTGGCGAAAATTGGCTATAACGAAGTAAGTGATGTACGTATTGGTAAATATTTAGAGCTTCAAATCGGAGAAACAGAACGAGATATCGATACGTTAGTGAAAGAAATGTGTGAAAAACTTCTTACAAACACAGTGATTGAAGACTATCGTTACGAAGTCGAGGAGGCTAACTAATTATGAAATTCGCAGTACTCGTTTTCCCTGGGTCAAACTGTGACATCGATATGTATCATGCAATTAAGGATGAGCTAGGCGAAGAAGTTGAATACGTTTGGCATGATGCAACTGATTTAAGTGAATTCGATGGCATTTTAGTTCCTGGTGGTTTCTCTTATGGTGACTATTTACGTTGTGGTGCAATGGCTAACCAATCGAACGTAATGGCTGAAGTAAAAAAAGCTGCTGAAGCGGGAAAACCAGTTTTAGGCGTATGTAATGGATTCCAAATTTTAACGGAAGCAGGACTACTTCCAGGTGCCTTATTAAGAAATAAAAACTTAAAATTCATGTGCCGTACAGTTCAATTAAAAGTAGAAAATAATAATACTATTTTTACAAGCCAATATGAACAGGGGCAAATTATTAATATTCCAATCGCTCATGGTGAAGGTAACTATTTCTGTGACGAAGAAACATTAACTGCTTTAAAAGAAAACAATCAAATTGTTTTTACTTATTCAGGTGAAAATCCAAATGGCAGTCTTGAAGACATTGCAGGGATTGTTAATGAACGCGGAAATGTACTAGGCATGATGCCGCATCCAGAACGTGCAGTGGATGCATTGCTCGGCAGCAGCGATGGACTTGCACTATTTAAATCAATTGTAAAACAGTGGAGGGAATCACATGTCAGCTAAGAACGAACCAACAGCACAGCAAATTAAAGAACAAAAACTTTATGCTGGAATGGGAATGTCAGATGAAGAATTTGCGATGGTGGAAAAGATCTTAGGTCGTCTTCCAAACTGGACTGAATCAGGGTTGTTCTCTGTAATGTGGTCAGAACACTGTTCCTATAAAAATTCCAAGCCTGTATTACGTAAATTCCCTACAAAAGGTCCTCAGGTTCTTCAAGGTCCGGGTGAAGGGGCTGGGATTGTAGATATCGGTGATAAACAAGCAGTAGTATTCAAAATGGAGTCGCATAACCATCCATCTGCTATTGAGCCTTATCAAGGTGCAGCAACTGGGGTAGGTGGAATTATTCGCGACGTTTTCTCAATGGGTGCTCGTCCAATTGCGATGTTAAACTCTCTTCGCTTTGGAGAGCTGCAAACAGAGCGCGGTAAATATTTATTTGAAGAAGTTGTTGCAGGTATCGCCGGCTATGGAAACTGCATTGGTATTCCAACAGTAGGGGGAGAAATTCAATTTGACCCTTGTTATGAAGGAAACCCACTTGTTAACGCCATGTGTGTCGGCTTAATCGATCATAAGGATATTCAACGTGGTATTGCAGCAGGTGTCGGCAATACAGTGATGTACGTTGGTGCTAAAACAGGTCGTGACGGGATTCACGGAGCAACATTCGCCTCCGAAGAACTGTCAGAAGCTTCTGAAGAAAAACGTCCAGCAGTTCAAGTAGGGGATCCATTTATGGAGAAACTTTTACTTGAAGCTTGTTTAGAAGTTGTAAAATCTGATGCACTTGTCGGCATTCAAGATATGGGGGCTGCAGGACTTACATCATCTTCAGCAGAAATGGCATCAAAAGCGGGTTCTGGTGTAGAAATGAACTTAGACTTAGTACCTCAACGCGAAACAGGTATGACAGCTTACGAAATGATGTTATCTGAGTCACAAGAACGTATGCTGCTTGTTGTAAAAAAAGGGCGTGAAGATGAAATTAAAGCAATCTTCGATAAATATGGCCTAGATGCAGTAGCTATTGGTCGCGTAACAGACGATAAAATGCTTCGTTTGCTACACAAAGGTGAAGTAGTTGCAGAGGTTCCTGCTGATGCACTAGCAGAAGATGCTCCTGTTTACCATAAACCATCAAAAGAGCCTGCTTATTTCGCAGAGTTCCAAGCGGTTGAAAATAGTGAACCGGAAGTTGCAGATTTAAAAGAAACTTTAAAATTATTACTGCAAGCGCCAACTGTTGCTTCAAAAGAATGGGTATATGATCAATACGATTACCAAGTTCGTACAAATACTGTTGTAGCTCCAGGTTCTGATGCAGCTGTATTACGTGTACGCGGTACAAATAAAGGTCTTGCAATGACAACTGACTGTAATTCACGTTATATATATTTAGACCCTGAGACAGGCGGGAAAATCGCAGTAGCAGAAGCAGCTCGCAACATCGTGGCATCTGGCGGACAGCCTCTTGCTATTACAGACTGCTTAAACTTCGGTAACCCAGAAAAACCAGAGATTTTCTGGCAAATTGAAAAATCAGCTGACGGTATCGCGGCTGCATGTACTGCATTAAATTCACCAGTTATCGGTGGCAACGTATCACTTTACAATGAACGTTCGGGTGAAGCGGTATATCCAACACCGACAATTGGGATGGTTGGTTTAGTAGAAGACTTAACACATGTGACAACACAACAATTAAAACAAGCTGGAGACATCGTTTATTTAGTCGGTGATACAGCAAATGAGTTCGGTGGCTCTGAACTTCAAAAATTAGTGTATGGAAAAATCTTTGGTAAAGCTCCTCACATCGATTTAGAAGTTGAGGCGTCTCGTCAAACTGCAATCTTAACTGCAATTCGTAAAGGGCTTATTCAATCGGCGCATGACGTTTCAGAAGGCGGGGTAGCCGTTGCACTTGCTGAAAAAACTTTTGCTGCTGAAGGCTTAGGTGTATTTGTAACTCTTGATGGCTCGGCTGTCACAGTGTTATTCAGCGAATCTCAATCTCGTTTTATCATTACGGTTAAAGAAGAAAATGCTGCTGCATTTGAAGAAATCGTATCAGATGCGAAGAAAATCGGTATTGTAACAGATGATGGAAAAATCACAATCAACGGTAATACTGGCATTCTTGTAGAAGGTACAGTGGAGGAATTCCGTTCTGCTTGGAAAGGAGCAATCCCATGCTTGGTGAAATCAGAGGCTTAAATGAAGAATGCGGAGTTTTTGGAATATGGGGGCATTCTGAATCAGCACAATTAAGCTACTATGGTCTTCATGCACTTCAACATCGTGGTCAAGAAGGAGCTGGTATCGTCGTAACAGACGGTGAAGCTTTGCGCGCGGTTAAAGGCGAAGGACTAGTTAATGATGTTTTTAGTGAAGAAAATTTAAAATCTGCAAAAGGTCAAGCAGCAATCGCTCATGTTCGCTATACAACAGCTGGTGGAGGCGGAATTGAAAACGTACAACCGTTGCTTTTCCGTTCTTCGACTGGCAGTATGGCAATTGCTCATAATGGAAATTTAGTAAATGCCAATCATTTAAAACAGCATTTAGAACGTTCGGGGAGCATTTTTCATTCTTCTTCCGATACAGAGGTAGTTGTACATTTAATTAAGAAAAGTAAAAAGCCTGGTTTCCGTGCTCAAGTGAAAGAAGCTCTTTCATTACTAAAAGGCGCCTTTTCATTTTTAATACTTACAAAGGATTGTATCATGGTTGCGCGTGACCGCAACGGGTTGCGTCCTTTATCTCTCGGCAAGCTAGATGATGCTTGGGTTGTTGCTTCTGAAACTTGTGCATTTGATTTAATCGGTGCAGAATTTGTCCGTGAAGTTGAACCTGGTGAACTATTAATCATTTCAGATAAAGGTATTGAAGAAGATCGATTTGTAGAAATGGAACAACGTGCAATGTGTGCAATGGAGTATGTTTATTTTGCGCGTCCTGATTCTAATATCGACCAAATTAATATCCATATGACTCGTAAACGTATGGGGAAAAGACTTGCACAAGAGTGTGCTTGGCTGGAAGCAGATGTAGTAACAGGAGTTCCAGACTCATCTATTTCAGCGGCGATTGGTTTTGCTGAGGAAAGCGGCATCCCATATGAACTTGGACTGATTAAAAACCGATACACAGGCCGTACATTCATTCAACCTACACAAGAGCTTCGTGAACGCGGTGTTAAGATGAAGCTTTCACCGGTTGTTCAAGTTGTAAAGGGAAAGCGCGTTGTCATGGTAGATGATTCAATCGTACGCGGAACGACATCTAAACGTATCGTAAACATGTTAAAAGAAGCAGGAGCAACTGAGGTGCATGTAGTAATTTCATCGCCGCCAATGAAAAATCCTTGCTTCTATGGAATTGATACATCTACACATGAAGAATTAATTGCTTCAAGTAAAAATGTGGAAGAAATTTGTGAAGCAATCGGTGCAGATTCATTGACCTTCCTTTCAGTTGAGGGCTTAGTAGAAGCAACGGCCCGTCCATTTGATGATGAAAATCGCGGTCTTTGCATGGCTTGTTTTACTGGCGATTATCCTACAGAAATTTTCTCAGATACAGTCTTACCACATGAAAAAGAAGTAGTTAGATAAGACTTAATAACACAATCTTATCTTCCGCCTCCGACGTAGTCATATAATTTCTGTCGTAATTTATGACCGAAATAAAGACACAGTTTCGTCGGGGGCGCAATTGATTATCTAAGGAGGATATTAAAATTGTCAAAAGCATATGAGCAAGCAGGCGTAAATATAGAAGCTGGATACGAAGCAGTAAAACGTATGAAATCACATGTTGAACGTACAAATCGTTTGGGTGTGATGGGGACGTTTGGCGGCTTCGGAGGCATGTTTGACTTGTCCTCTTTAAACTTAAAAGAGCCTGTTCTAATTTCAGGTACAGATGGTGTTGGGACAAAATTAAAACTTGCATTTATGGTTGATAAACACGATACAATTGGTGTGGATTGTGTTGCAATGTGTGTAAACGATATCGTTGCACAGGGTGCAGAACCGTTATATTTTCTAGATTATGTTGCTCTTGGCAAAGCTGAGCCTGCGAAAATCGAGCAAATTGTAAAAGGGGTAGCAGATGGCTGCGTACAAGCTGGTGCTGCATTAATCGGTGGAGAAACAGCAGAAATGCCAGGACTTTATGATGAAGATGAGTATGATCTAGCTGGTTTTGCCGTTGGTGCTGTAGAAAAATCAAATGTTGTAACTGGTGAAAAGATTGTTGAAGGTGATGTTCTTATTGGTCTTTCGTCCAGCGGTGTACATTCAAATGGCTATTCTTTAGTTCGTAAAATCGTATTTGCAGATAACAGTTTAGCTGTAGATGAAGTTGTAGAAGGTTATGAAGATCTTGGTCCGATAGGGGAAGCTCTTCTTACACCGACAAAAATTTATGCAAAGCCTGTCCTTGAAATGCTCAAACAAGCAGAAATTCATGGGATGGCACACGTTACCGGCGGAGGTTTTTATGAAAATCTGCCACGTATGATGCCAGCAGGTTCAGCTACTGAAATTGACTTAGGATCTTGGCCGGTTCTTCGCATCTTTGAATTTTTAAAAGATAAAGGAGAGCTTGCTGACAAAGATTTATATAATGTGTTCAATATGGGAATTGGCTATGTACTTTCTGTACCTGCATCTGAAGCTGACAAAGTAATTGGGATTGCTGAAAAAAATGGTGAAAAAGCATACAAAATAGGTCGTGTAGTAAAAGGTGAAGGTGTAATATTTAATGGTGAACATGACGGGAGTTTAAAGTAATGACAACGAAAATCGCTGTGTTTGCTTCAGGAAGCGGAAGCAACTTCCAAGCAATTCAAGAGGCAATCTTGAATGGTAAATTAAATGCTGTAATTGAGCTCGTCGTAACAGACAAACCAAATGCATTTGTTATAAAACGGGCTGAAAACTTTAATATTCCAGTGTTTACATTTACACCTAAATCTTATGAATCAAAAGCGGCATATGAGCAAGAGATTGTGAATGTTTTACTAGAAAAAGAGGTTGAATGGATTGTTCTCGCGGGGTATATGCGTTTAATTGGGGGAACATTACTTTCAGCTTTTGCTAATCGAATTGTTAACATTCATCCCTCGCTTTTACCATCATTTCCAGGTAAGGATGCCATTGGACAAGCAATGGATCACGGAGTGAAAATTACAGGAGTAACAGTTCATTTTGTTGATGAAGGTATGGATACGGGGACAATTTTGGCTCAAGCCGCGGTTGAAGTAGTTGACGGAAATAGGGCAGCAACAGAAGAACGTATTCATATGATCGAACATGAACTTTATACAAAGACATTATCACGATTATTTGAAAAATAGATATGGATGAAGAACATTTTAGGAGTATTCATTCTAATTAGTATATTGGAGGTCTTTTTCGTGACGAAACGTGCACTTATTAGTGTTTCAAACAAAGAAGGTATTTTAGAATTTGCAAAGGAATTAGCAGCATTAGATTATGAAATTTTATCGACAGGCGGTACGAAAAAAATGTTGCAAGACAACAATGTTCCTGTAACAGCTGTTGATGAAGTAACAAAATTTCCTGAAATTCTTGATGGACGTGTAAAAACATTGAATCCAATGATTCATGGAGGTCTTTTAGGAAAGTTTGACGATCCTTCACATCAAGCTCAAATGAATGAGCATGGCATTGAGCCAATTGAAATTGTTTGTGTAAATCTTTATCCGTTTGTAGAAACAATTTCAAAACCAAATGTAACATGGGATGATGCAATCGAAAACATCGATATCGGCGGTCCAACTATGCTGCGTTCTGCTGCCAAAAACCATCAGTATGTAACGGTTATTGTCGATTCTAACGATTATTGCCAAGTTCTCGAAGAATTAAAAGCACAGGGTTCAACTACAATTGAAACACGTCGTCGTCTCGCTGCAAAAGTATTCCGACATACAGCGGCATATGATTCTTACATTTCAAATTATCTAACAGAAGAAGAGTTCCCTGAGAATTTAACGATGACATATGAGCTAAAACAAACTTTACGTTACGGTGAAAATCCACATCAAAAAGCTGCATTCTATCAAAAACGTTTAGGTTCAGATTTCTCATTGGCATTTGCAACTCAATTGCATGGGAAAGAATTATCTTACAACAATATTCAAGATGGCAATGCTGCACTTCAAATCGTGAAAGAATTTGACATGCCAGCTGCCGTTGCAGTAAAGCATATGAATCCGTGTGGGGTAGGAACTGGTGCTGGCATCGAAGAAGCATTCGATAAAGCTTACGAAGCAGATCCGACTTCTATTTTTGGCGGCATTATTGCCTTAAATCGCGAAGTAGACTTAGCTACTGCTAAAAAATTAAGTGATATTTTCTTAGAAATTATTATTGCACCTTCTTTCACTGAGGAAGCATTAGAAATTTTAACGAAAAAGAAAAATATTCGTTTAATGACAATCAACTTCTCACAAGAAAAACAAGATCAATTTAAAATGGTTTCAGTTGAAGGTGGTCTTTTAGTTCAAGAAGATGATAAATTTGGCTTTGCTGATGCTGACATTAAAGTGGCAACTGATCGTGAACCAACAGAAGAAGAATGGAAAGCATTGAAGCTTGGCTGGGCAGTAGTAAAACATGTAAAATCAAATGCGATTGTTGTAACTGATACACAAATGACTTTAGGTGTCGGCGCAGGTCAAATGAACCGTGTTGGGGCAGCTAAAATTGCATTAGAACAAGCTGGAGAAAAAGCAAAAGGTGCTGTGCTTGCATCGGATGCATTCTTCCCAATGAGTGATACTGTAGAAACTGCAGCAGCAGCTGGCATCACAGCAATTATTCAGCCAGGCGGATCCATAAAAGACCAAGATTCAATTGATAAAGCAAATGAGTATGGTATTGCTATGGTATTTACAGGTGTGCGTCATTTTAAACATTAATCTTAATATTAAGTTTACATTTTCACATATGTGCAGGAAATCGCACATAAACCTGAGAGAATCGCACATAATTTGGTGAAAACCGCACATAAAGCCAAGAAACTCGCACATAAACATGTCAAACTCGCTCATAAACTAAAACTCGAAAAGAGAAATGAAAAACCCAACAGGAGGGCTTTAATAAAATGAACATCCTTGTAATCGGCAGTGGCGGTCGTGAACATGCTATTGCTAAGAAGTTCAATGATTCTCCATCCGTTGAAAAAGTATTCGTTGCTCCAGGAAATGATGGAATGCGTACGATTGCTCAAGTTGTTCCAATTGATGCGATGGATTTTGATGGATTAGCCCAATTTGCAAAAGAAAATGAAATTGATTTAACATTTGTCGGACCAGAACAACCATTAGCGGCAGGAATTGTTGATTTCTTCCAAGCTCGTTCTTTATCGATTTTCGGACCTACAAAAGCCGCAGCACAAATCGAGGGCAGTAAATCATACGCAAAAGAAATAATGAAGAAATACAATATTCCTACAGCAGCATATGAAACATTCACTGATGCGGAAAAAGCAATCCAATATGTAAAGCAACAAGGTGCACCGATTGTTGTAAAAGCTGATGGATTAGCAGCAGGCAAAGGTGTTATTGTTGCGATGACTGAACAAGAAGCTTGCGACGCCATTAAAGATATGATTGGCAATCAACGTTTTGGCGAATCGTCTTCTCGAGTTGTAATCGAGGAATTTTTAGATGGTGAGGAATTCTCCTTTATGTCGTTTGTTCATAAGGGGCAAATCTACCCAATGGTGATCGCACAAGACCACAAGCGCGCTTATGATGGTGATAAAGGGCCGAATACAGGAGGAATGGGAGCATATTCTCCTGTACCGCAAATCCCTCAAGAATTAGTTTCCCGTGCTTACATTGAAATCGTAGAGCCGACAGTAAAAGCGATGGAAGAAGAGGGAGTTTCCTTTACAGGAATTTTATATGCAGGCTTAATTTTAACAAACCAAGGACCAAAAGTAATTGAGTTTAATGCCCGTTTTGGCGACCCAGAAACACAAGTGGTTTTACCTAGAATGACTTCTGATTTTGGTTTATTTATGAAAGCTTTAATGGAAGAAAAATACTTTGATTTACAATGGTCCAATGAAGCGATGTTAGGTGTTGTAATTGCAGCGGATGGTTATCCAGGGGATGTTGAAAAAGGAAATCCTCTACCGGATTTGAACGAGTTAACTGAAACCTATGAAGTATATCACGCTGGAACAAAACTAGTTGATGGGAACTTTGTCGGCAACGGTGGCCGTGTTTTATTAGTTGCTGCTAAAGCAGAGAACTTAAAAGAAGCACAAGAAAAAGTTTATGCTGGTATCGAAAAAGTGAAGTGGGATAATTTCTTTTATCGAAAAGATATTGGTTGGAGAACTTTTCAATAAATAATTAAATGGCAAGCGTCGAAAAATAAATCGACAGGCTTGCCATTTTAAATAAACACAAGTGCTTAACTCTTCAAAGAGGGGGGATTAACTTGATTGGCCACTTTGTGAAGAATTATTTGATTTATTTTTGTTTTGCTGGCTTTGAGTTCCAGAAACAGTATCTGCCGCAGTTTTTATTGCTTGTGAAGCGCTTTTTACCATTGTGCCGCTTGGAGCAACATTAGAAACAGTTTGAGCAACTTGCGAAGCTGTATTTGCAACATTTTTCATAGTTGAATTATTTTGTCCAGTACTGGAATTTGATGAATTGCTGCCACTTTGGGAGCTCCCGCCATTCCATTTATTGTTATATGCTTGATTGTAAGCATTCATTAAGCTATCGCCATCTAAAAACTCATCAAATGTTGTAGCCACTGCTTCTCTTACATTTGAGTTAATTAATGCTTTTGTAGGACAGTAAAGGAAAATGCCTTCTGCAATTTTCATTGCTCCTGTAGCTACAAAAATTGACCCTAATGTTCTATTGCCAGATTCTTTTGCTAAATGTGCGATGCCACATGCTGTTAAACCTGTTCCTAAAGCTAAACGTACAAAACCGCTTCTTTCAGAGATATTCTCCTCCATCATTTTTCACCACTCCTTTAAAAGTAAAATTGTTCCAGTGTAAAAACTTTAATTTAAGAAATTGCTGTGATACGATAAAATCAACAATCAATTACTCCTCGAAGTTGAGGTTAAGTGCGAATCTTCTATTGTGGAACTTCGCTTTCGTCGCAAACAATACTGAATGAAGATAAATAAATCGCACAATTTATGAGCAAAGTTAGTATGTGCGTATAAAATTCAATTAACCAAAATAAATTTTATAAGTAATGGAAGGGAGTGTTATAAATGCCAGAGCCTATCTGGAAAATACATGAGATAAGGAAACAGGTTGCCGTTATTGATGGTCAAGAAGCACCAACAATGGTTTTAAAAAATGCACGTTATTTACATAGTGTGCTTAAACAATGGATTTCAGGCAATATTTGGATTTTGGGAGATCGAATCGTTTATGTTGGACAGGAATTACCTTCTAATACAATAAATACAGAGGTCGTAGATTTACAAGGGAAAATAGTTGTTCCAGGATATATTGAGCCGCATGTTCACCCATTTCAATTATATAATCCACAATCGTTTGCAGATTTTGCAGCTCAAACAGGAACAACAATGTTTATCGCAGATAATATGACATTTGTGCTATCACTCCCAAATGAGAAAGCGTTTTCAATTTTGGATCAATTAAAGAAACTGCCATTTTCATTTTATTGGTGGGTTCGATTTGATTCTCAAACTGAACTCGAAAATGAGGATGAACTGTTTACAAACAAATCTATTTTCGAATGGCTTGAGAGAAATGATGTAGTACTTGGCGGGGAGTTAACTGGATGGCCGCGCTTAATACAAGGTGACGACTTAATGCTTTACTGGATACAAGCTTCTAAAATGAAAGGAAAGAAGATTGAAGGACATTTTCCTGGTGCTTCCGAAAAAACAATTGCACGAATGAAACTGTTTGGAGCAGATGGCGATCATGAATCCATGACAGTAGAGGAAGTAGAACGTCGAATTCTTCATGGTTATGCAGTTACATTAAGACATTCATCTATTCGACCTGATTTGCCTCAACTTTTAAAAGGCATTGTCGAGAAAAAATTAAATATATTTGATCATCTAATGATGACAACAGATGGATCGACACCTAATTTCCATCAAGATGGAGTTATGGACAAATGTATCCGCATCGCCCTTGAAAGCGGAGTTTCTCCAATCGATGCCTATAATATGGCTTCCTATAATGTAGCTCGCTATTATGGCATGACTCATTTGCACGGATTAATTGCAACTGGTCGTTTTGCAACATTGAATATTTTAAAAGATGAATTTACACCGAATCCTGAAGCTGTTTTATCTAAAGGTGTATGGCTAAAACAAAATAATGAAAAAGTCTATGCACTGCCAAAAATTGATTGGAAAAACTTCGAGCCATTTAACATTTCATTTAACTTAAAAGATGAGGATTTTCAATTTTCAATGCCAATTGGAATCGAAATGATTAATGATGTTATTACAAAACCGTACTCCATTAATCTCCATATTAATAAAAAGGAGCTTCCGCTTGGTAATGATGAAAGTTATTTGCTTCTTATTGATCGTCAAGGAAAATGGCGAGTTAACACAATTTTCAAAGGTTTTGCCACTCATGTGAAGGGATTTGCCTCCTCTTACTCGAATACAGGAGAAATAATCATAATTGGTAAAAGTATAGAGGATATGAAAGCAGCATTTGAAGAAATAAAGCGAATGAACGGTGGAATTGCACTTGTTGAAAACAATGAAGTAATTGCTTCTCTTCCGCTAACAATTAATGGAACGTTATATGAAGGTGCTGTAGAAGATCTTATTGAAAAGGAAACTGCTCTTAAAACAGCTTTAAGAGATAGAGGATATAGACATTCGGATGCTATCTATACTTTACTATTTTTACAATCAACACATTTACCATATATCCGTATTACGCCTAGAGGCATATTTGATGTAATGAAAAAGAAAGTGATGTTACCAGCTGTAATGCGCTAAAGGGGAGAAAAAGAATGTTTGGCAAAAAAGGATTGTTGTGCTGTGCAATCGCATGTTCAGCAGTTTTAATTGTAGGATGCGACGAAAAAGAAGAATTAGTAGAAGATACTAGTGTAATAGAAGAACAAACTATACCAGCAACAGCAGAAGTAGAGTTGCCTTATGTCACTCCATTTACAGGAGAGAAGATTGCAGATGAAATAACAACAAGACCTATCATTGCAACCATTAATAACCATCCGGCTGCACGCCCGCAATCTGGCATTGGTTCTGCTGATGTTATTTATGAAATGCTCGCAGAAGGAAATGTTACGAGATTACTAGCTTTATTTCAATCAGAAATACCAGATAATATAGGACCGATTCGAAGCGCCAGGGATTATTTCATTGAAATTGCAGATGGACTAGATGCATTTTATATTGCCCATGGCTATAGTCCAGAAGCTCAAACAATGTTAACAAACGGCGTTGTAGATAATATAAACGGCATGCAATATGATGGCTCGATTTTTAAACGTTCATCGGATCGAGTTGCACCCCACAATTCCTACATTGCAGGTGAAAATATAGAAACAGCTGCAGAAAAGGTGAACGCTTCACTTCTTTATCAGAAAAAAGTATCGTATACTTTTTATGAACCTGATGAACATGCTAAAATAGGAGTGCAAGCAAATTCAGTAAGTGTTAAGTACAGTAATTACGATTCATTTAATAGTCTGTATACTTATGATGCAGATACGAATACGTACTCTCGACAATGTGCAGATGAAATAACGACAGATTATTTAACAAATGAGCCGATTGCATTATCAAATGTATTATTTTTTGAAATGAACCATTCCATTATCGATAACGCAGGACGCCGTAGTATTGATATTACTTCTGGTGGAACAGCGTATGTGTTCCAGGAAGGGTTGATGCGAGAGGTTCGTTGGGAAAACATTGATGGTGTATTGAAAGCTGTAGAAGAAGACGGTAGTGAAGTAAAATTAGTTCCTGGACATACTTGGATTCATTTTGTTCCAACAAATCCAGGAATAGCTGCCTCCGTAACATATTCGTAGTGAAAGGATGAGACGAATGCAAATCGACAAAATTCGAGGGCATCAAACAGATCAATTATTTAAAGCAGTATTAGAGTTGAAAAATATCGAAGAATGCTATAAATTTTTTGATGATCTATGTACGATAAGCGAGATCCAATCGTTGGCACAACGCTTTGAAGTAGCACATTTATTACGTTTAAAGAAAACATATGAAACAATAAAAAAAGAAACAGGAGCTTCTACCGCAACAATTTCACGTGTTCGCCGCTGCTTCGATTATGGAAATGATACGTATGATGAGATGCTAGGACGCTTATATCCGGACGAAAAACCGTTCCAAGCGTCTAAATAACAATTTACAAATAAGGCTGTCTAGTAAGTCAAAAATGAAGACTATTAGACAGCTTTTTGTATTTGTTAAGGACTAATAGCATCGAAAATGAGCCACTTTGCCCCTAAGGTTGTGCTCTACTCTCGGTCATAACTGGAAAAGCTATCGATTCCATCCTTTCTTTGAAAAATGGATATGCAAATGCCGACAATGCCATACGATATGGCGCCCTCGCCTAGGTGGAGCTAAGCAAAAGATCTTTTGTGGCGAGTAAGAACAGGATGCTTACCCTTTTCTTTGCAGCAAGATTGAAAACTTTTTCGCTTTCGCAGACTTTACGATATACTTGTAGACGGATAATCGTACATAAAAAATTATGAAATCATTGATAGGTGGGAAAAGAATGGATTATAAAAATTGGAGGCATGTATTCAAGATAGATCCAGCGAAAACTATTTCGGATGAAGCATTAGAAAAAGTTTGTGAATCTGGAACGGATGTCATTTTAGTAGGTGGAACTGACGGTGTCAACCTAGATAATGTCATCGATATTTTGGTTCGTGTTCGCCGCTATACAGTCCCAATTGCATTAGAAATTTCAAATATTGATTCTGTAACAGCCGGTTTTGATTATTACTTTATCCCATCCGTATTAAATAGTACGGAAACAAAATGGGTGAAAGATTTACATCACCAAGCAATAAAGGAATACGGAGATGTAATGGTGTGGGACGAGCTTGTTGCTGAAGGGTATTGTGTACTTAACCCAGACTGTAAAGTGGCACAGGCAACAAATGCTGACACAAACCTAACAAAAGATGATGTCATTGCATATGCAAGACTAGCTGAAAACTATTTTAAAATGCCGATTTTTTACATTGAGTATAGTGGTGCTTATGGCGACAAAGAAATGGTAGCTTCTGTTAAAGAAGTTTTAAATGATACAAAGCTTTTTTATGGAGGAGGCATTACTACTGCAGATCAAGCAGCAGAAATGGCACGTATAGCAGATACAGTAGTAGTAGGAAACATTATATACGATGATTTAAGACAAGCATTAAAAACAGTTGAAGCTGTAAAGAGTGTGCCTATTTAACAGAAATTTCAAATGCGATAAAGAATATAATCTAGTATAATGTAAGAACAAATGTTTGTATAAAGGCGGTGCATCATGGAGCAAATAACGAAAAACTTACTAAACGGAATGAATGCACAGCAAGAAAACGCTGTGAAAACAACAGAAGGTCCATTGCTTATTATGGCGGGTGCTGGCTCAGGAAAAACAAGAGTACTTACACATAGAATTGCCTATTTAGTAGTGGAAAAAGAAGTGTACCCATCTAAAATTTTAGCGATTACATTTACGAATAAGGCTGCCCGTGAAATGCGTGAGCGTATTGATGGCTTACTCGGTAATGGAACAACAGAAAGTATGTGGGTATCTACATTTCACTCAATGTGTGTAAGAATTTTACGGCGTAATATTGATCGAATCGGGATTTCAAAAAACTTTTCGATACTAGATTCTGCAGATCAATTATCTGTAGTGAAAAATGTTATGAAACAGCTAAACATCGATTCAAAGCGTTATGAACCTCGTGCTATTTTAAATGCAATTAGTTCGGCAAAAAATGAATGCATTACTGCTGATATGTATAAAGCAAATAGCAATCCAAATAATCCATATGAAAAGGTTGTCGTACAAGTTTACGAAGGTTACGAAAAAAGACTTCGCAAAAACCAGTCGCTTGATTTCGATGATCTTATTATGACGACAATTACACTGTTTGAACGAGTTCCTGAGGTGCTGGAATATTATCAAAATAAATTCCAATATATTCATGTTGATGAATATCAAGATACGAACCATTCTCAATACAAGCTTGTTCAAATGCTTGCACAAAAATTTAAAAATATTTGTGTAGTAGGCGACTCTGATCAGTCAATTTATCGTTGGCGTGGAGCCGATATTGGAAATATTTTATCCTTTGAAAAAGATTACCCAAATGCAAAGGTTATTTTACTTGAACAAAATTACCGTTCTACAAAACGTATATTACAGGCAGCAAATGATCTTATTGAACATAATGAAAGCCGCTACCCGAAGAAATTGCGTACGGATAACTTAGAAGGGGAGAAAGTAGTACTTTATAAAGCATCCACTGAACAAGATGAAGCTCAGTTCGTTGTTCAAACAATTCAAAAATTGATGGAAAAAGAAAATCGCTCATTGGACGACTTCGCTATTCTATACCGCACGAATGCACAGTCTCGTGTAATGGAGGAAGTTCTCGTTAAATCAAATATGACTTATCAAATTGTTGGAGGAACGAAATTCTATGATCGCAAGGAAATTAAAGACTTATTAGCTTACTTGCGATTAATTGCCAACAATGATGATGACCTGTCCCTTGCACGCATTATTAATGAACCGAAACGCAGCATCGGTGCAACTTCATTTGAAAAAATCGCAACGTACGCAATTGAACAAGACCGTTCGATTTTTGATGCAATGAAGGATGTATTATTTATGGGGCTAACTTCAAAAGCAGCAAATGCAGTTGACAAGTTCCGTGAGTTAATCGCAGGCTTCACCCAAATGCAGGAATATCTTTCTGTAACAGAACTTGTGGAGCAAGTCATTGACAAATCCGGCTACCGAGAAATGCTTCAAAAGGAAAAAACAATAGAGGCAGAGAGTCGTTTAGAAAACATTGAAGAATTTTTATCTGTTACAAAAGCATTCGAAGAACGCAGTGATGACAAATCACTTATTGCTTTCTTAACAGACTTGGCTTTAGTTGCAGATATTGATGCTCTTGATAAACAAGATACATCTAAAGGCAGCATTATTTTAATGACAATGCACTCAGCAAAGGGCCTTGAGTTTCCTGTAGTATTTATCATAGGAATGGAAGAAAATATTTTCCCTCATTCAAGATCTCTGGATGATCCAGCAGAGATGGAGGAGGAACGCCGCCTAGCCTATGTAGGGATAACGCGGGCAGAACAACGTCTTTATTTAACATGTGCCGGATCACGGACACTCTATGGACGCTCTAGTTTTAATATGCCTTCTCGCTTTTTGCGTGAAATCTCAGAGGATGTAATTGAGCAAATTTCGAAAGCTGCAAATCAAATTGAACCTGATGATTTACCATTCAGTGCAGGGCGAAATAGCCGTAAACAAAGCCATCGCCGTACGATTGGCAATGTGCAAACAAAAACTCAAATTGCTGACCTTCAATCTACGGGGGGAGACCAGCTTGCCTGGAAGGCTGGAGATAAAGCTGTCCATGGAAAATGGGGTACTGGTACAGTTGTTAGTGTGAAGGGTGAAGGAGATGGGCTTGAACTTGATATTGCATTTCCTAATATAGGGATTAAACGTTTGCTGGCTAAATTCGCACCGATTACGAAGGCTTAATAAATTTTTATAATGATGGACGACCAAAGGTTTAGGGAAAGTGTCATTGATTTTATTTTTGGAGGAATATAATGAACGATATTGAAAAACGAGTTGCAGAGCTAAATAAACTTCTTCATGAATATGGACATGCCTATTATGTGCAAGATAAGCCAATTGTTTCCGATGCGGTATATGATCAGCTTTTACATGAATTAATTGCATTAGAAAAAGAAAATCCATCGTTAATCTATCCTGATTCGCCAACTCAACGTGTCGGAGGAGCTGCTGCTGAGGGATTTCGCAAAGTTACACATACGTACCCAATGTTAAGTTTATCAAATGCGTTTAACGAAGCAGATTTGCGTGATTTTGACCGGAAAATCCGACAAGCAATTGGCGATGATTTTTCGTATGTTTGTGAGCTGAAAATCGATGGGTTAGCAATATCGTTACGCTATGAAAATGGGATATTTGTTCAAGGTGCAACACGCGGTGATGGAGTAGTCGGAGAAGATATTACGACAAACTTAAAAACAATTCGTGCAATCCCACTTCGATTAAAGGAACGAGTGACAATTGAAGTGCGCGGAGAAGCATATATGCCTAAAAAATCATTTGAAGCCTTAAATAATGCACGTGCTCAAAAAGGAGAAGAACTTTTTGCGAACCCGCGTAACGCAGCTGCTGGCTCGCTACGCCAGCTTGACCCTAAAATTGCTGCAAGCCGCAATCTTTCTACATTTATTTATGCTATTGGCGGCGATGGAGAAGCATACGGAATTGATTCACATGCTGAGATGCTCGATTATTTAGAGGGACTTGGTTTTCCTTCAAATAAGGAACGGGAAAAGTGCGCAACAATTGATGATGTATTGGCGTTTATAGAAAAGTGGACTGAAAATCGTCCAAATCTTGCATATGAAATTGATGGTATAGTTGTTAAGGTTAACCGTTATGCACATCAAGATGAGCTAGGTTTTACAGCAAAAAGTCCTCGCTGGGCAATTGCCTATAAATTTCCTGCAGAAGAGGTCGTTACTAAACTACTTGATATTGAATTAACAGTTGGGCGCACAGGTGTTATTACACCAACCGCAATACTAGAACCAGTCCAAGTAGCTGGGACAACAGTGGGACGAGCATCTCTTCATAATGAAGATTTAATTCGTGAAAAGGATATCCGTATTGGAGATACAGTAATAGTGCATAAAGCAGGAGACATTATCCCAGAGGTTATTGGCGTTATTTTAGAGCAGCGTCCAGAAAATTCTGTTCCATATGAAATGCCAACACACTGCATTGCTTGTGGTAGCGAATTAGTGCGTATAGAAGGAGAAGTAGCATTACGCTGTGTAAATCCGACCTGCCCTGCGCAAATTGCTGAAGGTATTAAACATTTTGTATCACGCAATGCAATGAATATAGACGGTTTAGGTGAAAAGGTTGTTGAGCAGCTTCTTCGCGAAAATTATATTAAAGATGTTGCCGACCTGTATCATCTTGAAGTGGAACAATTGATGAAGCTAGAGCGAATGGGAGAGAAGTCAGCAACTAACCTAGTAGATGCAATTGAGCGCTCTAAAGAAAATTCGATGGAACGACTGCTATTCGGATTAGGGATTCGCCATGTAGGTGAAAAAGCTGCAAAAATATTAGCGGAGCAATTCGAAACAATCGATGCACTAATGGATGCAACAGAAGAACAATTAACTTCTATTTTTGAAATTGGTGCGAAGATGGCGGACTCGGTTGTTACTTATTTTAATAATGAAGAAGTGAAAGAATTAATAACTCGGTTAAAGCAAGCTGGCGTTAATATGACATTTAAAGGGAAAAAAGTGCAGGTTGAGATTGGTGATAGTCCTTTTGCAGGCAAAACAATTGTATTAACGGGTAAATTAACGCAATTGACACGCAACGAAGCAAAGGCGAAAATAGAAGAGTTGGGCGGAACAGTAACAGGAAGTGTAAGTAAGAAAACGGATCTTGTTATTGCCGGTGAAGATGCTGGGTCAAAATTAGCTAAAGCTAGAGAACTAGGTATCGAAGTATGGGACGAAGACCGCCTAATAGAACAATTACAACAGTAAAGGAGTTTCAAATGATGAAACGATTTCGCTGGATTCCGGCAGCAGTCGTTGTTGCATTGCTGGCAGGTTGTGTACCTTCGATTAAAGAAGATACAGAAGTGTTGCAAAATACAGATGAAACCAAAGAAGTGGTTGAAACTACAATCATTCCAAGCATGCAATTAAATGATAGATATTATAGAACTCTTGTACCGTATAAAGAAAGTGCGAGTCGAGGGTTAGTCGTATCAAATATTTATACAAAGTATGATATTAAAGAAGTTGAAGAAGGCTTAATGCGCCTTTCTCAAAATGAATTTAGTACAGAAGATTACTTTTTCCAAGAAGGACAATATTTAGATTCAGAAACATTAAGCAATTGGCTCGCTCGAAGCAATCAAACGGAGGATGGGCTAAATCCGGCAGCTCCTGAAGGAATGGACCCGGAAGTACGTGCAAAAGAAGCCCCTATCTATTTGGCGCATATCGTTGAACAAAACTACTTAATAAAAACTGATGATAATAAGGTTAAGCTTGGCGGCATTTCAATCGGGCTAGCCTTAAATTCAATTTACTATTATCAAAAAGAGCAATACGGCGAATATTATGAGGAACCGATTCCAAATAGTGAATTAGAGAAAAAAGGAAAAGAAATTGCTGCGGAAGTTATTACACGTTTACGTTCCCAATCAGGTTTAAGTGATATACCAATTGTAATTGGTCTATTTAAACAGGAAGCAAGAAATTCGATTGTACCGGGAACATATTTTGCGTACAGCGTATCAGAGGCAGGGCAAAATGGTTTAAGTGACTGGACAGCAATTGATGAAGAATATGTTACGTTTCCAATGTCTTCTCCAGAAGAGCAATATCGTGATATGAATACGAGCTTCCAAAACTTTAAGCAAGAGGTTGATAGATACTTTGCAAATTATACTAGCGTTATTGGCAGAGGATTTTATCAAAATAACACAATTCAAAAATTATCAATAGAAATTCCTATTCAATTTTACGGTTCAACTGAAATAATTGGATTTTCACAATACTTATCCGGAATAATTTTAACGCAATTGCCGGCGGATTTAGATATCGAAGTAAGTATTACATCAGTAAACGGACCAGAAGCGCTTATCCTAAAAGAAAGAAATGACCAGGAGCCATTCGTTCATATCTATCAATAATGAAATAAAGTACGGGGCTGTCTATAAAAAAAACAGCCCCTCTACATCGTTATCAAAAATAACTTTTCAAACATTAAGAGTGGATGCGATTTATAAGATAGGTTTGAATTTATAAAACATAGGGCGATAATATAAATTGATTCCATACATCAAAAGTTTATTAATGTTTTTATCAATTTAGTGATTTTCTATATTGACATCAGTGTAAGAAAAACCGTTGATATTCGCTATTATTAGCGAAAACCGTGTCTTTCTAATGAGAAAAATGGTATTATTAATGATTATTGCCACGTAGAATATCGGAGGTGTAGAAGTATGGCGAAATTATCAAAAGAAGAAGTAAAACATGTTGCACATCTTGCGCGACTTGCTATTACAGATGAAGAAGCAGAAAAATTTGCAAACCAATTAGGGAAAATTACAGATTTCGCAGAACAACTTAACGAGTTAGATACAACAGATGTAAAACCAACATCGCACGTTCTACCAATCGTAAATGTAATGCGTGAAGACGTAGCACAAAAAGGTTTAGATCGTGAAGTAATGATGCTAAACGTAAAAGAACAAGAGGCTGGTCAAGTAAAAGTGCCGCCAATTTTAGAAGACTAATCCCCGAAAAGAAGGAGGTAAACTCATGACGTTATTTGAACGTTCATCAAAGGAATTACAAGAAGGTTTACATAACGGCGATTTTAAAATTGCTGATTTAACTAACGAAGCTTTTGCTCGCATCGAACAACTTGATGGCGATGTACAAGCATTTTTAGCTTTAAATAAAGAAAAAGCAACAGCTCAGGCTGAAGAAATGGATAAGGTTCCATTTGAACAACGTGGCCCATTATTTGGTTTACCAATCGGTGTAAAAGACAACATCGTAACAGAAGGGCTTGAAACAACTTGTGCTTCTAAAATTTTAGAAGGATTCATGCCAATTTATGATGCAACAGTAGTGAAAAAACTACGTGAAGCAGGTATGGTGACAGTTGGTAAATTAAATATGGATGAATTTGCAATGGGTTCATCAAATGAAAACTCTGCGTTCAAAACTACGAAAAATCCTTGGAACCTTGATCATGTACCAGGCGGTTCTTCTGGTGCCTCTGCTGCTTCAGTAGCTGCTGGCGAAGTACCATTTTCATTAGGTTCTGATACAGGTGGGTCTATCCGCCAGCCTGCAGCATATTGCGGTGTTGTTGGGATGAAACCAACTTATGGACGCGTATCCCGTTTTGGTTTAGTTGCATTTGCATCTTCTTTAGACCAAATTGGGCCAATTACACGCAACGTATATGATAATGCACTTCTTCTTGAGGCAATTGCCGGTGTAGACCCTAATGACTCAACATCAGCTAACATACCTGTACCAAACTATGTATCAAAGCTAGATGGCGATATTAAAGGTTTACGCATTGCAGTACCAAAAGAATTCCTTGGTGAAGGTGTTAATGAAGAAGTAAAAAATTCTGTTCTTGCTGCACTTGAAGTATTAAAAGGATTAGGTGCTACTGTAGAAGAGGTTTCACTTCCTCACTCTAAATACGCATTAGCTGCATATTACATTCTTTCATCTTCAGAAGCATCATCAAACCTTTCTCGCTTCGACGGCATCCGTTACGGTTTCCGTGCTGAAGGCGTGAAAAACTTAATGGAACTTTATAAAGAAACACGTGCTCAAGGTTTTGGCGACGAAGTAAAACGTCGTATCATGCTTGGTACTTATTCATTAAGTGCAGGTACTTACGATGCTTACTACAAAAAAGCACAACAAGTTCGTACTCTTATTAAAGAAGATTACGATAAAGTATTCGAGAACTATGATGTAATTGTTGGTCCAACGGCGCCTACTCCAGCATTTAAAGTTGGACAAAACATAGATGATCCTTTAACGATGTATGCAAATGACATCTTAACAATTCCAATTAACTTAGCAGGTGTTCCAGCAATTTCGATTCCATGTGGTTTCGAAAATGGATTGCCACTAGGGTTGCAAATCATCGGTAAGCATTTCGATGAGGAAACAATCTATCGTACAGCTTTCGCATACGAGCAAGCGACAGATTTCCACAAACAAACTCCTCAAATTTGGGAGGGTAAATAATTATGAACTTTGAAACAGTTATCGGTTTAGAAGTACATGTTGAGTTGAAAACAGATTCGAAAATTTTCTCTCCAGCACCAAATCACTTTGGTGCTGAGCCAAATACAAATACAACAGTAATCGACTTAGGTTACCCTGGTGTATTACCTGTATTAAACAAAAACGTTGTTGATTTTGCTATGAAAGCTGCCCTTGCACTTAACATGAAAATCAACCAAGAAACAAAATTTGACCGTAAAAACTATTTCTATCCAGATAATCCGAAAGCTTATCAAATTTCTCAATTTGATAAACCTATCGGCTATGATGGCTGGATTGAAATTGAAATTGAAGGCACAGATGGTCAACCAGGTTATACGAAAAGAATCGGTATTACACGTCTTCATATGGAAGAAGATGCTGGTAAATTAACACATGGCGACGGCTACTCACTAGTTGACTTCAACCGTCAAGGTACGCCGCTTGTAGAAATCGTATCTGAGCCAGATATTCGCACTCCAGCAGAAGCGTATGCTTATCTTGAAAAATTAAAAGCAATTATTCAGTACACTGGTGTTTCTGATGTTCGTATGGAGGAAGGTTCACTTCGCTGCGATGCAAACATCTCTATCCGTCCTTATGGCCAAAAGGAATTTGGTACTAAAACAGAGCTTAAAAACTTAAACTCTTTCAACTTTGTACGTAAAGGTCTTGAGTATGAAGAAGTACGCCAAGCTGAAGTATTAATGTCTGGCGGAGAAATTAAGCAAGAGACACGCCGTTTTGATGAGAAAACGGGCAAAACAATTTTAATGCGTGTTAAAGAAGGAACAGACGATTACCGTTACTTCCCAGAACCTGACTTAGTTGATCTTCATATTGATGATGAATGGTTAGAACATGTACGCCAGTCTATACCTGAACTACCAGATGCTCGCAAAAAGCGCTATGTTGAACAACTTGGCTTAAACGATTACGATGCAAGTGTATTAGTAGTTAACAAAGAGATTTCTGATTTCTTTGATGAAATGGTAGCTCAAGGTGCGGATGCAAAACTTTCAGCAAACTGGTTAATGGGTGACGTTTCTGCATACTTAAATGCTGAGCAAAAAGAAATTGGACAAACTGCATTAACACCAGAAAACTTAGCAGGTATGGTGAAATTAATTGCAGATGGTACAATCTCTTCTAAAATTGCGAAAAAAGTATTTACAGAACTTGTGAAAAACGGTGGCGACGCTGCGAAAATCGTAAAAGACAAAGGATTAGTTCAAATTTCTGATCCAGCAACGTTATTAGGTTTTGTAACTGAAGTGTTAGATGCAAATCCACAATCTATCGAAGACTTTAAAAACGGTAAAGACCGTGCGATTGGCTTCTTAGTAGGTCAAATTATGAAGGCTTCTAAAGGGCAAGCAAACCCACCAATGGTAAATAAAATCTTGCTAGAAGAAATTAATAAACGATAACGTTTATGTGCGCCCATAAGTAGCAATGCTTAGCTTATGGGCGTTTTTTCATCTTAAGCTAAAGCAGAAATGTAACTCAAAAATCAAATCAATTGTAATTATCTTATCCCACATGCAAAATGGAATTATTAAGAAATTGGAGGGATACCTTTTGAAAACAGAACAACAGTATTTTGAAGAATCGATGTCCATGGCAGAATATATGGAACAAATGACAACAAACTTAAAAGAACCAAGTTTTGAGGTTTACAAAAACTTCAACGTGAACCCAGAAGATAAAGTATTCCAATTACTAAAAGAGAAAAAACCTCACATTCTAGCCATCACAGAGGACTGGTGTGGAGATGCAATGCTGAACAATGCAGTCATTCGAAAAATTGCAGAGGAAGCAGACCTCGACATACGATGTGCTTTCCGTGATGCAGATACGGATTTAATTGACCGTTATTTAACAAATGGAGGAAGAGCGATTCCGATTTATCTATTTTTAAATGAACAAGGTGAAGTAATTGGAAAATGGGGTCCACGTGCACCAGAGCTGCAACAATTAGTAGTAGATATGAGAGCAGAACTGCCTGAAAAAGAAGACCCAACATTTGAAGAAAAGCAAAAACAATTGTATACTTCTTTGCAGAAGAAATTCGTAATAGACCCACAATGTGCACAATGGGTTTATGAAGATATGAAAGCTGTTATTACGAAAACGCTGTCATAAAAAGATAAGGTGAAAGTTCTCTTCAATGCTTTAATAAAATTTTTTTAGCCTGGAGAGAACTTTCCTTTTATTAATTGCGTTTTATACATAAATAAGTATAGGATGGACGATACGATGAAAAGAGCAAGAATCATTTATAATCCAACATCAGGAAGAGAGCTTTTTAGAAGACACTTACCTGAGGTGTTAGAGAAACTAGAAATCGCAGGCTATGAAACATCTTGCCACGCAACAACTTGTGAAGGTGATGCAAAAAAAGCAGCTGCTAATGCAGTTGAACGTGGCTTTGATATTGTAATTGCTGCTGGTGGGGATGGTACGTTAAATGAAGTAGTTGCTGGAATCAGCCCATATGATAAAAGACCAAAACTAGGTTTAGTACCAATGGGAACAACTAATGATTTTGCCCGTGCGCTGCACATTCCTCGAAAAATTGATGAAGCAATCGATATTATAGTCAAAGGTGATACAATACCTGTAGATGTCGGTTTAATAAATAATGATCGCTATTTCATTAATATTGCAGCTGGAGGACGTATTACTGAGCTAACCTATGAGGTGCCAAGCAAAATGAAAACGGTCCTTGGGCAACTGGCCTATTACTTAAAAGGAATTGAAATGATTCCATCAATAAAAGCAACAAACATGCGAATTGAATATGATGGAGAAGTATTTGAAGGCGAAGCAATGATGTTCTTATGCGGCCTGACAAATTCTGTGGGTGGCTTTGAAAAAATAGCACCTGATGCAAGTATTAACGATGGTTTATTTACGATGATGATTTTAAAAAAATGTACGATTGCTGATTTTATCAAAATTGCATCACTCGCATTACGAGGTGAGCATTTAAACGATCCGAATTTAATTTATAGAAAAGCAAGTGTAGTAAAGGTGTCTCCAATGGCAGAAGATGAGACAATTCACATCAATCTTGACGGCGAGTACGGTGGAGATGCACCAGTTACCTTTACAAACCTAAAACGACATATTGAAGTCTGTGCTCCAATTACTGATATTCGGGAATTGGATAGAGTTGAATAAAGTAGGTTACCTATATAAACGTTGGAAAATACCGACGATTATATAGGTTTTTTTATTCACATTTAATGTAAATATGAGTCCGAAACCAATTACGCAAAGACGTAATTGATTTGGATTAATTCTTTGTTTTATTTTCGTTCAACAATTGTATAAATGGGTATACTAAAACGCAAAGGAGCGTTTAATCATGTATAAAACACAAGAAAAATGGCTAATTTACTTAAGCTTTGGAGTTGCACTGATCATGCTTCTATCCATCATTGGAAGATTATTTTCTAGTTAGGAGGACTTATTTTGATTAACGAGTCAGCAGTGTTTTGGAGTCGAGTACTAACTGAAGTGACACTGTCGTTCCATATTATTTATGCAACTATTGGTGTAGGAATTCCGCTAATGATAATGATTGCTCAGTGGGTAGGCTATAAAAATAACGATGAACATTATATTTTGCTTGCAAGAAGATGGACGCGTGGATTTGTCATTACAGTAGCAGTAGGTGTTGTAACAGGAACGGCAATCGGGCTGCAGCTTTCTTTATTATGGCCCAACTTCATGGAATTAGCTGGACAAGTAATTGCTCTTCCACTATTCATGGAAACCTTTGCATTTTTCTTTGAAGCAATTTTCTTAGGCATTTATTTATATACTTGGGATCGATTTGATAGTCAGAAAAAGCATATGCTTCTTCTTATCCCAGTTGCAATAGGTGCATCGATGTCCGCAGTTTTTATTACTATCGTGAATTCTTTTATGAATGCACCGCAAGGATTTGAAATTTTAGATGGAGAACTTGTGAACATTCAACCATTAATTGCAATGTTCAATCCGGCAATGCCAACAAAAGTTGCACATGTATTAGTGACAGCCTATATGACCTCCGCCTTTATACTTGCATCTATTACAGCAGTCAGATTTTTAAAAGGATCTGATCATATTTATCATAAGAAGGCGATGTATTTATTGATGAAGTTAGGGCTCATTTTTTCAATAGCAAGTGCACTAATTGGAGATTTCTCAGGGAAATATTTAGCAGAATATCAGCCTGAGAAACTTGCTGCTGCAGAATGGCATTTCGAAACGGAAAAGGGAGCACCACTAACGTTATTCGGGGTGTTGGATGGCGAAGAAATTAAATATAAAATTACGGTTCCTTATGCTTTAAGTATATTGGCTCATAGCAACCCAAATGCTGAAGTAATTGGGCTAAATGAGTTTCCAGAAGATGAAATTCCGCCTCTCTACATTCATTATTTGTTTAATATTATGGTGTTTATTGGAATGCTTATGGTACTCGTTTCGCTTGTGTATTTAATGGCGAAATCACGTCGTTGGGCATTTATCAAAACGAAATGGTTTAACTGGGTTGTTGTTTTGGGAGGACCTTTATCAATAATAGCTATTGAAGCTGGCTGGTGGCTAGCGGAAGTAGGTAGACAGCCATGGATATTACGAGGTCTAATGAGAACAGAGCAGGGGGCAACAACAAGCGACAATGTAGACCTTATGTTAGTACTATTCTGTATTTTATATCTCGTATTAGGAATAGGAAGCATCATTGTATTAAGAAGAATGTTCCGTTCCAATCCAATTGAAAAAGAAATTGCGGATCGAGAGTCTGAGAAGGGTGGCATAGCGCGATGAATCTTGAAATATTAGGAATTTCGGTGTTATGGATTTTTCTTTTCGGGTATGTCATTGTCGCTTCGATTGATTTTGGAGCGGGCTTCTTTAACGCGTACAGCTTGTTGACGAATCGTTCACATATTTTAACGGAGATTATTAAACGATATCTGTCTCCTGTTTGGGAAGTAACAAATGTATTTCTTGTTTTCTTCTTTGTAGGGATTGTGGGCTTCTTCCCACAAACGGCCTTTTATTATGGGACGGTCTTACTCGTTCCGGTGAGCATCTCGTTGATTTTATTAGCGGTACGAGGATCCTATTACGCCTTTGAATCATATGGCTCGACTGGACATAAAGGGTATGCGTTTGCATATGGCGTTGCAGGTTTACTAATTCCAGCATCTCTTTCGGTTGTTTTAACAATTTCTGAAGGTGGATTTATAGAAATAGTAAATGGAAAACCAGTGCTCGATTATTGGAAATTATATACGAATCCACTCTCATGGAGTATTGTTCTTTTAAGCATAGCTGCCGTATTGTATATTTCAGCCGTTTTTTTAACGTGGTATGCATGGAAGGCAAAAGATAAAAAAGCATCGGACTTAATGCGAAGATATGCTCTAATTTGGGCTGCACCACTAATAATTACAGCAGTTGGAATAGTAATAGAAATGCGCGGTCATAATGAAGAACACTATGAAAGAATGGTATCTCTATGGCCTATGTTTGGATTGTCAGGCATTCTTTTCTTATTAACGGTTTGGTTTATTTGGAGGAAGCGCAATTACGGCTTGTCAGTAATTTTACTTATTCTGCAATTTGCACTTGCCTTCTTTTCATACGGAGCTTCACATTATCCATATTTGTTGTATCCATATTTAACAATTCATGATGGATTTACAAACGAGGAAATGGCAATAGCTCTTGTCATTGCATTTATTGCAGGTCTATGTTTACTGCTGCCATCCATTTATTTATTGTTCAGATTGTTCTTGTTTAATAAGGATTATGTGACTGGTGAACGAAACGATCATGCATAGGAGGAATGAACAATGAATGATTTTATGATTTTCGTAGCACCATTTATAACGGTCATCATTTCGATTGGGCTAGCTTTTTATGTAGCACCGAAAGACGGGAAGAGTAAGTCTGATTAATAGAAATATGATTAATTGAAGCTGAAAATTTTAATCTCGAATGAAGTTGAGGATTTTTTCCGTGCTTTTAGTGTTTTTTACGCGGTATCAGGCAATATTTACGCGGTTTATATTTTTACGCGATTTCATGCGGTATTTACGCACTTCAGTTAAATATTTACGTGCTTTTAAGAATTTTTTACGCGGTATCAGGCAATATTTACGCGGTTTATATTTTTACGCGATTTCATGTGGTATTTACGCACTTCAGTTAAATATTTACGTGCTTTTAAGAATTTTTTACGCGGTATCAGGCAATATTTACGCGGTTTATATTTTTACGCGATTTCATGTGGTAATTACGCACTTCAGTTAAATATTTACGTACTTTTAAGAATTTTTTACACGGTATCAGGCAATATTTACGCGGTTTTTATTTTTACGCGATTTCATGCGGTATTTACGCACTTCAGTTAAATATTTACGTGCTTTTAAGAATTTTTTACGCGGTATCAGGCAATATTTACGCGGTTTATATTTTTACGTGATTTCATGTGGTAATTACGCACTTCAGTTAAATATTTACGTGCTTTTAAGAAATTTTTACGCGTTATCAGGCAATATTTACGCGGTTTCAAATTTTTGCGTGATTTCGTAGACAATTAATTTATCCGTTTTCATAAGTACTTCGTTTTCGGTGCAGAAATACAACTAAACCTCAATTTATTGTTGAGGTTTCTTGTATTTTACTCCACTCCGTTTCCCAACTTAAAAATAGAAAAACTTTTCATCCCCATGATACAATAGAAGAACTGAAATGGAGGACGGAACATGGTAGCACCAGTGAAGAAAAATGATCGAAAAACAGTTTATATAGAAGACTTAACACATGATGGGAATGGAGTCGCTAAAATTGACGGTTATCCGTTATTTATTCAAGGCGCTCTTCCAGAAGAAACTGTAGAAGTCCACGTATTAAAAACATTGAAAAACTACGGCTTCGCAAAAATTGTAGACATTCTTAAGGAATCGCCTGATCGTGTAAAAGCGCCATGTATTTACTTTGGAAAATGCGGCGGCTGTCAGCTTCAACATCTATCATATGAAGGTCAGCTAAAGTGGAAAGAAAATATGGTTCGAAACGTTATGAAACGAATCGGTAAAATTGATGCACCAGTACTTCCAGTGAAAGGGATGCAAGATCCGTGGAATTACCGCAATAAATCACAAATTCCATTTTCTATGACAGAAACAGGCCCTATTGCTGGCTTCTACAAATCAAAAACACATGAAATAGTCGACATGGAGCGCTGCTTAATTCAAGTAAGCGAAGCAGATGCAATGATGGCCAATTTGAAAAAGGAATTAATGGAGATTGGCGTACAGGCATATAACGAACAATCACATCAAGGAATGCTGCGGCATGTCGTTGTTCGAAAAGGGCGGGCAACTGGGGAAGTGATGGTTGTGTTAGTAACGAATAAGCACAAATTCCCACAAAAAGAAGCAGCTATTGAATTAATTCGCAAGCTTGTTCCAAATGTAACGTCAATCGTTCAAAATATAAATATCGAAAAAACCAATGTTATTCTTGGAAATGAAACTGTAACACTTTGGGGCAAAAATTTTATTGAAGATACAATTGGCGGGGTTCGATTTGAAATTTCAGCTCGCTCATTCTACCAAGTAAACCCTGTGCAAACAGAAGTGTTGTACAAGCAAGCATTAGATTACGCACAACTAACGGGGGATGAAATTGTGATTGATGCATATTGTGGTATCGGGACTATTTCACTTTTCTTAGCACAAAAAGCAAAAATGGTAATGGGTGTTGAAATTGTAGAGCAAGCCATTGAAGATGCAAAGCGTAACGCAGAATTGAACGGCTTCACGAACACATATTTCGAAGCTGGTCCAGCAGAAGAAGTCATCCCTCGTTGGTATTCTGAGGACAAAGAAGCAGATGTACTTGTTGTCGATCCGCCACGTAAAGGGTGTGATGAGGCACTTCTAACAACGATTATTGAGCAAAAGCCAAAACGAGTAGTTTACGTATCATGCAACCCAGCAACACTTGCAAGGGATTTGAAAATTTTAGAAGATGACGGTTATAAAACTATGGAGATTCAGCCTGTGGACATGTTCCCGCAGACGACACACGTGGAAGCGGTCGCACTGCTGGAGTTAAAATTTGTAGACAAGCAATAAACTCCTGTACTTTATAATAAAGTCGCATCATCCAAGTTCGCTCGTTTAAAATAAAGTCTTGTATCCTAAATCGCTGTAACCCTTGTCACTACTGACTTTCTTCAATATGAAACTTACAGAACTATTTTTTAAATCGAAAAAAACGAGAACAAAAAGCGTGAAAATAGGGTAGAAAAACGGTCAAAACGTGATCGAAAATGTGTGAAAATGAGGGTAAGATATGGTGACTTTATTTTAAACGGCAACGGTGGAATGCGGGTTGGCGGGGTGTGAAGATGGGGTGAGTTTATTTTAAATGAACATAGTAATAACAAAAAAAGAGAAAAAAACTATTTAGATTTTTCTCATTTTTGTTAAGGTATAAGGATTAAAGGGATGAATTAAATTTATAATGCTTCTTTATAAATAATGAACCTAAATTTAAAAAGAGCATTCAAGAACCGAAGCTAAAATGAAAGCTTAAAGGTAAACCTTCGGTATCTTTATGCTCGTAAAAGGTATCATGTAGTTGACTGTGTTAAAGTATCTGACTGTCTAATAAAATTAGTCTTATCAATTAATAATCCGCCATGCTCAATAAGCTGAACTTCTTTGAAAAATTGTGATTTGTTTTTGTTATACATATCAAACAATGTAAAGAAAGCTTTAGCCTGTAATTTGAACAACGGACCAAATTCTTTATCATCATGAGATAAAGTTAAACAATAATTGGTTTGCTCATCTTCATCTAACCCGATAAAGAGTGAGGGTCCTGAATCATTTAGCAATTCAATTAAACCATTTTTATTTAGGATACTGTACTCTCTCCAGTCACATACTTTGACAGTGAATACATTCTTAGTAGAGCTATGGTAACTAAACGTTTTAATTTTAGAATTCATTTTTTGAAACCTCCAATATATATGCTATTTTGCTAATTCTAAACAACTTATTATAATAATAAACGAAATCATTATGCTGTTGAGAATAGATGTTATGGGAAGAATATGTTGAAAAGAGCATAAAAAATGTTCATATAACCAATATCATTACCTCTGATTTGGAAGAGCTTAATTACTGGAGACAGAGTGATTGAATAGATGAATAAATTTACTTATAATAAAATGGATACGATATTGCGAGTATCGTATCACTAACCGAACTGTTTGAGTTCGGTTCGGCAAAAGTAGATCCATTTAAAGAGCTACCCTCTTCCAGGCTTCGGGTAGTTCTTTCTTTTTTTCTATCTTGTGTTATTAAAAAACATCTCCTATCTATGATAATAAGGATCAGTCGATCATAAAACAGGATTTCCGTTTTGGAAAAACGTGAATGAGGAGATGATTGTTTTTGAAGAAGGAAACACAACAAATGACTGATGATTTTGGGAAAATGTTAAAAAGATTGAGGGTAGAACAAGGGCTTTCCTTGAATGACCTTTCAATTAAAACAGGCATCTCAAGTTCTTACATCAATAGACTTGAACAATCAAAAAGAAAGTCTGTGAGCTTCGGGAAGCTTGTGGCACTCTCAGAAGCATTAGGAGTTGAGCCATGGGTTCTTGCAGGTTCAAGTCTCAACTGGAGCAAAGGCGAGACAATAGGTTTAAAGGAATTATTATTAAATCACCAAGTAAAGTATAATGAGAAATTACTAAGTTCAGATGTTAAGGAAATACTACTTGAAATTCTTGAAGCTATTCTCGATGCCGAATGGTCAAAAGAAAGCATTCTATCTGATCTCCAAGAAATCGGGGAATTGATCAGCGAATTAAAGGAGATTTAATTCTTCGGCGGTAACAGGCTTACTGTTGCCGTTTACATATGGAATAGATATAAGTTATTAATGGTATAAATATAAACTTCATATAAAATATAGATTTCTCCGATGCAAGGAATATAGAACTATATTTAACATATATAGAAAGTGTATAGATGTTATCCATATGATTTTCAAGTCTAATAAACGTTTGTTTAGAATGCTTGACTATAGCCAATAACCCATTTATAATTCACAGAAAATAGCAAAATGAGGTGAATTATATGGTTTTTAGGAACCGAAAAAAGGACAATTTTATAAGTAAAAGGCAAAGCACTTACCGAATGTGTTAAGAATCTTGGTAGGTGCTTTTTTCATGTATTTATTTTTTACCAAACCCAAAAGAGAAGGAATAATTAAATTGTGAAAGGGTGGAGTGTCATGAGTAAGAGTGGTACGAAGAAAGAAAATTTACTTTCAATATTCTTGAAGGAGAACCCGCAATTGCTTTCAGATGCACTTGGATTTCAGGTAGACAATTTGGTTTTGGAACAGAGACATGCTCATCGCAACATAGATATTCGAGCGGTGGATTCTAAACGAAGAATTCCTTTACTTATTGAAGTTCAGCTCACGAAAGCTAATACCGCATATTTGAATCGAATGTTAGAAATGATTGAGAGATATAATGAATCGGTTATAGTATGGATTGCAAAGTCATTTGATGAAGAAATTTTGGATGAATTGAGGAAGTGGTTTTCATTACATCAAAAAGAGTTTGTTGATTTTTATGCCCTTTCGCTTCATGAAGATACCATCGCTGTATTGGAAAAACTAAATGAAATGTATCGTTTGGATATATATAAGAACTTTTATCTGTTAAGGGAACTGAATCCCCTGCTAAATACTGAATTAGTGAACCACCAAATTCATCCATCGCATTGTGGGCAGATTAATACAATTCCATCACCACCTGATTTTGATCGAACTGAAGATGTAAAGCGAGCAATGTTACAAGTATTGCGTAGCAAAATACCGTATTTTCTTAATTTTCATTACGATAAAAAGACAAATCGAAATGATCGAATCCTTACTTGCGGTGCGGGCAAAACTGGGATAATTTATAGATGCTCTGCACAGGATGTTCGGAATCTTGCATTTGTCGAGCTATACTTCGACAAAGCAGAAAAGGATTGGTACGAATCATTTAAAGGTATTGAAAAGGAACTTGTTGCAACTATTCACAAGGACTTGTGCTTTAGGAAAAGGAGAATTGGGGTCTATTTCAAGCCAGAGGAAGGTTATGAACCAACCTTTGAGAAAATTGCGGAAGTCTTTCAGAAAATGATAGATGGATTCTCCCCTTTTATTCTTGGAAGAAAAGAAATTGGTATGGCTGTTTCAGAAAAGTATCATGAAGAGTATATAATGAAAAAATTTGTTCAAGTTCCAATCGAGTTACAAGAGCAACCATTTCCAACTGAAGAAAGTTACAGAATTGAAATGGAGGAATTATCCGAACTGTTGTTAACAAAGTAACACCATAGAAGGCTTCATATCGTTGAGATGTGAAGTCTTATTTGTTTTTTGTAGCATTTTAGGAGAATAAGTCGAATGCCCAGGATAAAATTGAATTAAAGATAGAGTAAGAGTAAAATAAGAGTTAAGTGAAATTCGATTGTACGAGGTGAACTTCGTGGAAGTAAGGCTTTTTTACCGCACTCAACGTGATTTAGCGACAGCTTTAAACAAGATAGTTGATGCATATTGGCAGGAAGAAATAAGGGAAGATGAACTTATCGAGGGCATAAAGAGTATGTACGAACATAATCAGGAGAAGCTGATAAAGAATAATGAGTTTACCAAGGTGATTCAACAGCAAAGCGGAAAAAGACGATTAGCGGTAGTTGGAAAAATTTTAGAAAAAGAAATAGGTTAATAGTCTTGTGTGAAAGGTATGATTAGATGGCAATGGATTTAGAATATTCTTCAAGTTTAAATGGTGCTTCCTTTTTATTATTTGAACTAAAGCAGGTCGCAAAATTGAAGCGAATGGATTTAACATCAGAAGAAATTAGAAGAAGGGTGATTGAAGAGAACCTCTTCCAATTTGAGAAAAAGGGAAGAATTAATCGGACATTACCTTCCATTATGAGGAGATTGGAAGTAATAGACCCTGTATTAGCAGATCTAATGGTAGAGGGTTCAATTGAAATAAGTAAAGTAATTAATTTGTACGCCATTATGAAAACAGATTTACTGTTCTATGAATTTATGAACGAAGTCATAAGCGAGAAATTTCGTCATAATGATTACCTCATTGAGAAAAAAGATATGAACGTATTTTTTACTGCAAAAGCTGAACAAAGTGAAAAGGTTGCAAGTTGGAGTGCTATTAATACGGAAAAGTTGAAACGGGCATTTATGCAAGTACTTTATGAGAGTGGACTATTAAAGGAACGGCGTGGCAACGAGTTAAATCGCCTTATCATTGATCAGCAATTAAGAGAGCATCTAATCCATATTGGTGATGCACAGTATGTCCATGCGATGGGAGAGTAGAATATGACAAACATCAATGCCAGACTGGATAAAATTATTCCTAAAATAAGAGAGGACAAGTTCATTGAAGGAAGAGGACTTGGCAATGAAATAAGCTTCTATGTTTTTGACTATGAACCTGAATATGAATTAAAAGTCAGAGATTATGTGAAGCACATAAAAAAAGAATTTTCTTATGAAGGTACGAACAGACGAATAATTGAGTTTGATCTATACAAAATGCTCATTGAAATAACAAAAGAAAAGAGAATTTTTGATCGGATATTTGAGATGGAGAAAAGGCAAGGAAAAGATTCACTGTTCAAAGCAATGACAACCTTTGCAAAGCCAGATGTTTTTCTGCAAAAAATTAAGGAGCAGATTGAAGACCATAATGTTGTCCTCTTGACAGGAGTAGGGAAAGTATACCCGTTCGTACGGTCACACAATATTTTGAATAACCTTCAAGAGGTATTGGATAAAACACCCGTCATCATGTTTTTTCCAGGTCAATATGACGGTCAATCACTTCAATTATTTAGCAAAATTAAAGACGATAACTACTATCGTGCATTCCGCTTAGTAGATTAATGGAAGAGAGGGAAATTGGATGCTACTAAAAGAGATGTTTTTAAAAGATATTGAACGTGATATTCGTGGGGTTATTAAAGTCGCTCAAACAAACGAAGCGGATATTTATCAAGAATTAGACGAGTATGTTGTAACACAAGAATTACATAAACATTTTTCTAAGTTTTATGAAAACTATTTAAAGGGAGTCCAAGGTAATACGGACAAAATGGGTGTCTGGATTAGCGGATTCTTCGGTTCGGGTAAATCACACTTCCTTAAAATCCTTGCGTACCTTTTAGAAAACAGAGCAGTTCAAGGAAAGAAGCCAGTTGATTTCTTTGAAGAAAAAATAAAAGACGCTCTTGTGTATGCCAATATGAAGCGTACAGCAGACGTGGATACAGAAGTTATTCTATTTAATATTGATTCGAAAAGCTCTTTAGATAATAAATCAAAAGAAGATGCAATATTACGTGTGTTCATGAAAGTGTTTTACGAGCATCGTGGCTACTACGGTGACATTCCAGGTGTTGCTGAGATGGAAAAGTATTTAGATAAGCAAGGTGTTTACGAAACATTTAAGACTGAATTCCATGCTCTTGCGGGTGAAGCATGGGAAGAACGTCGAAACAGTTTCTACTTCGATGCAGATTATGTCATTGGAGCATTAGTAAAAGCGACAAACATGACAGAAGAATCTGCACGTAATTGGTTTGAAAGTGGAGTTAATAATTTTGAAATTAGCATTGAGAAATTCGCAAAAGATGTAAAGGAATACATTGATAGTAAAGGTCCAAATTTTCATCTGGTGTTTTTAGTTGACGAGATTGGACAGTACATTGGGGATAACCGTAACTTGATGCTGAACTTACAAACATTAACGGAAGATTTAGGGACATATGCACAAGGTAAAGTATGGATTATGGTCACTTCTCAAGAAAGTATTGACTCAATTATTAAAGTCAAAGGGGATGACTTTTCACGTATTCAAGGTCGTTTTGACACACGATTATCCCTATCATCTATCTCAGTTGATGAAGTGATTAAAAAGCGTATTTTAGAAAAATATCCACATGTGTTGGACAAGTTAAGAGCCGATTATCCGAATAAAAGTGCTATCTTGAAAAATTTAATTAGCTTTAAAGAAAGTACAGCAGATCTTCGTGGTTATGAAGATGATATGGAATTTGCCGAAGTTTATCCGTTCGTACCGTATCAATTTAAGCTACTACAAAACGTGTTCGAACAAGTACGAAAGCATGGTTCTTCTGGAAAGCACTTATCTGAAGGGGAACGTTCGATGTTATCCGCATTTAAGGAAGCGGGACTTCAATATAAGGATGCAGAAGAAGGTTCTCTCATTCCGTTCTATGCATTTTACGATACGATCAAAGAATTTTTAAATCCTTCTATTTCAAGGGTAATCGAAGGGGCAAGCATGAATCCTGCTTTAAAAGATGATCCGTTTAACATTGATTTGTTAAAAGTGCTGTTCATGATCAAGTACATTAAAGAACTTCCAGCAAACATTGATAATATCGCTACTCTTATGGTCACACATATTGACGAAGATAAATTGGAGTTAAAAGAAAAAATCAAAGTGGCACTACGGAAGTTAATGTCACAAACATTGATTGGAAAGAACGGGGACAACTACCTATTCTTAACTGACGATGAACAAGATATTAACCGAGAAATCAAGCAGTTGAATGTTGATGAAAATTTGGTAAAACGTGAATTAGCCCAATATATCTTTAATGATCTATATGAAGAAAAACGTTTCACTTATTCAAAACAATATTCTTTCTCTTACAATCAAGTAATGGATGAAAAGCCTTATGGCAATCAAACGTCAAACATCGGTATTCAAATCTTGTCACCACTATCAGACCATTATGCTAAGTCTGACCAAGAGCTAATGATGATGTCATCAGGCAATGGGGAAACGATATTGAAACTGGGTGGCAACGAAGCGTATGTTGAGGAAATGGAAGAAGCGTTACGTATTGAAGAATATCGCAAGAAAAAGAACATCACACAATTACCTGAAAACATCCAAAATATATTAAATAACAAACAAGCTGAAGCACGTGAAAGAAGACGACGAGTGCGAGAATTGTTAGAAGAAGCGATCAAAGACGGTGCATTCTTCGTTAACGGCGACAAAATGGATATTAAAGGCTCTTCCGTAAAAGAAAAAATAAATACGGCATTTAAGCATTTAGTCGATAACGTCTACACGAAATTAGGCTATGTGAAAGATCATTTGGAAAATGAACGAGAACTCATTTCTATGTTAGCTTCGGATGAGCAACAAATTTCCTTTGACGAACAAATGATTCAAAGTCCGAATGACCTTGCGAAAAGTGAAGTTTATGAATATATCGACTTGCAGGAGCAATTGAATAAACAAGTCCGAGTGAAACTTGTGTATGATCGTTTTGTAGACAAACCTTATGGCTGGAAACAGCTTGATATAGCAGGTCTCCTTGCACAATTGCTAAAAGAGCAACGCATTCGCATTCGTTATAATTCGGAGTATTTAGAGCCAGAAATCGACACAAACAAATTATTGACGGTTTTCGGAAAAACAACGGAAGCGGATAAAGGAATCATTACAAAACGAGTGAAAGTGGATGAAGCCCTTCTTCGTACTGCGAGAAGAATTTGCAAAGAAGTATTTAATACAACGGATTTAGCAGATGATGAAGACGGTCTGGCAAAGGATATTCGTTCGCTTATTGCTAAGCAAGTAGATGAAATCAATTCTTTCAAAGCACGTTACGAAGGTAGAAAATATCCTGGCTTGAGTTTATTAAACAAAGGCTTAGAATACTTCGAACAATTTAACAATCAATTGGATAACGCCTCTTTCTTCTTGAAACTGAAAGAAATGGAAGATGATTTAGCAGATTGGGAAGAAGACATTGTGTATGTAAAGAGCTTCTTCGAATCGAATCAAAAAGATATTTTCGACCGAGGATTAGCAGGACTTGTAAAGTACGAAGAAAATAAATCGTACTTATCAGGTGACGAAATAGAAAAAGCAATGCATCAACTACGAAATATTGTGGAAGATCCAATTCCTTATAAAAACATTAAAGACATCCCTGATTTACTTCACGAATTAGAGCAACAAATAGAGGCTGTATTAGTAGAGAAAAAAGCAAATGCCAATGAAAAACTACAAGCCGATTATAATGAATTAGTTCTACAGGCTACGCAGTATGGTGTTTCAAATGAAACGAAACAACGAGTGGAACAATACTATCAAGGATTAAAAGGAAGTATTGAGCAGTTTACCGATATTTTCAAGGTGGATGCAACGATTTCGCAAAGTAACAGTTATAAAGAAAAGACACTGAAAGAAATACGACAAGAAATTGCAGAATGGCAACGAAAAAAAGCAGAAGAACAAAAGAAAATTGCAGGCACAGTTGTAGAGCCACCAATTGAACCAGTAGTTCAGAAACAGACAGTGAAAGCAAAAGAGCTTGTGACGGTGAAAACATTGTCGACAGAAGAAGAAGTCGATTTATACATCAATACGCTCTCCCACAAGCTAAAGCAAATCATTAAAGCAAATAAACAAATTGAGTTTATTGAATAAGGGTGAAATAGATGAATAAAAGTGCATTGAAAAAGTTTGCAACGGAAGCACGAATAGAGTTGCTGGAAAAAGTAGAACTACAAGCAAGAAAAATCGGGATTACCGCTGAATCTATTCAAAAAGCGAATGTAGAAAGCTCCGACGCCGTCTTTATCGACGGCAGACAGCTTTCGGATTTGGAAAGACGACAACGAAACAAACTTATTGCTCGAATTAACGAAATTGGTTTTGAAAGAGTTATGGAAGAAACAGCATACACATGGTTTAACCGTTTCATTGCATTACGTTTCATGGAAGTGAATGACTACCTTCCAACAAAAGTACGAGTTTTGTCATCATCAAATAACGACAGTGCTGAACCAGACATGATGAAAGAGGCTCTGTCTCTTGATTTAGAATTGGACAAAGAGTACGTTTATGATCTGAAAATGAACAACAAAACAGACGAACTGTTTAAGTACCTCATTAAAATGCACTGTAACGATTTGAATCGTTATATGCCATTTATGTTTGAAACACTGGAAGATTATAAGGAAATCTTATTCCCAGAAGGGTTACTTGGTACAGATTCGTTTGTACGTCAAATGACAAATACAGATGTCATAGCAGAAAGTGACTGGGAAAATGTCGAGATTATCGGATGGTTATATCAATATTATATATCAGAGGAAAAAGATGAAGTTTTTGCTAACTTAAAAAAGAATATTAAAATTACAAAAGATAAACTTCCTGCGGCCACGCAATTATTTACACCAAATTGGATTGTACGTTTTATGGTAGAAAACTCTTTAGGTCAAATTTGGTTGGAAAGCTACCCGAATAGTTTATTAAAAAATCAGTGGAAGTATTTTATAGATGAAGCACAACAAGAAGAGGAAACAAAAAAACAACTTGGAGAAATCCGTTACCAAAATGTAAACCCTGAAGAAATTACTTTCCTTGACCCTTGTTGTGGAAGTGGACACATTCTCGTATATGCATTTGATGTATTTTACGAGATGTATCTTGAAAAAGGATATATGGAAAATGAAATACCGCAATTAATCTTAAGTAAAAATTTATTTGGTTTGGATGTAGATGATCGTGCAGTTCAGTTAGCTTCATTTGCGGTCATGATGAAGGCAAGAGAGAAATCACGTAGAATTTTTAGAAATGCCATTAAACCAAATATTTATGCAGTACAAGAAAGTAACTGGTTAACTGATGAAATGATTGATAGTATTGCTAATAATAATGATGAAGTAAAAGAAAATTTAAAGGTTATTAAAGATACCTTTATCAATGCCAAGGAATACGGTTCATTATTAAGTGTAGATAATTCTAATTTTGATTTATTAAAAAATTACTATGAAAAATATAAATCAGAGGAAGTTAATCTATTCGAATTTATAGACAAAGAAGTTGTAGTACAAAGACTTCCAACACTAATAAATCAAGTAAAATTATTAAGTAAAAAGTACGATATTATATGCACAAATCCACCGTATATGGGTAAAAGTGGTATGAATTCAAGTTTAGTAAAGTTTCTTGATAGTAATTATCCTGATTCCAAGAATGACTTATTTGCAACATTTATTGAAAGGGGATTCGGATTACTAAAAAAACATGGTTTTAACAGCATGGTAACGATGCAATCTTGGATGTTTTTATCAAGCTACGAAAAGCTTAGAAAGAAAATTATAGATCAAAAAACAATTACAACTTTATTGCATATGGATAATATGGTAATGGGAATCGCTTTTGGAACATCGGCTACAGTTTTTAGAAATGTGCAAATTAAAAAGTACAAAGGCAACTATACGGAAGTAAAATACAAAGATATTCAATTAGGAGAAAGACCGAAGAAATTCCCTATTTTAGAGAATCGAAATAGTGCAGTATCTGTAGAAAATTTCAATAAAATTCCAGGTAGTCCAATTGCATATTGGGCCAATGAGTCACATTACGAAGCATATGGGAATGCAAAATTACTAAAAGAGATATCAGAAATAAAAAAAGGTTTAGCAACAGGAAATACAGATCTATTTATTAAATATTGGTTCGAAGTACCGTATCATAATATAAGTTTCGATAAAAATGAAAGTAAGTGGTATCCATGTCATAAAGGTGGTGGATATAGAAAATGGTATGGCAACTTGGAAAAAGTTATTTATTGGGAGAATGATGGTTTTGAAATAAAAAATTACAAAGATAGTAAAGGTAAGTTAAAATCAAGACCCCAAAATCTTGAGTACATGCTTCGTAGAGGGATAACTTTTTCAAAGATAACATCGTCGGGTTCAAGCTGTCGTTTAATGACTGGAAAAGAGTTTTTTGATGATGCTGTTCAAGGAATTTTTATAAACGACGATGAAGTTTCGGTGGAATATTTGTTAGCGGTGTTAAATTCCTCTGTTATTGCTGAATTTCTCAAAATACTAAATCCAACATTAAATAAACAAATTTATGATTTAGAAAGAGTTCCTGTCATAATTTCTGATAAATACGACCAAATTTTAGACCTGGCAAATAAGGCGATAGAAATATCGAAAAATGAATGGGATGAAAGGGAAACATCCTGGAACTTTACCACACATTTGTTTAATCGCCAGTCAGTGAAAGATTTAAAAAGCTATTTTGAAAACTTAAAAGCTCTACATGCTACAAGAAAGTCTAAACTGTTAGAAATTGAAAATGAAATAAACAATATTTTGTTGGAGTCTTATAAAGTAAATATAAATAAAGATTACGATTCCCTGCAAGATGAAAGTTTTGATAGTGATGAAATTGTAAATCTAAATGAAAAAGATACAATTATTGGATATATATCTTATTTTATTGGTATAACTTTCGGTCGGTATTCACTCGACAAAGAAGGTCTAATTTACGCAGGGGGTAAGTTTGATCCATTACAATACAAAACGTTCCCAGCAGATGAAGATAATATTTTGCCAATATTACCAGGTGCGTATTTCGAAGATGATATTGTAACAAGATTTATAGATTTTGTACGAGTAACATTTAGTGAGGAAACGCTTAAGGAGAATCTTGATTTTATTGCGGATGCTATTGGTCGTAAAGCTAATGAAACAGCAAGGGAAACATTGCGTCGTTATTTCCTAAATGATTTCTATAAGGATCATGTCCAAGTTTATAAGAAGCGACCGATTTATTGGCTATTTACTTCTGGTAAAGAAAAGGCGTTTAATTGTCTTATTTATATGCATCGTTACGATAAAACAACGCTGTCTCGTATTCGTACAGATTATTTACATGAAGTGCAAATACGAATGGATGCTGAGAAGAAAGATTTACTGACAATCATTGAAGGTGACTATTCAGCAAAAGAAATTAGCAATGCGAAAAAAGAGCTGAAATCACTTGATAAAAAAATCGACGAGTTAAAAGCTTATGATGAACTATTACACCACATGGCAGACATGCAAATCGAAATTGATTTGGATGATGGTGTGAAAGTAAATTACGAGAAGTTTAAAGGTTTAGTGGCGAAGATTTAATATGTAGTAGTAAAGTGTCTGTGTCATAGACATAGGCACTTTATAATTAGATTAAGGCTTGGGGGATGTTAGGTGGCGAACTTATCATATAGGGAGAAGTTGTTGTTCGAAGGGTTATTCGGTATGGATTCTGGTTATGTGTTGGATTTTAGTAATTCTACTTTTGCAAGATTTATTGCAGAAACGATAAATCTTGATATTTATGATGGAGACGGATATCAAGAGTATTGTTCAAAAGCCAATAAATTACGACAGATATGGTCCAAAGAACCTAATGCAGTAGTCGGGAAGCTAATGGATGAATTACTAAATTATTATGAAGATTATCATAATAGAATGGCAGAACCGTTATCTGAACAACAAATTAAAACAATTAACGAATTACGAACTGTAACTAAGAAGCTGATGGGAACAGATATTACAATAAATTTACCCCATAAATCTGAAGAGACTTTGCAAACACTCATGGAAGATATCAATGACTCATTGTCACGAAACAAACCTACCTTAGTTCTTGATAGACTGCATACATTTGCTACAAAGTTATTGCGTCAAGCATGTATTGACAACGATATCAACGTCTTAGATGGAAAGGGTAATTATTTACCTTTACATAGTCTTGCGGGGATGCTCAAAAAGAAATATGAAAAAGATCAAATTTTTGAATCATCCTTTACGTTAAGGGCATTGCAAAATAGTATTTCATTATTCGATAGTTACAATGATATACGAAATACAAAAAGCTATGCACATGACAATGAAATCTTAAATTCAGTCGAAGCAGACTTTGTTGTTAGGGCAATGGCAAACGTAATAACCTTTATTGATAAGATAGAAACGAATAGAAAAAAAGTTGATTCTCAAAAGCAAAGTGAAGCTGATAATGTTCCTATTGAATTACCTTTTTGATTGTTAGAGAAGCAATGATAGATATTTGGAATTGTGAGGTGAATAGAATGAATATTACCCAAATAGTTTCTGCCCTTCAAGATATTTTCAGCGAACCGTTAAAGGATGGAGAGCAACGAAAAATTGTCTTTTGGGTGGATAAGGATCAAGAGTTTATTGAGGAAATTGATCAATTGACAATGGATGGAGTTAAAGTCCAAACATTATCGGAAAACAATCAATTTTATATGAAGCATTTATTAGAGGAAGAAGATCCATCTTCTCATTATTTGATATACACAACGTTAGAATTGGGGTTAGAAGATAACTGGTTAGCAGATACGGTGTACTATTCGAAGACGTTTTATGCAGATCGGATTTCACTTATTTTAGCTGAGCTTCAAATAGATCCATCTCTACGTGGGGTTATTAAAAAGTATGAACGTTTCTTCCATAACAAGGAACGATATCGTAAGTTTCAAGCATTGGGTATTGAATCATACAGTGAAGAAATGATTGAGCTGGCGATTATGAGTGTGTTATGTAACGTGAAAGTTCCAGATTTTGAAGAAGTGTTAAAGACTGTACTAATGGATACGCTGGAAGATAGTGATAATAAGTTTTTAACTCAGATGGACAAGTTTTTCGATATAGAAGTATTTTGGGAGTATGTATTTAAACAGTATGGCTATGAGCGTGAAACAAAAACATTAAAAACATTGTTTATACATATGGCTGTTACGGCATTTAGCCATTCTGTTAATGAGCAATATTTGACGAGTTTAAAAGACTTTATTGCTGTGCGTAATCGAACGAACTGTCTTGTATTCATCGACCATTGGATGCACCATAAAACTGATGATGAAGTGTTCGATGAGTATGTCGAAATGGCAGAGAAAGAAATACAGATTTCTCGTGTATTACAATCGGTTCCAATCGAAGAGTTAAAAAAAGCAGAAACATTTCCCTATATCGACAGAGCGATCATTATATATATTGCCAATAGCTTACTTGAGAAACTCGAAGATTATGAAGAGTACACGAAATTAATTAAGCTAAGACGGGCAAAACACTTTTACGAACGATTTGCTAATATCTATGAGGCACTTTTTTATACCGTTAAAATGCAGGAATTTTATAAAGAGTACCAACATGGAATTCCAACAGGTCGAGCAATAGATATTTATGAAGCATATCAGAGTAAGTATTATCTGATGGATACGTATTATCGTAAGTTTTATGTAGCCTATGATGAAGAAAGCAATCATGAAATACTGAAGAAATTAAAAGAAGTGGTGGAGCATCTATATACGCATTGGTTTATGGGCGAATTAAGTGCGAACTGGTCGCAAGCTGTAAAGGCAGAAATGACGGAACAATGGTCATTACCAGGTGTGTTAAACCAACAGCAGTTTTATTCTTCCATTGTAGCTCCGCACATTCGAAAAGGTGAGCGAGTATTCGTCATTATTTCCGACGCATTTCGATATGAAATCGGGGTAGAACTAACAGAACGTTTAAACGCTGAAACGATTGGTACTTGTGATATCCAATCGACGCTTGGAGTGCTTCCTTCTGTTACGAAGTTAGGTATGGCATCGTTGCTCCCACACAAATCCATTGATATTGATTCGAAGGGGCAAGTGTTCGTCAATGACCAGGATTCATCTGGTCTGGAAAACCGTAAAGCCATAATTGAATCAGCAGTTGAAGATAGCTTGGCAATTCGTTTCCAAGATGTTGTGAATATGAACAAAGCTGGAAGACGTGAAACATTTAAGGGTAAGAAACTGATTTACATCTATCACGACTCAATTGATGCAATGGGTGATAAAGCATCAACGGAGATTTATACGTTTAATGCAGTAGAAAAGGCACTGGATGAACTATCTACGCTTATCAAAATTATTCGTGACGACCTTTCTGGAACGAACATTTACATTACTGCTGATCATGGCTTCCTGTATCAAAGAGAGCCTTTAGAGGAAAGTGATAAAATCGAGAAAGTTCAGTTGGAAACGATTGAAGTGAAACGTCGGTACGCTTTATCTAAAGAAAAGCAGGACATTCCAGGACAATTAACAATTGATTTGGCTTCTGTTATTAAAAATGAACAGCAACTATACGCTTATGTACCGAATGGAATTCTTCGCAATCGTATGCAAGGTTCAGGGGTGAATTTTAATCATGGTGGAGCAAGTTTACAAGAAATTGTTGTACCTTTACTATCATTCAAGAATAAACGTGCTGGCCAAAAGGGAGTCCAAGCGATTTCGAAAGTGGACATTAAACTAACAAGTACGACTCAGAAAATAACAAATAGCATCTTTAACTTAAACTTCTTCCAAACAGAAAAAGTAGAGGAAAAAACAAAACCTCGCACTGTTGTCGTTTATATGGCTGACGAAGAAGGGAACATACTCTCAAATGAAGAAACCATTATTGGTGATCGTTCATTTGATAATCCTGCCGACCGTACATTCAAGATACAGTTTGTATTAAAAAGCATTCCGTATGATCGGAATAAGACCTATTATTTAATCATCAAAGATAGAGAAACAGGAGTAATTACAGAAAAAGTTCCGTTCACGATTAACTTGGGAATTGTCGGTGATTTTGATTTCTAATAGATTGGAGGGGTGAGAATGGATGAAAAAGTAGAGGAGACAATGACACTTGATCTTGATAAAAAGTTAAATAGTGTCTTTGCAGGTCGAGTTGTTCGTAAAGATTTGACAAAGCTCATTAAAGAAGGGGCAAACGTTCCTGTCTATGTGTTGGAGTATCTTCTCGGTATGTACTGTGCTACTGATGATGAACAAAGTATTCTTGAAGGCGTAGAACGTGTTAAAAAAATCTTATCGGACAATTTCGTTCGCCCTGACGAAGCAGAAAAAATAAAATCACGTATTCGAGAACTTGGTCAATATTCCATTATTGATAAAGTAACTGTTGCATTGAACCCGAAAATTGATACGTATGAGGCGGAATTTTCGAATTTGGGCTTAAAAGGAGTACCAGTGCCAGCAAGTTATGTGAAAGAGTTTGATAAACTACTTGTGGGCGGTATTTGGTGCATGATCAAGCTTGATTACTTTTATGATGAAGAAGTACGGAATATGAGTCCGTTTACAGTGAATAACTTAAAGCCAATTCAAATGCCCAATATGGACATTAACGAGGTTTTTGAGGGCAGAAGGCAATTTACGAAAGAGGAATGGATAGATGTATTAATTCGTTCTATTGGAATGGAGCCAACACAATTAGAAGAGCGTGTGAAATGGCATCTATTGTTAAGACTCGTTGCTCTTGTAGAAAATAACTATAATATGTGTGAATTAGGTCCAAGAGGTACGGGGAAATCCCATGTTTACAAAGAAGTTTCACCAAATTCAATTCTTGTATCGGGCGGTCAATCGACAGTTGCCAACCTCTTCTATAATATGTCTACAAGAAAAGTAGGACTTGTTGGGCTATGGGACTGCGTTGCCTTTGATGAAGTAGCAGGAATTCGTTTTAAAGATAAAGACGGTATTCAGATTATGAAGGACTATATGGCTTCGGGTTCTTTTGCAAGAGGGAAGGAAGAAAAAGCCGCCTCTGCCTCCATGGTATTCGTGGGGAACATCAACCAAAGTGTAGACACGTTAATAAAAACATCACACTTATTTGCACCATTCCCACCTGAAATGGCAAATGACACAGCGTTTTTTGACCGTATGCACTATTATTTACCAGGTTGGGAGATACCGAAAATGAGACCTGAATATTTTACCGATAAATATGGTTTCATTGTGGATTATATCGCTGAGTTCTTTAGAGAAATGCGGAAGCGTTCATTTGCGGATGCGATTGACCGTTTTTTCAAACTTGGAAATAACTTAAATCAACGTGATACAGTAGCGGTTCGTAAAACAGTTTCGGGATTAGTTAAATTAATATACCCTAATGGTGAATACACAAGGGAAGATATTGAAGAAATTTTACAATATGCCTTGGAAGGTCGTCGTCGTGTGAAGGAACAGCTCAAGAAAATAGGGGGCATGGAGTTTTATGATGTCATGTTCTCGTATCTTGATAAAGAAACGATGGCTGAGGAATATGTCACTGTACCCGAACAAGGTGGTGGAAAACTAATCCCCGAAGGCTTAGGTAGACCAGGACATGTATATGTAGTTGGACATGGTAATTCTGGCATGATTGGAGTATATAAGTTGGAAAACCAAGTCGTATCAGGGACTGGGAAATTTGATAAATCTGGTGTCGGCTCGCACCGAGAAGCAAAGGAAAGCCTTGATACAGCATTCCGTTTCTTTACAGCAAATAGCAAGTCAATAAGCAACACTATCAGCACAAAGACGAAAGATTACTTGATGCATATAAGTGACTTACAAGGAATTGGATTGACGGATGAATTAGGGGTAGCTGAACTAATTGGGCTATGTTCAGGAGCTTTAGAAAAGCCAGTACAAGAATCCTTAGTTGTTCTCGGATCTATGACAGTGGGAGGCACAATTTCGAAAGTCGAAGAGTTTGCGAACATGTTGCAAGTCTGTGTTGATGCGGGAGCAAAAAGAGTGTTAATCCCAGCCATTTCGATTGTTGATTTACAAACAGTGCCATCAGATTTATTAGTAAAAGTCCAACCAATCTTCTATTCTGATCCAATTGATGCTGTGTACAAGGCATTGGGGGTAAGTTGAAACGGTTTGAAGGGTAACTTTATTATAATTAAAGAGTCGGTAATAATGCCGATTCTTTTTTGTATCGAGAGAAATGGTAGATGGAGATGCAATATGAAAATTTATAAAAGAGATTATACTATCCTAACAAAAGAAGAAATCAACGAATGGGAAATTATTAAAGAAAAAGAGGTTGTTAATAAATCAAGAAATACTTTTGGTAAAAGAAACAAGTACAGAGAATACCCTGTTGCAGTAAGACACTATGAAAGTTTGTTTCCAAATAATCATTTGGATATAGTAGATTTACAGAAAATTGATCAGCTATCAGAATTAGCAGAAGAATTCCATGAATTAATAGACAATTCAACTTCAAACGAAAGGTCTATTCTCAATTGGATTCGTGAAAAAAGTGCTTACTTTATAATTGCATCTATCATGAAAGGTCCGTATAATTTCGGTCATCATGATGCATTTATTTTTCCAGAATTCCAATTAGGAAACTCATATCAAGTTGATTATCTACTTGTTGGGCGAAATTCTGGAGGTTATGAATTTATTTTTGTAGAGTTGGAACATCCGAATAAACATATTACTTTAACTAATGGTCATTTAGGTGATGCAATTAGAAAAGGAGAGAGGCAGGTAATCGACTGGAAATACTGGTTAGAAGCAAATTATGCAACACTTTATGAAACGTTTAATAAGTATAAAGATCCCAAGAAGTCGTTACCAGTTGAATTTATGAAATATGACAGTACCCGTATTCACTATGCTGTTATTGCTGGAAGGCGAAATGATTTTAACGAGAAAACTTATCAATTGAAACGGCAAAAGAAAACAGAAGGTATTTTATTACTACACTACGATAATCTATATGATTCGGCAAAAGCTTTGATTGGTGAGTCTACGTATTAATTAACGTACTCGGATTTAAAAAAAAGGCTATGCAAAGAAGCCAAATAGAGAAGAGTAGCTATTCGGCTTTTCTGCATAGCTTAGAATAGTTGATTAATAAGGCTTTTATCTTCTAAGCTCACTGACATTTCAGAGGGCTTTTCTTGTTTAGAGGGAAGGCTTAAATTGCTATTTGCTATTTTGCTTGCAATCTTATCTGCAAGTTGATCGAGGTTGTTGATAGGGGGATTGTCATTCATATCTTGGCGAATGAGGTGACGGATATAGGAGCTGATAGTACGTTCAGTTTTTATTTTTTGAAGATGTTTTAAAATATCGGCATCTTCTGCTAAAAAACTGATTGTAATTCGTTCCCGATTCATAATCCATGCTTAACCTCTAATATTCTAAGGAAGCTTTTTAGATTGGCGATTTGAGGGTTTACAACGATTCTTGCATGGGGAAATTCCTTTTGAATAGTATCACTTAGCATATAGGATCCGCCACCAACAAAATGAATATCAACGTTATTAAAAGTATAATCACGACTCTTTGCAAACTCGACTATTTCACGAAAATGTTGGGCTTTCATTTGTTCGATTAGTTCCTTGCTTTCATCGTATACCTTCCCTGCGTTTGAAAAATAACCGTTTTGCAAAATTCTTTCGAGATCATTTGGAGTAACTGTAACCCCGAAACGCTCGTTAATCATCTTTCCGATTTTCCCCTTAAGAATATTAATCCCCAAGTTTGAAACCGTCATTGAGTCGAAAATAGGATTAATACCAGAGAACGTACAATAAGTAGTATTCAGTCCACCGATATCAATTACCGCAGTATGCTTTCCATTCAATTGCTCCATTTCTTCATAAATGATCCCAACTCCTTCGAAAACAACTGTTACGTCTGTTAAGTGAAGGTAATAAGGGTTCCCATTCAACGAAAATAAAAATGGTTCACCGTTATTTTCGATGAAATCTTTATAGTCTTGCTTAGTTGTTGAATCTTTGTATGCGGAGATAGGGATATTAACAGCCAAGTGGATTTTAACGTTCTCTGCTTGAAGGTTTGTAATGTGAAGAAGATCAGTGATAGCGGTATAGATACAAATTTTATGAAGATCAATTTTCTTTGTTAGGTCAAAACTGCTATAAATTTCATTTACAGATTCACCCAACAAGTAAGCTTTTTTGTTGTAAGTTACCTCGTAAGAACCAGGGTTAACATCAATCCCGACCTTTTCCACCTCCTGCATTTTTGTTCGAAATACTGTGATTGCATGCTTGTCTTTGCTTTTAAGAATCGCTTTAGTTGCATATTTTCCGCAATCAACTGCAATTAGAACTGTTTCTTTCAGCATTTAATAATCTCCTTTCTATATGAATTTACTAATCTATTATATACACAACGTTAAAAATTATAAGAAATTTCATATAAAAAGTTGTCGGAGTCGACAATAAATTGATGAAATGTCATAAATAATGAATTATGCTTGAAGTAGATTTAGGGTATGGGATTTTGTTACTTTCTTAACAACAATGGGGAAAGGAAGTTTTTATGTCATTAGCTAATAAAGGTAGCCAATACCAATTTCAAAAATATGTAAATTTATTTACTCAAGAACTTAATGATGCTATTTTGCAGAATTCACCATCGCTATTAACATTTATCAATGATTCTTATGAAATTCAGTGGAAATCACCTTTAATGGAAGAGGGTTATTACGAATACCAAGATGATTTTCTTAAGGTAATTACTAAAGACGACACAGTATTAAATAATTATCAGATAACTCTTAGGGATTATTGGCCAAGAAGGGGACCTGTTTGGGATGGTATTGCAACAGTGACAGGTCAAGATAATAAAAATGGTTTGCTTCTTGTAGAAGCCAAGGCACATATTAGTGAAACAAATTCACAAATAAAAGCAACTTCAGAGAAAAGTAGAAAACTAATACAAGCAACACTCCAGGAAGTCCAAGCCATATTTGGTTCAACGAGTTCTATTGATCCATGGCTTAATGATTATTATCAACTTGCCAATCGTTTAAGTTTTTTGCACTTATTAAATGAAAAGTTAAAAATCCCAACTTGGCTTGTATTATGTAACTTTGTCAATGATGATACACATATATCAACGGATTTAGATGAATGGCTTCTTCATTACCATACAGTCTTTAATAAAATGGGTATTGATTTTAATGCAGGAATGATGAGTAAGGTGTTAATGTTATTCATCCCTGGAAAAGAGGAAGAATGAGCAGTTGAGGAGTTATTACTTATCTTCTAATTTTTGATATACTAAAGAAAGTTGTGGCATATATGCAATAAATGGAGGTGACTTGGATGGAAAACACGTTCGGTCTTATAGTACAAAGAGAACGAAACAGGCAGGGTTTATCACTTGCGAAGCTATCGAGTTTACTAAATAACGAAATAGATCCATCTTATATAAATCGCTTAGAAAAAGAGCAGAAAAACCCGTCTTTTAAAGTGGTTTGTTTGTTAACAACAGCGTTGAACTTGGATGTCAGAGAGGTTTTTCGTGCATTTGGTTTTGAAAACTTAATTACTAATTATGATGAAGAAGCTGTCTTTACAATAGATGAATTTATTCGGTTACATAAGATAAAGAACCCGCATAATAACCAAATAATCAGTAAAGAAGAGCAAGAAACGTTGATTAATATAGTCCATAATGTTTTTGAACTTTCGCAAGCGGAACTTGATTTAGGTCAACTTTCTCCTATGTTAAAAGAAATACAAAAACTAAGGGAAATACATTTGCGTGAAACTACCGAATGTATTGAAGTACCATTTATGAACACTAAATTTACAGTGAATATTAAAGCAGTATTATCCCAAAACAGCTACTTTGATAGAGAGAATGTAATTGTTGCAATTGAAGATTTGATAACTAACAAAGGGACAAAGCTTTTAGACATTAAGGATGGTAGCATTACTGTAGATTTAAACGGAGAAAGTTGGCTTGCACAAATACAAGGGGAAAGAGTTACTTTCATAACAAGAAAGAAAGAGATTATTGATTTATAGAGGATTTACTCTGTCAGCGAAATTTAAAATATTGTTTATATGAAATGAGTTTTAATTATATTGCATATAGGCATTGACAAAAAACAACGCTCCTTTTATTATCTATTTTAGATATTAGTAAAGGAGATGATTTTAATATGGAAAAGTTAAAGGCAACACATCAGCATAATAATAATTTAGTGAATTCAAGTTACTTTGAGCAACTCAAGAAGCAAATTACAGATCAGAGTCGATGGGATGGTAACATTTTTCATGTGTTTAATCACGAAGCGGGAACAGGGAAAAGTCAATTTACACTGGCTGAAATTGCAGAATTGGTAGTAAGGACTGATTATAAAGTTCTGTATGTTCAAAAGTTTAAACGTGGCGATGCACTTATAGATACTGTAAAAACCATCAACTCCCATGCTGTTTATTCGGTAGCAGAGTATATTGACAGTAAGGACAATAAAGATAGAAATAGTAAAATAAAGAATGAAATTCGAAAAAGAAAATTAAACGCAAAAGTGTTAGCCATTACTCACAACATGTATATGCGAGTGTGTCTCGGAAAACATCAGGAAATATTAGACGGAAGGCATATTCTTATAATAGATGAGTTTCCAGACTTTTTGGAAAGGGTGACGATTTCATTAAAAGATCTATCCAAGTTGTGGGAAAATGCCTATCGTTTCAAAGAGAAAGAGTTCATCGAAAAACTTGTTACCGATTTAAAAAATATTGTCACTCAAGAAATAACTAACCCTCATAATACTGGAAATTTGCCATACCTCGATTTTTCTTCGAAATACTTTGATCCTTATAAACAATCCCTCCCAACGATAATAAAAAACTACCAGCAGTTGAAAGAAACTGAAGTTCTATCGAGAATCCTACAAATTTTAAATAATGGCTGTCGCTACAGTAATAATGTCTTACACACATTTAATAGTGAAATAGAGCCTAAACTCCTTAAAAACAATATTATTCTCGATGCCAATGCTGGTTTCGATTATCGCTACGAATCATCTAACCTCTTCGTTGTTCATCCGCAAGATAAATTCTATGATTACTCCAATTCAACCTTCACTCATTATTGTGTTAAAACAAGTAAAGAAGCCTTATCTCGTAATATTAATTTCTACCAAAAAGCCCTTGAGAAACTTGCCCTCTCTTACAAAGAAAAAATCCTATTTGTAACAGACAAAGATAATGAAAATACCTTGAAAAAGGAAATTCGAAATTATCTCGAATTAGTAGGGAAGACCGATAAAGAAATTCTAAATATAGAAGAGACCATCATAACTATTGAATACTTCGGTAATATCATTGGGGTAAATGATTATCGGGATTATGAAACAGTTGTGATAATGAAAACACCCAACTTCGATTATGTAGATTATGTACTTCAACATGATTATTACAAACCATTAAAGTATCTGAATGAGGACATTCCAATCTTTAAAAATCTTACGGTTGAACAAATTCGAAAAACAATGATAGCGGGGGAAATTTATCAGGCAATGAAACGAATAAATCGAGATAACAGCAAAAATGCTCACTATATTGTTTTTACTGCAAATAATGATGCCGTTGATATAGTCCGACAACAGATGCCAGGAATTAATTATTATCAGTATGAATTAAACGTCGATTACACAGCAAGAAAAACTGAAGAAGAAACAAAAACAGAAAAAAGGCAAAAGAAAATTATGGAATTCCTTTACAACTGCAAGCAAGGGGGAAAAGAAAAAGTTGCCAAGCGAGAAATAAGGGAAGTAATTGACTATCACGATGCTAAGAACTTTGCGAAGTTACTAAAATCAATAGAAGCGTTTTTAATAAGCAATCAGATGTATGCAAAGGGGCAACATGTTTATATTGAACAAGAGGAAGAAGCAGAAGAGAAAATGGCAATGTAAGCTTACCTGACCGCAGAGATTTTCTGCGGTTTTTCTATATCCAAAAGTCGTAAAGCTCATTTACTTCGATTAACTGAAAGATAGAGATAATCCGATAATAGACATAATGCAATAGTAATATTAGTTGATGAATAATCATATCAAGGGTAATGCGAAATGTATTGATATTCTGCATAACAAAAGACAATGTTCATATTAACAGTGAATTTATTTTCAATATCCATTGTGAAGATTGAACGTCTCTATCTTATAAGGGTTTAATGCTCTCATCCTTTGGGTATGGAAATGACCTTTTAATCATTGCCAAGCAATGTTGGATGCAATGCAATTATATCAAGTCAAACAGCAGTTATATATGCAAATAGAAGAGAAAAATCCAATTTCCTTTAAGTAATTTACGAAATATCTTCTATTTGCATGACTTTTAATCAGTTCATTGCATTTTTGCATTAATATCAAGATAAGGTGCATATTTATAATGCAGTTTATGTATCTCAAGGTTTTTATGAACTATGAAAACAGATTAGTAGAAGAAAGCGTGTACTTGATATAACTGAAAAAGTTTATTCAATCTGTTTTGCATAGATTAAAAGTTCATATAATTACATTTACTGCAGGTTATTATGTAATGCTCTTATGATTTATCTAATGAATCAAGTGAATATTTAACTTTTTTCAAAAAGGAGTGATTTCAAATATTTTCAGTATCTTAATATAGATTATCCAATATATCAAGGCGTTTCTGGTGCTTGCATTACTTTAAGTGGATATGCAATATCATAGCAATTAAAAATAATATCAGATGGATAGTATAAAAAGTCGTATAAATTATTATTCTCCCTTATATATAGAATAAAGAAAATACGACTTTTTGAATAAAAGCAAATCTAATTGATATTCAATCTCTTATTCAAGTAAACGAGCTTTACGACTTTTAAAAAAAACACGGTTTTGTCTTCTATATCGGTATTCTAACGGCAAAGTGGTAATATGAAATTAAATAACCATTAAGTTGGTTTAATGAATAAACGTAAACGCCATAAGGGGGAGTGGAGTAGTATGGAAACAGTATTAACTTATTCTGTTAGGGAGCTACATATAGATCTTCTATTTTTGGAAGAATTCTATTCATCTGAACCATTTCGAAAATGGTTTATTGAAAATACAGTAGGATTAGATAGTGACATAGTAAAGATACTGCGTACAGAACACTCAGTCTTCGAGTTAGAAAGGGAATCTGATCTCGAAATTGCATTTGAAGGATCCAAAGGTGAAGTGTTATTTTTAATCGAAAATAAGATTAACGCTCAGTTTCAACCCGATCAAGCAGATGACTATAAGAATCGTGGAATTGAATACATAAGACGTGGAAAATGTGTTGAATTCTATACGATTCTATTTGCACCAGAGGGCTATATTCAAATGATCAAACCAAGTCATAATTTTGATTTTTATCTTTCATTTGAGAGTGTAATGGAATACTTTGAAACGCAGGATCAGATGGGCAAGCGAGCTAATTATAAAATGAATGTTTTAAAGAAGGCGATTGAAAAATACCAAAATAGTTATCTAAAGTCAGGTTCATCTTCTTCCGAATACCAGCCGAGTGAAGTCAATCAAGGTATCACGCAATTCTGGCAAAGGTATTGGGAAGACCTATTAGTACGACATTCTGACATACCAATGCCTAAACCTGGTGAAAAAGGACCAGCATCAACATTTATAGGATTGGGATAGAAAGCGTTACCTCCCAGTATCATTATCTACCATAAATTTGTTCATGGATTTGTGGATTTGCAGTTTGAAAAGATAGGAGACAAAGCAGAAGCATTCATCGGTCATTTTAAAAGCCATATTGAAGAAGGAATGACAATTCAAAGAGCTGGAAAAAGTGCGGTAGTTATTCGAATTGAGGTTCCTAAAATTAACCCACATAAGTTCTATGAAGAGTTACAAGATGATGTACATATAGCTCAAGATTCAGCAAAGAGGCTTTTAGATTGGTTTCATTTGAATTCAAAACTATGGATTTCTTTCAATTCTACTTATTAACCATTTAATTAGGGGATAGGCAGCGTTCAGAATACATTCTGAACGCTGTTTCCCATTACTGAAACATTAATCAGAAGTGTTAAACAAGGTAGAACCGATTTTCCCTTTAAAGAGCGTTGACAATATAGTTTAATAGTTTTGTAATAAATCTTTATTATTGAAAGGAGATAAACAATGGATCAAGCTATTACCATTCAGACTATGGATCACAACAGCAATAAAGAAAAAGCTTCATCTTCATTATGGCATTACTTCGAAAAGGATTTTATTGATGAAACAATTATCCAATACGAGCAAAAAGTATCAACAGGATTGTCTAACTTAGATGTTGCTCTTGACGGAGGGATTTCGCCTAAACTGTATTGCCTGATTGGTAGAATGAGTGATGAACGAAACCCGTTCTTGTCATTTATGGCTGAACATTTGGCTTCAAATGGATACACAGTCTTATATTTTACAAACCATGATACAGAAAATTGCCTTTTACAACAGATTCTTGTAAGACAAGATTATAAACGATACAGAGATCAATCCTTATATCTCCCCGATATTATAAACAAAATCTCTTCTTCTCATCGTACTCTTAAAGACTATCGAGCAAGTTTATACCCGATTTTAACAAACATTCAAGTTGAAACATGCACTTATGTTGATGCTGAAGTAGTAGAAGAGAAGATTTCTTCTTATAAAAAAATGAATTCGAAGGTTGCTATTCTTATAGATGAGCAAGAACTGCCAAATCAACAAAGTAAAATTGAGCGAATTAGAGAGCAGATTTATTTAAAGAACATCAATAAAATAGCAACTCAATATGAAGTCCCGATCTTTATGAATGTAACATTGGCAAAAGGTGACTTTGAAAGAATTACAGCAGGATTTAGAACCACATTAGAAATAGAAACAATTGTTGATAATATCATCCTCTTCATCAAACCAGAACCGATTCATTCAACATTAAACCCATTTGTTTTGAAGTTAGTGATTCGAAGTAAATCATCCCCATATCACTCTCAAATGGCTCATCTCACCTATCATCCAACACCTTTTTATTTCCAAGATGCTTAAATGAAAAAACTAAACAAGGAGGAAGAACTATGACAGAAAAGAAAACATTTATTAGCGATTTTAGAGATTTAGAAGTATACAAAAAATCACTGCACTTTAGTAAAAAAATTTATAAAGTTGTTGAGAGCTTTCCTTCTTTTGAGCGGAATAACTTGGTAGACCAGTTACGTAGAGCCAGTTCCAGTGTATACAGCAACATCGCAGAAGGAAATGCAAATTATTACTATCGAAAAGAATATGACAGGCTAAACACCAGCATCGGGAGCATTGCGGAATGTCGGGCTTTTCTTGACATGGCAATTGTGCAGAAATATGTTTCCAGAGAAGTTTATGTGAGTTTGGATAATGAGGCGGAAGAAATATTCAAAATGCTCATTGCCATGATTAATAGAATAGAAAAGATTCTAAAAGAGGAAGCATCTTAATGTGGGTTCCAGATTTCCGAAAAAATGCATTGTATCAGCGTTCCCTTGACTTAGCTCATGAAGTGTACCGAACTGTAGAGGAAGATGGTGAAAATATTGAGGAAACCGAAGCAATACAATTACGGAAGCGAGTAGTGCGAATAACGAAAAAAATAACTCATGCTATCGTTCAGCAAAATATCAAGATGAAGTTTAAAAGTTTGAATGAAGCAAAACTGGAGCTTGAATTGCTTCTAAAGCAGGTGTACAAGCTTTGCGATAAAAAGAGGATAGATGAATTCAATGGATTCAATATTGATTACTATGCAGATCAAGTTATAAAACTTACAAATCATTACTTTGGAAAATATAGAAAGGAAAAACCCAGTTGCAAAGATTAGAAAAACTGAAACAGTTACAACTATAAATTTATTGAAAAAAAATGTGCTTCAGCTTGCGATTGCAAGAAAAGCACATTACATAGTCACAGCATATTTGCATTAATAATTTTTTGAAGCATTGCACGAAACGATGGCGATGTAAAGTCATACTGCAGTAGCTTGTCCTCATAAAGAATAATACGGACTACATCATGCTTTGTATCCCCAACAGTTGGATTGATATGTGAATAACTATTCTTATTCGATATCTCCTTTTTTAAAGGAAGTTGAGTAAATTTTTTCAGCTCTTCTTCAGTAAATAAACTGACAGGATAATCTAAATCTATTCGCAAACGATCAGTTCCCACGAATATTTTTCCCCACTTATCTGATCTTTCTTTCCAAGAAAGTCCCGATGTGCTTACAATATTATAAATCTGTTTTTCTTCATTGCTAATAATAACTTGGCAATTGCGATGAGATTCTATAACACTACTAATTTCTTTTCGTTTTTCTTGAATAGAATTCAAAATAATCACCTTTCTTAAAGAATTTAGGATAAATTGATTTTGAAAAAAGCAAATTGGTTAGGTTTTAAACTGTATAGATATATTAAAGACCGAAAGTTCAATGAAGTTAGCAAGTAAACAAGGATAGCTATGACTTGAACTTCAGTAATTTGCCGTAGGACCAAAAAATAAAATCAAGTTTCTTAGTTAACAGTAATTTGTAATTTTTAAATCTTGAATCAAATTGAGCAATAGGTTTTTCCAATAGGTTTTCCTCAATGATTTGGCTAAATGTTTGGATAATAATATCCTGATGTTGTAGGTATCGAGCAACTTTCTTTTCAATGTCTTTTAAATGGTAGGTTTGGAATTGAAATACTCTTGCTACTTCGGAATCATAAATCGGATATGTTGATACAATCATATTAATCAATATAGTAGTAAATGAGAATTAGATACTATGATCACCTTTTCGTCTTTTGCAACTATATAATTTGTTTACAATTTCTACTGTATCAATTGTAGCTTCATTTCGATATTGTTGCATTAATTTGAAATATTCCGTTTTAAATTCTGTTGTTAATCCAGCATTATCCAACCTATAAAACGAGCGAAAAACAAATTGGAAAACAGGGTTGATGGTGACATCGCTTTTTAGGAATTCATAATATAAGAAAATATATACAGCTACAGATTCTTCATCAAGGCTATTAACGATAAAATCCGCATTGTTATTTATTTTCTCTGTCATTTGATAAATATTCATAGGAACTACCTCTCATTATTCAAACAGTGTATCTACTAATTAACATTTTAGTAGATATTTCTTGTCTTATAATCAAAATATAACTCAACTACTCGGTACAGAGATAACGCTCCTTCGTAAACCGAGACGTAACCTTTTGTGTCTTTTATATCAATCGTATGTATTGGTTCGATTTGTAACTCAGCCTCTTTTTTACTGTAAGAGAGTCGGTCAAGCAGAGACTTCCCCTGAACCTTATTAAAGTGACTGTCCAAAATCCCCTTCGTATTTAGCAACTCTTTTACATCTGGAAATCGCATCACCTATCACTCTTGGATTAGTGTATTTCTTTGATAGATATGCTTGAATTTCTCATCATTCAAAATTATCAACCTCCGATTATTTATCTAAGTTTATTCTACACTAATTATTTGCAGAAAGTTTTAGCAATTGATTGTTACCAGCCGTCAACAATCGACATGAATCAAAAGTTACTTCTTTAAAGAAATCTTCGACAAATTAAGTCAAAAAAAGTTATGTATACAGTTTAAAGTTGCTTATTTTGTTTCCAAGGGACTTCAACCTGTATTTCTTCCGTCTGCTGAAATCTAAAACTCTCTTCATAACTAAGAATTATGTATGCGTAGACAAATTAAAACAATAAGGCAAGTGAATAGAATACATAACTATGGTATAATTGGGTAAATAGTAACGGCAATATTAATGGGAAAGAGAGACGTTTTAATGAGGGAAGTTGAAATATTTGTATCAAATGATGGTACACAGTATATTTGGAATAGAGATCAAGAAGAAGTGATCCTGTTAAGTGATGCTGAAACCAAAATGGTATCGCTCAAAGTATCCTTAATGTCTGATGAGGAGATATTAAACAGAACGTCTGGAAACGGCGTCCCAATGGGAATCCCTATAACCCTCAGTAAAGATAGATTGATAGAGATCCGAGATAATTTAGTACAGATATTGAAAAAAGGCCCTTTTATTGATTTTGAAAAACATGTATTAGAGCGACTTGTATATGATGCTTTGTTAGATGATGGCCATCCAGAAAAAAGAGGGTGGAATAACAGTGAGGAAGTCCGAGAATGTGTTCTATCTGCTTCAAGGGTAACTGGCGTTCGACTAAACGTCGATCATCATCATCCTGAAAATAGTGAGAAAGTTAAACATCTTCACCCGAACCTTGCTCTTGTCATTTCAGGAAGCAAGGATACTGGTAAAGGAAGACTTGTTCTGGTAATATTAAATGAACAGACGATTAGTGTGATAACAATATTATAAATAACTTTTTATTTGCATATACTAAGAATAATTACGAAAGAGGTGGGATTATGATCTTGGCTCCCGAAAAAAATGATTATAGAGTGAAAACAACTTGCTCCTGCGGAAATACCGCCAAAAGGCGAGAAGGAAATAGTGAGTTTTTTATTGGACCACGTAAAATTATAATCAAGAACATCCCTCATTTTTATTGTTCTTACTGTGATAAAGAGATATTCGATTCTACGTTGGGAACTGAAGACCTCTTAATGTATGCATTTAAAAATAATATGAATGAAGTAGACTGGAATGAAAAATCCTTATATATTTAACAGAAAGACAACGTACACCTTAAAATTGGTTACGTTGTTTTTTTATGGGGATTTTGTAATTGAGAGTATTTTGTATTGTTTACCGCAAGATACGTTAAAACCCATTAGGTGACTGATGAAGATATATAAAGAGAAATTCAAAAGGGTAAAGGGTAAATCTACTTTACAAAATCGGGTTTTGTAAACTAAGGAATGCTGTTAAATTAGCATTCTTAAAAATCACCTTTCTCCTGTAGGTGTTGGACTTTACTGAAAGTCCAGTTTATAATAATTGTGTCAACTCTTGAGAGGGAGGTGATAGAAATGAACGTTGTCAATCCAATCCGATGCAAAAAGCAACTGGAAGCTGTCAAAGGTTATCTTCGAGGAAAAAACAAACGAGATTATCTACTATTTATGGTTGGTATTACATCCGCACTTCGCATCAGCGATATCCTAAGCTTGAAAGTTAATCATGTATGGGATGGAAAGAAGCCTGCAGAGTTTATCGAATTAAATGAAAAGAAAACGGGCAAATACAAACGGTTTCCAGTCACACCAAACTTAAAAAAAGCAATTAAAGAGTATATGGCTGAATATGATGGATGTCCAGACGATTACTTGTTTGTTAGCAGGGTCGGCAAAAACAAGCCAATTTCCCGTCAGTACGCTGTCATGATGTTAAATCAAGCGTGCGATATGGTTGGTGTAGAGGAATCTTTCGGTACTCATGGGATGCGAAAGACATGGGGGTACTGGGCTTTCAAAAGCGGAATTTCATTAGACTATATTTCAATTGCACTCAATCACCGTTCAATAGCAGAAACAAAAAGGTATTTGGGGCTTCTTCAAGAGGACTTGGATAATATTTATCTTCAAGTGAATCTGTAGTGAGTGTGATTGTTGTTGCGAAATAGGAGGAAAATGGATTGCATAAGCAAAAATCAAATATTGAGATGGAAATCACGATTTCTTAGTCAAATCCTCAAAAAAACAGAGGGCGTTGACTATATGAAATTGTGGTTTTTATTTTGCCCTCTGGTATGGAAGGGGTAGCAATGGTTTCATCATATTATTCAACAAGTATGAAAGTACAAAAATACCTTAAGGAGGGGAGGGGACAGGGGATTGGAATCAATTACATCCCTTGGACAAAAACATCTGATTATTCATCTTTGGGTAGAGCTACACGTATAAAGGGAATAAAAATTCCACGAATTTTCCATTTGCAGTCGGACATACAGTACAGAGCATTTTTACTATTCGAATATCATTCAAGTGTGATTGATATTCGTGAAACTTACCCATTGCTTGATGTGATGGAAACGATAAATATTGATGATTTAAGATTTGACAAATATCGAGACAAAGACACAAATGAACCATTCGTTATTATAACCAATTTTTTGCTGACGCTAAGAGATGAAAAAGGTAAAGAGAGATTAATTGCCCGCACTGTAAAAAATACATCCGAGCTAAAAAGGAAAATCACATGGGAGAAGCTTGAAATTGAAAGGCGATACTGGAGCGAAAAAGGAATTGAGTGGAAAGTGATTACGGAAAAGCAATTGCCACGTATACTTGCAAAAAATCTTGAATGGATCAGAGAAACCTTACTGGAAGGTAACGAAGAAGAATTTGATAAAGATTTATTATCTACTCATTTATTAAGCGAACTGTTTAATAATGATCATTTGCCAGTTAGAAACGTTTTAAGACAATTTGATAAAACAGAGGGGTTACCAAAGGGAACTGGTTTATTCCTATTCCGATATTTAATAGCGAAAAAAGATATTCGAATAAATTTGAATCAATTAATAGACCTTTCGGAAACGGTTAAGAACCTAACTCTAATGGAAATGGAGGAGCATGTATGGAGTTAGTGGAGAATATGTTGCTACGAAACAAGGATGGAGAAATCATCCGAATTGTATTTGTAAACCGATTTTCTTCTATTATATATGTAATTGCTATGGATGAGGGGAGTAGATGGCCATATACTATTAATAAAGAAGATATATTTGTCGCTATGGCTGATGGAGAAGTTACTTTGTTAAAAGAAGACCCGTATTTTAGACATGTTTATGAAGAGGATTTGAGCGGTGCTGAAAAGCAACGAAGAGATCGTGCATATGAAATCATTACCTATGTACTTCAACAAGTTGAACACGAAGAACAAATCTATCTTCGTAAATATCGGCAGAAGGTGATTAATCATTCGGTTTCCGTTTTTCAAGTGAGTAAAAATACTATAAAGGATTATTTAATTAAGTATTGGAAAGGAGGAAAGGTTCGTAATGCTTTGCTTCCCAATTTTTATAATTGTGGAGCAAAAGGTCGAGATAAAAAAGTTAGTGAAGTGAAAAGGGGAAGACCTCGAAAGTATGGTATCAAAAAAGGGGTCAATGTAGATGAAAAAATGAAGAAAATTTTCATGATCAGTCTCAATCGCTATTTTTACAACGAAAAGCAAAATACATTAAAAACAGCATATGAGCTGATGATAAAAGACTTTTTCACGATTGAAAAGGAAGAACAAAACGGTGTGATTATTCCAATTTTGAAAGCAGATATCCCGACCTATCATCAATTTTATTATTGGTACAGAGCTTTTAATCAACTTAAACATGAAGTTTCAAAGCGACATGGCTCAAGGGTGTACCATCAGAAACACAGAGCGATTATTGGAAATTCATCTCAAGATGCAGGGTTAGGGCCAGCTACATTATGGCAGACAGATTCAACACCCCTTAATGTGACTTGCGTATCCAGTGTAAACAGGAACATCCTTGTGGGGAAACCATTGTTACACCTTGTAGTAGATGTCTATTCACGATTAATAGTCGGATTCAATCTATCGTTTGAATCATTAAATGCTTATAGTGGGGCAATGGTTGCTTTGCAAAACAGCATGACATCAAAAAAACAGTTTTGTGCAAGATATGGAATTGAGATAGATGATGATGAATGGGATGTAGCTTGTATTCCTAATAGAATCTTTACGGATCGAGGAGAATTAAATGGTAGTCAAATCGAAAGTGCAATTGAAGGATTGGGAATTTCAATACAAAATAGCCCAAGCTACCGCCCTGAACTAAAAGGAGTTGTTGAACAAGCTTTGAATCAAATCCAAATGCAACTGGCTCCGCATGTAGATGGTGCTTCAATAAGTGGAAAAAGAGTTCGTGAACGTGGAGAAAGTGACTTAAGGCTAAAAGCAAATCTAACAATTGACGAATTGACGGCAATCATTATTAAGTTAATCCTTTTCCATAATAATCATCACGTTCTACAAGATTATGAATTGACCGAAGAAATGTTGGAAGCAGGAGTTGAAAAAATTCCAAGAGAAATATGGAGATTTGGATTAAGACATCAGAAAGGTCAGTTGAGGAAGTTACCCGAAGAAGTTATCAAGATAAATTTATTGCAGTCTGATACGGCAACCATTACGCCTCAAGGACTAAGATACAAGAAGCTACTATATGCATCTGAATATAGTTTACAAAATAACTGGTTTGAATCAGCCAGAAATAATGGAAGCAAACGTGTGAAAATTAAGTTTGATGCCAGAGATCTAACTGAGATTTACATGATAAATGAAGAAGGAAATCTCCATACCTTAAAGCTTCTTGACCACTTATCAAAATACTACGGGAAGAGTATTGATGAGATTGAAAAAATCATTGAATTTGAAAAAGAATTGGATGAGAAAAGCAAAGAGAGGGAGCTTCAAAAGAAAGTAAAACTGTTTACTGACATAGAAGAAATCGTAGCAGAAGGTAAAAGAAAAACGGAGGCAGAGCATGACAGCAGTATAAGTAAAACAAAAAAGTTGAAAGGGATAAAAGAAAATCAACGCATGGAAAGAGAGTTACAGCGTGAGCGATTGAAAAAGGAAAAAGAGGAATATATTACGCCATCTGAGGAGATCTTGGTTGAAAATAACGGTGGGGATGGATTGTCATTGTTTAGAAGTTTAAGAGATAGGAATGAGGTGTGATACGAATTGGTGCAGGAAATTTTTCTTCCAAACGGGATGGAAGCAATACAGGCAAGTTATACTGAATATCCACTTGATGAGTTTAATCAAAATCCTTTTATACAAGCTTTGCCACCATTAGCGGATAAGTCAACAATTATAAAAAAGCTTGCAATGAATCCATCATTTGATGAGCAAGAAAGACAAATGGAATCCGTTTATCGCTTACAAATGATCAGCAGGCTATACCAGTTTTTTCAGCCACTCCCCATTCACTTGGAGATTTGGGACATGATAAACAATCTTTTAATACAAGGTTATTTAGCGAGAAATCCATTTGATCCAGCTTATAAACGCTATTTACATGAGACTGGAAAGCAAATCATCAACCGTATATTTGATATTAATAGTAGACAAAACTTCCGTACGACAGCGGGATGTGGAACTTTGATTGGACTATCGGGCATGGGGAAGACGACATCGGTTGGTCGGGTGTTAAGCAATATTCCACAGGTTGTTATTCATAACGAGTATAGGGGTCAGCATTTTAATCAAATCCAACTTGTCTGGATAAAGTTAGATGCACCATCTACGTCATCATTAAAGGCTTTGTGTCTACAGTTCTTTATGAGAGTAGACGAGTTGCTTGGCACGAACAATTATAAAAAATATGTTTCTCGAAATGCGTCAGTCGATATGATGTTGCCTCTAATTGGACAACTTGCTCAGAATATTGGGCTTGGGTTACTAATAATTGATGAAACCCAGAATATTAAAGGGCGTGGAGCGGATCAAATTATGAATTTTTTTGTTAACCTAATAAACTCTGGAGTCAATCTGGCGATAATTGGGACTCCTGGAGCTTATGGCTTATTTGGCGATGAATTGAGAATAGCCAGAAGGTTAACAGGGAATTCGGAGATTATTTTCAACAACATGGATTATGATAATGAATTTAAGTTTCTATTGGAATCCATATGGAGGTATCAGTGGATAAAGAAGCCTGCTAAGCTAACTGAGGAGTTTTCAAAAGTTATCTATGATGAAACCCAAGGGATTTCCGATTTGATTGTAAAGATATTTGTTTATTCTCAGCAGAAAGCAATATCGACGGGTAAAGAAGAATTAACTGTTGAACTTATGCGAAATGTTGCCAACGAAAAGTTCAAATTGATGAGGGAGATGCTGAATGCAATACGTTCAGGCAACCCTTATAAGATAGCAAAATATGAAGATATAAGAAGGATTGAGAGTGCAACAATTCAGTCGGCTAATGAACACCCCCGTAAGCCGTTAAAAGCCAAGAATAACGAGAAATCCCAAAATAATGACACAAAAGTCGTACCGACAATGCCCGAAGTAAAAAAGGCGAAGCGGAATACAGAATATGCAGAAGGTGACCTTAGACTACTATTGAAGAATGGAGTTAAGCAAGGGAAAACTCCTTATGAAGTTCTCTTAGAGCATAGTTCTATTGATGACATGGTGCAGTGGAATGTTGGTGTGTGTATTTCGCAAGTAAAAATTGAGCCATTTATTAATTAAAAACTGAGCCACTAAACCTGACTATTTTCCATCCATTCTTTTGTATCTAATATTCGATAAGACGGGCCAATCATGTCTACCA
>NZ_RXNR01000018.1 GCF_003966145.1 Lysinibacillus telephonicus
ATTCATAGACGGAGTCCTCCTGTGTGATGATGGGTCAATGGCTGTTGACACTCATGCATCATACTAGAGGGCTTTTTTTATTTCAAGACCCTGAAAATCCTTCTAACAGGAATGCTCCTTTTGTATTTTTAATACAGCAACATAAACTTACCATATTATACAAATTTTGTAAATCGTGTTTTAAATATTAATAATTTATACATTCAAAAAATAAAATAAATATTATTAAACCTCAAAGATTTAATAATGCTGAGCAGCATCCTGTTACAAGAAGGTAAGTAGGGTTTTATTTTTTTGATAATCCAAAGGTATAAACCGAAGTTGTTCAAGCAGTCACAGATTTAAATCTATGATTGTTGATAGTCTAACTTATAAACTCAAATTACCGCTTCAAATTTCCCTTTTATTACACCCCTAACTTTTGGTGAAGGTGGCAACATGTTACAATTTACCGAAGATCGGAATTGAAGGAATGGTGGGAGAAAGAAGAGACTGCATATACGAAATCAATAAACACTTTTCAAATTGGAAAAAATTTAAGCATTTCAAAATAGAATCAATGTTATGGATTATATGAATTCTCCATTTAAGATGTTAGTTAGGACTTACTCAAACGGCAACGACGGTTTATGCAAGCTTTATAGGTATGAGGACGGCGGAACGGTGATTGTGGGAAACTCGTATTTGGTGATGCGTTTAACTGGACGAAAATGCTGTTTCTCGCCTTACTTTTAGTCTGTATTTTAGGCTTAAAGCTCATTACACATAAGGACTGGGAGGTAGCAGGGCTTGGGTTACATTAATTTTTGCAGGGTAATTTGAAGTGGTTGGCGTGATGGGCATAACTTTTCTTATAGAACGGATGATTAGCAAAACATTAAAGGGTATTATTTGCAGCTCAAACGTATTTTAACTATTCCACAATCGCGATTGTGGAATAAGCGTCTCTATTCTTCTTCAACTAACATTTATTTAGTTGAAGAAGAATAGTAATTTATACGAAAAACGCTCAGATTAAAACTACTGGGCGTTTTTGCTTACCATCTACATTGCTAATATAATGTTAAATTGTATGCTAATTGGTGTGTTATTTACATATTATTTAGTATTTTTTCCGCATCAACCGAACCCGTTATTTATTGGCTCTAGTTTTTTATTTTATATCAAGGTTTCTTTTCTCGGTTTTATGGCTAGAGATTCATATTCTTCTCGGTTTTTGTATAGTGTTTCGATCGAATGCCTATCCAAAAACCGAGAGCAAGAAGGCTGATATATCGTCTCTAAAGGGTTTTTAGAATTTGGAAATAGAATAAAAAATGGTATCTCGGTTCTTAGGTTACTTTTGTAAACTTACCTCGGTTACTTGGCACCAGTAATATTACCTTTGTAACATCAGTCCTGTAATTTTAGACTTGATATGTTATGTAAGTAATATTACTAGCATAATTTTATCTTTGTAAATGGAGGGGAAGAATAGGAAATGATTTATTGCAAAACTATTTTAGCTCCTAAGGAACCCAGACTCTCCCTTCTGATCCACTTGCAGTCGAAAACAGGCGGGAAATACTTATGTGAACGGCCAAGTTGTTGTGGACCTGTAAACAAGGATGGAGAATAAAAGAATCTAGTTGCGGTATTGTTTACGTATAATGACTTTAGCAGTTCAGTTCACAAGCGAATTTTGTACTCATCAAATAAAAAACACCTATGCGATAGGATGGCTGGGCTTCATACTGGCATCAAAGAATTATGAGGGAGTTAAACTTAACGACTGAAGAAACGATTGAATATGCGAAGCTGAACGCAGGGGTAGTGCAGCCGTCAAAAACATCCATTAATCCCTATTATCTAGGATTGAAAATTTTTGAAGATATCGAAAAACGCTATAATAACCCGACAGAAGAAATGAAGAGGCTTGGAATAAAACCGAATTCTGGCCGCGAAAAAATATTTGAGGTACGTGAAATAGAATCGGATATTTCCTTTATTCGAAACTATTTAACAAAGGAATTGGTGGACCAAGAAGACTTATATTTATTTGAGAAAAAAGGATCGGAATATAAAATTACTGATAAAGATTATGAACATGTTCGGGATCAGCTCGTTTCAATGAGGGTAAATGGCGGATTTCCATATATAGTGGTAGAAAATGGGGATTATTTACGAAATGGCGAGTTATTTTTGAAGCATGGATATGAGGGGATGGAGCTTGATCCTCACTATTTGGAGCATGTTTTACCATATATTTATCAGCTTTGGGGTCGCCCTGTTCATATGGAAACATATGTGGAATCAAGACCTGTACTTTATACGTATGACGGTAAACGAAATTACAAAAAGGCCTTGTAGGTAATAGTTCAGTTTGCTTTTGAAAAGCGCATATAGTGACAATTTATTTAATAATACGATATTAAAAAATGTACATTACTAAATTATGCTTTAGTAGTGTACATTTTTTATTTGCGATTGAGTTTGATCAATTATTAAGTTTTTGATTCCTCTATATAAAATTTTCTACATATTAAAACTTTACGTATCATTTTCATTCATTACTCATAGTTATTTGTATTGGGACAATTATCAAAAATTTTAGCCAATACATCTTATTTAACAATAAGGAGAGTTTAATTGAAATTTAAAAATTCATATAAAATTTACTTTTTAGATCTCCTCATGAAAATACCATGGATAATTTCCGGTGCAATAATGGCAGCTATTAGTCTTGAAGTAATATTAATCCCAAATGGTTTGATTGATGGAGGAATTACGGGAGTTTCGATGATACTATCAGAAATTCTAGGGTATTCACTAAGTGTTTTGTTATTTATTTTAAATATTCCATTTGTTTTATTAGGCTACATATTTTTAGGAAAACGCTTTGCTTTTACTACATCATTAGGAATTACTGTATTAACAATTTCTACAGGTATTTTAGAAGTATTCCCACCGTTTCTTAAAGGGAATTCAATATTATTAATTTTTATTGGTGCTTTATTGTTAGGAATGGGAATAGGAATCGTCATTCGTAATGGCGGGGCTTTGGATGGGACAGATGTATTGGCGTTACTAATCTCTGATAAAACGTCTTATACTGTTGGGGAATCAATTTTTGCCATTAATATTTTTATTTTTTTATTTGCCTTTATACTGTTTGGATGGAAAGGTGCATTAATTTCAATTATTACATATTTTATTGCGACGACTATTGTTGATATTGTACGTACTTAAAATGATGGGCTGCTTAGAAAAATCTATTTTCTGGACAGCCCAAAATCTTAATATTAAAAGTTTGGATAGTACCATTGACATCTTGGATTTGTATAGAATGGAGGCCTCGTGCTTATTTTAGGCATTCTTAAAGGTTTTCTGTTATTTGCATATTTAAGCATTACTTTTTCATTAGAGTAGGGAATTAATAGAAGATTTACCCCAGGACAAGATTGATAAACTTGAATACTGATTCCTCCTTAAATCTTTTAATCCTATCTTATTCATACTTCTTCTTTTAGGTAACTTTCTGTATATGCACCATAATAGCCTAGTATACATAAGATGTTTTAGTACTGATCTTATTAGGAGGATTTTATGGAAAGTCACTTTAAGAAAGGGATAGAGGAATCAAATAGTCAACAGTATCCTTTAAACCCTAACTATGGGAAAATTACTCAGTTTGAAGAAGTTCCAGTTACAGTACCTGAGCAAAGACAATACCGACAACCAGGTATAGAAGGACTAATGGTTCCAAGACCAATTATAGAAAATCCAAATTATAAAGGTTCCGGAAAACTGAAAGGAAAAGTTGCCTTAATTACAGGCGGGGACAGTGGAATTGGTGCCGCAGTAGCAATTGCTTTTGCTAAAGAGGGTGCGGATATTTCGATTGCTTATTTAGACGAGCATGAGGATGCCAATCGAACGAAAACAAGAGTTGAAGAACTAGGTCAGCGATGTTTATTGTTGCCAGGTGATTTAAGGAATAAAGAACAGTGCAAAAAAATTGTTGAAAATACAATTCAAACATTCGGAAAGCTAAATATACTATGTAATCATGTAGGAATTCAGTTTCAGCAATTAAGCCTACTCGATATTACAGATGAACAATTCGATGATACTTTTAAGGTCAATATATATTCGCATTTCTATACAACAAGAGCAGCGCTGCCATACTTAAACACAGGTAGTTCAATAATAAACACAGCATCAGTAGTGGCGTATTATGGAAATAAAGAATTAATTGATTATACAGCAACAAAAGCAGCGAATGTCGGCTTTACACGCGCATTAGCAAATAACCTAATAAGTAAAGGCATAAGGGTTAACGCAGTGGCCCCTGGGAGAATATGGACTCCACTAATTCCTTCTAGTTTCTCTGCTGATGCTGTAACAATTGCTGACAACCCGATGCAACGCCAAGGTCAGCCATTTGAATTAGCCCCAACTTATGTTTACCTTGCATCTGATGATTCCCGCTTTGTCACTGGGCAAACGCTTCACGTAAATGGTGGCCAAGTGACGTCATCATAATTTAAAACCTTGTGAAAGAAAAAGAGTACAATTCATAAAAATTGAATTGTACTCTTTTACAGTGTAATTTCATTTTTACAAGGTTTTACTGCTGAGTTTTTACGCAGGTTTAACTGATATTTACGCGTTTTTAATTAATAAGGATCTGCGTCATGTCCTTTGTTGACAGCATCGTCTACAGCTTGACTTGCTTCTTTTGCACCTAATGGATGCGGATTGAAATCTTGACCAAATTCTTCTTTATTGTTCATGGTCTTTGCCTTTTCAGCTAATCCTTCTCTTAGTCGGCGTCCATATTCTTCATCTGCTTCATCGGCAAGGGCCATCATCTTATCCTGAATTACTTTTGGACAGAGAGCCAAGTCGTTAACTAGGTTATTGATGAGCTCATCTTTTTCCCATTGTTCAAAGCTGCGATAAGTTTCGCCAGCTTGCTTTGTATTGTCATTACGATCAATGGATTCACGAACTAAATTACCTTCAACATGTGGTGTATATTCTTTACCAGTTTGCTCAGCTTCTGTTAACCCGCCCATGCTCGATGGTTCATAGTTAACATGTAGGTTTTGACCTGGCGCCTTATCGTTGTAATAGCGAAGTTGACCGCCTTCCTGATTTGTAGCAACTCGTTTTTTTGCAGCATTAATCGGAAGCTGTAAATAGTTCGCCCCAACTCGATATCGTTGTGTATCCGAATAGGAGAAAGTACGTCCTTGCAGCATTTTATCATCTGAAAAGTCTAAACCATCTACAAGAACGCCTGTCCCGAATGCTACTTGCTCTACTTCATTAAAGTAGTTTTCAGGGTTTTTATTTAACACCATGCGTCCAACAGGCAACCATGGGAATTTATCGTTTGGCCATAGTTTTGTGTCATCTAATGGGTCAAAATCTAGCTCTGGGTGAGGGCCATCCTCCATAATTTGCACAAATAGTTCCCATTCAGGATAATCCCCGCGTTCTATTGCCTCATATAGGTCCTGTGTTGCATGGTTAAAGTTTTTAGCTTGAATTGCTTCTGCCTCTTTAACTGTTAAGTTTTTAATTCCTTGTTTTGGCTCCCAATGATATTTTACAAGAACAGCTTTTCCTTCTTGGTTTACCCATTTATAGGTATTTACCCCTGAACCTTGCATCATGCGATAATTAGCCGGAATGCCCCATGGTGAATAAACGAGTGTCACCATATGAAATGATTCTGGTGAATTAGCACAGAAGTCAAAGAAACGTCTTGAATCTTGAATATTAGTTACTGGGTCAGGTCTGAATGCGTGAATCATATCAGGAAACTTCATTGCATCACGAATGAAAAAGATTTTCAAGTTGTTTCCAACTAAATCCCAGTTGCCATCCTCAGTATAAAACTTTACTGCAAAGCCACGTGGATCACGTACAGTTTCAGGTGAGTGCAAGCCATGAACAACAGTAGAAAATCGTACAAAGACAGGAGTTTGTTTCCCTTTTTCCTGGAACAGTTTTGCACGAGTATATTTTGAAACAGGTTCATCACCTACTGTACCATAGGCTTCAAAATACCCATGAGCACCGGCACCGCGGGCATGTACGATACGTTCTGGAACCTTTTCACGGTCGAAATGACTGATTTTCTCAATAAAATCATAATTTTCAAGTGTAGCAGGACCTCGATTTCCTACAGTACGTATGTTTTGATTGTTTGTAATCGGGTGACCTTGTCTGTTCGTTAGAGAATTATCGTTTTCAATATTTGTTTCATTTTTGCCTTGATTTGAAGGGTCTTTTTCCACTAGAAGTCATCCTTTCATTAGAGTGATAGGCACTCGTGAAATTTAAAAACATTACTATAATGCCCGTTGCTTTTTAAAAGTATTCTTATAATGGAATGATTTTTCTATTTCTCCAGCCTTAATGGGAAGTAAGACACTACCTTAAGATTTAAGAAAGAGTAATAAGTAAAGGTGGTGGATTAACTTCTCGTAAAAATCCGATTGGTGCAACTAGCAATCGATGGGGGATGCCTCCATCACCATTGATTAAATCGGAATGATGATTGGTAAAATCATTGGTTTTTTCTTCGTTTGTTCAAATACATATTGTCCAACCTCTTTTTTAATTGCCCTTTTCATACCCAAAACATTGGCATCCTTAAAGGGATCAACAGTTGCCTTAACGACTTCATTGATATTGAATAAAAGCTCTTCTGAATTTTTTGCATAAACAAATCCACGTGAAATGCTATCTGGCTCAGAAATTCTTTTGCCATCTTCTTTGTTTATCGTACAAACGATGACAAGCATCCCTTCTTCAGAAAGCTGTCTGCGGTCACGCAATACAATATCACCAATTTCGTCATCTCCAACACCATCTACATACGTATCACCAGCTTGTACTTTACGAGTTTGCCGAGCCTCACCATGCTGAACATCGACCACATCACCATTTCGAATAATGAATGTATTTTCTCTCTCCACCCCAACAGTTTCAGCAAGTATTCGATGTAAATGAAGCATTCGATATTCACCGTGAATCGGAATAAAATATTTTGGTTTCATTAATGTGAGCATCAGTTTTAAATCTTCCTGATAGCCGTGACCTGATACATGCATTCCTGTAATTTTAGATGAACCATAAATAACATTTGCGCCAAGCTGAAATAAATTATCTACAATTTTGGAGACGTCCTTTTCGTTTCCAGGAATAGGAGATGCAGCGAAAATGACTGTATCATCTTGTAAAACCTTTACATCGCGATTGTTATTCGTCGATAATCTTGAAAGCGCGGCAAGTGGTTCACCTTGGCTTCCTGTACAAAGTACGACAACACGATCTGGGGGATGCTGTTTAACATCCCGAGCATCGATCAACAGCCAATCAGGAATATCAACATAACCGCGTTGTCTTGCTACTTTTACAACATTTAACATACTCCTGCCTAATAATGCGAGTTTTCGATTTGATTTAATTGTTGCATGAACTATTTGCTGAACGCGATTTACGTTGGAAGCGAAAGTTGAAATAATAATTTTGCCAGTAGCATTTAGAAATGCCTCCTCAATATGTGACCCGACTTCCCGTTCAGATGGGGTTAAACCAGGTCGTTCAGCATTCGTACTTTCAGAAATTAAAACTAACACGCCTTCCTCACCAATGTTCGCCATTTTATGAATATCTGAATATTGATCATTTACTGGAGTTAAATCAAATTTGAAATCTCCTGTATGAACAACATTTCCTTCGGGAGTATTAAAGACGATACCTAAACAATCTGGAATACTATGACTTGTTCTAAAGAAATTAACTTTAATTTCACCAAAATCTAGTTGTGATTCAGAATGAATTTCGATTAATGTAGACTCTCTTAATAACTTATGTTCTTTTAGCTTTAATTCAATTAAACCGAGAGTAAAACGAGTAGCGTAAATAGGTACATTTAATTTTTTTAAGAAGTAAGGAATTCCTCCAATATGATCCTCATGTCCGTGGGTAACAACTAAACCACGAATTTTATGTTCATTTTGCTGTAAATAAGTAATATCAGGGATAATCAAATCGATTCCTAACAAAGCTTCATCTGCAAACTTTGCTCCACAGTCAACGATAACTAAATCGTCCCCGTATTCGATAACATACATATTCTTGCCGATTTCATTAATGCCGCCAAGTGCAAAAATGGAAAGTGTATTATTAACAGACAAATTAACCCCTCTTTTCAACGACTTTTACTAAATTTAAGTATAGCTTTAAGGTTGTAGTCCTATACAGGTTAGTAAAGTGAACAAATTTCAATTAAATCAAATTCAAAATAGGGTTAATTAATTTTTGTATTAGTTCGCCATTTATTAATGCTTTGCATAATAGTGGGAATAAAGGTGACAATAATTTAGAGTAGAAAGCTTTTAGAAGGAGTGTCATTGTGGATTTTCTTTATGGGCAAGAATCACTAAACGCAATTCAATGGATATTAAGAGCGGTAGTAGCGTTTATTTTTTTATTTTTTGCAGCAAAAATTATGGGGCAACGTTCAATTTCTCAGCTTGGATTACTTGATTTTGCTATGGCTATCACTGTTGGAAATATTATAGCCCATCCATTATCTGATGAAGGTTTAGGGATGGGTGGGTCAATGATTACAATGTCGGTCTTAATCTTATTGTATATTGCATGTATCTACTTGAGTTTAAAATGGATCTCCTTCAGACATTTTATAGAACCTACACCTATACCACTTATTAAGAATGGGAAAATTCTATCTAAAAACTTAACAAAAGCTAGAATTTCGATTGATTATTTACTTTCAGAATTAAGGAAAGAAAAAGTAGATGATATAGAAAAAGTTGCTTTTGCATTTTGGGAACCAGACGGATCTATATCAAGTTTTCTTTATCCTGAAAATCAAACGTTAACTCCAAAAGATATGAATTTGCCAAAACAACCATATTCTCTTCCTGTGGCTATTATTAAAGAGGGAAAAATCGATTATCATCAGTTAAACAAAATTTCACAAAATGAAGATTGGATTGTTAATGAACTCCAATCAACACATCAAGTTGGCATTCAGGATGTATTATTGGCTACAATTGATCAACAAGCTAACTTGCAAGTTTACTTATATAACTAACCTTATTATCACTTAGATAAAGAATCCTTCAAAGGGTTCTATTTTTTTATTTTTAAATTCTATTAAAAAGAGAATGAAAAAAGAAGTTCTTGAATAGTATTTTTAGTAACTACTAGAAAACTTCCAAAAGAATATATGAAAATGGGGTGAGAGGATTGTTGCAGTTATTTCTATTACTCTTAGAAGCTATTTATCTATATTTAGCATTCAAAACTGGCAAAACAATTTTTATTCTTGTTGCTGTTGCATTAGGTGGCTGGTGGTTATACGAGTTAAATAAGGAATCGAAAAGGCGAAATGAAGAAATTCAGCAGGACACAATCGAACAAATAGAAGAGTATCCTCATACTCGCTATATTTTATCTTCTGATTGCTTACAAGCACTTTTGATAGACGAACATTCTGATACTTTTCGAATACTCCAAAGAGAGGATACTGAGGAGGAATTTGAAGCAAGAGAGTACGCATTTCATGAGTTATATGAAGTAGCGATTGTAGAGGATGGCAATAATATAGCACTTACTTCTAAAGGTGGTGTGCACGGCTGGTCTTTAATTGATGGTGGTTCCAAAATTGATGTTCATGTGAAAGGATACGATGCGGAATCAGAAAACAAATCAGAGGAAAAATCGAATAAGGAAGTTAAAAAGCTTATGCTGCAGCTCGTTGTAGATGATTTATCGAATCCGATTATTGAATATATTTTTTTAGATAACGAACAAGCCATTCCAAAAGATTTAGATGAATATAAGGATATTTTAAAAGAATGTACTAAGTGGTACCAGAAAATAAGTGTGATTATTAAACGTAATGAAAATAAACGAAAAGAAGTTGTAGTAAATGGCTGGGTTTAACAAAAGTCCGCTATTTTGATACGCATACTAGTGTGAAGAGGAGAGGCTGTTTTAGAAAATGTTGCTTTCTAGGCAGCCACTTACTTTTCTTAAGAAAAAGTTTCCATAATATCACTTGAAAAACTAATGCCATTAGTTATAATAAAAACTAACGGTATTAGTTTTTATTATATTAAAGGGGATGGGTAGAATGAAGGTTTCAAAATATGGGGAAATGTATCAGTTAACTTTATGGCCGCTGCTTTTTCCTGTGAATTGCTATATTTTTGAGGAACAACATGAAATTACTTTAATTGATACGGGTATGCCAGCTAGTTTTAAAGGAATTGTCGATGCTATTAAAAATATAGGCAAGCCGCTAACAAATATCATTTTGACACATGCACACGGTGATCATGTTGGATCATTAGATAAGCTAAAAGAAAGCTTTCCAGAGGCCTGCTTTTCAATTTCTGTTCGTGATAGCCGCTTATTAAAAGGGGATGTTTCATTAAATGAAAGTGAACCACAAACACCGATTAAAGGTGGGATTCCAAAAGGGATAATAACAGAACCCAATCGATTATTGATGGAAGGGGATAAAATTGGTTCTCTTGAAGTAGTGGAAACACCTGGACATACACCAGGCTCAATCTCACTATATGCACAAAAAACAGGTCATATCATAGTTGGTGATGCCTTTCAAACAAGAGGGAAAATCGCAGTAAGCGGCAAGATTGTAAAGAGTTTCCCATTCCCTGCATTTGCAACATGGAATAAAGAAATAGCCATACAAAGCGCTAAAAAAATTCTGGAATTAAAGCCTTCTTTACTAGCGGCAGGACATGGCACAATAATACAAAATCCTGAAAAAAATATAGCCCGGGCAATTATTGAAGCTGAAGAGATTTTGTTGAAACGGTAGGAAAGGAAAGAGTAACATGTCACCAAGAGTTGGATTAGATGTGAAACGTATTATAGAAACTGCAGCCGAATTGGTAGATAAAGAAGGGGTTGATTCCCTAACTTTAGCCACAATTGCTAGAAAATTAAATGTTCGTCCCCCTTCTTTGTTTAACCATATTGAAGGCCTTCATAGCATCAAGCGTGAGCTGTCCTTATATGGGTTAACTTTATTTTATGAAAAGATTGAAGAAGCATCGAGAGAGAAGAACAAAAATGAAGCAATTTTTTCTTTTGCATATGCATATATTCAGTTTGCAAGGGAACATCCAGGGATATATGAACTAATCTTGCGTGCTCCTGAACCAGATGATTATGAACTGCAAGCAGCCAGCAGCCGAATAATTTCTTTATTAAGCAGCTGCTTTTCAGATTATAACTTATCAGAAGAGTATAAGATTCATGCGATAAGAGCTTTAAGAAGCATTCTTCATGGCTTTTCCACATTAGAACAAAAGGCTGCATTCGGACTCCCAGTTAGTATTGAAAAGACTTTTGAATTGATGATCCAAGGATTTATTGATTCGATAAAGTAGCCCTTATGCTATTGTTTTACTACAATGATTAAATATACTGATCTTTACATAAAAATAAATATTCAAATATATGTAAATATTATATAATTAATATTCAGATTTTAATCATTACATATATGTGGAGGCAGCAATGAAAAAGTATATTGGAGAAATCATGCTGTGTATTACAGCAATTATATGGGGAAGTGGATTTGTTGTTAGTGCAGTTTCACTAGAGTACTATACTCCCTATCAAGTATTAGCAGGACGGTTTTTAGTTGGTTTTATTATATTAAGCATTATCTTTTATAAGAAACTGAGAGGCTTAAATCGCAGTATTATTTTAAAAGGATTTGTTTTAGGGGCTTTATTATATGTAGCCTTTGCATTGCAAACGGTTGGGCTTCAATATACAACCCCATCAAAGAATGCGTTTTTAACAGCAGTCAATGTTGTGATTGTACCGTTCATTGCATTTTTAGCATACAAAAGAAAAATTGATAAGTTTGAACTAACCGGAGCAATTCTTGCTATTGTTGGGATTGGGTTTCTTTCACTTCAATTTTCAACAGATGTGAACATAGGGGACTTGCTTACTTTGGGCTGTGCCGTTGGGTTTGCTTATCAAATTTTCTATACAGCGAAGTATGTGAAAGATGAAGATCCAATTACTTTAACCATTATTCAAATGTTCTTTGCGGCAATACTAGCATGCATTGTTGTTCTATTTAAAGGAGAAGTGAATTTTTCAATGGAGTTGGAGGCAGTTTCATCTATTTTCTATTTAGGTATTTTCTCTACAACCATTGCATATCTTTTCCAAACAATTGCACAAAAGTTCACGAGTGAAACGAAAACGGCCATAATTCTTTCTACGGAATCTTTCTGGGGCATGGTTTTCTCCATTATTTTATTAGGTGAAGTATTAACGCCTAGAATGATTATCGGAGCTATTTTAATTTTGTGCGCAATTATTATTTCAGAAACGAAACTTTCTTTCATGAAAAAATCCAGACTTGAAAAGTTAATTTAAATAATTCTAGAGGCTTGTCCTATATTAATTTTCTGCTATTCACCTTTAGTGAAAAATACGATGCAGGATTTGTATCGGGCTAGCTTCTTTTATGTATAAGAATTTCTTGTTATAAAGCTAGTGGTGATGCCAACTGCGATAATGGTAACGATTGAAAGAAGTAAAGTATTGGTAGAAATAAAGGCACCTCCTAATAATACAACGATTGCATCAATAATAAAGATAACGAATCCAACATTTATAGAAGTTTTATCAGAAATAAATTGAGCCAGTAAATCCGTTCCACCCGTACTTGTTTCAAAACGAAGCATTAATCCAATCCCAAAGCCAACAAATATACCGCCAATTATTGCACTAAATATAGGCTCCATTTGAATAAGAAAACGCAGAGGTTTAAACATATCAATTACAACGGATGAAATAAGTAAGCCGTGAAGACTATTAAAAAAATAATTTTTATATTTAAACCATGCCAGTATAAAGATTGGGATGCTTAGTACAATAATCATTAAGCCAATTTTTAGTCTGAATAAATAGTGCAAAATTAGTGAAAGCCCAATGATACCACCGTCTAAAATTTCATAAGGGGTTAAAAAGAGATTTATTCCTATAGCTAAAAAAATGCTACCAACAATAATAGCGAAACCTTTCTTTAAATAATACATGCACTTCTCCTTACAATCGGACATGCACCATTTTATGATAAAAACATAGAGAAAATGTATACAGAGGAGAAAACGGGAATAAGTTAGTATCTTATACCGCTTACAATAATATCTATTTGTTCTTTTAATAATATTTCTATTAGTGTAAAACTGTGGTATGGTATTTTTAAAGATTAATTGAATATCGTTATTAAGTGCTCATAATGTTGAGGTAAAAGGGAAACTAGTGAGAATCTAGTACAGCCCCCGCTACTGTAATGGCTGATAAAATCACAGGACCACTCTTTTTGAGGAAGGTGTGAGAGTAAAGAGAAGCCTAAGTCAGGAAACCTGCTTAATAATGTAAACTAAACTTTTCGGTGGGAGAAGTATAGGTGAGTCAGTTTACAATACGTTTGTGTTTATTCACATTCTTATGTATATGTGTACACAAGCCTGTTTTCCCCATTAGAGGAATTCAGGCTTTTTTGTATGCAGGAAAAAGTCTCCTTTCTAAATTTATAGGTCAAATAAAATAATATTGTTCATCGGTATAGTATTTTTACTATTTAAAAGGGAAGTGCGATGAAAAGTCGCCACGGTACCCGCCACTGTGAAACTGAGCAATAAATCATATCCACTGCATATGCGGGAAGGGATTTGTTTGCTATGAAGTAAAGTCAGGAGACCTGCCGAATGAACGAAATGTACCTACGGGATTATAGGAAGCATTGTAATTAATATATTCTTTGCTTCCTCATGTAAACATTCCGTTGTTTACATGTTTTTATTTACCTAAAGAAGAGTAGTTAATTCATTAACGTCATTCATGGGAGCAAAAATTATGATAAAAAAACACTTTTCTATTTTTCTATTATTGCTAATTCTTATTACATTTGCATCCATTGTAGGGGCAATATTAGTAGGTTCAGTAAATATTTCGCCAAGTATTATATGGGATGTCCTCTGTTGGAAGTTAGGATTTACTAATTCGCTTACAGAGGCATCCATAGCACAATCGACAATTATTTGGGAAATCCGTCTTCCAAGAATTTTATTGGCAATAGCAGTAGGTGCTGGATTGTCTATTAGTGGAGCAGCTATTCAGGCGCTTGTACAAAACTCAATTGCAGATCCATATATTCTAGGTGTTTCCTCTGGGGCGTCAGTAGGTGCAACAGCTGTTATCATACTAGGTGCATTTTCATTTTTGGGAAATTGGGCATTATCATTAGCGGCTTTCATTGGTGCACTTATAGCTGTATTCATTGTATTTTTGTTAGCTCGTGTTGGAGGAAGGACATCGATAATACGTTTATTATTGGCAGGCATTGCTATCTCACTTATTTTTTCAGCAATAACGAACTTTATTTTAATAATGACAAAAGATGCGGGGGGGATGAAGGCTGTAATGCATTGGATGTTGGGGAGCCTTGCTGGTGCTAAATGGTCTAATATACAAATTCCAATCCTTGTTTGTATTGCGGTTTTTCTATTTCTTTACTGCTTTACAAATTCACTAAATGCGCTGCTTCTTGGGGAAGAAACAGCAACAACATTAGGAATCTCACTGGAAAAATTCCGATTAATTGTAATTATCAGCGTTTCATTACTAACGGGAGTACTTGTTGCTGTAAGTGGTACGATAGGTTTTGTTGGATTAATTATTCCTCATATTGTTCGAATACTGGTAGGTTCACATTATCGTTACGTATTGCCTTCTAGTGCATTAATAGGAGCCATTTTTTTGATATGGGCGGATACACTTTCACGTGTCATTATTGCACCAGAAGAAATGCCGTTGGGGATTATAACAGCTCTATGCGGTGGTCCATTCTTTATATGGCTGCTAAGGAAGGAAGGTTATACCTTTGGAACAAATGACTAAATATTTATATAAAATCAGTAGTCTTAACTATTCCTTACAAGAGAAACAAATTTTAAACAATATTCAATTAGTTCTTCCTGAGGGGAAATTTATAGGGTTGATTGGACCAAATGGCAGTGGGAAATCTACATTGTTAAAGCTTTTGTATCGTTACATAAAACCACAAAATGGACAAGTATGGTTAAGAGAAAAAGACGTTTGGGAAATTGGAGAGAAGCAATTTGCAAAGGAAGTTGCAGTAGTTACACAAGAATCCTCTGTTGCCTTTGATTTTACTGTAAAAGAACTTGTTTTTATGGGACGTACTCCGCATAAAAAACTATTAAAACGGGACTCAAAATCGGATGAGGAAATTGTGGAAGATGCAATGAAAAAAGCTGATGTGCTTCACTTAGCAAATCGCAATTATTCCAGTCTTTCAGGCGGTGAGAAAAAAAGAGTAATTGTTGCTAGAGCATTGGCACAACAAACAGATGTCCTTATTTTAGATGAACCAACGAATCATTTAGATATTGAACATCAATTTGCTTTATTGGATTTACTTAGTGAATGTTCTATGACAGTTATTATGGCAATTCATGATTTAAATTTAGCCGCAACTTATTGTGATAAATTGCTCCTTTTACAAAAAGGGAAGCTGTGTGCATTCGGATCTCCAGAGGAAGTGCTGACAGTAGAACAATTAAAACATGTATTTAATGTAGATGTAGAAATTATGACAAACCCTTTTACAAATAAACCATATTTGCAGTTTGTATCTAAAAAGTATAAAGAGAAGGGGAAAGTGAATGAATCTTAAATTAAGGCATTTAATTATTTTCATATTATTACTAATACTATCTGCATGTGGAACCAATCAACAATCTAAAGAGAATACGGATGAACAATCTAGTGGACAATCAAAGGATAAATCAGAAGTTATTGTTATTGATAATAACGGTTTCACCCAAGAATTCACAGAAGCTCCTACTAGAGCAATTTCATTAAATCAACATGTAACAGAAATTATGCTTGCTTTAGGGTTGGAAGACTCAATGATTGGAACAGCTTATTTAGATGATGAAATTTACGAACCATTACAAGAAGCATATGAGAAAATACCAGTTATTTCTGATCAATATCCGTCAAAGGAACAAGTAATTGCTTTAGAGCCGGATTTTTTATACGGCGGCTGGTCTAGTGCATTTGATGAAAAAACGATTGCATCACAAGAAGAATTACTTGAACTAGGTATCCACTCATATTTACAAACCTCTTCAACGATGGTAGCACCGAAACTAGAAGATATTTATAATGATATTCGAAATATTGCGGCTATTTTTCGAGTAGAGGAGCGCGGAGAGCAATTAATTGAAGAAATGAATACAGATATAGCCGAGATTACAGGGCAATTGCCAGAAGTAGATAAGGAGCTGCCAGTTCTTGTATTTGATAGTGGGGAAACGGATATTTTTACAGCTTCGCAAAATTTTATGAATGAACTAATAACATTAGCCGGTGGAGTCAATATTTTTGGTGATATTGAAGGCAACTGGACAACGGTTTCAAAGGAAGAAGCAGTTGATAAGGCACCGGAAGTGATTGTAGTAGTTGATTATGGTTCTACAACTGCACAGGAAAAGATCAATTTTATTAAATCAGATCCAGCTTTAAGTACAACTCCTGCTGCAAAAAACAATCGTTTTGTCGTATTGCCGTTATCAGCAGCCTCTGAAGGAGTACGTGTTGCTGAAGCAATCGAAATTTTGGCAAAAGGTTTTTATCCAGAGTATTTTAATTAGAATGTATCTTTAAGATAGGGGACTGTAGAAAAGTCATAATTGGACTAATCTACAGTCTTTTTTAATTTGACAGTTGTTTCTTATTGAAAGTTTGCAGTGTTTGTAGTGATCTTTGTGGGAAAAAGTCAGACAATACGTGCAAATATCTGTATTGAATGGAACAAGGGAAGAGTTTCAATATCTTCTCTTTATTACATTGACTTCATAAAAGTAATTGTTCTTGCGTTGCTGTCATACAGACACCATTCCCGATGATCTACTACTGAACCTACATTAATCCAATACTTTTTCTTTACTAACTGGAGCTCTTGTCCAAATTGGATATTTATAGGAAGTTTTTTGTTTTTTCTATAGATGCCACTTCTGTGACTATGACCAAAGAACAAAAGCGGCGTATCAATGTCTGTTAACGATGTATCTGAAGGCTCCCAATTTTTGTCCCAATTTATTTGGTGACCGTGGATTATTGCAGCGTCTTCAATCATTATTTTTTCGGGCAAATTAGCAAACCGCTTGATTCCGGTTACAAGTGTTATCCGTTCTTCCTGATTTCCTCTAATTGAAGGAAACGTTAAAAGTTCTTCAAATTTCTCTTCAACTATTGCAGCTTCTTTAAGCGGAACATTTGAAACCATTTGAGCTTTTTTCTTTCCTATTTTACATTCATATAAATCGCCTAAACCGTAAACAATGGCATTAGGTGCAGTTTCTTTAATGTGATTTAAGACAGCCTTAGTATCTTCAATATTTGAATGTAAATCCCCTAAAAATGCATATTTCATTTAATCAATCCTTCAACAATTGTTACTTGTATAATATATCGAAAATGTAATTTGTGAACAGTTTGTTGATTATTCCTAAGAAAAAAATTAATTCTGCTCATAATTCTATTTTATTTAGGCATGATAAAGACATAACATTTTTGGAGGTGTTTTTGATATGCAGAATAATGGTAAACGCTTTACTCAAAGTGGAACTGATATTAATGAAGTAAAACGACAAAATGCACAAGCTGGTAATGGACAAGGTTTTTCTAGTCAATCAGTAGGCGGTACAACTGCTTCTGGTACAAATATCCAGAGAGTAAGAGAAGAAATCGCACAAGAAAGTGCTCCATTTGCAAAGCCTTTTGCTGGCCAACAAAATCAACCAGCAGCTGGCAAAACAGCTTCTGGAACAGACAGCCAGAAGGTAAGAGAAGAGATCGCACAAGAGAGTGCACCATTCGCACAACCTTTTGCTGGTCAACAAAACCAACCAGCAGCTGGTAAAACAGCTTCTGGTACAAACATTCAAAAAGTAAGAGAAGAGATCGCACAAGAGAGTGCACCATTCGCACAACCTTTTGCTGGTCAACAAAACCAACCAGCAGCTGGTAAAACAGCTTCTGGTACAAACATTCAAAAAGTAAGAGAAGAAATCGCACAAGAGAGTGCTCCTTTTGCACAACCTTTTGCTGGTCAACAAAATCAACCAGCAGCTGGTAAAACAGCTTCGGGTACAAGCATCCAAAAGGTAAGAGAAGAGATTGCACAAGAAAGTGCTCCATTTGCTAGACCATTTAGTCAACCTTCTGCGGGTCAAACAGTGTCAGGTACTGATATCCAAGAAGTAAGACGTCAAAATGCTCAAGCAGAGCAAGGAAAAAATAAATAATGAATTTTTAAAACGCCTCTCTATGGGGCGTTTTTTTAAAATGAGTATTTTAAAAAGAATTTATACATAATTCCAATTCATAATGTAAATTTTTTTAGGAACTATAAATATGAAGGGAGGAATTAAAATTGGAGCAAGGAAAAAAACAATTTACAGTTGCTGGCACTGATATAGAAGAAGTTAAACGAAAAAATGCACAGTCAGGACTGTCTTATAAAGAGGTATTAGAAATGCTTGCGAAAAGAGGCGGTCATAATACAGCTCAATTTAGCGACACTAATTCTGAGGAAATAAAAAGAAAAATTCAACCGCCATTAAATTAAGAAATCAGCGTCTCTTTAACTTAGAGACGCTAATTTACTTTGCATTATGATTTTTATTTCAGTACATCATGGTCAACATAGCGTTCGCCGTTTAAATCACTAATTAAATTAATAGCTATTTTGGCTCCATCTCAAGCAGTAATAATGGTATGTACACTTACACCAGCACACGTATCTGCTGCCCAATGCCTTCAATATTTGTTTTACCTAATGCATCAACTTCAAAAATTTTTTTACTTGTGGTTCAGTTCTGGGTTTTGTAGCAAGTCCAATGCTTTCAGCTAGGTCTGTAAGAAACCCTGTTGTTAAAATTGCTTGCTTTGCCTCAATTACCCCATTTTCAGATTCTAATAGATGTTTTTGAAAGGTTCATTACCTTTGTTTCAACAAGTTCGGCGCCATATTTTTTGCTTGGTTTAAACCTGTTTCAACTAAATCAGAATCTGCAGTACCATAATGGTTATACAGCATTGCCAGTTTTGTTGCTCCTTGGTTGCTGTCAATAAACAGTTTTTTTACCAGCTTTTGCAGTGTATATCGCAGCGCTTCCCCCAGCGGAACCTCTTCCAATAATTGCTACATCATACATCAATTCCCCTTTTGTTATTAATTTGATTTTAACAAAAACAACTCTATAAATTTTGCTTTTCTGGAATTGCTTTTACAATTAATGGGATTTATTATTTGATTCATAGATTCATAAATATTAATATTACTATATAGTCACATGAGGCTAGTGAGTGTTTATAAAACTACATATTGATTTTTGAGGTGATATGAATGGGGAACAGTTTATTATCAATCGATTGGGACTATTTTATTTCCACAGAAAATCAAGGGATTGTTTCATATGTAGAAAATAAAAAAACGATTATAGATGCCTGGTATAAACGCTATATTCAAGCGAAGGCAAAAGGGAAAAATCTACAAAAGTCTTTTCAGCTTTCACATGAAATAGAAAAATTTTGGGATAAAATAAAACAAGTATTTCAAATTAGTGAAAATACAGAAGTAATTGTTTCAGATTCCCATACATTATCTTATGAAATTGCAAAAAAATATCATTGCAGAGAGGTTTATCTTTTTGATGCACATTCTGATTTAGGCTATGGCGGCTTACAATCTCTTGAATTTGAAGTGAATTGTGCAAATTGGCTCGGTAAACTTTTAAAACAACAAGATATTGAAAAAGCACATATAATTTATAGTCCTTTTACAAAGGAACAACCTGAATACTTTAAACAAATAAACAATATTTTTAATATTAATTATTTGCAGTTTGAAAATTTACCTAGTGGCATTAAGACATCAGCAATACATATCTGCCGATCAGGAGCTTGGAGTCCACCTTGGTTTGATAATAAATTTACGGAATTTATTCAAAAATTGGGATTACCTTATAAAGTGATTGATTGTCCAATAAGAAAGTGGAGTACAAAGAATATAAGCTTTGCAGATCAATTAAATTATATGTTGACATAACCGAGAGTTTTTAAATTTTGCATATTTAACCTTTCATTACACACACTATGATAAAGGAGTGTGTTGGTATGGAAAAAGACTGGGACTCTCTGCCGGAGTCAAAGAATGTATACGCAGATTTACCTTATACGGATAAACCTGATATGGTGAATTCTGAAAATATTAGTCTTTTTGATTTGCATGAAGATATGCAAACTGTTGATGCGATACCTGTTGAAGAGTTAAATAAACGTGTTAAAACTGAAGATGATGAACTCATTACAGAGGTATTTCGAAAAGAATCTCCAGATGAGAAGAAACATAGCTGATAGAAGTCTTAAAAGGGGCATCCAAAAAGTTATTTTGGATGCCCTTTTTTCCGAGGATGGTAAGAGCAACTTAATTAATCATTTTCTTTAGGTTGGCTGTCCAGAATAAACTTTCAGGGCAGTCACCCTATTAGCATCATGCACATAGTATTTTGTCACCGAAATTACCTAAAAGATTGACAAAATATACATATTTTATAATCCGTTTTTAACTTTTGTATATTAGAATTTACTTAGCATTTATTTTCTTGTTAAGGAGGGTCATTTTATGTTTGGAAAATATAAGAGGCTTCAAAACTATGAATACTTTTCACAATCTCAAATTTCTGATATAGAAACAAACGAACGCTTTAAAGAAAAATTGGATTTTCTAGCTTTAACTAAAATTCGACGTGATTCTGTACGCTCTTTACATAAACTTTACAATGAAAATAAAGAGTATATACTTGATATGTTTTACAAGCGACTATTGGAGATTCCAGAGTTAAATTACATTATTACTACTTATTCTTCTGTTGAACGCTTAAAAGTATCTTTGGATCGACATTTTGTTAGCTTATTCGAGGATGAATTATCAATTGAATATGTTTTTAAACGGCGGAAAATTGCTTATACGCATGCTCAAATTGGTGTTTTACCTAATTGGATGATTTCCGCTTATACATTAATTAATCAATTATTTATTCCGCTTATTATAAAAAGTTTTTCTAAAAATGAACGTACAATGATGGATATACTACTTACATATGATAGTTTAGTTACAATTGATATCCAGATTATTGTTGAAACCTATATCGAAATACAGGGTGGTTCAGTAGTAAATGGACTGGGAGAAATTATTAAATACAATACACAGCTTGAACAAATAAAAGAGCTTGTTCAATTCCAAGAAGTACAGCAGCAAGAAGTAATATTAGCAAGTGTTGCTATGCAAGAACTTGATGCAAGTATTGAAGAAATTGCAGCATCAGTGGGAGATGTTGCAATGCAAACTCAGCAAGCATTGAATCAATTAAACCACGATATATCCTCTTTAAAACATGTATCAACAATTCTTCAAAATACAGATGATGGTCAACAAAAAATCCAAACGGATGTGAAACATTTAGTAGACCGGGTAAACAGTGTTTCAAAATTAATGTCCTTCATTCAGGATATTGCAGAGCAGACGAATCTATTAGCACTTAATGCATCGATTGAGGCGGCCAGAGCTGGGGAAGCAGGGAAAGGGTTTGCAGTAGTAGCTGAAGAGGTTCGAAATTTAGCTGACAATACAAAGCATTCTGTACAATCAATAAACGATGATATTGAGAAGCTATTGCAAATTACAAGTGAGATTGACCAGCAAATAAAGCAATCAGCCAACGACTTGCATAGCAGCGTTAGAGAAGCGTCACAAGTTACAAAAACATTATTTGAGCTAAATAATGCATTACAAATACAAGGTGAACGTTTTGATGAAATTGTAACAGCGGCCAAAATTCAAGCTCAGTCATCCTCCTCTATTTCTGAACGAAACAAAAATATTGCAGAAAGTGCAGAACGTAGTAAAGCCATTACATTTGAAGTTGGTCTTGCTATCTATCAATTAAGTAAAATGATTGATGGTTATCGTACAAAGACCATTTCTAAAAACTTCATATTAAGCCAAGAAGATATTATAGAGGTTGCGATTACTGACCATCTTTTATGGAGATGGAAAATTTATAATCTAATTCTAGGCTTTGAAAAGATGACTACAGACGATATTGGTTCGCCTAAAACTTCGAGATTAGGCGAGTGGTACTACGGAAAAGGCAAAGAATTATTAGGTGCGGAGAAGGCTTTTCAGGATTTAGAGGAATTACATGAACAAGTATACATAATCGCAAAAAAAGCTGTTGAAGCTTATCATGCTGAAGATAAGGAATTAGCTGAAAAATTTATGGAAGAAATAACAGACGTTTCAAATATTGTTATAAACAAACTTAAACAATTACAGCAAATTCTAATTGATCAGAAATTACAATATCATTAATAAAGCGATTTTAAACTCGATTGAACAAATGTCTCAATTGAGTTTTTTTCTTTTTAATGTACTTAATACCCTCGAAAACGAACGTATTTCACTTTGTTTTGTTGCTTAGTTGAAGAATCCTTTGTTAAAATATGATTATATTTTCAGAAAATTCTACAATCTGATTGGGGAGAAAAATATGATTGGGGATATTTTTTCAGAGGAACATAAGATGTTTAGAAAATCACTTCGAAAAATGCTAGAAAAAGACGCCTATCCATACTTTGAACAGTGGGAACAAGAACGGGATGTCCCTAGGTCATTTTGGCTTAAGCTTGGAGAGCATGGTTTCTTATGTCCACAAGTAAGTGAACAGTATGGTGGGATGGGGCTTGATTTTGGATACTCTATGATTCTAGCGGAAGAGTTAGAGCGGGTTGGTGCAGGGCCCGCAAGTGGAATCGTGCTGCATTCAGATATAGTTACACCATATATAGAACAGTATGGTACGGAAGAGCAGAAAGAAAAATGGCTTCCAAAAAGTATATCAGGAGAATATATTTCTGCAATTGCTATGACTGAACCAGGTGCAGGATCTGATTTAGCAGGTATTCAAACAACAGCTCGCCCTGAAGGTGATTTTTATATCTTAAATGGAGAAAAAACCTTTATAACAAATGGCATTCATGCTGACTATGTAGTAGTTGTTTGCAAAACTGATCCACAGGCTAGTCCAGCACATCGAGGCATTAGTCTAATCGTTGTAGAAGATGGAACACCAGGCTTCAAAAGGGGTAAAAAATTAAATAAAGTAGGTATGCATTCATCCGATACAGGAGAACTCATTTTTGAAGATGCAAAGGTTCCTGCTCAAAACTTACTAGGAGAAGAAGGAAAAGGGTTCTACTATTTAATGGATAAACTACAGCAAGAACGGTTGTTGGTTGCCATTGAAGTGCAAATTGAAGCAGAAGAAATGTTTCGTATAACAAAGGACTACGTTAAAAACAGAAAAGCCTTTAATCAAACAATAGCAAATTTCCAAAATACACAATTTAAACTAGCAGAAATGGCGACAGAGATTGATATAGGACGCAACTATATTAATTCTCTTGCAGCTAAGCATATTGCAGGGGAAAGGATTGTAAAAGAGGTATCGATGGCAAAGTGGTGGATTAGTGAAATGGCAAAGCGTGTTGCAAGTGAGTGTCTTCAGCTCCATGGAGGTTATGGATATATGGAAGAATACGAGATTGCAAGACGTTTCAGAGATATACCAGTTGCAGCGATATATGCCGGAACAACAGAAATTATGAAAGGGATTATTGCAAAAGAGATTTTAAAGTGAAATATTAAAGAGCTTTAGCCGCTAGGGGATGAGGATTTATTTCATAAATAAAAGGGGGAAGTTATATGTTTATTACAAATGTTTTAGCACAGCACGCAAAGAATCAACCTAATGAACTAGCAATCGTTTTTGAAGGGAATAAATGGACATATAGTGAGCTATATGAGAATGCCAAAAAAATTGCTGGGTACTTGCAAAAACAGGGCTATAAAAAAGGGGATATTATAGCGCAATTTATGCTTAACTCAGATGCATTTATGGCAGTTTACTATGGGGTGCAGCTTGCAGGGCTTACTATAATGCCTATTAATACAAAGCTTGCTCCACCAGAAGTGGAATACATCTTTAAAAATTCTGAAGCAAAAGTATTATTCTATGATGAGAAAATTGAACAAACAATAGAAGGCTCCCTTCATAGCTTTAATGAACAAATTAATTCAACTAAAATACGCGACATTCTTAATGCAGATGAAATCCATTTTAACAGTCCTCCAGTTAATGAAGAGGATACTGCAGTAGTAATGTATACTTCAGGAACAACGGGTAAACCAAAAGGAGTTATGCTTTCTCACAAAAATATTTACGAAACCGCTGACATTTGGTCCGAGTCTATGAATATGACTGCTAATGACCGGATGTATATTTGTACACCGCTATTCCACTGTGCAGGAAGCCACGTTTTTGCCGTGCCGACAATGTATCGTGGAGGAGCGGTAATTATAGAAGAAGCATTTTCTCCTGATAGAACGCTAAAGAATTTAGTTGAAACAAAGGCTTCGATATTTTTTGGTGTACCCGCAATGTACACGATTTTATTAAACAAACCAGAATTAAAGAATTATAATTTCGAACATTTAAGACTATTTTGCTACGGTGCTGCACCTATGCCCTATGAGTTAGTGAAGCGATTAAAAGATACTTTCCCAAATGTAAAAGTGCAAAATCTTTACGGCCAAACTGAAAATACACCAGCTGCCTCTTCTTTAACAGATGAACATGCATTAACGAAAATAGGATCTGTAGGCAGACCATTATCAAAAACAGAGATTAAGTTAGTAGATGCATATGGTGAAGAAGTATCACTTGGGGAAGTAGGCGAAATTTGTGTAAAGGGCCCTCAAGTAATGAAAGGGTACCTTAGAAATCCAGAAGAAACCGCAAATACATTACAAAATGGCTGGTTATTATCAGGGGATTTAGGACGTTTTGATGAAGAAGGATTTTTATTTATAGTCGATCGTAAAAAAGATATGATCATTCGTGGTGGAGAAAACATTTATCCAATTGAAGTAGAGGAAGTTTTATATCAAATACCACAAATTCTTGAAGCAGCTGTTGTTGGAGTGCCCCATGAGGTTTACGGTGAGGTTCCAAAGGCATTTGCTGTTCTAAAAGAAGGAGCGTCTATTACAGAAGAAGAGATTTTATCTTATTGTGCAACACAGCTTGCGAAATATAAAGTTCCATTGGAAGTAGAATTTTTAGATCAATTGCCGCGCAATGCTTCGGGGAAAGTGTTAAAACATACATTAAAACCAATAGAAAGTAAAACAACATAATTTTAAGATAAAGGGGATTGGATATGAGCAATGTATATATAGTAGATGGAGCAAGAACTGCTTTTACGTCATTTGGTGGTTCATTTGCAAGCATTGATGCTGTACAGCTTGGGTCTGCTACTGCTGTAGAAGCATTAAAAAGGTCAAAGGTGCATCCTGAACAAGTTGATCATGTCGTTTACGGTGGAGTAATTGCAACTGGTGTGAATGCATCCTATCTTGCTCGACATATTGGTTTGAATGCAGGGGTGCCAAAAGAAACCCCGGCTTTAACAGTAAATCGTTTATGTGGTTCAGGTATGCAATCAATCGTAACTGCGGCTCAACAAATATTGTTAGGAGAAGCTGACATTGTTCTGGCTGGAGGAACAGAAAATATGTCGCAATCTCCGTATTCTAATTTTGAACAACGGTTTAACGGTTCGAAAATGGGAAATTTACAATTTGTCGATATGCTCCAAGCTACCTTAACTGACCAGTATACTGGATCAGGAATGGGGATGACCGCAGAAAAATTAGCACAGCAATATAATATTTCACGCGAGGAACAGGATGAATTTGCGGCACTTTCCCATCAAAGGGCTGTCAATGCACGTTCTGCTGGGTACTTTAAAGAAGAGATTGTACCAGTTACTATTCAAACGAGGAAAAATGAAATTTCTATTGAAGTCGATGAGCATATAAAGGAAAATACCAATCTCGAAAGTTTATCGAAATTACGGGCTGCGTTTATAAAAGATGGTACTGTAACGGCAGGAAATTCTTCAGGAATTAATGATGGGGCAGCTTCTGTTATTGTTGCAAGCGAAAAAGCTGTTCGAGAAAACGGACTTAAGCCTATTGCACGCATTATTTCTTGGGGAGTTGCAGGAGTCGACCCAACGATTATGGGAATCGGTCCAGTTCCTGCAATAAAGCAGGCTTTACAACGAGCAAACTTAATTTTAGAAGATATGGATTTAGTTGAAGTAAATGAAGCATTTGCTGCTCAATACTTAGCTGTTGAAAAAGAATTAGGATTAAATCGAGATACTACAAATGTCAATGGTGGTGCCATTGCTCTAGGACATCCTGTTGGGGCAAGCGGTACCAGAATCATTCTATCAAGCGCCTATGAATTAAGACGCCGTGGAGGGCAGTATGCAGCAGCGAGTCTTTGCATCGGGGGCGGTCAAGGAATAGCATTAATAATGACAGCTATTTAATTACGAGAGTATTTCAACCATATAAAGAAGCAGAAAGTACAATTCATATTATGATGTCCTAAAAGTTAAATTTTTTGTAGTTTAATTTTAGGGTGAACATCATAAAGTTGTATTTTTTGCTCTTTTTTTATTTGTTGTGACCAATTGGTGGAATATATTACATTATTTTCATAGGTTATTCCCAAAAAAACTATTAACAAGAGTATAATGAATAACTAATAGAATAACGACAGGAGAGAATTGTATGGAAACTTTAATTCACCGTGTAAAAGATACAAGAGATGTGCTGCGCAAGTATGTAATTGAAACCATTTTGAATGAATTTGATGATCAATGTATGGGGCTTGATCGTGAGAAACGGAAATTGAAGTACACGAAAATGATGGAAAGTCCATTCCGTTTTTTCAGAGGAAGTGCTTATTTATTCTATTATGATATGACAAAAATCCCATTTCCTTATCATACTGATCAGAATAAGCCAACGTGGATTCAAGGGGATTTGCATATGGAAAACTTTGGCGCCTTTCAAAATGAAAAAGGGGAAATCGTTTACGATGTAAATGATTTTGATGAAGGCTATATTGGCTCTTATTTATATGATGTTTTGCGCATGGCTACAAGTATTGCTTTATATTGCGAAGCACAAGGTCTATCAGAGGAGCAGCAAAAAGGAAGAATTGAAACATATTTAGATGCATACTATGATCAATTGAAACGATTTAAGAAAGGGAAAGATGATCCTTTCACTTTAACCTTTACAGAAAACAATACTAAAGGTCCTATTAAAAAATTATTAAAAAAGCTGGCAAAAAGACAAAGAGAACATTTATTGAAAGACATTACAATCCTCAATGAGGAAAATAAACGTGTTTTTTCATGGTCAGAGGAAATCCAACCTCTTAATGTGGAGGAAAGGAAATTGCTGGAGTCTCTAACAGAGTCTTATTTTAATTCACTAGATCAGGAAGATCAAAAGGATATTTCATACTATACAATCAAGGATATTGCTATTAAACATGGTACGGGAACGGCTTCAATAGGACTTGATCGATATTATATTTTAATAGAAGGAGAAAAAGAATTAAATGGTGAAGATGATTTAGTTCTTGAAGTAAAGGAAGTTCGAACACCAATTCCAGCCTACTTTTTGCCATACAGGGATAAATTTTGGGAAAAATACGAGCATCAAGGAAAACGTGTAGTCGCTACACAAAAGGCAATGCATCACTTAGAAGACCCATTTTTAGGTTATCTAACTATGGATGGAAGGGAATTTTACGTTCGAGAACGATCACCATATAAGAAGAAGGTAAAAGCTTCTCAATTAGATACTGTCGAAGATTTTGATGCAGTATTGGAAATAATGGGCAGAGTTACTGCGAAAATTCATTCAAGAGCCGATGTAGATACAGAACATGAACTATTTACACATGAAAGTGAAGAAGAAATATTAGATGCGATTGGGAAGAATTTCGATGCATTTAAAGAGCAGCTTTCTTTTTCAGCAATGACCTATAAGGTACAAGTAAATTATGATTACAATTTATTTACTGAATGGGTAAAAGAAACATTCTAGAATGATAAGGTCTTATTTAAGATGGTAGGAGAATCATCTTAGATAGGACCTTTTAACTGAATAGGAATGTATAAAATAGGTGACTAAACTCTACCACAGACTACATAAGCCCCTGCATTTCGATAAAAAATGCACCGTTTAATAGGATTAGTGTAACAGCATAGATTTTAAGCCTGTATAACATTGTATAGGTAAATATAACGTCTATAAAAAGTAAAGAAAATTTTAGCTGCCTAGCTTATTAAAAACCTAACAAAATGTGTTAAACTATCTTCTATACAAAATAACTAAAGTGAGCTGAAACACAATGGAACAACCATTTTTACCAATATTATTAGGTTCTGACATGAACGCATACGGCATGGCGCGTGCTTTCTATGAAGCATATGGATTAAAGCCGCTTGTATTAGGCCGCTCTCATTTAACTGCAACTCAAAATAGCCGCATTTTAAACTTTCAAGAAGTTGCAAATTTAAATCAACAAGACGTGTTTGTACCTGCACTTGAAAAAATTGCAAAACAGTACCCAGATAAAAAGTTATTGCTGCTTGCATGTGGGGATGATTATGCAAAATTAATTATTAAAAATAAACCTGCATTAGAAAAATACTTTACAGTACCATATATCGATGAAACATTAATGGATCAAATTTTGTTAAAAGAAAACTTTTACAAAATGTGTGAGAAATATAATTTCAAATATCCTGGAACAACAACTGTTACAGCAGATAATTACGAAGGTTTTACACCGCCTTTTGAATATCCAATAATTTTAAAGGCATCCAATTCAGTTGCTTATTGGGCTTGTAAGTTCCCAGGGAAAAAGAAAGTATTTGTTGCCAATGATGAAGCAGAAAAGACTGCTATTTTAAAGGCAATTTATAGTTCTTCTTATCAAGATACAATGATTGTTCAAGAATTTATTCCTGGCGATGATTCGTATATGCGTGTTCTTAATGCATATGTTGGGAAAGACGGAAAAGTAAAATTAATGTGCTTAGGAAATCCAATTTTAGAGGAGCATTCACCTGAAGGAATTGGAAGCTATGCAGCAATTATTACAACACATGATGAAAAATTAATGGATAAAGTCCGCTATTTCTTGGAAGATATCGGTTATACTGGTTTTGCCAATTTCGATATGAAGTATGACGTGCGTGACGGAGAATATAAGCTCTTTGAAATTAATTTGCGAAACGGCCGCTCAAGCTACTACGTTACAGCAGCGGGTTATAACTTAATGAAATATGTTGCAGATGATCGTATGTTGAACATAAAACAAGATTTAACATATGCTAACAATAAGCACTTATGGATGATTATCCCGAAAGGCGTTTTATTTAAATATGCTTCAAATGAAAAAATGAAAATTGAAGCAAAAAGCTTAATTCGTCAAGGAAAGTGGACAAACTCTTTGTTTTATAAAGAAGACATGAATTTAAAGCGTTGGGTTAAACTAACGTTAAACAATTTAAATTATTACCGAAAATATAAAAAATACTTTAATAAAAAAGGTTTGGAAGAATGAGAAAAACATTAGGTATTATTGGTGGCGTCGGTCCTTTAGCAACGATGTTTATTGGTGAAATGATTGTTCGCCGTACAAGAGCTTCTAAAGATCAAGAGCATGTTCATACAATTATTGATAATGATACAACTATTCCAGATCGGACAGCGTATATTTTAGATAATACGAATGAAAATCCAGTTCCGTATTTAATAAATGATGCAGTAAAGCTTGCAAATGCAGGAGCAAATTTAATTTGTATACCTTGTAATACTGCACATACGTTTTATGATGAATTACAATTAGCTTCTCCAGTACCTGTTTTGCATATGATTCGTGAGACAGCAAAACGTGCAGCATGTTTAGGAGCAAAACGTGTTGGAATTTTAGCAACAGATGGTACGTTGGCTTCAGCTGTCTATCAAAAAGCGCTGCTTGAGGAAGGAATTGAACCCGTTATTCCTGATAGAGCAATACAAAAGCAAGTTATGTCAGTTATTTACGATTATGTAAAGGCAGGAAGAGAAGTTTCGCTTTATCAATGGAATGTGATAGAGCAGGCAATTCTGCAATTACAATGCGACAAAATAATTTTAGGATGTACAGAGCTTTCAATTGTAAACAAAGATTTAAAATTAAATGATCGCTATATCGATTCATTAATGGTCCTAGCAGAAAGTGCAATTGTTGCATGTGGATATGAACTGAATAACCCTGTAAGAGTTTAAGCCTGCCTTTTAATAGGCAGGTTTTTTTACTGAATGGCAAGTATTAATTTTTGGGAAAGTGTTTAGCTGCGCACGTCTGCTCTCGTGTCTATTCAACTTCCTTCTGTGTTTGGCGGTAGTCTCTTAGCACATATAGAGCCAAAACGTGCAGCTTCTGCTTTTCAAGGTATAAATGACTAAATTATGGTACACTAAACGCAAGTAACTAAAGGTGGGTAAAAAATGTCAGTAATTAGTTTGTTAAACGAAACATTACAAAATAAATGGAAATTTGAAGATACAATGAAAGTGCAGGAGGAAATGATTCCAGCAATGCTTGAAGGAAAAGACATTGTTGCACAATCGCCGACAGGTTCTGGTAAAACTCTTGCATATGTTTTGCCGATTTTAAATAAGGTAGATGGAAGCAAAAAACAAACGCAAGCACTAATCGTTGCACCTTCACAAGAGCTTGCTATGCAAATTGTTGAAGTAATTCGTGAATGGACAACTGGCACAGATATTACTGTTCAGCAATTAATAGGTGGAGCAAACTCAGCTCGTCAAATTGAAAAATTAAAGAAAAAACCAACTATCGTTGTTGGAACACCAGGACGTTTAAATGAATTGGCAAGATCAAATAAATTAAAATTAAAAGAAATTCAAATTGTAGTATTAGATGAATGTGATCAACTTCTTAGCCGTGAATACCGCGTTATAATAAAATCGTTTATTGAAGGTGCTGCATATGGTAGACAGGTTGTTGTTGTATCGGCGACAATAACTGATGAAATAAAACTGGTAGCAAGCCGTATGATGTTTGAACCGATTAGTATTGAGATTAAACCTGAAGATATGGTTCAAGTTGGAAAAGTTGTTCATTCGTTTATTAAAGTAGAAGAACGCGATAAGACAGAAATGTTAAGACGTCTTGCTAATATTGAGGAGCTGCGTGGGTTAGCATTCGTTAATAATATTGATCAAGTTTTAATGAAAGAAACAAAATTAAAATATAAGGATGCAAAAATTGTAACTCTCCACTCAGATATGAAAAAGGAAGAACGTAAAAGTGCTTTAGATGCATTTCGTAAGGGAGATGCACGCATTTTAATTGCAACAGATATTGCAGCACGTGGCCTTGATATAGGTGGTTTGACACACGTTATTCATGTAGATGCACCGCGTACAATCGAGCAGTATACCCACCGTTCTGGCCGTACAGGACGAGCTGGAGCTGATGGAGAAGTTTTAACATTGCTTTCCTATAAAGATGAAAAAACATATAAGAAATTAACACGAGAAATAAATGTTAAACCAGTGCAGAAAATTTGGCACCAAGGAAAAGTAATCGAGGGCAATTCAAAAACAGTTTTACAAAAGAGAGGGAAATAGGATGACGTTTGATGAAAAGTTGGAACAATATGCTGAACTGGCAGTAAAAGTTGGCGTTAACATTCAAAAAGGTCAATACTTACTAATTAATACATCAACAGAGACCCTTGATTTTACAAGAATTGTTGTGAAAAAAGCTTATGAAGCAGGTGCAGGCAGAGTTCAAGTGAATTTAACAGACCCTTTTTTTACTCGTGAGTTCTATGAACATGGTGCAGAAGAAGAATTTAATAAATATCCAAAATGGATTGTCGCTCAACGCGATGAGTTAATAGAACGAAAGGGCGCTCTTTTATGGATTGATGCAGAGGATCCTGACCTTTTAGCAGGAATCGCAACTTCCCGTATTTCAGCACAGCAAAAAGCTGCGGGAAATGCTTTAGTTCGTTACCGTAAAGCAATTATGAATGATGATATCGCTTGGTCGATTATTGCAGTACCATCGAAAAAATGGGCTGCAAAAGTGTTTCCAGATTTATCGGAAAGCGAACAGATGACTGCATTATGGGAGGCAATTTTTAAAACAGTGCGCATTGGTGAAGGTGATGCTGTAGAAAAATGGCGTCATCATATTAATAATTTAGAAAAACGTGCAGAGCAACTAAACAACAAAAAATTTACAAAATTACATTACAGGGCTCCTGGTACAGACTTAACGATAGAACTTCCTGAAAAACATGTTTGGCTTTCAGGCGGCAGCAACACTCCTGAGGGAACGACATTTATTGCCAACATGCCAACTGAGGAGGTATTTACACTACCTTCTAAGTATGGGATAAACGGTGTTGTAAGCAATACGAAACCGTTAGCATATCAAGGGAATATTATCGATAAATTTTCGCTGATGTTTGAAAAAGGGAAAATTGTGAAGGCAGAGGCTGAAGTCGGGAATGATTTATTGCAAGAATTAATTGCAACGGATGAAGGATCTTGCTATTTAGGGGAAGTTGCTCTTGTCCCTCATGAGTCGCCAATTTCAACTTCAGGTATCTTATATTACAATACTCTCTTTGATGAAAATGCTTCAAACCATTTAGCAATTGGTGAAGCATATCCTACTTGCTATGAAGGTGGACGCGAACTACAGGACGGTCAACTAGAGTCACTTGGAATAAATGTTTCTGTTACTCATGTTGATTTTATGATTGGCAGCGGGGAAATGGATATTGACGGCGTCCTGCCTGACGGTACTGAAGAGCCGATTTTCCGAAAAGGGAATTGGGCATTTTAAGTAAAGTAATAAAAAATTTCCAGTAAAATAAGCTTACTTTTCACGAATGTTTGTTCGTGTGAAGTGGGCTTTTTTTATTGAAAAATGATACAATAGAAAAAAATCGAAACATGGAGGTCGATGTAAATGAAAATATTCCATACCGCAGATTGGCATTTAGGTAAGCTTGTACAAGGGGTTTATATGACAGATGACCAACGCTATATTTTACAGCAATTTTTACAAGCAATTGATGAAGAACAGCCGGATGTCGTGATAATTGCTGGGGATTTATATGACCGTGCACTTCCTCCTGTCGAAGCAGTTGATTTATTGGACGAGACGTTAGCAGAAATTGTTTTAAAAAGAAAAGTACCTGTACTAAGTATTGCGGGAAACCATGATAGCCCGACACGTCTACAGTTTGGCAGCAAGTTGATGCAGGAAAGCGGACTGCATATTATTGGTGAGCTTTCAAAAAGCATCGAACCAATTATTTTGAACGATGAGTTTGGAGAAGTCCATTTTCATTTAGTACCATTTGTAGAACCATCCACTGTTAAAAATATATTTGAGGATGACGCAGTTACTACATATGATGAAGCGATGAAAAAAGTTATTCAAATAATTGAAGAGAAAATGGACAAATCCAAGAGACATGTTTTTATTGGACATGCCTTTGTCACACCGTATGGAGAAAAAGAGCACAATACGAGTGATTCAGAACGTCCTTTAGCAATAGGGGGCTCGGAGTGTGTAAACGCCGAGTACTTTAAGCCATTCCACTATACGGCACTAGGGCATTTACATAAGGCACACTATGTTCTAAATGAAACAATTCGATATTCAGGTTCTCCTTTAAAATATTCTGCCTCTGAAGCAAACCACGAAAAAGGTTTTTTAATTGTTGATTTAAATAAGGATGGACAAGTATCGGTTGCAAAACGCCCCTTCATTCCACGTAGAGATTTGCGCATTATTGAAGGAACAATTCAAGATATTTTAAAACATGGAATTAGTGAGGATTACGTATTTGTTCGTTTAACAGATTTAACGCCTGTTGTTGGAGCGATGGAACAAATTCGTACGGTTTATCCAAATGCAATGCATGTTGAACGAAAAGCATTGCCGAGATTAGAAGACGCTGAAAATGGAGAAATCGTTCGAAGGGAACAGATGGATGAGGGCAGTCTATTTAAAGCGTTCCATAAAGAAATTTTGGGAACAGAACCAACTGATTTTACACAGCAACTATTTGAAGAGGTTCTTCAGGAAATGCTGGCAGAAGAACGTGAAGGTAAAGAGGTGATCGTGAAATGAAGCCGCTTAAACTAACAATGCGAGCATTTGGTCCGTATAAAAACGAAGAAGTAATTGACTTTACGGAGCTTCAAAATAATCGTCTGTTTGTTATTTCAGGTTCAACTGGAGCAGGGAAGACGACGATTTTTGATGGCATCTGTTTTGCGTTATTCGGGTTTGGCAGTGGACAAGATCGTAAAGACACAAAAATGATGCGAAGCGATTTTGCAGAAGACCATGTCCATACTGCAGTGGAACTGATTTTTGAAATCCACGGAAAAATATATCGTGTACTGCGTCAGCTTCCTCATGTTAAAGAAGGGCGTAAAAGTGCAACTGGTGAAAAATATGAGTTGTTTGAAATACGAGACGGTCAAGAGCTTCCAGTTGTTGAACGGCAAAGAATAACAGATATTAACCAAAAGCTTGAAGATATAATCGGCTTATCATACGACCAATTTAATCAGATTGTCATGCTGCCGCAGGGAGAGTTTCGTAAATTATTAACCTCTCAATCTGATAATAAAGAGGAAATTTTACGTAAAATTTTTAAAACAAATCGCTATGGAGAGCTAACGCAAAGGTTAGAAGAGAAAAAGAGACAGGCTGAACAAAAGTTAAATGAAGCTCGCTTGTTAAAAAATAGCTATATTGCACAAATTGAAGGGGCGTTGCCAAAGCGTGAATCCTTACTGTTTACGGTACTTAATCAAAACTCAAACATTTATCAAATTCAGGATGCGCTCGATGAAGAGGTCCAATACTATCAACAAAAAATAAAAAAAGATCAAAAAAGCTATGATGAAGCTGCAGGAAAATATAAAGAGAAATATGAGTTTATCGTAGCGAAGCGAAATTTAAATGAACGAATTGATGCATATGAAAAGAAAGTACAAAAACTGCATGAAATCGAGCAACAAAAACCTTATTTTGAACAAATAAACAATGAATATCAAGCAGCAATTCGTGCCAGTAGAATCAAGCCTTTGAATGAACAATGCTTAACATTACATGAACAAAAACAACAACAGCAACAACGATTACAAGTAGTCTTGCAACAATTAGAAAACGCAATACAACAATTAACAGTTGCAAAGGAAATATTTCAAAATGAACTTTTAAAGCAAAATGAACGCGATGCTTCCTTACAACAAGTACTCGAATTACAAAAATTACTCCCTCTTTTTGAGCAAGTTGAAAAACAAACGTTCATTGTTCAGGCTTTGCAAAATGAAGTAAATCAAGCACTTACTTCTTTTAAACAGATAGAACAGCAGCTTCAGCAGCAAAAAGAGAAGATGACAAAGTTAAATAAGCAAATTGAGCAACTTGAAATAAGAAACGAACAGCTAAATCATGCAATGGAACAGCAAATCCATTTACGTGAAGTAGTAAATACATTTACAACTTATAATGAACTTACGAAAAAAGTGAATCTACTAAAAGAGCAATATATTAATGCATCTCAAGAGTATGATGCAGCTAAAACAGCTTACGATTTAGAAGAAATAAAATGGTTAAATAATCAGGCGGCGATATTGGCTGCCAGCTTAGTGCCCGGTTCACCCTGTCCTGTTTGTGGAAGTACTGAACATATTACATTAGACCGCCAACATGTAGATGTTATCGACGAAAAAGCTTTGAAGGCAATGAAAACCAATCTATCAGCTGCTGAACAAAACAAGTATACGGCTGAGGCGAATGTTAATGCATCAATTGCACATCTAAATCAATATCAAAATGAACTGGAACGTCTTAATGCACCAATAGATGAGCAACAACAATTTATAGATAAATTTAACGAAATCAATGAATATGTAAAGCAATTACAGGTTGAATCAGAACAGCTTGCTCAATATAAAAAACAGTTAAAGCAACTACAAGCTATGATTGAGCAGCAGGATCTACAAAGAAAACAAGTTGAAGATATATATAGACAAAAACAGCAACAGCTTATAAAAGAAAATACTGTATTAGATCAATATAAATCACTTATTCCTTCACATTTCCAACAGCTTTCTCAAGTAAAGCAAGCACTAGTGGAAGCAGAGCAGAATAAAAATAACTTGCAGCAAAGATGGGAAAGTGCTCAGAAACAATTACAACAAGCTGAAAAAAATCAAGCTACAAATGAAGAGGCATTAAAACATACCGAGCAGCAATTAAAGCTACTAGAAGAAAACCTAGAAAAAGCAAAAGAAGAATTTAAACAATCCATGGCTGCTGCTGGTTTTGCGAATTATAAACAATTCGAAGCTTCTATTCGTAGCGAAAGTGAACAACAGCTTTTACAACAGCAATATGTCCAATACACAAATGAGCTTCATGCCTTAACGATACAGGTGGAAGAAGAGGGCAAGCTGTTAAAAGGAGAAGAAAGGGTTGACTTGAAATTACAAGAGCAACAACTCGCAGAATTAGAAGCTGTAAGAGAAAAAGCTCATGAAACATTAAATTTCTCGAAAGAATGTGAACGAAATTGCATCGACTTCTCTGAGAAGCTTGATCGAATTGTCGACGAAATATATCAATTAGAGGAAGTTTCAAATCAAATTGTAGATTTATACAATTTGCTGCGTGGTCAAAATAGCAAGAAAATCTCCTTTGAGCGATATGTTCAAATGGGCTATTTAGAGCAAATAACAGAGGCTGCTAATATTCGACTGCGAAATTTATCCAATGGACAGTATTATTTGCAATGTTCAGATCGGCAGGAATCCCATGGACGTCAAAGTGGCTTAAGCTTGGATGTTTATGATACGTATACAGGGCAGTCACGGGATGTAAAGTCTCTATCTGGAGGAGAAAAATTCAATGCATCCCTTTGTCTAGCCCTAGGAATGGCGGATGTCATTCAAAGCTTCCAAGGGAATGTGAAAATTGATACGATGTTTATTGATGAAGGATTTGGTTCCCTTGATGAAGAATCGCTAATGAAGGCAATTGATACATTAATAGATCTTCAAAAGTCGGGTAGAATGATTGGGGTCATTTCCCATGTTTCGGAGTTGAAAGCGGCAATGCCAGCTATTTTACAAGTAGAAAAATTAAAAGAAGGCTATAGTAAAACTTCAATTATTGTGAAATAAAAAATTATTCTAAGAGAATATAAAAATTCGTTAGGACTATTTCTTTCAGTGTGGTTTTATATGGAACTAATAGTTTAATCGGACGAAAAAAGTGCCAGCACTACTCATGCTGGCGCTTTTTTACTCCAAACCACTTTTATTCATAGCTATCATTCTGTTTTTTATTATTTTAGATATTAGCGGATAACACGAATTGCCTGAATAATATTCCAAATAATACATGCAATTGAAATAATCATATAGACAGCCATTAATCCAAATATGATATATGCAAAACTGTTCATATCATAATAATATGATGAAAACATCCCGATAACACCGAAGAGTGATATTAAAATCAAGAATACCACAGGGATTAAATGAGATAAAAATGCCCGTTTCGCATGGAATTTCACTTCCGAGTCTTTAACGACAAAATAGACAATTAGAGGTAATAAAAAAGGTGCGAACAACAAACTAATGTAACATAGGGCAGATAGTACTTTATTCTGTTCCATAGAATCTCCTTTTCTAAATCCAAGATACTTTATATACGGAAAAACATTCATAATGGTTTCAATTGGAAAAATAATAAAAATCCTAGTTGAAAAAGTCACATACTTTGATACAATAAATTTGTTCTAACAGTTAAATATGATGTATTACCCACAAGGGGGGCTGATGAAGTCAGCTGAGATTGTGCACGTATTGCACTAACCCTTTGAACCTGTAAGTTAACACTTGCGTAGGGATGTGGATAGAAACCGACTCCATCTGGCGTCAGGCTCTGTCCTGGCGCCATTTTTGTATTTTTGTGTATGCAAATCTACAACTGGAGTAAATATTTTTCTAGATTTCTATTCCTTCTCATGTTGTTCTACATCGGAATAAAAGAGAGGAGAGTTGTTATGAACAAATCAAGATTACTAATGCTTGTTGAAATTGCAATTTTTGCTGCAATTGGGGTTGTGTTGGATAAAATATCGTTTTCCATTTGGGCTCAAGGCGGTTCTATTAGCTTTGTCATGCTGCCGATTTTATTAATGGCTATTCGCTGGGGATTATCAGCGGGAGTTATTACTGGATTATTAATTGGAATAATTCAAATTGCGTTAGGCGGTTATGTTCTTCATTGGGTACAAGGATTCCTAGACTATATTGTTGCATTTTCAGTTGTTGGTTTTGCAGGGATATTCCGTACACAAATTTTAGAAGCAGCAAAAAATTTAGATAAAAAGAAAATAAGCCTCTATATCGTGCTTGGTACGACTATGGGCGGATTGCTTCGATATGCTGCACACTCAATTGCTGGGGCAGTTTTCTTTAAAGAATATGCGGGAGATCAAAATGTGTGGTTGTATACAATCATTTACAACGGATCTTATATGATACCTGCAATTATTCTAACATCAATAGTGGGTTCTCTAATCTTTACATCAGCCCCAAAACTTTTAAGAATTAATTAAAATATGACGTCCTAATTATACGTTGCTCATACCAATTTTATGGTATTAGTTCAACAATAATTTTAGGACGTCTTTTTAAGTTTAAAAAAGAATAAATCTGTTTTATTCTCCATAAATAAATTAATAGAAGCAGATGCCCAAATATCTAATCTCAAATATGGTATATTATATAGTGAAATGTAAATAGGAAGGACGTTTACAATGATTGTACAAACAAAAGAAGAATTAGAGGCATTAAAAAAAATTGGACGCATTTGTGCCGAAATACGTGATGCATTGAAGGCAGCTACGAAGCCCGGCATCACTACTAAAGAGTTAGACGAAATCGCTGGCCGCATGTTTGCAGAAGCTGGTGCAGTTTCAGGCCCTAAAGGTGAATATGATTTTCCTGGATATACATGTATAAGTGTCAATCATGAAGTAGCGCATGGTATACCAAGCGGCAAAGTAATTAACGAAGGAGATTTAGTCAATATCGACGTATCCGGTTCGTATAATGGCTATTTTGCAGATACAGGTATTTCATTTGTTGTCGGTGATGGACACCCTGAAAAAGAAAAATTATGTATGGTTGCAAAGTCAGCTTTCGATCGTGCAATGACAAAAGTAAAAGCAGGCTCAAAACTAAATCAAATTGGTAAAGCAGTCGAAAGAGAAGCAAGAGACCACGGTTTAACTGTTATTATGAACCTAACTGGTCATGGTGTAGGACGCTCTTTACATGAAAAACCAGATCACGTTTTAAATTATTTTGATGCTTGGGATTCAACGATTATGAAAGAAGGAATGGTGTTAGCAGTAGAACCATTTATTTCAGAAAAGGCAGAGCATATTATTGAAGCTGGTGATGGATGGACATTTATTACACCTGATAAATCACTAGTTGCTCAAATAGAACATACTGTTATTGTTACAAAAGATAAACCAATTATTATTACACAGCTAGACTAAAAAACGGAAGCGTCATAATTTGCTCATCTGCAAGAGCGATATTTTACATGTCACTTCACTTCAGAAAGAAATCCTGTACTCTTGAATATTACTTCAAGTGCACAGGATTTTTTTTCATAAAAAGTATACCGACAATCATGACACCACTTAGAAAAAGCGCTGCGGTAGTAACTAATAACTCTCCAAATCCATTTCCAATGGCAATGCCAATATAACACCAAATAAAGACAATTGGATAGGCAATGTCAAAATGATGGAAACGCAGATGCAATGCAATGGCAGTACCGATTGTCATGATAATGACGGCCCATAACGCACTGCTTAAACCAAATCCCCGCCAACTGTAGTCTACTAATAAGTAGCATATATGCAGGATAAATAAAAATGTAGTCCAACTAAAATAAATAGCAATTGGAAGTCTTAATTTCAGCATCTCTTTTTTTAATGGATATGTTAAATATAACGCAAACACCGATATAAGCTGTAGCGTTAACAATATCAATGACACAATTAATAGGCCATTATGCCAATTTAAAAGAGAAGTGATTTGGAAAATAATTGTGCACAAAAATAAAATTGTTTGCACTGGTGTAATAAACTGATCTGATTGGCGTAAAGGCAGATAGTTTTTAATCCATAGGAAAAGAAATATAAAGACAAGAAACCATATGTAATAAACATAATTTGCAGGTGCAAATAGAATAGGTAAACGGTTTATGATGTCAATGGTTGAAGCCCCTTGTAGTTGCAGCCAAAACGCATTAATAGTAAAAATAGTGGCTACAATGAGTGCAATAATAATTATGCTTATTTGACGCATACATTCCTCTCCTTTCTATAAAATTATATACATTTACATAACATTGAACAACAGATACCAAAAACATACAAATTTTTGTAAAATAAAAATAAACATAAAAGGGGTGAATTCGATGAAGAAAATAAGTGAATTAAATTTTGATGTAAAACTTGAGAAGAAAGAGTATAAGAAACAATTAAAACAACTACAGTACAAAATGTTAAACATTCAACAGTTTTTATACAATAACAAAATCGGCTTAATTATAGCATTTGAAGGGATGGATGCAGCAGGAAAGGGCGGAGCAATTAAAAGACTCACCCAAAGACTTGATCCACGAGGTTATTTAGTGCATCCAATTTCAGCGCCACAGCCGCATGAGCTTAGATATCATTATTTGCATCGTTTTTGGAGAAAATTACCTCAGCACGGTCAGATTGGAATATTCGATCGTTCATGGTACGGCCGAGTATTAGTAGAGCGACTTGAGGGATTTGCATCAGAACAAGAGTGGAACCGAGCATATAATGAAATTAACTCATTTGAAAAAATATTAACAGAAGAACAATATATTATGCTAAAATTTTGGATTCATGTTGACAAAGATGAACAATTAAATCGCTTTAAAGCAAGACAAACTGATCCTTATAAAAGCTGGAAATTAACTGATGAAGACTGGAGAAATAGAAGCAAATTCGATGATTATGTGATAGCTGCAGATGAAATGTTTGAGAAGACGGATAGTAAAAATGCACCGTGGATATTAATTCCCGGAAATAATAAAAACTATGCACGCATAAAAGTATTAAAAGAAACAATTAAACATGTTGAAACAGAATTAAAGCGACGTGGACTAAATATCACATATCATCATATTGAGGAAAAAGATGATCATGCTAAAAGTTTAGCAAGTGACCAATTGGGAAATATGCAAGATGATATAGACAATAAATAAAATTAAATGACAAAATAACTGTTGTCCTTATACGTAAATTCTCGGGGAAAGGCATTAGGGTATACACGATGGTGAGAAAATTTTTTAATTTATTACATAAAAAGGGTGATAGTGTGATAAGGCTTGAAGGAAACCGATTGTGTTTGCGCACCTTTGTGGAGTCCGATGCAAAAAGTTTAGCAGAACTAATGCGAAACAATAAATACTTTTGGGCAACCCATGAACCTTTGCATGAAGAAGAATTTTACACGGAGGAAGCACAATTTAAAAAAATTTTAGAAAGCATACATTTACTTCGTGCAAACCGAGAGTATTCTTTCGGCATCTATCCAAAGGGAAGCAATAAATTAATCGGGCATATTTCTTTATACGCTATTAAAAGGCTCCCATATAATAGTGCATTTATAGGGTACTCAGTCGATGAAAAATTCACTCGAAAAGGGATAGCTACAGAGGCTGTTAATCTAGTTGTCCAATTTGCCTTTAGCACAGTAAAACTGAATCGTATAGAAGCGTATGTGTCACCCAAAAATAACGGCTCAATTAAGGTATTAGAAAATGCAAATTTCATTCGTGAAGGGCTTTTAAGAGAGCTTCTCTATATAAATGGCGTATGGGAAGATCATTACATTTATTCGCTGCTAAGAGATGAATATCGACATAAATAACAGGTCTCGCAAGGCGAGACCTGTTTTGATTTTGTTATTCGGTTGAAGTAGATGTTGTAATGCCATTATCACTTAGGTACTTGTTTCCATCAGATAGTAAATCTAACTTACCTGTACTTGGGTCCATGATGAGTCCGTGAACTGGTGTAGCTTTTGGCATTAATGGGTGATTACGAATAATATCGACACTCTTTAATACACTTGTCGAAACATCACCGAAGCCACGAAGCCATTCAACTAAATCAATTCCCGAGTATTTTACCGTGTTTACAATATCGCTATTTATACCACGTTCAATCATATGTTCAATCATAACTTCTGGGTCGATTGCACTCATGCCGCAATCATGGTGGCCAATGATATACACTTCATCTGCCTTCAGCTCGTATACAGCGACTAATATACTTCGCATAATTGCTCCAAATGGATGGCTGACTTGAGCTCCTGCACTTTTTACAATTTTCACATCACCATTGCGCATGTTCATTGCTTTTGGCAGAAGCTCAACTAAACGTGTATCCATACAAGTTAAAATAACTATTTTTTTATCAGGAAATTTTGATGTTATGTAAGGCTCGTATTGTTTAAATTTTACAAAAGAATCATTAAAGCTCAAAATTTCATTTAAAGAAGACACCATATTTCTTCACATCCCCCAATCATTTAACCTAACACTATTATATACAAAAAAGTCGACAATACTCGCCGTTAGAGTTTGTCGACTAGTTATTTATTAAAATTTCTCATTTGGTTTAGGATCAACTCTTACAGATGATGAAGAATCTAAACCAATACGTAAATAGTGGATGAACATTGCCATACTAATCATAATAACTGCAAAGAAACCAGCAACAGTAGAAATATATAAGCCCATTGTTAGACTCCTTTCTATTTAACAGATGTCATTGAATACTATTATACTATATATCTTTATTTTTTGTAGCCTATTAAAGAAAATAATATTGGCAAATTTAAGAATTGTTGTTATGAAGTTACCCCTTTCATTTAATAAAAAGCTGAAATATCAATTTTTGAACACTATGACTATAAATCTAGATAATATGACCTAGATAATGGATTTATATTTCTAAAATAATACTATTTAATCAAAACAATTACCTATTTCCGTATAATTCTCACCCTCAAAATATAAAAATAGGAAATTTTTGATTCAATGTAATCAAAATGTCGAATTTATAAAGAAAAAACGAATATTGCGTCGAAAAAATAGATAAGTCCTATTATACTTAGTGATAAGAAAGTAAAAATATTTGAAAGAATGTCGAAAAATATTATAGGTTGAATATTTTGGAGGTACGTATATGGATTTATCAACGATAATAGGGATTGTACTTGGATTTATTGCTGTATTTGTTGGGATGGTGTTAAAAGGAGCTAGTTTAGCTTCATTAGTAAATCCCGCTGCATTTTTAATTATTATTTTAGGTACAATAGCTTCAGTAACAATCGCCTTTCCTATGAAAGAGTTAAAGAGAGTGCCAAAGTTATTTAAAATTCTCTTTACTGAAAAGAAGCTTGCAAGTGATATAGAAATTATTAAACTATTTTCACAATGGGCTGATTTAGCTCGCCGTGAAGGATTGTTAGCACTGGAAAGCAAAGCAGCAGAGGTTGAAGATCCATTTTTAAAAAATGGATTAACATTAGCGATTGACGGACAAAATGCAGACTATATCCGCGATGTTCTAACAGAAGAAGTAGAAGCTCTAGAAGAACGTCATGCAAGTGGTGCACAAATTTTTTCTCAAGCTGGTACATATGCCCCAACTCTTGGGGTACTTGGCGCTGTTGTAGGTTTAATAGCAGCATTAAAAGATATGAGTGATATTGATGCTTTAGGCCATGCAATTTCAGCTGCTTTTATTGCAACATTGCTTGGTATTTTTACTGGATATGTTTTATGGAATCCATTTGCCAATAAATTAAAAAGAAAATCCGCAGAGGAAGTAAAACAAAAACATCTAATGATTGAAGGGATTTTATCCGTATTAGAAGGTGAAGCCCCACGTGTAATCGAACAAAAATTAGCTTCGTACTTAACAATGGAGGAGCGCCGACAAATATTAAACGAAAGCGGGGCGGGCGGTCTTGGCAAAGAAAGCTAAAAAGAAGAAGCATGATGAACATATTGATGAATCATGGCTTTTACCATATTCTGACCTATTAACCCTTTTATTAGCCCTATTTATTGTATTATTTGCTTCTAGCTCTATTGACCAAGCAAAAATGGAGCAAATGTCTCAAGTATTTACTGAAATTTTTGAAGGCTCATCAGGTTTTATGGATCATACTTCTGTTATACAGAATCCAACTGCCATAACAGATGGTGTATCTGAACAACAAGCAGCCTATATTCAAGATCAAAAAGAATTAAAGGAAATTCAAGAACGCATTGATAACTTCATTGCAGTAAACGAGCTAGAAAGCACATTCGCTACAAAAATAACGGACGAAGGTCTTTTAATAACAATTCGAGATAGTATACTGTTTGACTCGGGTAAAGCAGATGTAAAACAGGATTATATATCAATTGCAGAAGAATTATCTAAACTTTTACAATTAGATCCTCCTAGATTTATAGTTGTAACGGGTCATACAGACAACGTACCTCAAAATAATGCGGAGTTTAGATCAAACTGGGAACTTTCTGTGATGCGTGCAGTAAACCTTATGAAACTAATTATGGATAGTAATCCGCAATTAGATCCTAAATATTTTAGCGCTAAGGGTTATGGTGAATATAATCCAATAGCATCAAATGATACAGAAGCCGGTAGAGCACAAAACCGCCGTGTGGAAGTTTTAATTCAACAACTAGTTGAACCGGAAAATTCCGCAGAAAATGAGGATGAATAGTTAAACCTAAGGGGCTAATCAGATAGTTTCTGACTAGCCCCTTTATTGTAGGCAGTATATGATTTACATTGTTTCCTAAGAGAGCGTTTCAAAGACTTTTTTAACGCTCTTTTTTATTTTGACTTTAACAAAACAAAAGTTTATAATTTTAAACAAATGTTTATATAAAGGTGGGTTGGACGTGAATGAAAAGGAACAACTTGTTCTCCAGTTAATAAAAAACAATCCTTTTTTATCACAGCAGGAAATGGCTGAACAGTTGAATATGTCAAGACCAGCTTTAGCAAATATCATCTCAGGACTTATTAAAAAAGGCGAAGTTGTTGGAAGAGCATATGTACTGCCTGAAAAAAATTCAATTGTTGCAATTGGTGGAGCAAATGTGGATCGAAAATTCCATCTTGAAGGAAGTGTTCAGTATGGTACCTCAAATCCAGCATCAGTAACTGAAAGTGTTGGAGGTGTAGCTAGAAATATTGCTGAAAATCTAGGTCGTCTAGGTAATGAAGTAAAACTTATGACAATACTTGGACAAGATCAGGATGCGGTAACTATTGAACAACAAAGTAAAGCATTTTTTAATTTAGATTTAGTTGAGAAAACATCCAAAAATAAAACAGGATCATATAGCGCAGTTTTAGATGGCAGTGGGGAACTCATCCTAGCGATGGCAGACATGGCAATCTATGATCAGCTTCAACCAGCTGTAATAAAAAAACATGAAGCAGTTTTAATGAATGCAAAGTGCATTATAGTGGATTTAAATTGTCCTAAAGAAACTGTACTCTATTTGAAAAATATAGCCTATCTAAAAAAAATGCCTTTTATTATTGTCCCAGTATCAGCTCCAAAAATGAAAAATATGCCGCCTGATTTAGTAGGAGTAACGTATTTTATTTGCAATCGTGATGAAGCAGAAATTTACTTAAATATTCGTATTCAAAATAACGATGATTATTTTATTGCAGTAAAGAAATTGCTTGAAAGAGGAGCAAGTAACGTCATTTTAACACTTGGCGAGCATGGTGTTATTGTTGGAAATCATAATGACATCATTCATTTTAAAGCAGCTAAAGTAAACAAAGTTGTAGATGTAACAGGTGCTGGAGATGCTTTTGTAGGTGCTTTTATACATGGGATAATAAGTGGAGAACACTTACATGACTCAGTGGAATTTGGACTTTATAATGCTGCAAAAACATTGCAGTCAGATACAACTGTTAGGCAAGATTTATCACCACAAGAATTAATACATTGGAGGAATTCATAATGGAAAAATATTTATCATTTTCTCAAGAAGTAATCGAGGCAAAGGAAAAAGGGCTGGCAATCGTAGCTCTTGAATCAACAATTATTTCACATGGTATGCCCTACCCTCAAAATGTTCAAACTGCACGAGAAGTTGAACAAATTATTCGAGACAAAGGTGCTGTACCTGCAACAATTGCACTTATAGACGGGAAAATTAAAATTGGTTTAACTGATGAAGAGTTGGAGATGTTCGGGAATGCAAGAGATGTTGCAAAAGCTTCTCGCAGGGATTTAGCATTTTTACTATCGACAAAAAAACTTGGAGCTACAACTGTGGCAGCTACTATGATTGCTGCTGAACTAGCAGGAATTGAGCTATTTGTTACAGGTGGTATTGGTGGTGTACACCGCGGTGCAGAACATACAATGGATATTTCGGCAGATTTAGAAGAACTTGCTCAAACAAATGTTGCGGTTGTATGTGCTGGTGCAAAATCAATTCTGGATTTAGGACTAACTTTAGAATACTTAGAAACAAAGGGCGTTCCTGTTGTTGGATTTGGAACTGATAAATTGCCTGCGTTCTATACAAGAGAAAGTAAGTTTAATGTAAACTTCCAAATAAATACTGCCCGGGAAGTTGCAGACATGATGAGAGCGAAATGGGAATTAGGCTTGCAAGGTGGAGCAGTTATTGCCAATCCAATACCAGAAGAAGATGCATTAGATGCAAACTTTATTAACGGAATTATTGAACAAGCGTTAAAAGAGGCTGACGAGAAAGGTATACAAGGTAAAGAAGTTACGCCTTTCTTACTTGGAAAAGTAAAAGAATTAACAGAAGGAAAATCGTTGGAGGCAAATATTGCACTTGTAAAAAACAATGCCAAAATTGGCGCAGAAATCGCTATTGCCCTAAACAAAAATAAATAGTTTAAAAATTAAAGTTTCCACTGATATTTTTATCAATGGAAACTTCTTTTTTGAAAGTCTATAGTAAGAACAATCGAGTCGGATGATCTAAAGCTCCTTTATGTGTCAAAGGGGGAAACAGCCAAGTTTCAAACAAAATAAACCCTGTTGCCTAGAATTGAGTTGACACCCCGTTCACATATGTCTAAAGAGTGCAGATTGCCTTTATTATTTACGTAGTGCACCTAGTTCAGAAACAATTGCTTGCATTTCACTAGGGCTGAATGTATTGCGTTTCATCACCATTTCGTAAAGATATAAAATATCTTCATAATTTTCATCATTAAAATGCTCAGATTTCATAGCATCGACATTAACCATTCGAAGTTTTTCTTTTATTTGTTCAATCATAAAGATGACATTTTCTCTTGATGGATTTGATAAATTCATTTTTTATCGCCCTACCTTTCAATTATACGGATTTATCATTTCATTACATACGCTTCGTGTCAACCTAATTTGGGACGTTCCCTTTAAAAAACGTAAAAATTTATATATCATGGTAATGATAAGAAATCTAATATAACTATTTTAATGTTTTAAAAAGTTTTAGGAGGAAAACATGATGAGTGAGAGTAAATTATTCAAATCAATTGTAATAGGTGCACTAACAGGAGCGATAATTAGTATGTTTGACCGCAAAACGAGAGAACATACAATTGAGATGTCGAAAAAAGTAAAAGATACTGTCATTTATTATGCGAAGAATAAAGATGAGTTACAACATATAATTGAAGAAAAATTGGATGAAGTACAGGAGTTGTACGATAATGCTTCAGATAATATAAATACGATTGTTCACAAAATAGAAGAGGTAAAAGAGCTGCCAAATACAATTCAAAATATTGTTAGTGATACAAAAAACGCGTTTACAAATAATGTGATAGAAAAATAATGATCTTTTTCTGAACAATAAAGTACAAAATATTTGAAGAATGTCTGGCACAAGGCCCCCAGCCCTTAAGAGCGTGATTTGACCTCGGTTGAAAATTTGTGTTTCTGTCTTCTAATTTGGGCTCGCAACGGCGTAAATCATGCAAATTTCACTTTTGATGCAAATAAATTGACGGTTTGATATGGTAAGCAGCGTTCGCCGATGCCAGCAGGGTGCTTGCACTTTTCAATAAAGGGGGGAGCTAATTTTGAGTAAAAACAATAAGGAATCTCAAAATGAAATTTTATCTTTTATAAAAACTTTTATTGCACCTGATAAATCCAATATTGATGTAACGACAGTAAAGGGATTTTTTCAAGATTTAATCGTTCGTATGAGAGATGTTGATATATCTGGAATGGGTGCTCAATTAGCTTACTTCTTTTTATTATCATTTTTTCCTTTATTAATATTCATTGTAACGCTATTGCCTTACTTAGATTTAAATGAAGATTATGTTTTCGACTTTATTCAGACGATTGTACCAACTGAAGTATTTTTACTAACACAAGGAACATTGACTGAAATTTTAACGACTCATAATGGCGGAGGATTATTATCAATCGGTATTATCGGAACAATTTGGTCAGCTTCGAGAGGTGTAAATGCACTAATTAAAACTTTAAATGATGCATATGAGGCAGAGGCAAGGCTAAGTATAATCAACCGTGCGTGGTCATTAGTTTTTACAATTTCACTTGTACTTGTAATTTTAATGGTATTACTAATTCCTATATTCGGGCATCAAATCGCGCTATCGCTGTTTAACTATTTAGGAGTAGAAGAAACATTTGCTGAATTTTGGAGATTTGTTCAATGGATACTGCCGCCGATACTAATTTTTATTATATTGGTTTTAATGTACTGGATTATTCCAAATACAGATCCTAGATTACATTTCACAAGTGTTTTACCAGGTGCTATTTTTTCAACTGTTTCTTGGCTGGTGTTAATTTATGCATTTTCATACTATGTAAATAATTTTGGCAATTTTGCTTCAACGTATGGAAGTATTGCTAGTGTTATTTTATTAATGCTATGGCTATATATGACTGGTATGATATTAATTTTTGGTGGATTATTAAATGCCTCAATGCAGAAAAGAAAATTAGCCAAAATTGAGAAACGGAAAAAATTAGCGTCAACATAAAAAATGACCCAAAATCAATATTTTGGGTCATTTTAATTTTATATTTTTGAATTTAACATGCGAAGGCCGTTTAATATTACTAAAATTGTACTTCCTTCATGACCAATAACGCCAAATGGTAAGTCAACTAATTGTAAAAAGTTTGAACAGACTAAAAGGGCGATTACTGCAATAGAGAAAATAATATTCTGCTTTACGATACGCTGCATTTTTCGGGATAATCGAACAGCATAGGCAATTTTTGATAAATCATTTTTCATTAAGACTACATCTGCCGTTTCTAATGCAACATCAGTACCTCCACCCATTGCGATGCCGACTGTTGCAGTTGCAAGCGCAGGGGCATCATTGATACCGTCGCCTACCATTCCAGCATATTTATATTTTGCTAAATAGTCTTTTATATAATTTACTTTCGTTTCAGGTAGACACTCTGAAATGTATTCATTTACATCAGCTTCCTTAGCTATTGCTTTTGCCGTTTTTTCATTATCCCCAGTCAGCATTGAAACGTGAATTCCTAACTCTTTTAATAATTTAATAGCCTGTTTTGCTTCTTCACGCACAGTATCTTTCATCGCAACAAGTGCTGCAATTCCTAGGTCGTCACGCATAAAAATAACTGTCTTTCCTTCTTCAGCAAGTTTTTCAGCAGCTCCACTAGCAAAGCTTTGAGCCTCTTTCCGACCTACAAAATCGGGCTTTCCAACAATATAGCTATGTCCGTCAAACTTTGCTTTTAAACCCCACCCAGGAACATCTTCAATATCAATCCCCTGTATAGTGTTGATATTATGATCCTTTGAATATTTCAAAATAGCTTGTGCGAGTGGGTGGTTTGATTGTGATTCAATGGACGCTAAAGTTGCAATTGTATTTGTTTTATCTAAATCTTCACGTACGATAATATCTGTTACTACAGGAGTCCCAACAGTTAAAGTGCCTGTTTTATCAACTGCAAGCAATTTAAGAACACTTAAATGCTCTAGATGTAAACCACCTTTAAAGAGAACACCATTTTTTGCTCCATTTGAAATGGCAGCTAAGGTTGCAGGCATAATTGATGCAACAAGTGCACAAGGCGATGCAACAACTAGAAGAACCATTGCTCGATAAAATGTTGTTGTCCAATCCCAGCCTAGTACATAGTGAGGCAGGAACAGCATTAAAGCAACAGCTAAAAGAACAAATTTAACATATATACCCTCAAATTTTTCGATAAATTGTTGAGATGGTGACTTTTCGCTCTGAGCTGATTGAACAAGCGTAATAATTTTTTGGAACAATGTTTCTGAATTTGGTTTTGTCATATTAATAGTTAAAGTTCCATTTAAGTTCACTGTTCCAGCATAGACATCATCACCAGCTTGTTTTGTTACAGGCATGGATTCACCACTTATGGCAGATTCGTCTATAGTAGATGTTCCTTTTAGAATCTGTCCATCGGCGGGAATGCGTTCGCCGGGTTTTATTAACAAATGATCCCCAACAATTAAGGAAGAAACAGCAACTTTTATTGGCTCAAAGGCACCTCGAACTAACCAAGCTTCTTCAGGTTGTAGATTCATTAATGCTGTAATTTCACGCTTGTTTTTATTCATTGCATACGTTTCAAGGGCACCGCTTAGTGCAAAGATAAAGATCAATACTGCCCCTTCAGTCCAGTAGCCAATGATTGCAGAACCAATTGCAGCTAATACCATTAATAATTCAACATTTAATGTTTTATTTTGAATGGTTTCAAGAATGCCTTCTTTTGCTTTTGCGTAGCCACCGATAATAAATGCACTTAAGTATGAAATAATTGCCGCTGTATTTAGGCCACTAGATTCCAATCTCCATGCAAGCAATATAAGCAATCCTGATAACAGAGCGGCAATCAGTTCGCCATGTTCCTTAATTTTCTCAATTAGAACATCGTTTTCTCGATTAGAAGTATCCATCATATCCTCCTCCTGATAATGAATATCAATATCAAATTATTTAAATATCAACAATGATAACAGTTTTCATTTAAACTATAATTCTTATTAATTTATAATTATTATAATATAGAACGAGTATAATGTAAAACTAATTAAATTCCTTTTAGAAGAAATGTGAAGAAAGTTTACTTCTTAGATTGAGTTGAAGAGGGGGACAGGGAAATAAAAAAAGCTCGTAAGAATGGGATTCTTACGAGCTTAAAATGTTAACTTGGTAAGTTGTGTTTTTTGCTGTCGGCTTCGCCTTTCGCGCAGCGGAGATAAAATAAAAACTTCTGAGTATAATGTTTCAAAGTATAAAATTTTCTCTTTTTATTTAGAAAACTCTCTCCGCGTTAGCGCTGTCGGCTCCGCCTTTCGCGCAGCAGAGTTAAAATAAAAGCTTATAATAAAGAATACTTATGAAAAAGAATACCTTTCTTTATTAGAATACTCTCTCTGCGGTTATCGCTGTCGGCTTCGCCTTTCGCGCAGCGGAGATAAAATAAAAACTTCTGAGTATAGTGTTTCAAAGTATAAAATTTTCTCTTTTTATTTAGAATACTCTCTCCGCATACTGCGAAAGTTTTTCTAGTGATGATTTTTCAACGTCTGCGTGTAATGAGTTGCCGTGTGAGTCCATTGTTACTACCGCTGTGAAGTCTTCAACAGTTAGGTGCCACATTGCTTCAGGAATACCGAATTCTTGTAAGTCAACACCGTCAACAGATTTAATACAGTCAGCGTAGTATTGAGCAGCTCCACCAATTGCATTTAAGTAAACACCGCCGTGTTCTTTAAGTGCAGCTAAAGTTTTTGGTCCCATACCACCTTTACCAATTACAGCGCGGATGCCGAATTTTTTCATGATGTCGCCTTGGTATGGCTCCTCACGAATTGACGTTGTAGGACCAGCAGCTTTAACTGTCCAGTTGCCGTTTTCGTCTTTTGCCATTACAGGTCCGCAGTGATAAATAATTTGACCGTTTAGATCAACTGGTGCATCGTGGCTCATTAGATGGTGGTGGATTGCGTCGCGTCCAGTATACATACGGCCGCTAATTTTAACAACGTCCCCAACTTTAAGTTCACGAATTTGCTCTTCAGTAATAGGTGCTTTTAATTCTACTACTTTACTTTCAGATTTTGTTTCAGTTTTTGGCTCGTCACGGAAAGAGATTTTTTCGCCTTCTTGGTAATGCCATTTAATGATTTCGCCTGTATTTGCGTCGATATCAATTGCCATACGACGGTAAGCCCAGCAGTTATACGCTACTGATACATAGAATGATGCCGGTATACGGTGCATTACACCAATTTTACAGCCTAGTAATGTTGCTTCACCACCAAAGCCCATTGTTCCAACACCAAATGTATTTGCTTTTTCTACGATGTATTCTTCTAATTTTGCTAAATCAGGATTTGGATTAACATCATCAACATGTCGGAATAGTTGTTCCTTCGCAAGATCATATCCAGAAGAACGATCTCCTCCGATACCTACACCGATGAATCCAGCTGAACAGCCTTGTCCTTGTGCTTGCCATACTGAATGTAGAATACATTTACGGATTCCGTCTAAGTCACGACCAGCACGGCCAAGACCTTCTAATTCACAAGGTAAGCTGTATTGAATGTTTTTGTTTTCACAGCCGCCGCCTTTTAGAATTAGCTTTACTTCTATGTAGTCTTTTTCCCATTGTTCGAATTTAACTACAGGTACACCTTCACCTAAATTATCCCCACTGTTTTTACCCGTTAATGAGTCAACAGAGTTTGGACGTAATTTTGCATCTTTTGTAGCTCGAACTACAGCATTGCGAATCATTTTTTTAATTTCGATTTGGTTTACGCCAACAGGAGTTTTTACTTTAAAAGTAGGTAAGCCTGTATCCTGGCAGATTGGTGATACGTTATCCTCCGCCATTACGATGTTATTAGTAATTGTGTCTAAACTCATTGCAGCACGAGTGCCTGCATTTTCTGCTTCTTTTGCCTTTTTAATTGCACGGCGAACGTCTGCAGGTAAATTTGTTGACGTTTCAGTTACTAAATCATAAAGGCTTTTTTCTAAAGTTTGTAAATAGGATGTTGCCACTTGTGACATTATATATTCCCCCCAGAATATTTGAAATTTACACTCCAAGCATTATTATACCTTTTTAATTTCATGAAAAAAAGTGTGATAGCTTAATAGTCTTGCTAGAAAAAGAAACCAAGCATTGTTGCTTGGCCTATTTGTTACTCGTTTGTCAATTCATTGCGGTTATGGAATTGGTCCATTTTCTCCTCAACATCATCGATAATTTTGATAAGTCGATCGATATCTTCAATATCAGCAGTTTCAGGATCGATAGCATCTAAAACCTCGACGAAAATTTGAAGACGTTCTTTTAAATAATTGACTTGTTTATTTTTATCAGTTATTGGGTTCGACATAAATCCACCTCTTTCGTCATGACCATCATAGCGAATTTATAGCCTATGTTCAATTGTTATGTTGAAATAAAGCTTAGGATTTGAAATGGGTCCATTGAATCATTTAAGTTATTTTTTTATTCTGAATATTTACACAAATGGTTTTATGTGATAAATTAATAATACTTATAAGTAAAGGAGATGGTCGGAAGATAAATGCTCACTCAATCTATGAAAAGGAGGGAGTTTAAACAATTTTTCGGCTATCGAATGGCCGAATTGGAGTTTATGCAACTGAAAATGGAGTTATCTGAAATGTAAAGACCCTAGCGAACATTCGATTTGATGTCGCTAGGGTTTTTTATTTGGAAAATTTTGAAGCTATTTTCCACTTGATATGTTAACATAGTATCGCAGATTTGGGATGATGTATGTTGGAGGGCAGGCATGTTAACAACAGAAAAATACGAACAACGAAGATTTTGGACTTTAATAGCCATTGTTTCAATTTCAGGATTTTCGCAAGGTATGCTATTACCGCTAATTTCCGTGATTTTTGAAAAAGACGGTGTTTCTTCTACACTAAATGGATTAAATGCTACTGGATTATACATAGGAACATTATTGATTTCACCATTCATAGAACAACCATTAAGAAAATTTGGGTATAAATCCGTTATTGTAGTTGGAGGAGCAATCGTTTTTATTTCACTATTATTATTTCCACTTTGGCAAAACGTTTTGTTTTGGTTTATTTTACGTTTACTTATAGGTATTGGGGATCATTGTCTTCATTTTGCCACTCAAACATGGCTAACTAGCTCTGCCCCTAAAGGGAGCTTAGGAAAAAGTATGTCCATATATGGTTTGTCTTTCGGTGTTGGTTTTGCAGTTGGACCGTTAATGGTAAACCTTGTAGAAATTTCCCAAGCACTTCCATTTATTTTATCTTCAATACTTTGCATAATTGCGTGGTCTTCAGTATTTTTTGTTCGAAATGAACATCCAGAAGTATTGAAAGGGGATAGTAATGAAACAAATAGTATTACTCGATATAAGTTATCGTTTAAGTATGCATGGGTTGCGTTTCTGCCGCCATTTGTATATGGCGTATTAGAAACATCATTGAATGCCTTGTTTCCAGTGTATGCCCTACGAAAAGAGTTTGATGTATCTATCGTGTCAGTTATTTTAGCCGCATTTTCAATAGGAGGAATTTTAACGCAAGTACCTATAGGAATTATTGGAGATAAGGTTGGAAGAAGAAAGGTTATATTAGTAACATTTTTTGCAGGGGCAGTTATTTTTAGCGTTGGTAGTTTACTAGAACAATTTCAGCCTGTAGTTGTGGCGGTATTTTTATTATCGGGTATGTTCCTAGGATCGCTTTTCTCAATGGGTATTACATATATGGCTGAACTTACACCTAAAGAGCTTTTGCCAACAGGAAATTTACTATGTGGGATTTTCTTCAGCTTAGGAAGCCTCACTGGACCGTTTATTGGGGGTTTGTATTTACAATTAGTTCAAACGATTAGTTTTTTACTATTTATCGCAGCTATATTAATAATTATGTATTGTATTGTCTTTTTCTTTGGAAAAAAATTAAAAACTATAACAGATTAAATAATAAGGCTCTACACGAGAAACCTCTCATGTAGAGCCTTTGTTTCTAAACTTGTACTGACTTATGAAAGTCTATTTCTGTAGTCCTCATAACCGAATTTACGAACAACTTTTACGCCTTCTTCTTCATTGTATAAGCAAATGCTAGGCAAGTTTACACCATTGAACATATGGTTTTTCACCATTGTGTAGTGTGCCATGTCTGTAAAAATTACTTTATCTCCAGCTTTTAGAGGCTTATCAAATGAATAGTCACCAATCACATCTCCAGCTAGACATGTCATACCGCCAAGGCGATATGTGTATGGTTTGTCGTTTGGTGTACTTGCTCCGATAATTTGTGGACGGTAAGGCATTTCAAGAACATCTGGCATATGACATGTTGCCGAAGAATCTAAAATGGCAATTTCCATACCGTTTTTCACAACATCAAGTACAGTTGTTACTAAGTAGCCAGTATTTAAAGCAATTGCTTCACCTGGCTCTAAAATAACATGAACATCGTATTTTTCTTTAATATAATTAATTAAATTTACAAGCTTATCTACATCATAATCAGGGCGAGTGATATGGTGGCCTCCACCAAAGTTCACCCATTTCATTTGATGTAAATAAGGGCCGTATTTTTCCTCAAAATGTGGAAGAATACGTTCCAGCACATCAGAGTTTTGCTCACACATTGCATGGAAATGAATTCCTTCAACACCGTCTAATTCATCTGGACGGAACTGCTCAAAAGGAATTCCTAATCGAGAGTTTAGAGCACATGGATCGTAAAGCTCTGTTTCAACTTCAGAATAGCCAGGGTTTACACGTAATCCAATTGATACGTGCTTGTCCAAACTTTGTACTTTTTCTTTGTACTTGTTTAATTGGTCAAATGAGTTGAACACAATATGATCCACATATTTTAAATACTCATCAATTTCATGTTCCGCATAAGCAGGTGCATATGCATGCACCTCTTTGCCGAACTCTTCAAATCCAAGACGGGCTTCAAATAATGAACTTGAAGTAATCCCTTTTAAATACTTGCGTACCATAGGGAAAGTTGAGAACATTGAAAAGCCTTTTAATGCTAGCAAAATATCACAACCTGTACGATCTTGTACAGATTTTAAAATTTCTAAGTTACGCTCAAGCAAGCGCTCGTCCACTACATAACTAGGTGACGGTGCTTGGTTCCAATCAATCGTTTTCATTTACTTTGCCTCTTTTTCTAGGTCAAGGTCAAGTAGTTCAGGGTTATGACTTTCTTGCCATGGAAGACCCCATTTATTTAATGCTTCCATGAATGGATCTGGATTGAACTCTTCCACGTTCCATACACCAGGTTTTTGCCACTCACCATTCATAACAAGCATTGCACCAATCATTGCTGGTACACCTGTTGTATAAGATATTGCTTGGCTGCCAACTTCGCGGTAGCATTCTTCATGGTCACATACGTTATACACATAGTAAGTTTTTTCTTTCCCGTCTTTAATTCCACGGAAAATACAACCGATATTTGTTTTACCTTTTGTACGAGGTCCAAGTGAAGCTGGATCTGGTAAAACAGCTTTTAAGAATTGAAGTGGTTGAATCATTTGTCCTTCAAATTCGATTGGTTCAATAGATGTCATTCCAACGTTTTCTAAAACTCGTAAGTGAGTTAAATATTTTTCAGAGAATGTCATCCAGAAACGGATTTGTTTAATTCCTGTAATATTTTTTGCTAAAGATTCTAGTTCTTCATGGTATAGAAGGTACATATCTTTAGGTCCAATTTCAGGGAAGTTATAAACTTCTTTGTATTCTAAAGGTTCAGTTTCTACCCACTTGCCTTCTTTCCAGTAACGTCCGTTTGCTGTAATTTCACGGATGTTAATTTCTGGGTTGAAGTTTGTTGCAAAAGGATAACCATGGTCACCAGCATTCGCATCTAAAATATCGATGTAATGAATTTCATCAAAATGGTGTTTTAATGCGTAAGCGCTGAATACACCTGTTACACCTGGGTCAAATCCGCTACCTAATAAAGCTGTAAGTCCAGCTTTTTCGAACTTTTCTTTGTAAGCCCATTGCCATTTATATTCAAATTTAGCTGTTTCAGGTGGCTCATAGTTTGCAGTATCTACATAATGCACACCTGTTTCTAAACATGCATCCATAATTGTTAAGTCTTGATATGGTAAAGCTACGTTAATTACCACATCTGGTTTAAATCCATTGATTAATTCAACAAGTTCGTCAACATTATCCGCATCAACTTGTGCTGTATGGATAATTGTTTTACCGCCGTCTAATTTTTCCTTTAAAGCGTCGCATTTTGACTTAGTTCGACTAGCGATCATAATCTCCTCGAACACTTCTGAATTTTGTACACATTTGTGTACCACTACGCTAGCTACACCACCAGCTCCAATAATCAATGCTTTACCCAATTCCTTATTACCCCCTTAAGTATAAGCCTCGTATTTTAAGGCTAATTATTAAAACACAATAAAACAGATTATACAGAATAATTTTTTACGTATCAATTATTTTTCGACAAAATTTATATTAAAAATAGAAAATATTTTTACCAATTAACTAAAAAGATTTCAATTGTAAATCCAGCTTCATATATAGAGTAAACAAAAAAGTGAAAATTATGTTGCTTTAAATTGATTTCGTCATACAACTTTCAACGTATATAATGAGTATTATTAAAGATGTTGGGTGTGGAAGCAGAATGATAGGAAAAACAGAAAAAACGATTGATGTAGCTTCTGGTGCAATGATTATGGCAATGGGGATTTTCTTATTAGGGGCAATACATCAGTTTTCATATATAGAACAACTATTTGACTTGTTATTTGTTATAGTATTGATTACTTGGATTATCATTTTGGTTCGCTTTATTCGTTCAATATTTATTGTCGATTTTTTAAAGAATTTATGGAACCAATCTATACAAAGCTTTGGATTGGGAACTTGGATTGCAGCAACTTCAGTTATGACAATACTCATTCATCAACACTTTCCAAATGTGATTGGAATTCAGTATATTGTTTATTTAAATTGTATAGCTTGGTTGCTTTACATGCTATTTAGTTGTCTTCAATTAAAGAAGATTATTATAAATCGAGCCGTTTATGATTTACATGGTGTTATTCTATTAACAACTGTTAGTACACAATCAATTGCCTGTTTATTAATGGAAACTATTCAAAAAACAAATATTTTGATTATAGTATTGGGAATTGTGTTGTACTTATTTTCAATTGTTCTCATAGTCATTCGTTTTAAATGTAAACACTTTAGCCTTCACGAATGGAGAAATACTGATTGTATTATTCATGGAGCACTGTCGATAACAGGGCTGGCAATGACTCTGTCGCAAACCATTGAATTTCAATTGTTATTAATTTTTTGGTTCGTAGTTTTTTGTCTATTTATTATTGTCGAGATATTTGAGATACTGCGGGGAATATCAAGAGTTAAACTTTATGGAATACGAAAAGCAATTTTTACATATCACATATCCCAATGGTCTAGAAATTTTACATTTGGGATGTTTTATTACTTTACCTTCAATTTAATAAACTATGCGGAAGGAAGGTATGAATTATATTTTCAAACAAAATTTATGTATGGATTAGGTTGGGTTGTTCTCGTTTTATTAATTGTTGAAATAGTGCTGTTTCTAGTTCCAAGGAAGATAGCTACTAATTAATCTGCTTGTTTTCGAAATGAGCAGATTTTTTGTTTGTTAACTAATGTAAGCATGAAGTTAAGCTTAGTAAAAATAAGTAAGAGCTGCGTAAAATAGTAGTACACCACGTAAAAACTGCAAACCGCGTAAATAGTAGTGAAAACCGCGTAAAAAACAGACAGAACCGCGTAAATAATCGGTCAAACCGCGTAAAAAGCAGCTGAAACCACGTAAAAACTGCAAACCGCGTAAATAGGAGTGCAAAACGCGTAAAAAAAGGACAGAACCGCGTAAATAATTGAGCAAACCGCGTAAAAAGAAACTGAAACTGCGTAAAAACTGCAAACCGCGTAAATAGTAGTGGAAACCGCGTAAAAAACAGGCAGAACCGCGTAAAAAGAAACTCAAACCACGTAAAAAGCAGCTGAAACCACGTAAAAAAGTTAACCACATATTTATAAGTAAAACTAATCAATCGAATTTACTAATATTTTACTATGATCTTTTATATATTGAAGAAAACAGGTAATTACTGTTGCTTAACAAATTAAAGAGGATAAAGGGGAAGGGATTTATGAATCAAAAAATATTACCTGCACCAGCCTCGATAAAACAGTTTGAGAAGTTTTTAGAGTCACCCTTTGAAATAGGAGTGATATTGGAGACACACCTTGCTCAAATTAAGCACATAACACATATGGCCAAACTAGCAAAGAAACAGTTGTTTTTTCATGCTGATCTAATAAATGGGTTGAAGAATGATGAGTATGGGACACAATATTTATGTCAGGAATTTAAGCCGTTTGGTATTATTTCAACAAAATCTAGTGTTATCCAACAAGCTAAAAAATGTAATGTTATCTCTGTTCAGCGGATGTTTATGATAGATAGCCATGCAATTGAAAGAAGCTTTAAAAGTATTGAAAAAGCTGAACCGGATTATATAGAGGTTCTACCTGGATCCGTTCCACATATGATTAAAGAAGTGTCTGAAAGATTTAATATCCCAATTTTTGCAGGGGGGTTAATTCGAACTGCTGATGAAGTAGAGGAAGCATTATCAGCAGGAGCCGTGTCAATTACAACGTCAAAAGTTGAGCTATGGGATTACTACTCACAAAAATTATACTAATGTAAAAATGATAAATGTATGATAAAAAGTTTGGATTTATGATTAATTTAGAAAAAAATTAATAAAAAAATTTTTCTTCAATACATGTTGACAGCGCTTTCACCCGAATTTATACTCAAAGTAAGTTAATAATTGTGGATGAGAAAAGGAGACACATTTATTCATCACTCTTTGAGAGATGATGTAATTTATGTGTCTCTTTTTTATCTTTAATCGCCGAAAAGACTCTCACCTCTAGGATGAGGGATAATGCAAACTTTGCTTTTATTCAGTGGGAGTCCAAACGCCGACTGAATGAAGATAAAGCCTCTGGCGGATGTCCGGATTTCGTAGGGGAGTTAGGAGGTTAGCGTAAGTTCGTAGCAATCATACAGCAAAGGCTAACTGACCTGTTTCGTGCGGACCTAAACACGAGTCCGAAATCCCGACACATTAGCTGTACCGAAAGCTAAGCGACAGGTGCAACTACGCCAAGGTGTAATGGTTTTAAAAATTTTATGCAAAGGGGAGATTTAAATGTCAGCGTTCTGGGGAGAAGTTTTAGGGACTATGATTTTAATTTTGTTCGGCGCAGGGGTTTGTGCAGGTGCAAATTTGACGAAGTCCTATGCAAAAAATGGTGGTTGGATAGTCATTACGGCTGCATGGGGGATGGGTGTTACTTTAGGTGTTTATGCAGTTGGAAGTATTAGTGGAGCACATTTGAATCCGGCTGTAACAATCGGTTTGGCATTTACTGGGGATTTTGCATGGAGTCAAGTTCCGGGCTATATTTTAGCTCAAATGATAGGTGCCATTCTTGGAGCTACTCTAATTTTCCTTCAGTATTTTCCTCATTGGAAAGAAACCGAAGATCCAGGTGCAAAGTTAAGTGTTTTCTCAACAGGTCCGGCTATTCCTCATTCATTTTCGAACTTATTAAGTGAAATTATTGGTACATTTATATTATTACTTGGTCTTCAATTTATTGGAGCTAATGAATTTACAGAAGGGTTAAACCCAATTGCAGTAGGGGTTCTAATTATTGCTATTGGGATGTCGCTTGGCGGCACTACTGGTTATGCGATTAATCCAGCCCGTGATTTGGGTCCCCGCATTGCCCATGCAATCCTTCCTATCGCAGGTAAAGGGTCATCAAACTGGGGTTATGCTTGGATTCCTGTTTTAGGACCAATACTTGGAGGCTCACTAGGTGCATTATTCCATAAAGCTGTTTTTAACCAAACAATGACAACAGAATTTTGGATTGTTTTAATTGCTACCATTATAATTTTAATTATTTCATACATTATGAGTCCTAAAAAAATTGGAACAATTTGATCATCAGTTAACGCAGTAAATTTAAGCTTATGTATTAAGGAAGAAAGATGATGCAAAAAACAATTATTTTAAAATTGGGGGAATGAGAATGGGAAATTATATTTTATCTATTGATCAAGGAACTACTAGCTCTAGAGCAATTCTTTTCAATAAAAAGGGAGATATTGTTCATAGTGCTCAAAAAGAGTTTACTCAAATTTTCCCACAACCTGGTTGGGTTGAGCACAATCCAAATGAAATATGGGGATCTGTATTATCAGTAATTGCTTCCTGTTTGTCTGAGTCAGGAATCAAATCGTCAGAAATAGCCGGTATTGGAATTACAAATCAACGTGAAACAACAGTTGTATGGAATAAAGAAACAGGTCAACCTATCTATAATGCAATTGTTTGGCAATCACGTCAGACAAATGAAATCTGCGAGGATTTAAGAAACAAAGGCTATAACGATCTGTTTCGTTCGAAAACTGGATTGTTAATTGATGCTTATTTTTCAGGAACTAAAGTGAAATGGATACTAGATCAAGTTGAAGGTGCGCGAGACTTGGCAGCAGAGGGCAAGCTGCTTTTCGGAACGATTGATACATGGTTAATTTGGAAACTGTCTGGCGGAAAAGCGCATGTTACGGACTATTCTAATGCATCCCGTACATTAATGTACAATATTTATGATTTAAAATGGGATGATGAACTTTTATCAATATTAGAGATACCTAAATCTATGCTACCTGAAGTGCGTCCTTCATCAGAAATTTATGCAACAACAACTGAAGATCTTTTCTTCGGAAAGGAAGTACCAATTGCGGGTGTTGCTGGTGACCAGCAAGCAGCTTTATTTGGTCAGGCATGTTTTGAAACAGGTATGGCAAAAAACACATATGGCACAGGGTGCTTCATGTTAATGAATACAGGGGAAAAACCTGTAAAATCAGAACATGGATTATTAACTACTATTGCTTGGGGATTAAATGGCAAAGTAGAATATGCTCTTGAAGGAAGTATTTTTGTAGCTGGGTCTGCGGTTCAGTGGTTACGCGATGGCTTGCGCATGTTCAAGGATGCTGCAGATAGTGAAGAGTATTGTAGAAGAGTTAATTCAACAGATGGTGTTTATGTCGTTCCTGCATTTGTTGGATTAGGTACCCCTTATTGGGATAGTGATGCCAGAGGAGCAGTATTTGGTTTAACACGTGGTACAACAAAAGACCATTTTGTCCGTGCTACTGTTGAATCACTTGCCTATCAAACAAAAGCTGTACTAGATGCAATGGAAAAAGATTCAGGGATTGCGTTGAAAACATTGCGTGCTGATGGTGGAGCTGTAAAAAATAGTTTCCTAATGGAGTTCCAAAGTGATATCTTAAACGTACCAGTGGAAGTGCCACAAATCAATGAAACAACTGCACTTGGGGCTGCTTATTTAGCGGGATTAGCTGTTGATTTCTGGGAAAGTCAAAATGAAATTGCTTCTCAGTGGGCAATTAATCAGTCTTATCAGCCGAAAATGGATGAAGTTACACGAAACGAATTAGTAAGTGGTTGGGAAAAGGCAGTTGCAAGCACTAGAACATTTAAATAAAACAATAATATACTATAAAATAAGTTAATAATTTTGGTTGCGGATATTCGAGAGACCACAAATACATGCCTTTTAATGGAGGTGTGTGATTTGTGGTCTCTTTTTCTTTAGATTTATGAAAGGAGGTACAGGAGAGTGGGATTTAGCAATATTAAAAGAAGTGATTATATAGAGAAATTAAGAAACACTACATTTGAAGTCTTGGTAATAGGCGGAGGGATTACAGGTGCAGGTATTGCTTTAGATGCCGCCGCTAGAGGAATGAAAGTCGGGTTAATTGACATGCAAGATTTTGCTGCTGGTACATCAAGTCGTTCAACAAAACTTGTTCATGGTGGATTGCGTTATTTAAAACAATTACAAGTAGGGGTTGTGGCAGAAGTAGGAAAAGAAAGGGCGATTGTGTATGAAAATGGACCACATGTAACGACTCCTGAATGGATGTTGTTGCCTATTTATAAGGGAGGTACATTTGGAAAGTATTCAACTTCGATAGGCCTACGTGTGTATGATTTTTTAGCAGGCGTCAAAAAGCAAGAAAGACGTATAATGCTCTCTGCAGTCGAAACGCTTGAAAAAGCACCTCTTATCAAAAAACAGGGATTAATAGGTGGAGGATATTATGTTGAATATCGTACAGATGACGCTCGCTTGACAATTGAAGTGATGAAGGAAGCATTTCGTTTTGGTGCATGCATTTTAAACTATGCAAAAGCACAATCATTACAATATGAGAATGGAAAATTAATTGGTGTACAAGCGAAAGATATGTTAACAGAAGAGGAATTTCCTGTTTATGCTAAAAAAATAATAAATGCTACAGGACCATGGGTAGATATGATACGTAAGATGGATAAATCTAATAAAGGTAAATTCCTACAATTAACAAAAGGTGTTCACTTAGTAATTGATCAATCTCGTTTTCCTTTAAAGCAAGCAGTGTATTTTGATACACCGGATGGAAGAATGGTTTTTGCCATCCCACGTGATAGTAAAACATATGTTGGTACAACAGATACAATGTATGATGAAAGTCCACTCAAGCCAAAAATTAATGAAGAGGATAGCGAATATATCCTAAATGCGATTCAATACATGTTTCCAACACTAAATATTACAAAAGATGATATAGAATCTGGCTGGGCAGGGGTACGCCCTTTAATAAAACAAGAAGGGAAAAGTGCTTCTGAGATTTCTAGAAAAGATGAGATTTGGATATCTAATTCAGGCTTGATTACAATTGCTGGAGGGAAATTAACAGGTTATAGAAAAATGGCTGAAAATGTTGTTGACTTAGTTGCTAAGCAGTTCGTTTCGGAGAATTATAAGTATTTTGATAAATGTTTGACGTACAAATTGCCGATTTCAGGAGGTCATGTTGGAGGGTCTTTAGGGTTTTTATCATATATAAATGAGCAAAAACAGCAAGGAAATGATACTGGACTATCTGAACAAGAGCTAACTGTACTATTAACTAAATACGGTTCGAATGCACCAATTTTATTTGAGATAGCAAGAAAAAGTGCTGATGAAGCAAAAGAGGCTGGAATTCCACTAATTCTTTTTGTGCAACTAAAGTATGCAATTGAACACGAAATGATTTGCACCCCTACCGACTTCTTTAATAGGAGAACGAGCTTAATATTATTTGATATTCAAAGTGTCAAAAAGTGGAAGAATGAAGTGGCGGCTTACATGGCCAAGTCCTTTAGTTGGTCTGAACAGCTAACAACAAACTTCCAGCAAGAGCTGGAGGATGAATTGTATTGTGCTACGATGTTTATGAAAAATTAAATCAAGGTAAAAGTTTTAACAAAAAAGTGTTCCTATAAATTGGAACCAAAACACCTATCCAATAGCCTACTAGCAGACAAGGGGAGCACCCTTCCTTCAAACTGTTAGCAGGCTTTTATGTTTTTTAGGAATTTGAATACTAAGTTAAATTTAAGTGTGGCTAATTTTTTATATAAAGTTTGTTATAGACAATGTAGAACAGATTTGTTATATTATTTATAGAACAGATTGGAGGAGCTTATGTGATAATTCAAATTGATACAGAATCGGATATCCCAATCTATACACAATTAACAAATCAAATAATTGAAGGAATTGCTCGGGGAGATATCCAACCAGGTCATTCTTTGCCTTCAGTTAGAGCGTTTGCAGCTGACCTTGGTGTAAATATGCACACTGTAAATAAAAGCTATCATGAGCTGGAGAAAAAAGGGGTTATAAAAATTGTTCCAAAATCGGGCGCGATGATTTCACCGATTGACAATATCAATAATGAGACAAAACAAAGAATAATCTCTGAATTAAAACCCCATCTTGCAGAAGCGCTCGTATTAGGGATGGGTAAAGAAGAAATTAAAAGTTTAATTAACACCATCATCGGAGAAATGAAGGAAAGGTAAGGGAGGAAATTCCATGTCGATTATAGTTTTTTTAGTAATTACTCTATTTATCGCTTTTATTCAAACAGTAATACCGTATTTAGTAAAAAGAACAGTAGTCTTCGGAGTGACAATACCGGATCAATATACTCAAAATCCAACAATAAAAGCATATAAAAAAAGATATTCAATTAGTGTGGCTCTTTTATCAGGAATCATCATAGGCGGCTACATTATTTGGGCATTTACTAACGAACGCTTAGAAGAGCAAGTTGCAATAGCTGGTACAATCATTGAATTTGCAATTATTTTTATTAGTGTTTCCTGGTATTTTTACTACCATGGGAAAACTAAGCAGCTAAAAAGTAAAAATAAATGGGTAGAAAATTTAAAGCAGGTGAAAGTAACAGATTTATCTGTCCGCAGCCAAGACGAAATGCTGCCGTGGTACATTTATTTAATGCCGATTTTAATCACTATTGGCTTTATGCTTTATACAATAATAAACTACGAATTATTGCCAGATCAAATTCCAACACATTGGGGTCCAAGTGGAGAACCTGATGCTTTTACAGAAAAAACGCCGTTCTCTTCAATTCAATTAACCTTGCTTTTATTAGTCATGCAGTTAATGTTTTTAGGCATTCATATTGCAACAAAAAATTCAGGTATTAAACTTAGTGCAACTGGTTTACAATCGTCGCGCAATAGACAATTATCTTTAAGAAAATATTCAAGCTGGTTTATGTTATTTGTCGTATTAGTGATTACTATGTTAATGGGTTACTTCCAGTTAACAACTATTCATCCTAATATTGCTTCAGATTATGCAATGGCTGCATTACCTCTATTCTTCTTAGCAATTGTTCTAATTGGAACATTAATTTTTGGATTAAAGGTTGGCCGTTCTGATAAAGAAATTGAGATTTTAGAAGATGAAAAAATTATGGATATTGATGAGGATAAATACTGGAAGGGCGGTATGTTCTACTTCAATAAAAATGATCCATCAATTTTTGTTGAAAAACGTTTTGGAGTTGGTTGGACGATTAATTTTGCAAATCCAATAGGATATATAATTGTACTAGTGCCTTTGATTATTATTATAGTTATTTCGATTTTATAATTATAGCCATCTGAAAGTACTTGTTGCTTTCAGATGGCTTTTTAACTGAATAATAAAGTATAAAATTTTGAAAAGTGTCTTGCCCCTAGAGGTCGCGTTCTGCACTAGGTCGAAAGCCAAAAAAGCTTCGCGATTCGGGCACTCCGCAGCATAAGAATGTGCAAGTGCCGACAATGCCAAATGATATGGCGTTTTCACCGACTAGGGGCTAAGCGGGGCCGCTTGCGCTTTTCTTAAATTAATATAAACTTTCAATAATCACATTGTCAGGTAGTTTAAATGGGTTTTCTTGATTTATCCTGTCATAAAACATAATGCCATTTAAATGATCAATTTCATGTTGGACAACAATTGAACCATATCCTTGGAATTTGAAAATTACTTCTTGCCCAGTTATGTCGTATGCTTTCACTTTAATTCTTTCATATCTCGGAACAAATCCATTAACCTCACGCTCAACTGAAAGGCAACCTTCTCCTTGAGGTAAATAAATCATGTTGATAGAATGGCTAATAATTTTTGGATTAATTAACATGTACCTTTCATTATCAAATAGCGCTGCAAACATACGTTTATCAAGCCCAATTTGATTGGCGGATAGTCCTGATCCTGGGCGGAGGTTATATTTTTTATTTATATTTGGATCTTGGCTGTTTTTCAAATATTGAAGCATACATAATAATGTATCTTTGTCTTCTTTGGAGACAGGGAGTGCAACCTCTTCAGTCTTCTTGCGTAATATTGAAGCCCCTTCTTTTACTATGTCTTTCATTGTAATTATGTAATCTAGATGGAATTTAGTCATAAATAAATACCTCGTCTACTTTTTTATTTAACGCTTTTGCAATTTTAAAAGCTAATTCAAGAGTGGGATCATACTTATCATTTTCGATACAATTAATAGTTTGTCTTACTACTCCGCATTCTTTAGCGAGAACTTCTTGGGTAATGCCTAATTTTTTCCTTAATACTTTAATTATATTTTTCAAATTAATCACCTTTTTGTCTAAAGTATTGGACATTAATCGTAAAACATAACTTTAAAAATGTCCAATATATTGGACATTTTATTCAGTGTTTTTAATCAAAAATCCTGAATTCGATTTTTAACGAATTCAGGACATTTAACAAGAATTATTTAGTTGTATTCTTTTTAAGGGTTAGTTTTGCTACAATCTCAACCCTTGCAGTTTGTGGGAACATATCGACTGGCTGGATGTATTCAACTTTATATAGTTTAGTTAATTCTTGTAAGTCCTTTGCAAAAGTCGATGGATTACAAGAAGTGTAAACGAAGCGTTTTGGTTTTATTTTCATTACCGTTTTAATAAAGCTTGGAGCAAGCCCTGTGCGTGGAGGATCGACTGTCACGACATCAGGAATAAAGCCTTCTCTTTTCCACTTTGCTAACCATTCTTCAGCTGTCCCTGTATAATAGCGGGCATGTTTAAATCCGTGATTTCTTGCATTTTTCTTCGCATCTTCAATACTTTCGGGTACAACATCCATACCTCGAACCTCTTTTGCAAGGGGAGCAAGCCATAATCCAATTGTTCCAACACCGCAATAAGCATCAACAACCTTTTCTTTGCCAGTAAGCGCTGCTGCTTTTTTAATTTCATCATATAGATGAACGGTTTGCTCGGGGTTTAATTGGAAGAAAGCACGTGATGAAAGGTCAAATGCAAGCTCACCTAATTTTTCATGAATCGTTTCTTTACCGTATAAAACGATTGTTTCATCTCCAAAAATAAGAGATGTTTTTTCGCGGTTAATGTTTTGCGTAATAGACACGATACTTGGGTCAATCTTTAACATCCGTTCAATTAGTTCTTCTTTATGTGGCAGATCTTTTCTTGTCGTTACGAGACAAACTTGAGTTTCCCCAGTTTTAATTCCAGTACGAACAACGATTGTTCTTACCAAACCATCAAGTGATTTTCCGTCGTAGATCGAAATATTTAGCTTTTGCAATATTTTGCGTGTACCAACTGTAATTTTTGAAGTTAACGGATGTTGAACTGCACAATCATTAATATTCAGAAGTTTATTAGTTCCTTCTGCAAAAAGTCCCGCATAAACACGTTTTCCTTCTTTTCGTACTTGGAAACTACTTTTATTGCGGTAGTGCCAAGGGTTGTCCATTCCTAGAGTAGGACGAATTTCCACTGTTTCAGCTATTGATTTTACGTATTTTTCAAGGGACTGTACAACCATATCGCGTTTTTCTTTTAATTGCCCTTCATATGTTAGATGTTGAAGCTGACAGCCGCCGCATTCATTATAAATAGGACAAAGCGGTTCCTGACGATTGCTTGAAGCCTTTCTTATATTTAAAATATCAGCTTCCGCAAAATTCCGTTGTACTTTTGATACTTTTACAGTTACTTCTTCACCAGGCAGCGCACCTTTAACAAATACAACATTTCGCTTATAAAATCCTACACCTTCACCGTTAATACCAAGTCGTTTTATAGTTAAAGGAAATTTTTGTCCAACTTCCATAGTTACTTTTTCGCTCAAAAGCTCACGTCCTTTAATAAGTTCATTTAACCATTATAACGAAGCAAGAAGGTAAAGCAAGTGATGAAATCTCTTTATTCTAAGTATGCCTCGGTAATATTATTTCGAACAAAAGATTATATATTGGATAATCTTATTATTTCGTGGTATCTTTAAATCAATTAAATAAATTTCCTTCGGGGTCGGGTGAAATTCCCAATCGACGGTGATGAATAAAACTATTCTAAGCCCGTGAGCTCAAATGAGCAGGATTTGGTGCGAATCCAAAGCCGACAGTATAGTCTGGATGGGAGAAGGAGTGTAAGTATTGACTTGCTATTAAATGATGATATTTAATAGTCTTATTTGTTATTCAATTTTTTACACAGTACCTTTATCCCGGTCCTAATCAGGTCGGGATTTTTTATTTAATTAACATAATTTCATAATAGCTGAATAATTTGATTCAGCTTAGTCCTTCGGGGTCGGGTGAAATTCCCAATCGGCGGTGATGAATAAAATTTATTCTAAGCCCGCGAGCTCAAATGAGCAGGATTTGGTGAGAATCCAAAGCCGACAGTTAAAGTCTGGATGGGAGAAGGATGATAGGCACTTTTTGAAAAATATACTTTCAAAAGGTTTATTTAACTATGCCTTTTTTAAAATACTCCCAAACTCCTTAGGAATCCACTAAGGGGTTTTTATTTTTATAAATAAAAGAGGTGAGATTTTGTTTACAGGAATTATAGAAGATAAAGGCAAAGTGGTTGGGCTAAAAAAAGATGAAAAAAGCATGGAAATTACAATTGCCTCATCCAAAATAGTTTCTGATGCCCATTTAGGAGACAGTATTGCAGTCAATGGGGTATGTTTAACGATTACCCATTTAACAAGTGAAGAAATGACTGTTGATGTTATGCCGGAGACAGTAAAAGCAACAACTATTCATATGTTGAGGCAAGGTGATTTTGTTAATTTAGAGCGGGCTATGAGCGCAAACGGCCGTTTTGGAGGTCATATTGTTTCAGGACATGTTGATGGTGTTGGAACAATTCGAAGTAAAAGGGCGGTATCAAATGCAGTTTATATCGACATTGAAGTGCCGAAAGAACTTACGGAGAACTGTATTCCAAAAGGCTCGATTACAATTGATGGGACGAGTTTAACGCTTTTTAAAGTGACAGAACAAAGTGTCACTGTTTCACTTATACCACATACTTACGCTGAAACAATTTTAGGGATGAAGGGTATAGGTCAGCAGGTCAATATTGAAACTGACATGCTGGGCAAGTATGTATTACATCATTTAAGAAAAAGCGATAAAAGACAATCAAATATTTCGTATGACTTTTTAAGACAAAATGGTTTTTAAAATAAGTAGAAATTGGTGGTGGTTTTCATGTTACACACAATCGAAGAAGCTTTAAAAGATTTAAAAGAAGGAAAAACCATCATTGTAGTGGATGATGAAAATAGAGAGAATGAAGGAGATTTATTATCCCTAGCGGAATTTGCAACACCTGAAAATATAAATTTTATGGCTGCATATGGCCGAGGACTAATTTGTACACCAATTTCCCAAGGACTTGCACAAAAACTTGAACTGCATGCAATGGTTGAAAATAATACGGATAATCACCAAACTGCTTTTACTGTAAGTATAGATCATGTTGAAACAACGACTGGGATTAGTGCGTATGAGCGCTCGTTTACCATTCTTCAAATGATAAACGAAAATGCAAAACCCCAACAGTTTAGAAGACCAGGACATGTGTTTCCTTTAGTAGCAAAGGATAATGGAGTTTTAGAAAGACGAGGACATACAGAGGCTGCAGTTGATTTAGCAAAAGCATGTGGATCCTATCCAGCAGGAGTTATTTGTGAAATTATGGGCGATGACGGAAAAATGCTTCGGTTGGATGGTTTGCTTGAATTTTCGAAGGTGCATAACTTGAAAATTATTTCAATTGAAGATTTAGTTAAATATCGTCTTAGCGAAAAAAATACTGTTAACAGATAAATAATAAAATTGGTTTTTTAAAAGGAGAAATAAAAAATGGGCAAAACATTTGAAGCACAATTAATCGGTACTGATTTAAAAGTAGGAATTGTTGTAGGACGTTTTAATGAATTTATTACATCTAAATTATTAGACGGTGCACTTGATGGTCTAAAAAGACACGGAGTTAACGAGGAAAATATTGATATTGCTTGGGTTCCAGGTGCATTTGAAGTACCATTTATTTCAAAGCAAATGGCTGAAACAGGAGATTACGACACTGTGATAGGATTGGGTACAGTAATCCGCGGCGCTACTTCACACTATGACTATGTCTGCAATGAAGCAGCAAAAGGCATTGCTAAAGTTTCCCTGGATACAAATGTTCCGGTTATTTTCGGTGTTTTAACGACTGAAAATATTGAACAGGCAATTGAACGTGCAGGAACAAAAGCTGGCAATAAAGGATATGAATCTGCAGTTTCAGCAATTGAAATGGCAAACTTGAAAAAAATGTTTAAATAATGATCAAATAAATAACGCAAGAATGTTGACTTTTAACATCATTCTTGCGTTTGTTTTTGTTTCTAAAATAAAATGTATAATTAGGAGTCTGTAGCTTCATCGCCCATCTTTGCGACGTAAGCGCAGCGGCAGGAGCAGTATTATTTGCGACGTAAGCGCAGCGGCAGGAGCACGATGCATTCCGTTTATTTTATTCAAATAAAGAATCCATAACTAAATCATCTAATGAACCAAACTCATAGCCTTGCTTTTTTGCATCCTGTATAAATTTAGGTAGAGCATCTGCATTATGCTTTGCAACAGTATGCAATAAAATAAGTGCTCCAGGATGTAATTGACCCATTAATTCATCATATGCATATTCCCATCCAACTGTGGAATCTGCATGCCAGTCAACAAATGCTGTATCCCAAAATATATGGGTATAGCCATGCTCATTGCCAACACGAAGATCACGTTCGCTAAAAATTCCTTTAGGTGGTCTAACGTAATAAGTTCGCTTAATACCAGTTAATTCTTTTAACTTGTTATCAAACTTATGCCATTCATCTACTAAAGCTTCATCGGATAACTTTGACATATCGGGATGTCCGTAAGAATGATTTCCGATTATATGTCCTTCCTTTATCATTCTTTTCACTAAATCTGTAGCACTTGTTAAATAATGTCCTGTTAAAAAGAAGGTCGCAGGGACATTTTCTTCCTTTAAAGTGTCGAGAATACTTTCTGTAAACCCATTTTCAAAACCACTATCAAAAGTAAGGTAAATAACTTTTTTGTTTATATCTCCTCGATAAAATGCACCGTGTTCACTTAAAATTCTTTCAAACTTAGCCCCTGCTTCTCCAGGTTTTCCATCTTTTCCTTTAGTAAAGCCCCAATGATAGGCGTTTGCATTTGCAACATTTGGTTTAACGAAACTAAAAGCAATAGTAAATACTATTGCACAAATGGTTAAACCAAAAATGTGATGTTTCCACATAAAAAAAATAAAGCCTCCTTTTTGCTTATCTTGTGCGAAAATAAGTACATTATTCGGTAATAAGAAAGTTAATATCTAGTGCAAGCAGTGAAAGCATCTCGAGGTCGCGTCTGCACCTGCTCACGTGTCAGGTCCATCCGACGCACACGGATTGCTAGTGCTGACAATGCCAACGGAGGCTGTATTTTTGTCGACCAGCTCTTATCTGAGCTAAACAGGGTACTTATGCTTTTCAATGAAACTAACTACAAAAACATGTATACTATGCTGTAGAAGGAGTGTAGATATGCAGGTTATATCAAAAATAAGTCGTCAAAAAAATAATCCAGAGCGTTATAATATTTATTTAAATGAAAACTTTGCATTTGCTGTCGATGAAGCTACACTTATAAAGTTTGGTTTAACAAAAGGGAAAATACTCGACCAATTTGAAATAGATGAAATTAATTATGAAGATGAAATTTCAAAAGCATTTAACCGTGCACTACATTATTTAAGTTATCAAATGCGAAGTGAATATGAAGTAAAGAAAAAGCTTTTAGATGCTGATTTTGGAGAGGCTGTTATTTTAGAAGCGATTAGAAAACTTGAAAAGTTAGGATTCCTTAATGATGAAACATATTCAAAAGCGCTTCTTGAAACGAAAAAGAAGACAGCTAAAAAAGGGCCGCGTGCAATCAAACAGGACCTTATTAAAAAGGGCATCGATAAGGATACACAAATAAAAGTGCTTGATACTTTTACATATGAAGAACAAGTGAAAATCGCCATGGAGCTTGCACAAAAATCTATAAAAGCTAATAGCACCAAAACACCTATGCAAGTAAAGCAAAAAGTGCAAGATATACTTATGAGAAAAGGGTATTCTTTTTCAATAATAAATGAAATACTTGACCAAATTCAATTAGAGCGAGAAGATGAAGAATGGCAACAGCTGATTGACATACAAGGTGAAAAAATTTGGAAAAAATACACCTCTAAATATATGGGTAGTGAGTTGCATATGAAGGTTAAACAAGCCTTATACCAAAAAGGTTTTCCACTAGAGGTAATCGAGCGTTTCATTGATGAAAAGGAGACACAAGAACATGAATGAAAAAAATTATGCACAAATGACAGAACAGGAATTAAGAGAAGAAATAGCAAAATTAAAAGAAAAAGCCCGTAAAGCAGAACAACTTGGCATAGTAAACGAATTTGCAGTATATGAAAGAAAAGCAATAATGGCTTCTGCTTATTTAATAGATCCGAAATCTATCATTAGCGGTGAAATTTACCGAATAGACGGGGCACCAGGAGAATTTTTTAAAGTAGAGTATTTAAAAGGGCGTTTTGCTTGGGGATATCGTTTAGGCGGAGAACGATATGAAGAAGCATTACCTATCTCGATTCTTTTACCGGTGAAGGAAGGGAAATAAATTGAATGCAAATCATATTATCGAACAGTTAACACAGCAATTAGCAGACAAGAATCCGAATTTATCTGTAAATAAAGCTCGGACATGGATTGAACTTCTTTGGTCAGATTTCGAATCCACTTATGCAAAAGCTGGGTATGACTATCGCGGTGCAGAATACACAGAGAAAATAGTGAAGCAATGGATTGCAAGCTATGGCGATAAAATTCACGAGTTTGCCGGTCGAAATCCAAAATATGCTCATTTATTAGATGAACAAGATGGTAACTTGCAATAGATATTAAATAGGGAATTAAAAAGAGGAGTCGTCCATAATAAAAGTGGACAACTCCTCATCACGGTTAGAGGAATAACAATGTATAGCTCTTGGCCCAACCTCTTAAAGTCGCGGTCTGAACTTTCCCATATGTGCAATTTTAAAACTGCATCAAAAACAAAGCGACGGGTAAAGTTTATGGCGTTTTCGTAGATACGGAACTTTGCAGGGGATTTAATTTTTGTTAATCGCTTGACCCTATTTGCAATTTACGTTGTAGTTTATCTTCGCTATATATCCAACCTGTATAAGAATTTACGATATTTAAATCTTCGTCTACATGTGCTACTGCTACGAAAGGGTACCGGTCATTGCTGCGATATCTTAAATCAATTAGCCTTACTTCCGTGACGCCATTTTCAAATTCTGAAATTTCCCATCGGTATAGAGGAGAAAAAGAAACAAATGCAGCTAAATTATGATCCTCTAATGCCTTCTCAACAATAGGAGTTTTTGGAATGGGATGAATTTCAAACTTGTCATAAATATTAATCGTTCTTCCATATGCACGACCAACATAATAATGTGTTTTTGACTTTGCTGCTACTCGCCAGTTGAAAAAACGCATGGTGGGTGCTACGATTACATATTCCTCATCCTGTATAGCATGATGAACTGCTCTTTTAACTGCACCTTGTAAGATAAATCGTAATATATAGTAACCTATTATAATAAGGTACATAATGCTAAACGTTATTACCGGGTCAAAGCCGTAAACCCATAACAAAATGCCAATGCAATGTAATCCAAAAATAATTGGGTCAAATGTATTGATAACACCAAGTGCTACCCATTTTTTTGAAAATGGGCGAAGTGCTTGAGTACCATATGCATTAAATATATCAACAAATACATGCAATATTACTGCTAGGAAGGTCCATAGCCATAAGTGCAATATATTGGTTTCTTGAAAAATTATCGATAAAATAGCAGTAATTCCGATTGGCCATAAAAGAACGGCTGGAATCGAGTGTGTAATACCACGATGATGCCTTATATAAATTGCATTATTTCGCAGCTTTAATACAGTATCAACGTCAGGTACTTGTGAACCAAGTATTGTTCCAGCCATTACGGCAGTGAAACTTAGCGAATTATCTGCTATGACAGGGTCTGCTAAAGCCAGTCCGCCCAAAGCGATTCCCATTACTAAATGTGTTCCTGAATCCAAGTGTATCAACTCCTCGTATATGGATGGAAATTTGGCCATATACTTGACGTTTTTGGGTAATTTTACATTTATCCATATGTTTATATTATACCCTTTTTACAAAAATTAAAATCGTAATTAGTTGGAGGTTATTGTGGAATATCAATATAAGGAACTATTTCGACAAAATTTAGTCGAATGGTTCAATAAAGAAAAACGTGATTTACCATGGAGACGCACGTCAGATCCTTATAAAATTTGGGTTTCTGAAGTAATGCTCCAACAAACTCGTGTCGATACAGTAATTCCTTATTACAATAGGTTTTTAAAAAAGTACCCTACTTTGCAATCTCTTGCCTATGCCCCACAAGAAGAACTTTTAAAAATGTGGGAAGGATTAGGATATTACTCGAGAGCGCGGAATTTGCAAGCGGGTGTAAAAGAAGTTGTTGAAAAGTACGATGCAAAAGTACCTGACAATCGGCATGATATTTCGAAATTAAAAGGTGTTGGTCCTTATACAGCAGGGGCTGTTTTAAGTATAGCCTACAATAAGGCAGAACATGCAGTAGACGGTAATGTAATGCGAGTTTTAAGTAGAGCTCTACATATTAAAGAAGATATTGCACTGCCGAAAACTAGAAAAATATTTGAACAAGCGGTAGACATGTTAATTGATCCACAACGACCAGGAGACTTTAACCAAGGTTTAATGGATCTAGGCGCAATGATTTGTACACCGACATCTCCAAAATGTTTACTTTGTCCAGTTAGAGATTATTGTATAGCATTTCAAGAGGGTGATGCAGATCAGTTGCCTATAAAAACTAAAAAAATTAAAAATAAAAAAATAAAATATGATGTCTATGTTGGGTATGATGAAAATGGTCGATACTTATTAGAAAAACGCCCTGACGAAGGGTTGCTTGCTAATATGTGGCAGTTCCCAATGATTGAAATTAGCAAAGAATCAGTTTTAAAATCGAGTGATGAATTTCAGTTAAACTACAATGTGGACATAATGGACTTTGTAAATGATAATTTATTGACGTTTAAACATGTATTTTCTCACTTAACTTGGGAAATGAATTGCAACCTAGTAAAGATAGTAAAGGCGACCGATTTACCCGAAAATGTTTGCTTCTATTCAAAGGAGCAAATTAATCAATTGCCAATGCCTGTGCCAATGTTGAAAATTTTGAATGTTCTGAATTAACTAATTTCATCAAACTCGAATAATCTTCAATTCATCAGACCACAATAATTAGCACGGAGGTGAATTGAGATGGCGAGAAAAAACAACAACAACAATAACAATAACAACAACAATAACAACAACCGTGAAGAATTTGCAGTTGATCAAGATTTCCAACAAGTACGTCAACAAAACCAAAAGCAAAACCAAAATCAACGCAACAACCAACGCAATAATAACAACCAAAATAACAATGATAATAACTAAAATGCTTAAACAAGTGGATAGCAAATTCACTTTACAGGTATAGACATTATGTCTATACCTCAGACTGTAGACAAACTCGAAAATTCGAGTTTGCCTACAGTCTTTTTTCTTTTAAAATAAAATTAATAACCCTTTTTGAATAAGTTAGTTGATTTCCGTTTCGGCGGACGCTTTCCGCG
>NZ_RXNR01000019.1 GCF_003966145.1 Lysinibacillus telephonicus
TTCATTTGCACGTATCACCTTTCATTGCTTGTTTCTCGACAATTCAAGTATATAGAAATCGGTGATTACGTGCTTTTTTATTTATGAAATTTTTTCAAACCCCAACAAATATTATAGAGCCCAAAAATAATAACAAAAAAACCGCCTCGCGACCCCGAGACGGTTTATGTAACTTTATATGTTTACGACACACGCATAAGGCGAATCGTTCCTTATAAAGTTGATCTTTTAACCAGTCACCCTCTGGCTTGTGGATAAAAGCCTGCTAACTATTGTGTATCGCTGTACAGCATTAATAGTTGCATCTATAACAAATCCTTAAAGGTTTGCATAGCAAAATTAAAGTAAATTTAAAAATTTTCAATTATGTCTGGATACAGTACCCACCAGTCCTTTAAGGGCGCTCCCGCTTTCTTATAGACAAGCTTTTGCCTTTTCAAGTTGCAAACGAACTTGATCAAAGCCTGTGCCCCCTAAAGAATGACGGCGACGAACTGCAGCTTCAGGCTTCAATACGTCATAGACATCTTCTTCAATCAGATTACTTTCTTTTTTCATATCTTCAATCGGTAAATCTAATAAATAGATTCCTTTTTGAATACATGTAAAGACTAGCTTTCCTGTAACTTCATGCGCTTCACGGAATGGCATACCTTTTGTTGCCAAATAGTCTGCGAGTTCAGTTGCGTTTGAAAAATCGCTATGAACTGCTGAATGAAGTCTTTCCGTGTTAACAGTCATTGTACGAATCATACCCTCAAAGATTTTCAATGCACCGATAATCGTATGAACTGTATCGAACATTCCTTCTTTATCTTCCTGCATATCTTTGTTATAAGTTAATGGTGTTCCCTTCAGAACCGTTAACAACCCTATTAGGTTCCCATAAACGCGACCAGTCTTGCCGCGAATTAGTTCTGCCATATCAGGATTTTTCTTTTGAGGCATTATCGATGATCCAGTAGAAAATGCATCATCTAATTCAATAAATTTAAATTCATCTGTAGACCAAATGATAATTTCTTCTGCAAATCGTGATAAATGTGTCATTAATAATGATGAATTCGATAAAAATTCTACGATAAAATCACGATCACTTACAGCATCCATTGAATTTGCATACACTTTACTAAAACCAAGCAGTTCAGCAGATTTTTCACGGTCGATTGGGAAAGTTGTACCTGCCATTGCACCAGCACCTAATGGTAAAATATCAATACGTTTCATTGATTCATTAAAACGTTCCTTGTCGCGTTCTAACATCCAGAAGTATGCCATTAAATGATGTGCAAAACTAATTGGTTGAGCACGTTGCAGATGAGTGTAACCTGGCGCAATTGTTTCAACATGTTGCTCCGCTTTATCCAAAATTGTTTTTTGGAAAGTTTCAATTAACCCAACTACTTCAACTACACGTTTTTTTAAGAATAAATGCATGTCAGTTGCAACCTGATCGTTGCGGCTGCGTCCAGTATGAAGCTTTCCTCCTACTGGACCGATTAGATCCGTTAACATTTTTTCTATATTTAAATGAATATCTTCGTTTGCAACACTAAACTCGAGTTCTCCAGCCTCTGCTTTCGATTTTAACTCATGCAAGCCGCCTAGAATTTGTTCTACATCCTTAGAATCCAATATTCCTTGATGGCCCAGCATTGTTACGTGTGCAACACTACCTTCAATATCTTCCAATACTAACTGCTGGTCAAAACCAATGGATGCTCCAAATTCATCAACCCAATTTTCAGCCGATTTTTGAAAACGTCCACCCCATAATTTCGTCATGTTACACACCTAACCTTATTTTAAGCTGCTATAGTCAATCATTATTTCAGCTTAGTAATATCTTCGAATTATTTTTCTACTGTAGCGGGTTTCTTTGTATTTACTTCTGCTGCTACTACTGTAGGTAGACCCCATAATTCAATAAAGCCTACTGCCGATGCGTGGTTGAATTGATCAGCTTTAGAATACGTAGCAAGTTTTTCACTATATAAAGAGTTTGGCGATTTACGCCCTTCAACAATTGCATGACCTTTAAATAATTTCACACGAACTGTACCATTTACATATTTTTGAGTTTCTTTTAAGAATGCCTCTAATGCTGGACGAATTGGATTAAACCAAAGACCATCATAGATGATTTCAGAAAGTTTTTTCTCAATAACAGGCTTGAAGTGAGCCATCTCTTTTACAAGCGTAATATCTTCTAATTCCTTATGAGCAGTTAAGAGGACTTTTGCTCCTGGAATTTCATATACTTCACGAGATTTAATACCAACTAAACGGTTCTCAACATGATCGATGCGACCAACACCATGAGCTCCCGCAACTTTATTTAGTTCTTGAATCAAATCGGCAAGTTTCATTTCCTGACCGTTTAATGCTACTGGTTTTCCTTCTACAAATTCAATTTCAATGAATTCTGGTGTATCAGGCGCATTTTCAATTGATACTGTTAAACCATAAGCTTCTTCTGGTGGTGCTACCCATGGATCTTCCATTACACCTGCTTCATTTGCACGCCCCCAAAGGTTTTGATCGATAGAGAATGGAGAATCAATTGTTGCAGGAACAGGTACACCATGTTTTTGAGCATATTCTATTTCTTCATCACGGCTCCATCCCCATTCGCGAACAGGAGCTAAAACTTCTAAGTCAGGATTTAATGCTTTAATTGAAACTTCGAAACGAACTTGGTCGTTCCCTTTTCCAGTACAACCATGAGCTACTGCATCTGCACCAGTTTGGTTTGCAATTTCAACTAATTTTTTAGAAATTAATGGACGAGATAATGCTGATACTAACGGGTATTTTTGTTCGTACCAAGTATGCGCCTGTAGAGAAATAAGTGCATATTCTTCAGCGAATTCGTCTTTTGCATCTACCATATATGATTCGATCGCACCAACTTGAAGTGCTTTATTTTTAATGAATTCAAGGTCTTTACCTTCACCAACGTCTAAGCAAACAGCGATAACATCCCAACCTTGCTCTTTTAACCAAGGAATTGCAACAGATGTATCTAGACCACCTGAATAAGCTAAAACTACTTTTTTATTTGCCATTGAAAATCCGCCTCCGATACTCCGGTATGTATTTTTATACATAACATTAAAACTTTATACACGAATAGTAACATGGAATAAAAATAAATACAAGTGTATTTTTATAAAATTTTAGACTTTTAAAATAAGTAAAAAGGGGAAGCCTTAAAAGATTATTTAAGTACTTCCCCTTTGCGGAAAACTGTAAAGAAACTATTCAAATAAATGACTTGCAGTTTATAAATTTTAACTGCCTAGTAAACGACGTCTATTTATTTTTTATTAAAAAAACCTCTTCCAATCTGTTCAACGAACTTTGGTGCAATTGCATAAAGCTTGCTTGTAATTGCCATTACTCGGGGCAAATTTACCTCTCGAACAGGCCTATTCATCAACTTAATAACTTCATCTGCTACTTTTTCCGGTTTTAATAAGAATTTTTCAATAGAGTTTCTATAATTATCGGTTGAATCGGCTTTTTGTAAAAATGGTGTATCAATAGGACCCGGATATACTACTGACACCTTGATATTATAAGGTTTTAATTCCATACGTAAGCCATTGGCAAAACCAGTAATTGCATGTTTCGAGGCAGCATATACACTTGCTTTCTTCGTTGCAACTTTCCCCGCTTGAGATCCTATAAAAATAATATGGCCAAAATTTTGTTCGATCATATTTTTTGAGAGCCGGCTTGCTAAATAAATTGGTGCTTTTACATTTACATCAATCATTTCATCAATTTCGCCATCTGCTAAATCAAAAGCGTTTTGAAACACCCCTACCCCTGCATTTAAAATGGCGATATTAATAGAAGGAAGTTGATTACATAGTTTATCAATTTCCTCTACATTTGTTATATCGGCTTTAAAAACATGTACACCTAGGCTTGAAAGTTGAGCAAGTGCGGTCTCATTACGTCCAGTAGCATAGACTGCAAATCCTTGCTTTATACATTTTTCTGTAATTATCCGTCCTATACCACTCGTTGCTCCTGTTATAAAAATATTTTTTTTATTCATTGCTATGTATATTCTCCTTCACACTTCCAAAATATAAGTGGGTAATTTAAAAAAGAGTATAGATAAATTCTATACCCTAATCTTAATCGATACCTAGAAGTTTATACATTTCATCTTTTGATAAAAGGAAATCAGCCAATGTATATCGATCTAACACTTGTAAATATGCGGTCAAAGCCTCATTTAATGCAAATTTCAACTGACAAACAGGTGAAATTTTACACATATTGTTCGCTTCATCAAAACATTCAACTAGATGGAAATCTTCTTCTGTATGTCGAACAACCTGTCCAATATTAATATCTTCAGGATTCACATTTAGACGAATTCCACCTCCACGTCCTCGAATTGTTTCGATTAATCCTAGTTGACCTAAATCATATGTGACCTTCATTAAATGATTCTTCGATATATGATAATTATCTGCAATTTCTTGTATAGTCGATAAACGGTCTTTACCTTTAACACCAAGATACAATAATACACGCAATGAATAATCTGTATATAAAGTTAAACGCAATATCATACACCACACTTTCATAAATAATTATACCATTTTTTTTGCATGATTTTTACAATCTGATTCGAATTTTTCAAAATTCAAGTATTAAAAAAGAAGTATTTTAAATACTGCATTTGTGTCTGATTTGTTAAACATATATTTCAAATATTGCTTTTATTATTAACCGGGAGTATAGTGACTTTTGAAAGGACGTGAACAATATGTTATCACAAAAAACAATCGACATTATTAAATCAACAGTTCCTGTATTAGAGCAACATGGCGTTACAATTACAAAAACTTTTTACAAAAACATGTTTGAAAAACACCCAGAACTTCTAAATTATTTTAACCGCGCTAACCAAGCTCGTGGCCGTCAACAAACTGCTTTAGCTAATACTGTATATGCAGCAGCAGCACACATTGACAATCTACAAGCTATTGTGCCTGCAGTAATGCAAATTGCTCATAAACACCGTGGTCTTGGTATTTTACCTGAACATTACCCAATCGTTGGAGAAAATTTACTAGGTGCAATAAAAGAAGTATTAGGAGATGCTGCTACTGATGATATCATTAACGCATGGGCAGAAGCTTATGGTGTAATAGCAGATGTATTTATTTCAGTGGAAGAGGATCTATATAAAGAAGCTGAAAAAGACGGTGGCTGGAGATTATTTAAACCTTTCAAGGTAGCGAGAAAAGTTAAAGAAAACGACTTAGTTACTTCTTTCTACTTAGTACCTGAAGATGGATCGAAATTGCCAGAGTTCAATCCTGGTCAATATATTACAGTGCGTGTAACGGTAACTGGAGACGAATATACTTCTAACCGTCACTACACATTATCACAACCATCAAATAATAATGAATTCCGGATTTCAGTTAAACGTGAAATTGACTGTGACCCAAATGGTGTTGTATCAAACTACCTTCACACAGATGTAAATGAGGGTGATTTAATTGATGTAAGTGCACCTGCAGGTTTATTTACTCTTGAGGAAAACAGCAACCCTGTTCTATTTGTGAGCGGAGGGATTGGTGTAACACCTTTAAACACGATGCTTCAAACGATGGAGTTTGGCCGACAAGTTGCATTTGTTCAAGCTGCACGCAACGAGAAAGCGGTTGCATTTAAAGAACAGATTCAAAAGAAACTTGAACAATTAAATGGTTCATACTTTGTTAAATATTCCGATACTGAAGGATACATCACAAAAGAAGATTTAGCGCCTTATATAAAGGAAAACACAGAGGTTTATATCTGTGGTCCTGCACCATTTATGGAAACAGTTATCTCAATTGCAAGAGATTTAGGAGTACCAGGTGATAACATTCACTTCGAATTCTTCGGACCAGCAATGTCTTTAGAAGCATTAGCGAACGCAAACTAAACGAAAAGTGACACAAAAACCTTAATCATTTCTATCACTAAAAATTACCCCCAAGCAAAGGCTTACCTTTCCTTTGCTCGGGGAATTTGTTTATATACGTGAATAAATATTTATACCATCCACAATCTCATGGGTTACAAATCCATCTCTTTCTAAGCAGTCTAGCTGCCCTAATGTTTTTGATAGTGTTAAACCTAGCTGCTTTTGATATACTGAGGCATATAATTCCATTGTTACCTCAAGCACTGACTTTGGCTTGTTTAAAATTTCTAATACTTGCAGAGCTCGAAGCCTATCCTTTTCTAGACGAATTGTTATTAATCGATCAATGTCTTCAATTTCATTTCCATGACCAGTATATATTTTAGAAACATGTAAATCATGTAAAATCTTTAAAGAATCCTGATATTGGATTAGTGATTTTGGACGAGTTTCAGATAAATCGACTGGAGGCTCTACTAGAGGGTTGGACGCCACATTCTCTAGTAATAAATCCCCACCGATTGCTTCATTTGTAGATTGATCTAAAAATATTAAATGGCTTTGTGCATGACCTGGAGTATAAACAGCTTTTAGTCCAGGATGTCCTGGCACTTCATCTCCATCATTAATAAATGCTGTTAATGGCGTCGTACCAAACAACTCCATTTCTCCACGTACTTGTACAATTTTTTCAATATACTTTTCTGGAACTGCTTGCAACTTCAGTTGCTTATGATAAAAATTATTTCGGTATGTAATAAACTCTTCAGTTTTACGCATCCAGTGATCAACATATTCATGTCCAAGAATATCAGCATTTGGGAATGCATCTACCCACCCTGCGTGGTCTGGATGATGATGTGTTAGAACAACCTGCTCGATATCTTTCATATTATAACCAGCTTCATTAATACCCCATTTTAATGCTTCGTAGGCTTCCTGTGTTTTAGGACCAGCATCGAAAAGAGTCAATGTATCGCCTTTTACTAAAAAAGCATTTACGTCCCCTATTGGATATGGTGTTGGTAAAACAATTTTATGTATATTCACTAAAAATCCCCCTCAAACTATGAAAAAAACTTATTCTCCGATAATGAATAGCTATTCACTCATTTTATCGCTTTTTTTGTAATTCGTCACGTAGCAAAGTTGACATATTTTAAAAGTGTGCATATAATTTTGATAATTCGAAATTGTAAATATGCGTTGATGAAGCCAAGTAAATGGATATATGGTTAAAGAGAGTGCTACACCTTGGTGCGAGTAGCATAGCCCAATTTATTCATTGAACCTACTTCGGAGCAGTCATGAAAACATGACCGTCATCTCAGCGATAATGAGAACTAGAGTTGTGCTAAATTAATGGCAAACTAAGGTGGTACCGCGGAAACGAACAAGCGCTTTTCGTCCTTATAAAGTAAGGATGGAAGGCGCTTTTTTATTCGTCCTTAGATAATGTTCAACTTATTACATAACATCATTTAAACGGAGGCGATTTTACATGCAGAAAATTTTATTTGTTGGTGCTGGTTCAATGGCAGAGGCTTTAATTCAAGGATGGATACAGCAGGAAGTAATACCAGCTGACCATTTATACGTAACAAATCGTTCTAATGCTGATAGACTTCAATTTCTAAAATCTCAATACAAAGTAAACATTTTAGAAATGATAGAAGACATTTTTAACATGGACTTAATTATACTTGCTATGAAGCCAAAGGATGTAAAAGAAGCAATGGAAACAATTCGGCCTTATATTTCTCCCGATGCAGCAATTTTATCTGTTGCTGCAGGAATTGCCATCGATACAATTGAAAATGGTTTGGGAAACAGGCCAATTGCACGTGTAATGCCAAATACTTCTGCAACTATCGGTATGTCAGCAAGCGGCATCGCATTTAATTCTCAAGTAACGGATATCGAAAAAACACTTTACTTGCAAATGCTAGAAGCAATTGGCATTGTTATAGAAGTAGAAGAAGATAAATTACATGCTGTCACTGCCCTTTCCGGCAGCGGTCCTGCTTATCTATATTATTTGCTGGAGGCTTGGGAATCAGTCGGGACTGAATTTGGCTTGACCAAGGAAACAGTTCGAAAACTGATGGTCCAAACAATTGCAGGTTCAGCTGCAATGCTTCAATCTGTAAAAGAGGAGCCTACTGCACTACGTAAAAAAGTAACGAGTCCAGGTGGAACTACTGAAGCTGGTATACTTGCACTAGAAAATAACCGCTTTAATGAAGCCGTTTTTGCTTGTATTAAAAGTGCAGAAGCAAGATCCAGAGAACTAGCTAAAGGTGAATAACGATGCCGTGAATTTTGGCAAACAGTAATAATTTACTTCAAAATAAGAAATTCGAAGGAGTAGACTGTCATGGCAAAACTTTTTGAACCATACTCAATACGTAATGTAGAACTAAAAAATCGTATTGTTATGTCACCAATGTGTATGTACCAAGCTAAAAATGATGGATTCGTAACAGATTTCCATATAACACATTACACTTCAAGAGCTGTTGGTCAAGTAGGACTTATTATTTTGGAATCTACAGGAGTTATTCCAGAAGGACGTATTAGTGAAAACGATCTTGGAATTTGGAGCGACGAACACATTGAAGGCTTATCAAAGATAGTGAGCAATATAAAAGCTTATGGTGCAAAAGCAGGTATTCAAATTTCACATGCTGGAAGAAAATCAACAGTTAATGGCGACATTTATGCACCTTCAGCAATTGCATTTAATGATACGTATAAGACACCTATTGAAATGACAAAAGAGGATATTTCGAAAGTTGTGGAAGCATTTGCGAATGCTGCAGTTCGTGTATCAAAAGCTGGGTTTGATGTCATTGAAATTCACGCTGCTCACGGTTACCTAATTAACGAATTCTTATCACCTCTTACAAACAAGCGGACAGATGAATATGGTGGTGCACCTGAAAACCGCTACCGTTTTCTTCGGGAAATTCTTGATGCTATTCGTGCTAAATGGCAAGGTCCATTATTTGTCCGAATTACAGCAAATGAATATGCTGAAGGTGGTTTAACCCCTGAAGATTTTATTCAATTTGCTCGTTGGATGAAATCGCAGGAGGTTGATTTAATCGACGTTAGTTCAGGCGGGAATGTCCCTGTGCCAGTCGAGTCTTTCCCTCTTTATCAAGTACCATTTTCAGAAACAATTAAACACGGTGCAGAGGTAGCAACAGGTGCTGTTGGCCTCATTACTTCTGGTGAAGAAGCAGAGCAAATATTACAACAAAATAAAGCGGATTTAATCTTTATCGCTCGTGAATTACTACGAGACCCTTATTTCCCATATCGAGCAGCCCAGCAATTAGATGCAGCAATTGAAGCTCCAAACGATTCCTACAAACGCGGATGGTAAGAATTTGTTGAAATATTCTTTTTAAAACAAAATATTTCCTAGGAAATGTCATTTTTTACTATTTTACGTTGTCGAAAAGAGTAATTTTTCCTATTTTATGTTTCTTTTTCTTACACTTTTCTCTTTTTTTCGCGTTAAAACGCGTGTGCATTGTAGAGATATGCACACGCGTTTTTATATTTGAATTAGTATAAAGTTTTGGGAAGCCTCTAGTTTAAGCCATTCAGTGCATCAATTCGTTTTACATCCCATGTTTTAGGCAGAAATATTTTTATAAAACTCCTGCTCGTATTCTTTTAACAATGGAATAGGTTGTATAAAAAGCCATTGGACCAAGAACTGCAGCAATTATTAGCCAAAGATTTAAGGCATTTGCTGCTTTTAAACCTTCATAATTCGTAGCAATAAAAATGATTATCCCAATGAGCAATATATAGCTTAACACATTTGGAAAAATAACAAGCAAACGCAAAACAGCAGGACTTATTCTCGTTTGATTCATTGTAGTCCCCTCCCCCAATTGATCATACAACAAAACTACACAATAATTCTATATTTTTCTTCATATTTCTGCTTTAAGTGGAATATTTTCAATTTTAGTTAGAATAATATAACTTATATATAAAGTATTTAGGAGTACTATTAGGAACATATGGTTTTCAACGTCTTAGATATTTTCAATAAAAATACCAAATTTCATGCTAATGTAAGTAAGAAATTTGGCTTTAATCATTATATATTACTATTGAATTTTACTTAAAATGATTTATAGATCACTTTTCCAGTAAAACTTAGATCATATCCATTTAATTGTTCTAGTTCAGAACGAAACTCATTAGAATTTATAGATTCTATAATTACTTTGTGCAATTCTTGGTTTTCCTTTGTCTTTAAAATAACTAAATCATATTGCTCCTTGATCATTGGTATAAAATCGACATTAACCATTTTAGCGACATTTTCAATCCCTACACCTGCATCAGCTTGTCCACTCGCCACAGCTGAAGCTACGGAAAAGTGACTTGCTAATTCCTTGTTATACCCTTTTAGTGAATCTGCAGTGATGCCATTTATTCTAAGTTGCTCGTCTAGTAAAACCCTTGCTCCTGAACCTTTTTCACGATTAACAATTGTAACCTTAGATTGAGCTAAATCCTTCCACCCTTTTATGTTTAGAGGATTTCCTTCTTTTACATAAATCCCTGCTGTTCTACTAACTAAATTAATAAGTATAAAAGGATGGTTCACTAATACACGTTTAACATAGGGGAGATTATATTCACCTGTGTCGCCATCATACAAATGGACACTCACAACATCACATTCACCATTATACATCGAAATAAGACTGTTCAAGCTGCCATTGTATGATCTTAAAGGAATAAGAGATGTATGTTTTTCAATATATTTGCTTAAAATATCTAACACAATGTCCTGACCACTAATCACTACTTGGTTTTTATTATACTCCTTATATTCCCACGAGGAATCGCTTTCTTCTTGAACAATCCCAGTTCTATTTTTCAATTTATATCTTTCAAGCTCTTGTTGGTCCACCCTCATTTGCCTGCCCACTTTATAAGCGACTAGATCCTCTTTTTTGATTAAATCATAAACTGTTAATTTAGATATCTTTAGTAATTTAGAAACCTCTTCTATAGTATATGATGGGTTATTATTCATTCGATCTCTCCTAGTAGATTATTAATTGAATATTGAATATGGAAGATTGTTTTTTCATTAGATCCCTACCAATTATATTATAATAAGATATAAATAGTTATGAATGATACTATCCAGCAATATGTATATTTTAATTGTGCTTATTTATTTTTTTAAAATCAACACAATTATCAAAGCAAATTAAAGATAAAGATTTTTTGTTTTAGTTGGGCTTTAAGTCTGCTAAAATCTCCCCTTTTACATCTTGTAGCGGGCTTAGAAGATTCCGTACAATGCCTTATTCTAAATGGATGGAGAAAGTATGAACGATGTTGTTGTAGTTGTTGTTTTTTCCAAAACTCACCCTTTATTTTTTTCACTTATTTATTTTTATAGTTAATTATAATAAGATATAAATAGTTATAATTAATTATAAATAATATCCACTTAAGGATGATAGGGGCTAAAAAATGCAAAATCGCTTTAAATTCGTCAGCATTTTTTTATTTTTACTTTTGTTTACGGTAGCATGTTCTAATAACGAGAGTATAGATCAATCTTCAGACAATAAAACACAAACAGCGTCTGAAAGTAAGGAAAATGAGAAATTAACTATTTCAGCAGCAGCTAGTTTAAAAGATGCAATGGATGTTATTCAACATACATACGAAGAGGAACATCCTGAAATTACGTTGCAATTCAACTTTGGGGGTTCTGGTTCATTGCAGCAACAAATTTCTCAAGGAGCGCCGGTTGATCTATTTTTCTCAGCTGCAGAAGATAAGTTTGATTTACTCGTTGATGAGGGAACGATAGCAAAAGAAGATGGAATTGATCTTCTTGGAAATGAACTCGTACTAGTTGTTCCAAAAGAGAATCAGTCCATTAAAGGATTCGAAGATCTTGTTACAGAAACAGATAAAATTTCAATTGGAACCCCTGAAACAGTGCCTGCGGGAAAATACGCCAAGGAATTTCTCGAAAATAAGGATATATGGGAAGATATTGAGTCAAAAGTAGTGTATGCAAAGGATGTTCGGCAAGTATTATCCTATGTTGAAACCGGTAATGTTGAAGCTGGAATTGTGTACAAAACAGATGCATTGGTTTCAAATAAAGTAGAAATTGTTGCATCTGCAGACCCTGCAACCCATACACCTATTATTTATCCTGTCGGAATCATTCACGATTCTAAACATTATGAAGCAGCAAAGGAATTTTATGAGTATTTACAAAGCGACGAAGCGTTAAAGGTGTTTGAGGAATATGGATTTACTATTAAATAAAGATTTTATGCAAGAATTTTTGAGCCCAATTTGGTTGTCGATCAAGATAGCGACTATATCAGGTATTGTCGTTATCTTGCTTGGAACATTGATTGGCCGAATTTTTGCTAGAAAATCTTTTAGGGGAAAAGCCATTTTAGAAACAATTCTTATGCTTCCAATGGTTCTCCCTCCTACAGTTGTTGGATTTATCCTTATTGTCATCTTTGGAAGGAATAGTATAGCTGGACAGGCTATTGAATGGCTTTTTAATCAACCTATCATTTTCACTTGGTGGGCTGCTGTTATTGCATCAATTGTTGTAGCATTTCCGCTTATGTATCAGTCTGCAAAATCAGGCTTTCAAGGTATCGATCTTGAGATTGAAGAAGCAGCTAGGTTAGATGGAGCGAGTGAGTGGAAGGTTTTCTTGTTTATTTCGGTCCCTCTAGCTTCAAAGGCTCTTATTTCTGGAAGTATTTTAAGTTTTGCACGAGCATTAGGTGAATTTGGTGCCACCCTAATGTTTGCTGGCAACATTCCTGGAGAAACACAAACGATTCCTACAGCAATTTATATAGCTATTGATTCTGGTAATATGAATATGGCATGGATGTGGGTCATTTCAATCGTCATTATTTCTTTTTTAATGCTGCTGACAGTCCGAGTAAAACAAGAATAATGTAATCGGTGAGTTTATATTTCTTAAAAAGTATTACTGTTGTACTTCATTACTTATGCTTTCTTCCCATTTTAAACTCTCCTTTTAAAAAAACAAAAAGCCTGCCATAAAATAGAATGTATAATACAAGTTCTATTTTATGGCGGGCTCTAACTTCTTTATTAATCCATTTCACCACATATAAGTAAGAACGGAAGTTAAGCCAATTTGTTGTAATCCAACTACAAGCACCTTTATATTACTTTTATCGCTGGTTACTGTAATTCCTCATGTTCAAAATATGGAATATCACGATCAGTTCTACAGTTTTCGCATATATGAAGTATTCTTGTTTTATTCTGTTCATTCCCCTCAAGTTCCTCTGTTTCTTCATAACCACAAACTTCACATACCTTCATCATGCTCCTCCTCCCTAACATAATCTTTCCGACATATGCTAATTCATCACGTTAAATCCTATATCTTTAACAGCCTGAAGAAAGTCTACATGGGAGGCAGCCTTGTCATCATAAGTAAAGGTAGCTGTTTTGTTTGCCAAACTTACTTCTGCTTCGCGAACTCCCCATACCGATTCTAGTGCTTGAAGGACTTTATTAACATCTTCCTCATTTTCTAATCCTTCTATTTTAATGCTTCCTTTTTCCAATTTACCCGATCTCCTTTTTAATGTAGCTCTCGCTTATCCCTCTGAAATACTTCACCCATACCTTCTAATAAACCTAACATAGTAAAAAGTGATGTTCTTACTTCTTCGTTTCGAACACTATTTCCAAGTTGCCATAAGCTGACTTTTTCATTCTTATCGATTCTTTCCCCTAATTTTTCTAGACCTCGAGATACTCCATCCAACATGATTTGCAATTCATCAGGATTCAATTGACCAAGGAATTTAATAGTGTTCATGCCATTTTTTATCATATTATGCATGCCCGGCTGATTGATTTGCTGTATAGCAATTGCTCCTACATCAACGCGTTTTTCAAGCAACCCATTTAGAGCGTCTAAGACACCCATATCTTGGAGATGTTTTATAATCCCGATTGTTGATATAATCGCTTCTCGATTACTTGCTAGTGCAGCAATAATATCTGCAATTGCTTGTGATTGTTCCTGTTCCGGAGTAGGAATCTCTTTTCTAATTTGCTTGATTGCTTCCGCCATATTGGTCTCCTCCTATTTCGAACAATTCCGTGATTGGGGTAAAATCATCCCGTTTCCACTTCTCTTCCACTCGTACACTAATTTGCGGCATACGATTTCCAAATCGATGATTTACCTTTGGCAACGGCGGTTCTCCCTTTTGTTCCAATACTTCCATTTTGACACCCATTTCTTTATAGTTCGGTGTATGGGTAATTAAGTCATGATAACTACTCGTTAGACGGTTAACAGCTTCCACATCTTCCCGTGTATTCATCGTCAAGTACAATTCATTTCCTGTTACACGGTCCGTGACAATGGCTCTTACTTTAACTTGACCATAAGGGGATGTAAGTCGTACTAAAGAACCATCTTCAACGCCTCTTTCCTTTGCAAGTTCCGGTGAAATTTCAAGCCAAGGATGGGGAACTTTATGTGTAAGCCCTTCAGATCTGTACGTCATATTTCCTTCATGGAAATGTTCTAACAATCGACCGTTATTAAGGTGTAGATCATATTCATCTCCTGCTTCAAAAGGAGGCGTCCAGTCAACTGGTACAAGACGCGCTTTGCCATCTGGAAAAACGAATTTTTTTTCGTATAGAAGTGGTGAATCCGTACCATCTTTAGAAACTGGCCAAATTTGACTGTTGAAACCTTCCAGTCTTTCGTAACTTACACCAGCAAAATATTTCGCAAGGCTTGCTGCTTCATCCATGATTTCACTTGGATGTTGGTAGTTCCAATTCGCTCCAAGAATATTCGCAAGTTCTTGGAATATCATCCAATCTGGTTTGGAGTCTCCAATAGGCTCAAACACTTTATAAAACCTTTGAATTCGACGTTCTGTGTTTACAAAGGTACCATCCTTCTCAAGGCTCGGAGCTGCTGGTAAAACAACATCAGCAAATTGAGCAGTTTTACTAAAGAACACATCTTGGACAACAAAAAATTCTAATTTCTCAAGCATAGAATCCACAAAATTTACGTTTGAATCCACCAATGCCATCTCTTCACCGAATAAATATAAAGCCTTCAGTTTGCCTTCCTTAACCCCTTCCAGCATTTGATGATTATCTAAACCAGGTTCTTTCGGTAAAGTAACTCCCCATGCTTCTTCATAACGTTTTCTAACCTTGTCATCTTGAATAGGTTCATATCCTGGCAACCATGCAGGCATTGTACCGAAATCACAAGCTCCTTGAACATTGTTATGTCCTCTTAGCGGGTAAGCTCCTGTTCCCGGCCGTCCAAAATTTCCAGTGATGAGCAGCAAGTTAGCGATTGCAGTACTCGTATCTGTTGCACCTTTATGTTGCGTAACACCCATCGCCCAAAGGATGCAGGCTGTTTTAGATTCATGGAGCATAGTAGCTACTTGAATCATGTCATCCTTTGATAGACCTGTTGCCTTTTCAGCATAGTCGAGTGTGTATTTATTTAAAGATAGAATATATTCATCCAAACCGTTTACCCGGTTTTTTAAGAACTCTTTATCTTCCCAGCCTTGATCTAAAATATATTTTGTTACAGCGGATATCCAAATAAGATCTGTACTAGGTTTCGGATGAATAAACAAGTTCGCACGCTCCGCTAATTCGTTTTCCCTTAAGTCTGCAACGATAAGTTTTTGTCCGTGAAGCTTATGAGCACGTTTAATACGCGTTGCAAGAACAGGATGGGATTCAGCTGGATTAGCGCCAATAACTATAATCAATTCTGATTTTTCAATGTCTCTTATTGTTCCAGAATCTCCTCCAATTCCAACTGTACGTAAAAGAGCTGCTGTAGCTGGGGATTGGCAATACCTTGAACAATTATCAACATTATTTGTTCCCATAATAGCGCGGGCAAATTTTTGGAATAGGAAATTTTCCTCGTTGGAACATTTAGATGATGCAATATATCCGATGGAATCAGGTCCATATTGTTCTTTAATGCCTGTTAATTTTGACGCAATTAATTTAAGGGCCTCGTCCCAGGTTGCTTCCACAAATTCATTTCCTTTACGAATTAAAGGTTTTGTTAAGCGTTCTTCACTATTAACATAATCCCAACCCCATTTTCCCTTTACACATGTAGAAATCCCATTTACTGGCGCATGTTCCTGGGGCTCAATTTTTAAAATTTTACGGTCTTTTGTCCAAACTTCAAAGCTGCATCCGACCCCACAATACGTACATACCGTTTTCGTGCGTTTAATTCTTGCCTTTCTCATCGCCGCTTCCATTTCGGAAATCGCAAAAATTTCTTTGTAGCCTGGTTCTACTTCTTTTGTTAAATCAATCATTGGTTCTAAAATTTTTGGTGGAATATTTGTTAAATAACCAGCTTCACCGAGCATCGATTTCTCCATCAATGCATTACATGGGCAAACCGTTACACAATGTCCGCAACTTACACAGGATGATTCATCAATAGGTACATCGTTGTCCCAAATGACACGTGGTTTCTCTCGGTTCCAGTCAATAGTTAATGTTTCGTTCACTTGTAAATCTTGACAAGCCTCCACGCATCTTCCACATAAAATACATTGATCTGGCTCATACCGGTAAAATGGATGTGAATGATCTGGTGGGTATGGCTTTGCTTCGAATTCATATTTTTGGTGTTCAATTTCCAAATATTCAGCTGTATTATGAACGACACAGTTCCCATTATTATTGTCACAGACTGTACAATACAGCTCATGATTCTTTAATATTCTAGACATTGCTTCATATTGAGCATCTTTTACAACTTTAGAACTTGTATCTACATTCATGCCAGGTTGTACTTTGGTTGCACATGCACGAACCATTTCTCCATCAACATTGACAAAACATGTATCACAAGTTTGAATGGTTCCAAGATTGGGATGAAAACAGATACTCGGTATATAGGATTCATTTGCCTGTGCCACTTCCAAAATCGTTTGTTCAGAATGGACAGTAAATTCTTGCCCATTAATTTGGATGGAAAATGAAGTTTCTTTCATATGATTACTCCTTATTTACAATATTTAAATAATTATGGATGCTCCTACAAAACAGTTTTCCTCCAAAGTATGTCCAATAAATAAAGGGATAATCATTTATATTTACCTACACTATTAAAAAACGGCAGCTAAACTCTTATCATTTTTATAAATCAATAGGCATAAGAAAAAGGATTAAAGGTTAATCTTATAAGGGATACTTTATTTAATTCATTTTTGAAATTCATTAAAAGGAAGGTTTGAAAAAATGGATAAGGAAGTATTATATGAACGTGTTCAAAATATGATTGTTTCTTCAACTAAAAAGCCGAAATATACTGCCCTCTCTACAGTAAAACTTGCAGATATATTTGGTGTAAAGTCTGAGGATGTTGAAAAAAGATTGGAGGAATTAATTAAAGAAGGGCGCTTAAATAAATCAACGCTGCCTGAGCCGCCAAATTATGAAATCTATCAATTACCCCAATAGCGAGGAGAATATATTTTAAACCATTATAATTTTTACTTGGTATAAAAGGGATTGCAAGTTCATCCTAAAGATGTATCACCAACAATCGTATATGAATGATAACAAAAAAAGTCGAATTCCTATACAAATAGGAATCGACTTTTTTAGATTGGCTCGGTATGTTTTTAAAGATGTGTCGGTTCAAAGTGAGCTGTACCAACTGATTCTTTTCACCCTCCACTAATAGGTGGGATAAAGGCTAGTGTATCTCCATCTTTTACAATGATGTCATCTGTTGCAAATTCCTCATTTACAGCTGCCATCATATTTTGCAAAGAAAGTTGTGGATATTGATTTTCCATCCACTGTTTAATTTGACCAACAGTATAATCTGACAGGTCAATATTCAACTCTGATTTACCAATTGCTTCTTGTAAGTGAGCAAATAATAATATATTAATCACGAGCGTTCTCCTTTCTTGGTAGGTAGATTTTCCGGATATGGAACATTTTCTAATTGATCGCCAATCCATTCTGTTCCATCTTCCCAATACTCCTTTTTCCAAATAGGAACGATTTGTTTAATGCGCTCAATCGCATACTCATTCGCCATATAGGCAATTTTACGATGTGGTGATGACACCGCAATAACTACGGCAATATCCGAAATTTCTAAATAACCAACGCGATGTGTTATCGCAACGATTGCTTCCGGCCACTTTTCTTGTATTTCTTTAGAGATTTGCTCAAACATTTTAATTGCCATTTCTGGATAGGCTTGATATTCCAAATGGAGTGTTTTCTTCCCCTTCGTCATTTCGCGTACTGTTCCGATGAAAATCGTAATAGCACCAGCGTTTCGGTCTACAACTTTTTGTCTAACTTCCTCAACGTCAATTGGTTTATCTACGATTTCAAAAAAAGATATACTCATATTTTCCCCCTCATTTCTGCCATTAAAAATTCCATATACTGTGCTTTATCATGAATTGAAAAAGTTGGGTAATCTAGTGACTTGTCTAGTGGATAGGTTGGCCAATAGATTACGCAGCTGATATTGGACACTTTTTGAAGTAAAACTTGATCTTCTATTGTTCGCAAAAGGACAACCTTTGGATAGTGTTCGTTCTTATATCCTTCAATCAATATGATGTCCATTTTAAAAGAAGCATAAATTGCTAGTATTTCGTCAAGTTGCCAGTTGCTACGATGAATACTCATACGCAAAGTACCATCTCCTTCAACTGCTGCTATCCTTGCCCCAGCCTGCTCATGACGAACGCTATCTTTTGAATCGTTCATAGGAATACCACCATGTCCATGATGCTTTATTGTTCCTATTTTTAGACCTTCAGCAGTAGCTTGTCTAATAAGTTGTTCCATTAGCGTCGTTTTTCCACTATTTTGATAACCTACTACTTGTATGATTTTATGATGTTGTTCCAAGGCCACTCACTTCCTTGCAAATCTTCCAACAATAACACATCTATTTGCATTCCTTTTTCGTATCCCCGGGATCCTCCAGGAAGTACAATAAAGGCATTCGCTTCCACTAAGGAAGAAACCGCGCTCGATTTATCAAAACCAGAAGGAACTGCAACTAATTGTCCATTATCGTATGAAACTGTTGCACGGACAAAACGAGTAAATGGATTCGCTTTTGTAAAATCGGCACCTAAAACAGCCGACGCTCTCCGTAAATGTGGCTGCTTATTACTAAATGCTGTGCGAATTATTGGACGAACAAATAATTCAAAACCAACATAGCAAGCGGAAGGATTACCTGAAAGTCCAAATAAAACTTTCCCGTCTCTAGTCGCCACAGTTGTTACACTCCCTGGCCGCATTGCTACTTTATTAAACAATACTTTTGCATCAATTGCTTCATAAATTGCTGGCAAGTAATCATAGTCACCTACAGAAACGCCTCCTGTAGTAATTAATAGATCTACTTCCTGTAAGGCGTTTTTAACAACATCAATACATACATTCAAATCATCGCTAAATTTCCCAAAGTATTTGGCGCTTGCTCCAGCACGTTCAATTTGAGCCATAATCATATACGCATTACTATTTCGAATTTTGCCTGGTTGTAGTGATTCCGCTGGTTCGAGCAACTCACTCCCGGTTGCAATGACACCTACAATCGGTTTTCGAAAAACAGGAACTTGATCGTAACCGAAAGTAGCAAGTAAAGCTATAGCACCTGGATTAATATATTGTCCTTTTTCTAAAAGGATGGCCCCTTTTTGAACGTCCTCTCCCTTGTAGGAAATATTTGTTCCTGCTTCAAAAGTCCGTTTAATGGACATATACATCTCGTTATTTTCTTCAAAGGTATGTGCTAATTCTAGCATGACAACTGCGTCACACCCTTTTGGGATAGGGGCACCCGTCATTATGCGAACTGCTTCTAGGTAACCAACTGTTTCTTCAAAAACAAAGCCTGCACCAATTTCTCCAACAACTTTAAAGGTTACTGGATGATCTGAACTTGCTTCTAGACTATCGATTGAACGAATAGCAAATCCATCATAAGGTGAACGATCAAAAGCTGGAACATCAGCATCTGCAGCGACATCTTCTGCAAGAAAACGCCCATGGGCTTGTAGTAATGGGACAATTTCTTTTTTTTCTTGAAATGCAAATTCCATCACACGTTGAACAGCTTCCCCTACTGCGATTGGTTTTCTTTTTTCTAACATCAGGTACACTCCTTTATCCTAATAAACGATAATAAATGCTTTTAGCTTTTTGTATATCCTGTATACCATGAATGACCACTCGTCCATCTTGGAAAACGACCACCCGATAATCTGGTGTTTGACAAGAGAGTAAATAAGGATTTATTTGTATTTCACCATAAGGGCGAAGTTGAACAGCGAGCTGCTCTAAATTATAGTGAGTAGGTTTAGGTGGACGAATTTGTACGGCATCTCTACCACATAAAGTTTCTAGTTTTGTTCGATTTTCATAGGATAAGTACGGAAATGTGGGGTTATGACCACAAGAGGGACAATCATCATTGCGCATTTTTTCCACATTTATTTCATAATGTTGATTTTTCCAAACGTCAAAAGTTAAGTAGGATTTTCGTCTTGCATCTTCATCACCTACTAAAAGTTTTAATGCTTCTGCTACTTGATACGCTGCTACGATTTGAACAGTTGGACTTATAATCCCTACCGTATCACATGTCATCCCTGTGTTGGGCATCACTTTTAGCAAACAATGTAAGCAAGGTGTTTTGCCTGGCACTATCGTATAAGTCGCACCATAACTGCTAACACAAGACCCATAAACCCATGGAATTTGATATTTTTGGGCAAGATCATTCATCATAAAGCGAACATCAAAATTATCCGTTGCGTCTATCATAATATCTACATCTTCAAGCAGTTCTTGTAATTGCTCCGTACTTGCATCAACAATCAATGCGTTAATGTTCACAGTTGAGTTAATACTTTGAAGCCTTTTTTTTGCAGCGATGGCTTTTGGAACTTTTTCTTTGGCATCTTGTTCGGTATACAGTTGCTGTCTTTGTAAATTACTCCACTCTACATAATCACGATCAATAATCGTCAACTTTCCAACGCCTGCTCTAACTAAAGCTTCTGCACTGGCACTGCCCAATGCACCGACACCTATGATTAAAACATGCTTTTCTTTTAGTAATTGCTGTCCTTTTTCACCGATTGGACTGAATAATTGTTGTCTAGAATATCTATTATCCATAAAGTATTTTGCCTTTCTTTCTATGAATTTTCGTTTGACCTTTTCATTTATAGCATTATAATAAAAGCATTGTTTTTCAATAAACACTAAATTTTAACTCTTTAAAAAGGAGGTCCCTTGCCTTGCACCCTACACATAACCAACTTCCTATAGTGGCTGCCATTTTAACAGTAAGTGATACACGCACAAAGGTGGATGATCTCGGTGGTCAACGAATTCAATCGCTCCTTCAAGAAGCTTCATTTGAAGTAATGGACTACCAAATATCAAAAGATGAACCATCTGATATATCAAAGCATGTATTAAAATGGTGTGAAAATCAAACAATCAATACAATCATCATCACAGGTGGCACAGGATTTACACCTAGAGATCAAACTTACGACACCATTGTCCCCCTTTTTGAAAAAGAAATGACGGGGTTTGGAGAATTGTTTCGTTCATTAAGCTATGAAGAAATCGGTCCAAAAGCTATGTTCAGCCGTGCCACAGCCGGCAGTCGCGCTAAATCCGCCATTTATGTATTGCCAGGTTCCGTCAATGCAGTGACACTTGCTATGACAAAACTAATTCTTCCGACTGTTCAACATTTTGTTGGTGAGTTGAATCGCCTATGAAAATTGCTGGAGTTGTCTTAGCTGGCGGTCAATCTTCAAGGTATGGCCAACCAAAAATGTTTGAATTGTTCGCTGGTCAGCCTTTGTATAAAAACAGTCTCATTGCCTTACAACACAGTCGGCTAGAACCTTTAATTATCGCTACGAATGCTAGCTTGCAAAAGAAGTTTGCAGAAGAACACACCCAAATGATCATTGAAAAACAGCCTCATCAAGGACCACTGTCTGCATTGCAAAACATCATGACAAATTTTCCAGATAATGAATGGTTTTTTGTAGTAGCCAGTGATATGCCTTATATGAATGCAGATTTTGTCCAAACTATGCTTACATATATCGATGACCGATATGATGCGATTGTTCCTAAACAAGATTCAAGATTACAACCTCTTGCTGCTCTTTATCGTCGCACTGCTTTACCAATAGCAAATCTATTAATCCAACAAAACAAAAGAAGTATGAAAGCCTTGTTAGATCAAGTGCGAGTTTGTTATGTTGAATTCGAAGAAGAAAACTCAACATTTATCAATATCAATACTCAACTAGATTGGGCACAAACAGTTAAAAAGGAGTCTAATTATGAATAAATTTACCCACTGGAACGAAGAAGGTCGTCCTAAAATGGTCGACATTTCAGAAAAAGAAATTACAGAACGTACAGCAATTGCTCGCAGTACAATATCTTTATCCGATGAAGTCTATCAAGCTATCCAACAAGGCGGCATCAAAAAAGGTGATCCTACGCAAGTAGCACAAATTGCTGGGATAATGGGCGCCAAAAAAACGGCTGATATTATCCCAATGTGTCATCCGATTATGTTGCAAGGAACAGATTTCCAATTTGAATATAGCAAAGCCGACGTTGGATATGAACTACACATTCAAGCTACTGTAAAATGTAGTGGTAAAACAGGCGTTGAAATGGAAGCTCTAACGGCTGTATCCATTGCGGCATTGACTTTTTACGATATGTGTAAAGCTGTTGATAAAAATATGGTTATTAAAGAAACATATCTTGTACAAAAAACGGGTGGAAAAAGCGGCACCTTTACCCGTAAATAAACAAAAAAAATCCGGCATTTTGTTGCCGATTTTTTTTGTTTTTAACCACCGATGTGCGACATTTCGATTTTGGATTTTTTCCTTTTTTCCATCGTCTGTTCATTTCGTTCATCTGAATAGCGGTCAGTTCTATTTTCCCACACATTTGAAATGCATTGGATGATGGATGCATCATCTTCCCCATTTCTTAATAATTCGCGTAGATCTGTTCCATCTGTTGCGAATAAACAAGTATATAATTTTCCTTCTGCTGAAATACGGGCACGTGAACAAGATGAACAGAAAGAATCGGTTACAGATGATATAACACCGATTTCACCTTGATTATCTTGATATTGAAAACGGGTTGCAACTTCCCCTTTATAATTAGGCTCAACAGGTTTCAATGGAGAAATTTGTTGCACTTGTTCAAGAATTTCCTTCTTCGACACAACGTCATCCATTTTCCAACCATTTGAGTTGCCTACATCCATATATTCGATAAAACGAAGAATATGTTGTTTTTCTTTAAAAAATTGGGCCATTGTAACAATATCTTGTTCATTTTTTCCTTTTTGAACAACCATATTAATCTTCACTTGTAAGCCTGCTTCTGCGGCCTTTTCAATACCTTCTAATACGGTTTTCACTTTTCCGCGATGACCATTCATTTCGAAAAAACGTTCTTCATTTAGCGAATCTAGGCTAACTGAAACTCTCGATAATCCTGCTTTTGCCAAATCATGTGCATATTTTTTCAATAAAGTGCCATTTGTTGTTAAAGCAATATCCTCTACTCCATCAATACGATTAATGCGTTCAATTAAAGTTGGCAAATCACGACGCAGTAAAGGCTCACCACCTGTAATCCGTATTTTTTTTACACCTAATGAGACAAAAATCTTTACTAATCGTTCGATTTCTTCAAAACTCAATATTTTTTCGGAAGGTAAAAAAGCAAAATCTGGGCCAAATATTTCTGCAGGCATGCAATATTGACAGCGAAAATTACAACGGTCTGTTACTGATATCCTTAAATCTCTTAGCGGTCTTTGAAATTGATCTTGTAGATTAGTAATTTTTAATCTCCTTCTTTCATATTAATGGGTTGGTTCAGGTAATATAATACGCTCTTTATGTGTATAAATATTAAGGGTATTTTGACGAATAAAGCCAACCGTCGTAATACCTAGTTGCTCTGCCAATTGCAATGCTAGCTCGGTTGGCGCCGATTTAGATAATACAATCTCACACCCAATTTTTGATACTTTTAGTAAAATCTCCGACGAAATCCTTCCACTGAATACGATAATTTTACCTTTCATGCTAATGTCATTTCGTAAGCAATATCCGTAAATTTTATCTAAAGCGTTGTGACGTCCGATATCCATGCGACTTAACACAATCCCATTTACATCACATAGCGATGCATTATGCACTCCACCAGTTTTTTGGAATGTAGCAGCCGATTCTTGCATATCCCTCATTAAACGAAAACAATCATCTGGTGTAATACGAACATGAACATCTTCCATCTTTTTCGATGCTAATGCGTCATTTGCAAAAACAAAACCTTGTCGGCTCATACCACAACAAGAAGTGATGTAACGCTTGTTTTGAATTTGTTGATAGAAAGGATTAATACGTTTTGTTTTAATATGCACAAACCCTTCTTTTTCTTGATACCAAATATCTTCAATATCATCAAAACTGCTAATGATTCGCTCCGACGCTAAATATCCTACAACCATATCTTCTACATACTCCGGTGTACAAACCATCGTAACAAATTCTTGCTGATTAATCTTAACTGTGACAGCGTGTTCTGTCACAACGCTATCCTCTACTTCTAACATTTTATTGTTTTCAATCCGTATAATTTCCCGGTTTACTATTTTTTCCATAAAGGTTCCTCTTTATTCACTAATTTTATCCTCAAAAATAAATACTGAAATAGCCAAATCTTCTTCAACTTTAATATCTGAAAATAAATGGAGCAGTTTTGTACCCATCAATTCTTCCATACCTTCTGGAGTTTTTCTCGAGTATAGCTCTTGAATCATACTTGTCCTTGAAGCATGAACCATTTTTAACCCTTCTGGTTTACTGGCAATAAATCTTTCTGTTGGTGTCAGATTGCCATACAATGTTGAAACTGCCATGTTTTCTACAAAAACAGTATGAATACGCTCCGGTCCTTTACCAAATAAATCTTTGCGCAGTTTACGAATAATGTCGTTAAATTCATGCACTTTTTTTGACATTTTGACGATTCCCCTTACGTAATTAAACTTTTTTTATTTTTATTATCGGAGACCACCCTTACAGTTTGTTAATAATATAGCAACTTTTAAAAAATTTAAAGTGAAAGTATTTTTTGATTATTATTACTATTAACAAAATGCATGATAAATATTGTCCATTTTGAATGTAAACGTTATAATAGGGTGGTTACAAATGGAATTGATTTATTTTGATTCATATGTGACTGTTTTACCAAATTAAGGTTGAACTATTCGCATAAGAATCATAATGATTGAATTCTATTATTAAATCTAAAAAAATAAAAGTAGATTGAGTTTTTAGCACGGCTTGCTAAGAATTTTATCCACCGTGAATAAACAGCATGTAAAATTCATGCCGTTTCATGGTGGATTTTTTTATTTTTTTGAGCATGTCAACAATATGATCACTTTGTTAATGAGTGTCTTTATCACTTAATAGGGACACGACACGATAAGTCTAGAGAAGAGATTAATTAGACCATTCTTACAATTTATTATCGGGAATAACCATCTCAACATACTCTTTTCGGCTTTACCATAAGGATTAACCTAGTGTCATATAATAGTCAAATAGCAAAAGGAGGAATTTACCTTGACTAAAATTAACATTAATGGGGTATCCTATGAACTAACAGAAGGAGCTACAATCCTTGATATCATTAATCAAAATGGCATTGAGCATCCACAAATTTGTCATGTGCCATCAGTTGACCCTATCCAAACTTGTGATACTTGTATCGTTGAAGTAGATGGACAATTAGTTCGTTCTTGTTCAACAAAAGCACTAGACGGCATGAATATCCAACTTCAGTCAGACAAAGCGAAAGCAGCACAAACAGAAGCAATGGACCGTCTACTAGAAAATCACATGTTATATTGTACTGTTTGTGATAATAACAACGGGAACTGTACACTACATAACACAGTAGAAATGATGGAAATTGAACATCAAAAATATCCTTTCAAACCAAAAGTGGAACCACATGAAGTGGACATGACCCACCCATTTTACCGTTATGATCCGAACCAATGTATCGCCTGCGGACAATGTGTAGAGGTTTGCCAAAACTTACAGGTTAACGAAACATTATCCATCGATTGGGAAGCAGAAAGACCACGTGTTATTTGGGATGACGGCGTTAACATTAATGATTCTTCATGTGTAAGTTGCGGACAATGTGTAACTGTTTGTCCATGTAACGCTTTAATGGAAAAATCAATGCTTGGGGAAGCTGGTTTTATGACTGGCTTGAAACAAGATACGTTAGATCCAATGATCGATTTAATCAAAGAAGTTGAACCAGGTTATAGCGGTATCTTCGCTATTTCTGAAGTCGAAGCTGCTATGCGAAGCAAACGTACGAAAAAGACAAAAACAGTTTGTACGTTCTGTGGTGTAGGCTGCTCATTCGAAGTTTGGACAAAAGACCGCAAAATTTTAAAAGTACAACCTTCTGACGGTCCTGTAAATGCGGTTTCTACTTGTATTAAAGGGAAATTTGGTTGGGACTTCGTTAACTCTGAAGAACGTATTACAAAACCATTAATTCGTAAAAACGAAGAATTTGTTGAATCAACATGGGATGAAGCATTAGATTTAATTGCTTCTAAACTTGGTGGTATTCAAAAAGAATTTGGTCCTGGTTCTGTTGGTTTCATCTCTTCTTCAAAAATTACGAATGAAGAAAACTACTTAATTCAAAAAATGGCACGTCAATTATTTGGAACAAACGATGTAGATAATTGCTCACGCTATTGTCAATCTCCTGCTACAGACGGTTTATTACGTACTGTTGGTTTCGGTGGGGATGCTGGAACAATTAAAGACATTGCAAAAGCTGGACTTGTTATTATTGTTGGGGCAAACCCTACAGAAGGTCACCCGGTATTAGCGACTCGCGTAAAACGTGCTCATAAGTTACACGGTCAAAAATTAATCGTTGCCGATGTTCGTAAGCATGAAATGGCTGAACGCTCTGATATCTTCATGCGTCCAAAACAAGGTACGGACCAAGTTTGGTTAATGGCCGTAACAAAATACATCATCGATCAAGGTTGGCATGATGAAGCCTTCATTAAAGAAAATGTCCATGACTTTGGAGCTTTCAAATTTGTACTTGAAAAATACACACTTGACTATGCAGAAGAAGTAACAGGTATTTCTAAAGAAACGTTAATCAATGTTGCTGAAATGATTCGTGATGCAGACGGTACATGTGTTCTTTGGGGTATGGGTGTTACACAAAATACAGGTGGTTCTTATACATCAGCTGCTATTTCGAACCTACTTTTAGCTACTGGTAACTATCGTCGCCCAGGTGCAGGAGCTTACCCTCTTCGCGGTCATAATAACGTTCAAGGTGCTTGTGACATGGGTACATTACCAAACCTATTACCAGGTTATCAAAAAGTAACAGATGATGAAGCACGTGCTAAGTTTGAAAAAGCATATGGTGTGAAAATTCAACCGAAACCAGGTCGTAATAACCCACAAATGTTAGATGCGATTATGGAAGGTAAAATGAAAGCTATGTATTTAGTTGGTGAAGATATGGCGTTAGTGGACGCTGATGCGAACCATGTAGATAAAGTTCTTTCATCATTAGACTTCTTTGTTGTTCAAGATGTGTTCTTATCACGAACAGCTCAATATGCAGATGTTGTTTTACCAGCAGCACCATCTCTAGAAAAAGAAGGTACATTTACGAATACAGAACGTCGTGTTCAACGCTTGTATCAAGTTTTACCAACACTTGGTGAATCAAAAGCCGATTGGGAAATCCTTCAATTAGTTGCTAATCGTTTAGGCGCAGAGTGGAACTACAGTCACCCAAGCGAAATCTTTGACGAAATGGCTAGCCTTTCTCCAATTTTCTCTCAAGCGAACTACGATGTATTAGAAGGATGGGGCAGCTTCAACTGGGGTAGTCACGATGGTAAAGATACACCTTTACTATATGAAGATGGCTTTAACTTCCCTGACAAAAAAGCTCGTTTTGCTTTAGACGATTGGATGAAACCTGTTGAATATGAACCAGAGTACGATTGTCATATTAACAACGGACGTATGTTAGAACACTTCCACGAAGGTAACATGACAAATAAATCGAAAGGTATTCAATCGAAAGTACCTGAAATTTTCGTAGAAGTATCGCCTGAAATGGCAAAAGAGCGTGGCATTGAAGATGGAACGTTATTACGTTTAGTGTCTCCATATGGCGCATTAAAATTAAATGCCCTAGTAACAGATCGTGTTCAAGGTAACGAACTATTCTTACCAATGAACTCTACTAGCAAAGATTCAGCGATCAACTTCTTAACTGGTGGAGGTGCCGATGTGAATACATCAACACCTGCTTATAAACAAACAAAAGTTCGAGTAGAAGTATTGAAAGCAAAAGGAAAATCACCACTTCCTAGAACAAACCCAAGAAATAAAAAACGTCACCCACAAAATGGTGTTGAAGTACAACGGAAATGGAATCGTCCGGGCTACGTTCACTTAACAACAAATTAATGAAGGAGTGAAAGAATGGCTACACCAATTAGTACGGTTAAAAAACAACAATTAACAGAAGAACAAATTAAAGAGCAGAAGTTAGAGAACTTAAAACAACTTCTTTCCGAAAATGAAGATACAATAAATGAAATCTTTTCGATTTTAGGAGATTTAAATGCTATCGGTGCTCTTGAAGCTGTGACAAAACTACTTGAAGCAAAAGAAGAAGTTGCTCATATTGTATTAGGTCAGGTAACTCGTAAGCCTGTTACAAATATCATCAACAACTTAATGGGGGCTGCCGGTGCTTTATCGGCAATGGACCCAGAAAAAACAACAAAACTTATCGAGAGTTTAACTACTGGCTTAGATGAAGCAAACAAAGCGGTAGACACTGACGAAAAAGTCAGTGTCTTCAAGCTTGCAAAAATGCTAAATGATCCTGATGTGAATCGTGCCATGAACTTTGGCATTCACTTCTTAAAAGGACTTGGCAAAGGCTTAAAATAGAAAGGAGGGTATGAAATGTTAACAAACGATAACATTTTAAATGCACTAAAGCATGTTGAAGACCCAGAACTTCATAAAAGCGTTGTTGAGTTAAATATGGTTCGCAATATAAAAATTGACGGCACCCATGTTTCTCTTGACGTAATCTTAACAATCAAAGGTTGTCCGTTAAAAGCGAAGATTCAACAAGATATTGAACAAGCTTTAAAAAATATTGGAGCTACAAGCGTCTCCCTTCAATTCGGTTCTATGACGGATGAAGAACGTCGCACACTAACAGCTACCCTAAAAGCTCAAAACGTAACAGATCAAGGGATGCCTAAAATGCTGCAACCTAATTCCGGTGTCAAATTTATTGCTGTTACGAGTGGTAAAGGCGGTGTCGGCAAGTCGACTGTTACAATTAATTTAGCAACTGCCCTTGCCCGTCTTGGAAAAAAAGTTGGTATTGTCGATGCAGACATTTATGGCTTTAGTATTCCAGCTATGATGAAAATTGATCAAAAACCAACAATGATTGACCAAACAGCTATTCCAGTTGAGAGCAATGGTGTGAAAGTCATGTCGATGGGCTTTTTCTCTAAGGATAATCAACCTGTTATGTGGCGCGGACCAATGCTTAACAAATGGATTCGCAATTTCCTTGCCAACACTCACTGGGGTGAATTAGATTATCTCCTACTAGACTTACCACCCGGTACAGGAGATGTTGCCATCGATGTAGCTGCAATGATTCCACAAGCAGAAGAAATCATTGTGACTACCCCGCACAATGCCGCTTCCCATGTGGCAACGCGCTCAGGTCTAATGGCTCAACATACGAAACATAAGATTTTAGGTGTTGTTGAAAATATGGCTTATTTTGAAAATGCAGATGGTGAAAAGAACTATCTATTCGGTCAAGGTGGAGCAGAGAAATTGGCAGATGAACTTAATACACATATCATTGCTCGAGTACCATTTGCTAAGCCGGAGGAAAACACAGGTTCTTCGGTTTATGACGAAGACTCAGTTGTTGGTGAAGTATTTACTCATCTAGCAGAAGATATTATTTATCGATAATATAAAAAATGGTTCGGTTATAAGACCGCTTCCATATAAGACAAGCATTCAACCAGTTGTAGGATTAACCCTGCAACTGGTTGTTTCATTTTAATTGTATTTACTCATTATTAAATATTGAATGACTACTTAACTACTCCCCCTCTAATTTTGCCTACATTATTTCTATTTTCCATAAAAAAACACCTTCTAATTGAATTCTAGGTATGTAGACCCTAATTCAACCGAAGATGTTTATTATTTATCTATTATTAAAAAATGAACACGTATTATATGTTGAGTGGTATTCACTAACATAATCCTATTAATTTATATAACCAGCTCTTCTTAAAACTTGCATAAAATAAAAGCGATACGTATTTTTTACAAAAGTGTCTAATGGCAAACCAACATTCAATTGATACTTCGTAAAAATAAAATAAAATCTTTTATCCCATTTTAAACGTAGCAATTCGCCTGCATCTTCACCATATTTCTCAGTAAATTCTATAATTAAAGGTTCAATCATATCTTTGCAATAGTCTTTTAAATTTGCAAGAGCGTCGATATCTTTCTCCCTTTGAAAACGCGTAATCCAATCTATTAATTGCTCGTTCATTATTGTTATCCATCCTTCTAGTTATTGAGTTCTTTCTATATAATATAAAAGTTTTTTATTGTCTAATTTTTGGCGAATAGCGTTCATATGATTGCTGTTTCATTTAAAATTAAATATTACTCTTCCATCAATTCATCATTCTTCCATGTAAAAACTGAAAAGTCATTTGCTATAAACGTATTCGGGAAAATTTCTTTCGCCTCATTTAATAAACTTTGTAGATCATAAGGTAAAAAGCGAGCACTTATATGATTTAAAATAATGTTTTTAGCTTCTGCATCTCGTGCTACCATTGCGGCTTCAATATTTGTTGAATGCCCATAGCTAGCTGCAAGATGTGCTGTATCATGGTCGAAGGTTGCTTCATGAACTATAATATCCGCACCTGTACTTAAAGTTTTCGAGCTTTCACAATATTTTGTATCTCCTAAAATCGTTACAATAAAACCTTTTTTAGGTGCTGCCGTTACTTCCTCACTATAAACAACAGTACCATTCTCAAGTGTCACATTTTCCCCATTTTTTAATTTTCCTAGTAAGGGACCCTTTGGGACGCCAAGTTCACGTGTTTTTTCGACTAATAATTCTCCTGGCAAAGGTTTTTGTTCTATACGATATCCATAACAAGGTAATACATGCTCAAGTTCCTTGGCAACAACTTTAAATTGATCGTCCTCAAACACAACCCCCTCTTGAACTTCTACAAATTCAAGCGGATATGTTAAATGCGTCTTTGAGATTTCAAATGAGGCTGTAATCCATTCTTTTAGCCCTTTAGGTCCATAAATAGTTAGCGTGTCTTCACCACCTAAAAAAGAACGAGAGCTTAAAAATCCAGGCAACCCAAAAATATGGTCTCCATGCAAGTGTGTTATAAAAACTTTTTCTATTTTTCTAGGTCTAATGGATGTATGTAAAATACGATGTTGAGTTGCCTCCCCGCAATCAAAAAGCCAAATTGTTCCACGCTCATCTAAAAGCTTTAACGCTAGAGCACTTGTATTTCGTTCTTTAGAAGGCATTCCTGCTCCTGTTCCTAAAAATTGTAGCTGCATTAGTAGCCTCCGTTCTACTCATTATCTTTACTCTTTCAAATCATCCAAAAAGTCTTTACTAAAGCTAGTTTTAGAAGCATAATTTGACTTCTTGCCGATTTCAATCCCTTTTTGGATAGCACCTTTACCGAATTTCTTTTGAATTTTATTAATTAAATCATAAATTGGTTCTTGCTTCGCAAAATCCTCAAAATTAAATATCGAAAGTTGTTCAACAGATTGTTTGCGATCGATAACATTTGAAATTGTGACGCCAAGGAGACGAATCGGTGCACCATCCCATGTTTTATAAAATAGTTTTACCGCTTCTTCATAAATGACATCCTTATGATAAATTGGATTATGGAAAGTTCTGCTTCTCGTATGATTTTGCCAATCCGCATCACGAATGAGAATGCTTAATGTTGGCCCGCATAATTTTTTCGCATCTAAACGTTCCGCTACTTTACTAGCCAGCGTGTCAAATGTCTTTTCCAATATTTCATTATCTGTTTCATCATTCGGAAGTGTTGTCGAATTACCTACACTTTTCGTTTCATAAATCGAATTCGGGTCTACTTCACGATTATCTTCACCATTTGCTCGTGCTCGTAAACGAACACCATTTTTCCCTAAAGCTTGGCGAATCACATGCTCCTCAATATGGGCTAAATCCCCAATCGTATTAACTTTTATAGATGCCAACTTTTTTGCAGTGCTTTCACCTACACCATGCATCTCAATAACAGGCAGCGGCCATAGCTTTGTAGGGATATCCCGTTTTCTTAACACTGTAATTCCCATAGGCTTTTTCATATCAGAAGCAGTTTTTGCTAAAAATTTATTTGGTGCAATACCAATCGAACAAGGCAAATCTAGTTCATTTAAGATTCTTAACTGAATCTCCTTTGCAATTTCAATTGGGTGACGATTATCGGTGTTCTTTGTAATATCAATATAGCCTTCATCAATTGATACTGGTTCTATCAAATCTGTATAACCTCTCAAAATAGAAAACATTGCTTTTGAAGCAGCACGATATTTTGGAAAGTCTGGTGGGAGTAGAATTAAATCAGGACATTTTCGCAAAGCTTCAGCAACATTCATTGTTGTATAAATACCTTTTGCTCGGGCTTCATAGGAACTTGTAACAATAATCCCTCTTCGCTCCTTAGGATTTCCTGCAATTGCAATCGTTTTTCCCTTCAATTCAGGATTATGCGCCTGTTCAACTGAAGCATAGAAGCTATTCATATCAACATGAAATATAATTCGTCCTTTTGACAACACCTTCATCCCCCATTCTTTAAAACAATCGATGTCTACATTAGATATTATCATAGTATTTACTCTATTTTCTTATACAAAGGTTATTTATTTTATCACCGTATGATGAAAAAATTTTTTCCAATTTCTATTAAAAATGTGATTGACAAAGATATGCAACTATTATATCCTCTTTCTGTAAACCTATTATAATTTTAGGTTAACGCAAAGGAGGGTGTATTTTGAAATCAAAAACTTATGCCTATGCTATTACAGCAATGGGTGCAGCAATTATAGCGGTATTAGCACAAGTAACAATCCCACTGCCACTTGTTCCGATTACAGGGCAAACGTTGGCAATTGGCCTTGTCGTTACAATTTTAGGTACAAGGTATGGAACTCTTTCTGTTATTTTATATATTTTACTTGGGGCAATTGGTGTACCTGTATTTACTGGTTTCTCAGGTGGACTTTCAATATTAGTAGGTCCGACTGGTGGTTATATCGTAGGATTCGTCCCAACAGCATTAATAATGGGAATGTATTTGGCTAAGTTCGGTGTAACTTACCCTCAAGCAATTATTGCAAACATCATTGGAATGGTTATAACATTGTCATTTGGAACAACATGGTTAAAAATTGTTGGTGACTTGTCTTGGACTGCTGCTTTTATGGGAGGGGCTGCTCCGTTTATTATTGTAGGAATTATTAAAGCAGCTGCTGCCGCTTGGCTCGGCGTACTTATTCGCAAACGTTTATTAAATGCACAATTACTTCAGCAGCTAGCATAATTATTTATTTTACTCTAGTTTATACGATAAAAAACGAACTACTCGTAAAAAACGAATAGTTCGTTTTTAATTGAGACGAACTCTGAAAATCACATTTTAAAAGTATAAGCTGAGCAAAACAAGTCTTAATTCATGTCAACAAAAAAACTTGTCATCCCAATTCATTTAATACTATTAACTAATTCTGTTCCATACGAGTTATCTATCGCACAAAGCCATTCGCCTTATAAATTTTTCTTAAATACATAAGTTGCACTTCTATCCATTGAATATTGATTATCCATATTATCGGCTTCTAGGAGGTTTGGGAAATTACTAAAGCTGTATCACCTGATTCTAAAATAATCATTTCTCCCTGTGTTGGTTCAAGAGTATTGTTAAAGTATTTTGATATTGCTATAAATGCTTTTTTGATTTCATCTTTACCTTGTGCAATTGTACCTGGTTTTACGACTAAGATTGCATTCTCCGTATAGTAATTCATCAACCCATCAAAATCCTCTTGCTTTATCGAAAGGTCACATTCTTAATAACCTCTTTCAATTCGTGTTCCAACTATAGCCTCCTTATATGGCCGATAACTAGGAATAATGCTTTTTAATATTTAATCGAAAAATAAGTCCAATTATATACCCTTTGATTTCCAACAAGCTGATTATATGATTGATCTTTAACAAACACTTTTGTTGAAACGTCTTCTAGTGTTTCAAGAACAGCTGGTTTATCATCAAAATAATAATCTAAATTTAATTTTTTTATAATATCTGTTTTTTCATGATCCTGCATACCACAGTAAAAATGATCGTCCTTTACAGGAAAACCTTTTTCTTTTATCCACTGTCTTGTTTGGGAACAATATTGCTTTGGACGTGAAGTAATGTAATAAATTTCATGCCCTTCATTTTCAAGCTTATTTAAAAATTCAATTGCTCCCTCATAAGCCGGACAATCTGTAAAATAAATTTCCTCTAGAAGATTTGACCACATTTTGCCGCCTTCTTCTTTGTCTAAACCAAATGCTTCGTGTATTTCTACTGTCTTTAATTCACGAAAAACTTCTAAACCAACATTCAGGTTTAATTTTTGATTATAAATATGAAATGCATGTTCCCTTAGATTAATGAGAGTATCATCTATATCAAAGCCAAATTTCACAAAAGCTCCTACTTTCCTTATGAATAAATTACAAATTGTGTTGCAAATGTTTGTTCCTTTTCAATTTGAATAGCTTGAAGTTTTTCTACTGCCTTTTTGCGTTCTGTTGCACAATTCATCAAATCAACTGTAGAAATTGTTTGTTTTGTTAAGATTGTTGCCAATGTATCTGCGTCCTTCATTGCACTATTTAATCCGAAGGCCCCTGTTGGAGTCATCGTATGGACAGCATCTCCAATTAAAGCTAAGCCATCTTTTCCCCAACAATCAGTAGAATTACTTTGAACGTCAAGCAACACAAAGTCACTCCATGACTTTATATGGTTCCGCACAGTCGTTTCTAACTGTGGAAATGCTTTGGCTAATTTATCGATAAATGGAGTAAAATGCTGTTTTCGAAGAGCAGGAAATGATCCTTCAGGTATGTTCCACCCTATTTGAATATAGCCCTTTGCTTGAGTAAACAAAGAGAGCTGCATTCCATCTATTAAAGCCATTTTTATTGCTGGCTCCCAATTTTGCGGTGCAGGTATTTTTGCCCACAATAAATCATAACCATGTTTTCGGACTGTTACATCAATTCCAGCCCTTTTTCGAACTATTGAATGACGTCCATCTGCGCCAATGACTAAGTTGCTTTCAATAAAAATTTCTTTTCCTTCTTTGTTCGCTTTAACACCTTTTATACAATCTTCTTCGTCTTTTATTAAATCTGTTACAGTTGTACCTGTCATTAATGAAAATTGCGAGTATTTTTTTGCTTCATTAATAAGTACGGCAAGTAGATAGGATTGCGGAACATGGATACCTAAATGTCCTATATTGGGGGCAGGTAAAACCGTTTTGAATAATTCCCCATTTTCCCAATACTCCAATCTTTCCATCCGCAGCAGACCAAGCTCCTCTATTTTCTCAAACAAACCGTACTTTTTTAATATCTCTTCGCCTTCTTCATTTAAATGTTCTCCGCGAAATTCTTTTGCAATTTCTTTAAAACGTTCTAATAGAATTACAGATATATTTTGTTTCGCCAATAAATAAGCAAGTAAAGCTCCTCCAGGTCCAGCCCCAACAATACATACATCCGTTGTTAATTTCATTTCGTTTTACCAAGCTTAGGGTATGCTGTAATACATAAATCAGGTCCGATTTTTTCAACTGAATCTATTTCTAGCTGAAGAGCTTCATCTATAGTATCCACTTCTATACCTGTAAATGGTGTTTTTGATTTGCGCCCTCCAAGTATTTTAGGAGAAACGTAAGCTAGAAATTTATTAATTAAACCTGCTCTTAGGAAGGATGCATTAACTTCTGCACCACCCTCAACTAATACATCTGTAATTCCATTTTTATACAATTCATTTAACATTTCTTCTAAATCTAAGCCATGATCGTTTTTTGTAACAGAAATAACCTTAACACCTTTTTCTTGTAGTTGACTTACCTTTGCCGCTTCCACATTAGGACCACAAACAATGATTGTTGACGCGTCTATTGTATTGACAATATTAGCATCTAACGGTGTTTTTAGTTCACTATCTAAAATAACACGTATCGGATTCTTCCCTTCTCGGTGGGGAAGTCTTGTTGTTAAGGAAGGATTATCAGCCAACACAGTTCCAATTCCCACCAAAATTGCATCTACTTCATTGCGTAATTCATGTACTTGGAGTCGAGCTTCTTCACTAGTAATCCATTTTGAATGGCCCGTATGTGTTGCAATTTTACCATCCAACGTCATGGCAAATTTTGAAATAACAAATGGTCGACTTGTTAACATATTATGAATAAATCGTTCATTTAGCTTTCTTGCTTCTTCCTCTAATACACCAACTTCAACTTGAATGCCAGCTTCTTGTAGTAGTCTGATGCCTCGTCCAGCAACTGATGGATTTGGATCCATTGTAGCAACTACTACACGGCTAACTTCAGATTCCTTTACTAAATTGGCACAGGGTGGTGTTTTTCCGAAGTGCGAACAAGGTTCTAATGTAACATACAATGTTGCACCTTTTGCATGCTCACCCGCCATGTTAAAGGCATGGACTTCTGCATGCGGCTCTCCTGCTTTTCGATGAAGGCCAGTCCCAACAATTAATCCATCCTTCACAAGGACTGCTCCAACTACTGGGTTCGGATTTGTATTACCTTTTGCTGAAGCAGCTAAGTCTAATGCTAACTGCATATATTCACGATCGGTTTTCATATACGTGCTCCTTAAACAATTAATTCTTTTTCTAGAATATGGCCAGATTTTTTCACCTTTGTTTCAAGATAATGACGATTTGTCTCAGTTAAGCCACCCCATAATGGAATATGATTATGGGCAAGTAAACCGTGTTCTTTTAACGCAGCCAGCTTCTTCGGATTGTTTGTAATTAATGTTACTGGCTTTGAACGTAATGACTCAAGGACACTAATTGCTTCTTCATAATTTCTTGTGTCATCTTCAAAGCCTAATGCATTGTTTGCCTCAACCGTATCATAGCCTTCCTCTTGTAATAGGTAAGCTAATGATTTTGAAAACAAACCGATACCTCGACCTTCATGGTTCGCTAAATAAAAAATAGCGCCACAGCCGTGCTCAGCTATCATTTTCATTGATTCATGAAGCTGGTAGCCGCAATCACATCTTTGACTGCCAAAAATATCACCCGTATGACAAATACTATGCATTCGAATAATCGCATCTTCCGCATTAGTAAAATCACCGTATACTAGAACTGATGATTGCTGTTTTACTGCTAAATTGTCATTTGTAATGGCATCAAGAACCATTTCCTTTGAAAGCTTTTTATCTATATTTAACCATGTATACCACTGAAACGTTGTTTGGAAATCTCCTTGTTTAATAGGCAATTTCACTGGGCCTACAAGGCATAAATTTTCATTATCATTAAATGGAACTAATGTCATTTTATTAAAAAGTATTTCTTTCGTATTTGAAAAGTCTTTCATCTATATCACCTATCCGTCGTTAGTTTGCACTCTACTACTCATCATAAAACTACTATCATAGCCGTTATTTTCCAAAGAAAAACCTACTAAGTTAATAAGTTTTATTTCTCTGTAATATAACTATAGCTTATGTAATTGATGAAATCAAAAGCTGTGCATGCACACAAAAAACTTAAAACGAAAATTAACAATAAAAGGCGCATTCCAAAAATTTAAACGGGATAGGCATTCTTACGACAAGGAGGTTTATAACTACTACTTTAGGGAAAAAGAATCTATTTAATATTTACATTGTAAAAGGACTGTTAAGAATATTATTTTCTAAACAGTCCTTTAAGTTTCTATATTAAAAGTTTGTAAAATTACATTCTAGCAAAGTAATTGTAAACATCATTTAATGTTTCACAGCCTATTTTTAATGATTTTTCAAGATAAATACTCCAAAGCATTGCCGTCATTTTTGCGTCTCCAAGAGCATTGTGCCGGTCAACAATTGGAATACCGTTATGTTCACAAAGCCGCTCTAACGCTACGTTTTGAAAATGTGGTTCTACTATTTTATAAAGAAAGGATGTATCAACAATTCGGTGTTTAAAGGATGTTTTAAATAATTTAGCACTTGCAAACTGCATAAAAGTTCTTTCATGTGTTGCATGGTGTGCAACAAGAGTAGAATCTCCAATAAACTCAAAAAATTTAATTAAAATATCAGCTAATGGCGGCGCAGTACTTACCTGTTCATTTGTAATCCCTGTTAACTGTACGATATTTGGTGGTATCTCTTTGTCATATTGAATAAGAGAGTAAAATTCTTGCTCTTCTAACATTTTAGCACCACACATTTTTATCGCACCTATAGAGAGAATACTATCTCCTTTTTCAGGAGAAAATCCAGTTGTTTCAATATCAAATACAACAACATTTAAGCCATTTAAGGGAACATGCATAGCATCTTCTTTGTTTATTTCCTTTTGCAGATGTCTTAAATATGCCATTTGATGTGAGTTTTGTATACCACCAATTCCTTGAGCTCGTCTTCCTTGTATTCCCCTTAATAGTTGCATGAATGGTTCAAACGCCATTATTAACACCCTTTTCTAATAAAAACATTAATTTTTAGCTAATGTTAGTTCAATGACTTCATCATGAAGTCGTTTCCCACATTTTAAAATTTGTTTTATCTCTTTTTTTTGTTCTTTAGATAGAATTTTTATATTTAAATAATGGGTATCATCGTAATTTTGTGCATTTAATAGTGAAAGCCGATATTTAGTAAGCGTTATAAAATTCTCTTTACAATCACGAAGCATCTCTTTATATTCATCCTTTCCTTTAAGACGATCTATTCTATCAATCGTTGAGGTTTCAAAAATACCTTCTTTAATAGATAATAACCGTACTGCATTTACATATGGCAAGAAAGCTGAATATTTCAAATTCACACACCCTTGATATACTCCATGTTGTTCTACAAGTAACTGCCCCATTGGTCCAATGACATTTTTTATATGTTTAACATTTGCAATAAAACGTTGCAATAAAGTTGGATGCTGTAGTTGATAATGAAAAATAACAGATTTTAAGTCACTAAGATATTCGGTATTTCCGTACAATACTCTTCCATCATAAAAGATTTGCAAATAGCGTATAGATTCCCATCTTTCATTTTTCATCCATTCAATTAATTGTATTTTCCATTCCTCTACCGATTTACGCCATGTTGGATTGGAACTCATAATGTTTCCATTGCAATAAGGGTAACCAACACAATTCATACCATAAGATATCTCTTCACCAAGTTCCTTAAAGTATATGTCATTTTCTTCATTTGAAATTTCATAGATTAAGCCATGATCCTGGTCACTAATTAACCCTTGTTCGAAACGCCCCCCACTACCAGTAATAAACCAGGTGAATTCACACGGCGGGGTTGATTGTTTCATCTTGCCTTTAGCAACTTCAAGTACTTTAAGCATTACTTGGTCATGAAATTTATTAAGAGAAATACTTGTATTCATGAAGGAGGACAGTGCTTCATCTTTCCATTTTCTAATAGATTCATACGTTTCCACTATCACACTTCCTTTTATAGAAAAAGCCTCTGTTCCCAGAGGCTTTTTTCTTATAGTATAAAGTTTTCAAGTACATTATGAAAATTTTTCTTTAGTAGCAGCTGTCGTTAATTTTGCTTCCTCTAATGCCATTTGCTCTGGGTAACCATAGCTTCCATGTTCACTTATATCTAAGCCCATGATTTCTTCCTCTTCTGTTACACGAAGACCACCCATCACTTTATCCATAATTTTTAGGATAATGAATGCAACAACAAAAGCGTATATACCTGAAGCAGCAACGCCTAATGCTTGAACTCCTAACTGTGTAAAGCCGCCGCCATAGAATAATCCAGCTTGCCCCCAGTCAATATCAGTTGATAATGCAGGCAATGCGAATAAACCGTTTGAAAGTGTACCCCAAACACCTACAGTACCATGAACCGACAATGCAGCGATTGGATCATCAATTTTAAGTTTTTCAAATAGTTGCATACTGAATACTACCATAATACCGCCAATTAAACCGATAACAACAGCAGCCCAAGGAGCTACAAATCCACAGGAAGCTGTTATAGCAACCAAACCTGCTAGAGCTCCATTTAATGTAGTTGGCACATCAGCTTTACCAGTTTTAGCCCAAGCTGTAAACATTGCTGCAACCGCACCAGCTGCTGCCGCTAATTGCGTATTAAGAATGACAAATCCTAAGAATCCATCAGCAACTCCGAAAGTACTTGCACCATTGAATCCAAACCACCCTACCCAAAGGATAAGAACACCTAAAGTAGTATAAACTTGGTTGTGACCTGCAAGAACGTTTGAAGAACCATCTTTATTATATTTACCGATACGTGGTTTTAAGATCATCGTTGCAGCTAAAGCAGCCATTGCACCTGTTAAGTGAACTACTGTCGATCCTGCAAAGTCTTGTTTACCATGTTCAGCTAACCATCCGCCCCCCCAAATCCAGTGAGCAACTACAGGGTAGATAAAAGCAGAGAATAATACAGCGAAAATTACATAGACTGATAGTTTTGCTCGTTCAGCAAAACCACCAAATGCAATCGTTAGAGAAACTAACGCAAACATTACTTGGAAAGAGAAATCCACAGCTGGTGTTAATCCACCATCAGCAGCCGAGGCATCACCATAAAAGAAATTCGATAATCCAATAAATGCGTTCCCATCACCATAAATAAATCCGTATCCTACAGCCCAAAATACTAAAGTACCAATACCAGCTGTAAAAATTGTTTTACCGGCAACATGGCCAGCATTTTTCATTCTTGTTGAACCTGCTTCGAGTAAAATAAATCCACCTATCATAAAGAATACTAAAATTGCACCAATCGCTACCCACAGGTTATCCATAAGTACTTGAACAGCTTCCATAAATCATTCTCCCTTCTCAAATAAAAATCAACATGTTACGTTATATTATTCAATAATGTAAGGAAATGTAACATGATTTATTTACATTTATTGTATCGCATATTTATTTAATGTCAATAAGATTTTCATAAATTATTTTCAAAGATGTCAGAAAATATGACATAACTCTTAGAGCAAAAGGAAAATAGGTATAAAGAAGTTCAAGCATCATAAATAATCGGGGATAATGTATACGATTTCATAAATTTTCATTAAATTTATCTTACGTCTAATGAGGAGGAACGATTGTAATATAGTAAAAAGGGAACCTTTTATTAAAGAATTACAGTTTCCAAAACCCAACCTTATATGTAACATTTTGTTACACCGTGATAATATTATTTTGTTTTTAGAAAAAATAAACCAATTAGTCAGCCAGACTATAAACAAACTCGAAATTTTAAGAAAATATGGATTCGATGGCCGATCTTGCGAGGGATTAAAAAATCCTTTATACAGGAGATATTTATGCACCAGGAATCGAAAGAAACTCATCAATTTTCCCAAGATAGTTTAAAAAAATACCTGATGATTATTCTCTAACTATCAAATAGTCTATTAACTACCCAAAAATTTATAAAAAATTACAAAAGGCATTCAGAATGAAATCTCTCTGAATACCTTTTTGTCGACCTATTTAATTCAATATCTTCACTTTTACTTTTTTAACGCCCCACTGCATCGCTTGATCATGGGAAGGAATAAATACGTCTATTTTATTGCCCTTTATTGCTCCACCAGTATCACCAGCTATCGCTTCTCCATAACCTTCTACCCAAACTTTCGAGCCTAGTGGAATAACATTTGGATCTACAGCAATTACTTTTTGATTTGGATTTGATCGTAAATCAATGCCAATAGCTGTTGTACCAGAACATCCTTCACAGTACGCAGTGTATGCAGTTGCTGTAACTAGCATTTCTCCCTCTGCGCCTGCTGGTTCTGCCCCATCATCTAAAACAACAGTAGGTTGCTTTGGTTGCGTTTTGGTTATTTTTGTTCGTTCTGGTTGGCTTGGTTGCTCAATTTTAACAGCTTCTTCATTCTCTTCAGGTTGTTCTACAATAATATTGTTTAAAAGAAATTTTATAGTTGTGGATGCATCCGCTACTACGCTCATAGGTTTTTGCTTTTCATCTTCACTTACCACCAAAACATCCCCTGGATGAATAACATCTGTCGTTAAATTATTTAAAGTTTTTAATTCATTTAACGAAATATTGTGATTTACTGCAATTCTAAATAGGTTGTCCCCTTTTTCAACGGTATACGTTTTTGGCTGCTCCGCTGTTTTATAAAATATCCTATCTCGGTACAATGCATCATCAAAAACCTTGTCCATTCCTAAATTATTAATATAAAAGAAATCATTTTCTTCTCCTGTATGCATAGCCGAGCGGAATAATTCCATTCCATAGGCATTGGATGTTAATAATAGCGTGAAGATTAAACTTAATAGTGTAATTTTTATTTTCAATACTTTGTCCTCCTTACAATTAAACTAGAAATTTGTATGAATATGACTAAGTATTGTCCCAAAATTTACATATTTATACATAATAATATAAAAATAGAAGTATCACCTGATTAAACCATTAAAAAATAGTGAGGATTATTCCCTTACGCAAGTATTCTAAGATTCACTCTGTCAAAAAGTTATAGTAGACTGTTATATAAGAATATAGTGGTTTTTGGAGCTTTTTTATAATTTATTAACACCCTTTAGGTCTTTAGAAAGTTGGAGTGAATATGAACATACACATAATAACCCCTTATGAAGCAATGATCCCAATTATCAACGATTGCATTCCCTACTTTCCTGAATTAACTATTAGAGTATCTGTCGGAGATTTGGAGAATGGTGTAAAAATTGCATTATTAGATGAACAAAAGGATACTGACATTATTATCAGTCGAGGCGGAACAGCAAAGTTAATTAAAGCGGCAGTAAACATTCCTGTACTGGATATGCAAGTATCAGGCTATGACATGATGCGTTCCCTTACATTAGCTTCTAATTTATCGAATAAAACAGCCATTGTTGGATTCTCAAATATTACTTCTGCTGCACAATCAATTATAGACTTAATGGAATTGCCCTTATCAGTTTATACAGTACAAAACTCCGAGGAGGTTGCCCCTTTAATTGTAGAATTGAAAAATAAAGGCTATCAACAAATCGTTGGCGATTTCATCACTTATAAAACAAGCAATGCGTATGGTCTTAAAGGATTGCTAATTCAATCAGGAAAAGAATCCATTATGAATGCACTTGAAAACGCCAAACAGCTGTACAGTTATTTGAATAAAAGAAACAATACGTCAACTATTTTTGAACAAATGCTTTTAAAAAAATACGACAATTTATTAATGCTTGATGAGAGAAATGAAGTCGTCTACGAGCATTTCACAAACATGGTGCTGGAGCCAGAAATCGCGGAACAAGTTAACATATTAAAAACCGCTATTGAAATTAATAAAAATGAAGGTTCAAGGAAATATGTTACCAATGGTTATATCATTGAAATAAATGGTTATTTTTTCGAAGGAAATCAATATAAACTTTTTACGTTTAAAAAACATCCATTAAAAAACTTTAATCAACAAGGTTTATCCGTAATGACAAGTCATTCCTTTGAACCTTTAATAATACAATCCGAACGAATGCGAATTGTTTATGACCAACTACAAACTTATTTCCAGCAGAATGAACCAATCTTGTTGCTTGGAGAAAAAGGGACAGGGAAAGATTTTATCTCTACTTTTATTCATCAACAAAAAGAGATTGACGGTTTACTTTTAACAATTGATTTCGAATTATTTGATGTAGACCATATCGATACAATCCCACTGCAAAATGTTAGAACCATTAAATTTATCCGTATAGATACAGTGAAGGATGTAAATAACATAATTCCATTTATAAAAAAATGCATGAATTTAAATATCCATCTATTTATAATGTCTGAAAAAGATATAAACACTTCACTTTTTAATCCATTACATTTAAATAAAATTCAATTACCTCCCCTACTGGAGAGGCAAGAAGATTTTGAACCATTTGTACATTATTTTATTTCCAAAAATCATGAACAACTTGGAACTCGTGCAATAAAAATTAAAAACGAATCCTTAAGTATTTTACAAAAAGCTAATTACCCTTCTCACATTGACGATTTGAAATATATAGTGAAGCAAATTACTCTTGCAGAAAATGATTATGTTATACATCAAGAAACTGTTGAAGAAGTATTGCAACAAGAAAAAGCTTCATTAAAATCAATTTCTTTCAAGGGTACTTTAAAGGAAATTGAAAAGGAAATTATAGAAATAGTTTTAAAAGAAGAAAATTATAACCAATCTAAAACAGCTGAACGATTAGGTATTAATCGGGCAACTTTATGGCGAAAACTTAAAGAGTAATCTTTAAGTTTTCGCTTTTTTAGTTTTATACTTTTGCATTTTTAAACACCTAACTAAATAATCTATCAATTTAGAAAAATAGTGTTGTGTTTTATAACACAATCTAGTAAAATATACTTAATGAAAACGCTTTATTTTTAAACAAAACCTAAAAAGGAGTAAATAAGATGAAAATTAAACGCACTCTTGACAAGATTCCAGGCGGAATGATGGTTGTTCCTCTACTACTTGCAGCTACAATCAATACTTTCTTCCCAAACGCTCTTAGAATTGGTGGATTTACAGAAGCATTATTTGTAAATAGCTCAAGCGCATTAATTGCATTATTCTTATTAATTGCAGGTACTCAAATTACTTTGAAATCGGCTGGATCTTCAATTAAAAAAGGTACAACTCTTTTAATCATTAAATGGCTAATTGGTGCAGCTGTCGGGTTAATTGCTATTTTCCTTGCAGACGATGAAACAGGTTTATTTTTAGGTTTAGCCCCTATTGCGATTATTGCTGCAATGACAAACTCCAACGGTGGTTTATATGTAGCACTTGTTGGTCAATATGGGAAAGAAGATGATAAAGCGGCATATCCAATCCTAGCCTTAAATGATGGCCCATTTTTAACAATGGTAGCTTTAGCAATTTTTGGCGCAATGGGATTCACTAACGGTCTATTCTCGCCCGTTTCATTTATCGCTGTGTTAGTACCTGTATTAGTTGGGGTTGTTATCGGAAACCTAGACCACGAAATGGGTGCTTGGCTACAAAAAGGCGGCGATATGTTAGTTCCATTCTTCGCCTTCTCACTTGGTATGGGTATCGACTTCTCGGCAATTATCGAAGGTGGATTAGGCGGTATCGCTCTTGGGGTATTAACAGTACTTCTTACAGGCGGTATAAGCTATTTTGTATTTAAAGCATTCGGTTGGAACCCAATTGTCGGAGCTGCTGAAGGTTCAACAGCCGGCAATGCTGTAGGAACACCGGCAGCAATCGCAGCGGCAAATGCAGCATTTGCACCCGTTGCTGAAATTGCAACAGTTCAAGTAGCGGCAAGTGTTGTAACAACCGCAATATTACTGCCTATTTTTATTGGGTTCTTAGTTAAACGGTTAGAAAAATCTGGCGGTGTTGCAAAATACAACGAACCAAAAGTACAATAAAAAATTAGAGAGAGAGCTCCATGCAGCCTCTCTCCTTTTCTACTTAAAGACAGCAAGAATTGGAGGAAAAAAGAAATGAAAATAGCGATCGTAGCTGATGATATAACGGGCGCTAATGATAGTGGAGTTCAACTTGCTCGTCACGGATTAAAAACAGCAGTATTATTTGATATAGACGAGAAAAATGTAAAAAACTATGAGGCTGTTGTATATGACACAGATAGTCGTTCCATTAATAAAGTGGAGGCTTACAACAAAGTAAAACAAGTAGTTCTATCTTTAAAAAATGCAGGCTTTACAAATATCTTTAAAAAGCTGGATTCCACTATGCGTGGAAATATCGGTGCCGAAATCGATGCAGTTTATGATGTACTAATACCTGACTTTGTCATGATTGCTCCTGGTTACCCGAAAAATAATCGTACTATTTTAAACTCTGTCCATTATTTAAACGGTGTTCCATTGGGAGAATCAGAAATTGCAAAGGATCCTAAAACGCCAGTAACTGTTTCTTCCTTAACTGAACTTTTAGAAAATCAAACAGCTCAGCGAATAGAAACAATTACGGTAAATGACCTTGCTTTAGGTAAAAATCATATAGAAGAAATGCTGAAAAAATTCTACAATGAGAAAATTCCATATATTATTGTCGATTCAACTGAAGAAGCTCATTTACAGCAAATACTTAATGATACGAAAGATTTACCTTATCACTTTGCATGGGCAGGATCTGCTGGTATTGCAAATTATCTTCCTGCTTATTATGAAATTCGTGAAACAACACAAACTTTGCACATTCCTAACAATGAAGGTCCAATTTTAACTGTCATTGGAAGTGTTAATAAAAATTCTAGATCTCAATTGAAGAATCTTTTAGATCAGCCAAATCTGCACTCAATCGCATTTGAATCTTTTAAAGCTGTTTCTTCTCAAATTGAACGCATCGAAGAAATTGAAAGAGTTTATAATGAAGCAATACAAAAAGCTAGTGAAGGCTTGGATATTGTGATTTATTCAACTGCTGAAAAAGAAGACATTGAAAAAGCATGGAAAACTGGCAATAAACAAAATCTAAGTAAAACAGAAATTAGTAATGAAATTGTTAAAGCTTTAGGCTCAATTTGTTCCTCTTTACTAAAAGAAGGAATATTTAAAGGTTATTCTTTAACCGGTGGAGATACGGCTAAACAATTTTGTCTGCTAAGTGATATAAAGGGCTTTGAACTGTTAGATGAAATTGAAATCGGTGTACCAATTTCAAAGTTTCTCGGAATTGATGATGTATACGTAATAACAAAAGCAGGCGGATTCGGGACTGAACAAGTCTTTATTAATGCATTACAAAAGTTGAAGGGAGAACAATAAAATGAAACCAATTATCGGAATTACAATGGGTGATGCAGCTGGTATTGGACCAGAAATTATCGTAAAAGCTTTAGGTTATAAGGAATTATACGAAACTTGTAAACCATTAGTTTTTGGAGATGCTAAAATGCTGGAAAGGGTTGTTCCAATCGTTGGTTCTTCAGCTACTATTCATGCCATTCAAGATCCTAAAGATGCAAAATACGAGTTTGGAACAATTGATTGTATACATTTAGATTTATTGCCTGCTGATTTACCATTTGGTGAAGTAAATGCTAAAGCTGGTGATGCGGCATTTCAGTTTTTAGCAAAGGCAATCGAATTTGCAAAGGAGAAAAAAATCAACTCTATTTGTACTGCTCCATTAAATAAGGAAGCATTGCATTTAGGTGGTCATATGTACCCTGGACATACGGAAATATTGGCAAAATTAACAGATACAGAAGATTTCTCTATGATGTTAACTACACCTAATTTACGTGTTATCCATTTAACAACTCATATTGGATTAATTGATGCAATTAACAGCATTACACCTGAAAGAACGTATACAGTTGTAAAATTAGCTCACGATACACTTAAAAATGCAGGCTTTGAAAATCCTCGAGTAGCTGTTTGCGGTATTAACCCACATGCAGGAGAAAATGGCTTATTCGGCTATGGAGAAGAAGAAGAAAAACTTGAACCTGGCATTAAAAAAGCTCAAGATGAAGGGATTAATGTAACAGGTCCCCTTCCTGCGGATACGCTATTCTTTAGAGCAGGCCGCGGTGACTTTGATATTGTAGTAGCTTGTTATCATGATCAAGGACATGCTCCAATAAAAGTAATGGGTATTGAAGATGGTGTCAATATTACAGTAGGTTTAAAAGGCGGTATTATCCGCACATCAGTAGACCATGGTACTGCATTTGATATTGCTGGGAAAAATATAGCTGGTGAAAAAAGCATGATTGCCGCAATCAATTCAGCTATCGAACTAGCTCCGAAATTTTAATTAAACTTAATCCCCTTGTTTTTTCAAGGGGATTTTTATATTTATTTCAATTTAAAAGATCTTTATCATAGCTAGGAAATATATATATTCCTTGGATCATTTCATAATCATAATATTTTTGTACAAATTTAGCTTGATATAAATATTCCATTAAACAAATTTCGTCTTCATTTGCATTACATAATACTCCTGAGACACTCAGCCCATTTTTGAACGATACGCCAATCGGCTGACCTATTAACAATTTGATTTTATCAAGCATCGATTAGCTCCCTCCTTCATCTATTTTATGAAGGAAAAAGTTTAATCACTGTGCGAATGTCGTGACAGAAAACTTAACATTACAATTAAAAAAGGAATTATCGTTTTATATTACTCCTTTTTAGTACCTCTCATTAATTTTTCAAAACGCTCCATCATAGGATCTTTTTTTGGTGTAAATTTAAAAGGATTTTTCTCCATACCAATCTCTAATGATGTTTTCTTTTCTATAAACATACCTAGCTTGTCCCCAGCAGATGCTGTTGAATCGTTCACAATACTTTCCTTTGGGCCATCGAAATGCGGTGTTGCTTCTACATGTTGATTTTCTGAATTTCTAGGCAAACATATCCTCTCCTTTGTTTTTAATATAACTACCAAGAATCCGTTTTATACAAAAAAACTTCTACACGTTATATGTTCTAACATAAAAAAAGAGCATACTCTCTTCCGGAAAATCATTAATTCCTATACAAATTTCAATTAATTATATTTGTAGATATAACGGACAAATTATAAATAATAGTTTTTTTTATAAAATCTTTTGACATCAACTTAAAAATAAGGTAAATTACCAAAGGGCGAACATTTAGCCTGACATATAAAAAAATATTCGTGATTTAGGGGTGCTTTTAAATGGATAACGTATTTGATTATGAAGATATTCAACTAATTCCAAATAAATGTATTGTAAACAGTCGTTCTGAATGTGATACTTCTATAACATTTGGTGGATATAAATTTAAACTGCCTGTTGTACCTGCTAATATGCAAACAATTATTGATGAATCAATTGCAATTAAATTAGCAGAAAACGGTTACTTTTATATCATGCACCGTTTCAATCCAGAAACACGTGCAGAATTTATTAAAAATATGCATTCACGCAAATTAATTGCATCAATTTCTGTCGGTGTTAAGTCTGAAGAATATGACTTTATCGAACAATTGGCAAAAGAAGAACTAATTCCTGAATTTATTACAATTGATATTGCACACGGTCATTCAAATGCAGTAATTGAAATGATTAAACATATTAAAAAACATTTGCCACAAAGTTTTGTTATTGCAGGTAATGTTGGAACACCTGAAGCAGTAAGAGAACTTGAGCAAGCTGGAGCAGATGCAACAAAAGTTGGTATTGGACCAGGTAAAGTATGTATAACTAAAATTAAAACAGGATTCGGTACAGGCGGTTGGCAATTAGCTGCACTTCGCTGGTGTGCAAAGGCAGCAACAAAACCAATTATTGCTGACGGCGGAATTCGTACACACGGTGATATTGCAAAATCAGTTCGTTTTGGAGCTTCAATGGTAATGATTGGTTCCCTATTTGCAGGCCACGAAGAATCTCCTGGTCAAACAATTGAAAAAGACGGCAAAAAGTTTAAGGAATACTTTGGTTCTGCTTCAGAATTTCAAAAAGGTGAAAAGAAAAACGTTGAAGGCAAAAAAATGTATGTTGAACATAAAGGCTCATTGATGGATACGCTTGTTGAAATGGAGCAAGATCTACAATCCTCTATTTCATATGCAGGCGGCAAAAAGCTTGATGCTATCCGTACAGTTGATTACGTAATTGTTAAAAATTCAATCTTTAACGGTGATAAGGTTTATTAAAAGAAAATGTTAGCGCTGCTTCTACCCTTACTCGTCGTAAAAGGACTTTTATGACATTGTCGGTACTAATACATCAATGTAACTCTACAAGCCGAATCATGAAGCTTTACCAGCTTTCAACCGGGGGCATACCGCAATCTCGATGAAGCTGGATTGTGTGCTAGACATTTTATCCACAAGTGAAAATTTTAAAATTTCCTAGTAAGTGAAAAGAAACGAATAGATTTTCATTCCATGTAATCTACTCGTTTCTTTTTATATTTTCGTAACTTCTTCAACGTTATAGAAACTTCATTTTCTCACCTTAGCTCCTATCGAAGTAAAAAGATTATAGACACAAGCATATCTCGAAGAACGATGCTATTCTGCTTCTTTGAGGTTTTGATTTTAATCTGTCACTACTTTTCAATTGCTCCTACTATATGAATATATTCCTTATACCATTTCTCCCACTCATCATTATTAGGCAATTGATTTGCTGTACCATTTACTACATCCTTAAAAACATTTAAACACATATGCCAACCAGCCAAGTCTTTAGGTGTATGATTAGTAATTTCTTTTATAAATTCTTTTAATAATAAAATAGATCCCGTTTCAGTAGGATGAACTTCAAATCGAACAATATTCTTTCCCCATTCAAACTCAATGACTGATTGGTCCTCAAAATCAGTTATTTTCATTTTTTCAAAATTATTAGATCCATCATTATAGTTAAAAATAATCTGTCCATCTTTTCGTAAATCTGTTATTTCGAGATGGCTCATCCATTTCGTCAACTGGTCATTTTTAGTTAATACTCCCCACACAACTTCAACCGGTTGATTAAATGACCGTTCATAAACTGCAATATACTCATTGTTGCTTTTTGTTATAGATGCTAACAATATACATCCCTCCTTTCTATTCATTATAAACAATTTCCAACAAGAAAAACCCAAGCGCCCTGCATCTGTCGCTATCACTTTCGATGCAGCCTTAACAATAAAATAACGTCCATCATAAAGGATAGACGTTTTAAATATGAAATCGTTTTAAACTAAAAATGGTTAATTAAATAACTTTAAATGATTAAGTGGATATATTCTTATTTTAGATTCCCCCAGCAAGGAATCAATTGGAATTAGTCCGTAGTGGCGGCTATCTGAGCTTCTTAATCTATTATCACCCAAAACAAATAGATATCCTTCAGGTACAACTTTTTCACCTGTAATCTCTTCTAATGTAAAGTTTTCCGTTACCCTTCTTTGAAAAGGATTTTCAGTATTCCTATTTACATATGGTTCTTCATATTCTTCCCCATTTATAATTAGAACATCATCTTTCATTTCTACCGAATCACCAGGAAGACCAATCACCCGTTTAATATAATATTCATCCTCATAAGGCGCCTTAAAAACAACATGATCGAAACGGTCAATTTCACTAACTTTGCTAACAATAATAACATCTTCACTCTCATAAGTAGGCATCATAGAAGCCCCTTTTACTATAAGAGGAGAAAAGAGAAATTCTCGACAGACAAAAGCAATAACAATTCCAAAAAGAATTACTACCAGCCATGATAAAAAATCATTTTTGGGTTTTGAGACTTCATTCACGATTATTACCGCCTATCTATTTTTATTTTTTACATTTTCAAAAATCGCTTTTAAAATATTTACGCTCAAATGAAGAGACCCTCTTCTTTAATTATGTTGCAAATTATCCTTCAATGCAATCCAAGTACGTTTTTGCTCAACAAGAACCGATACAGGGCGGTCGTAAAATGCGGATAGATTTGACTCTGTCAGCATCTCAGCTGAAGGGCCTTGTGCAAAAACTTGTCCTTCTTTCAACAATAATGTATGTGTAAAGCATGGCAAAATTTCTTCGACATGATGTGTAACGTAAATAAATGTTGGGCAATCTGGTTCGGTTGAAATTTTTTCAATAAATTGAAGAAGCTCTTCACGGGCAATAATGTCCAAGCCATTACACGGTTCATCAAAAATAAGTATTTTGGGTGTAGCCATTAACGCTCTTGCAATTAATACCCTTTGACGCTCTCCTTGCGATAGAATACCGTATTGCGAATCTTGCAAATGAGAACAGTTTAGCAGTTCTAGATAGTGTTGAGCTAGTTCAACATCTTTTTTTTCAACCGCTTCATATAGACCGATTGAAGCAAATTTTCCACTTAAGACAATGCTTAAAACACTTTCAAAATCTTTCATTTGCATTTGAAGAGAGTGACTAATTAATCCGATGTTCTTTCGTAAATCAGGTATATAAGTTTTTCCAAAAACTTCTCCTAAAACTTCAACTTTTCCTGAGGTTGGAAACAAATATCCATTAATAATATTTAATAAGGTTGTTTTTCCTGAACCGTTTAATCCAAGTATCGACCAATGTTCCCCTCTATTAATATTCCAATCTATATTTTTTAAAATATCCTTTTTATTCTTGCGAACATTTAATTGCTGTATCGAAATCATTTTATGACACCCCATTTTTATAATAAACCTTCTATATGTTTTTTAACGCCAGGCCATTCTTCAATTGTAATGCTATACATTACCGTATGTCTTGTTGAACCATCTTTTCTTATCATATGATGACGAAGAATTCCTTCTTTTGTTGCCCCAATTCTTTCAATTGCTTTTTGTGAACGGAAATTTTCATGGTCCGTTTTAATCTGTACTCTCTGCCAGCCCAACACTTCAAAACAGTAGGTTAATAATAAATACTTGCAATTTGTATTTACAGCTGTTCTCCAATAACTGGGAGTAAGCCAAGTAAAGCCGATTTCTCCCCTTTTATGATTTTTATGTATATCCATTAATTTGGTAGAACCAATAATTTGATTTGTTGTTGAATCTATAATAACAAAAGGAAATTCACTACCTGCTCTCTTTGCTCTTAATGCATCTTGGACATAATTCATAATATCTTCCTTGCTTTGAACAACGATTGACATATGTGTCCATATTTCTTTATAGCAAGCGGCAGTAAAAATGCCCTCTACATCTTCTATTTCCATCGGCTTTAACGTAACAATATGATTTTGCAACTGTTCCATAATAACTCCCCTAGCAATATTATTTTTTATACTAATATTACCAAAATTAACTACACCGTTAAATTTAAAAATGAGGGAATTTTATAAATACTTAAAAAAGTCGTTAATTAAAGAAAACAAGACGAATAAAGAGACGGGGACATAAGTGAACTTTTTGAAAGAATTCGCTTATATTATTAATAAGAATCGGGATAACTTTTGAAAATTGATAGGAGTGAAGGGCGAGTATAGCTGTCAGCTGCGCCTTTCGCTACAGAGCAATGTTGTTCTGTACCGAAAGAGAAGCGTCAGGTACAAAGCTTCCTGCAGGAACAGCCGGTGACTCGAGACCCCGCAGGAGCATTCAAGGAACATGCCTAGGAGCGCCACATCCATGTGGCAACGGCTTCGTGATCAACATCGTGTTGGCCCGAGGAGGCTCTGGGCCATCTCTGAATGCGCGTCCCCGGAACGGAAATCAATTTTCTTGGTGTCAAAAAAACGTCTTTTTTCCTATGAAGAAAAATGACGTTTTTGTTTTGTGCCAGTCTTTTTTGTATTATTTGTTGCGTACTGTTTTTAATGCCGTACTCCAAGAAATAACTTGATCCAGCATATCATTTACAGATTGTGTTTGTACTTCTTTTGGTTTAAAATCTATACCATTTTCAAAATCTGTGAATAAGGACAATGCAGGGTGAACACGAACGTCGGCTATAAGAAGCTCACCACAAATTCCACGTAAATGTTCAGCTGCACGAGCACCACCAACAGATCCATAACTTACGATACCAGCAGCTTTATTGTTCCATTCCTCACGCAGAAAATCTAATGCATTTTTTAATGCACCTGTAATCGAGTGATTATATTCTTGTACAATAAATACAAAACCATCACATTCGTTAATTTTAGATGACCATCCTGAAACTCCCGATGCATCCCCACCAGGTTCACCTAGGAATGGTAATTTAAAATCTGCGATGTCTATAATTTCATAGGTTGCGTCCCCGCGTTTATCTGCTATTTGTTTTACCCATTGTCCCACTTGCGGACTTACTCTTCCTTCACGTGTGCTCCCTAAAATGATACCGATTTTTAACATTTCTTTCCCTCCATCTTTATTAGTTTTTTTATTATTACTTCCAAAAACTTTACTAAAAAAACCCATTAAATTGTCCTCCATATTAAAGAACTTTTACAACAATATTACTTTTTCCTTCAAAGTCGTAAAATATTCAATCTAAAAGTGTAATAGAATAATCATAAACTTAGATTATATGAATACTTTATATTTACTTTGAATTAAAACCAACCTTCTTCAATAGGTAAATCATGTTATCAGTCTCTTCATCAGTTAAAACTTCAAAAAGTTCTTCAATCTTCTTTACATGTTCAGGAAAAATTTGATTCATTAATTGTTTACCTAACTCTGTAATACTAGCATAGGTAATTCGCCGATCAGTTGGACATGCTTTTCTTGAGACATATCCCTTCTCCTCAAGTTTATCAACAACATAGGTGATACTGCTGCTAGCAATTAATATTTTCTTGCCTATTACTTGAATTGGCTGATCGCCCTTATGATACAACAAATCTAAAACTGCAAATTCAGTTTGGTTTAGGCTATAGTTTGCAAAATCTTTTTTTGTTGCTTCTTGAACTGATTGTGCAGAACGAAGTAATACTGTGAAGGCTTTGAGCTTTCTATTTTCTAAAGACATATCACTGTCTCCTCCCAGCTAATACCTCGAAACTAAATATCTTTATTTCGAGATAAAATATATCATATGATTTTAATGAAGTCAAATATCATTACTTTCTAATTTGTACAAAAATTAAAAAAAGATTCATCTCAAAAAATTTAGAGATGAATCAATACATTCCTATATCTAGTCATTTTTACTAAGAATGCTTTTTTGTAACCTTTCAATTGTATCTTTGATACGTGGATACCCTTCTATTTTAGGAATTTCCTTTACTGATGTATGACTTCTATGTTCTGATGCATTTGCGATTGATTCAAAAACTAATAAATATTTTGCAAGTACTTCGTCATCTAATACAGGTCGCTTTTTCAACCTCGAGCATTTGTCTAATAAAAATTCCAACTCCTGGATGGTATAAATAATCGGCCAATAATATTTTATTGCACTTTTATCTTTAGGAATTTCACCAACCGCCGTATCATATACAGTTTTTAAGTTATTTATGTTCGTTTTCATTTTATTAAATTTATTGGATTTACTATAAGTTTCATTTGAAAATAGCGCGTATAATACTTGAGCCTGGCTTCGTATTGTTTTGGAAGTTAAATGTGGCAGCCTGCTGGAAGCAGATTTTCGACCAACAAACCAAACTCCAATTAAACCAATTATCACTCCAATTGCAACATCAATAATCCGCGCTGATGCAAAATAAGAAAACGAATAATTATTTACCGATGCAACTTCGGCCATTATTAAAGAATTTGGTGTAAAGAATAACGCAGCTAGACCATAATTTTTTACAATGAACAGTTCTGTTATGAAAGTTAAGAGGAAAATTAATAAAGCGATTGTATAGCCAGTTGGATGGAGTACGAGAATTAGACTCGCAATAATAATTCCAAAAATTGTTCCAAAACTTCGTTGAATAGCGCGATGAAATGTTGCTACAGCAGTTGCTCCTGACATAACCGCTACACAGGAAAGAGGTATCCAAAACGAGCGGGCAAAGTGAAACTCATAGGCAATAATTGCTGCCAAAATTGTAAAGGCTCCAAACCTTAATGAATTGATAAAAATAATTGAATTTTTATCAAACTCCCCCAATATTACTCGTTTAACTGAAGGAGATACGATATGAACTTGTTCTTTAATATCATTATTAGATTTTAATAGACTATCCTTTGCTTCAGTAATTTCCTTATAAAGTAGTGCTGTCTTTTCATCCATATCATTTGGTTGGGGCAACTGAATAATAGCTGCATCTTGAATTGATTTTGAATCTAAAATTCGAGCGATAATTCTTAAAGATTCTCCTATTTCTGGAGGGATTTTTGGCTGATTGATAAAATGTTCCACAACCTGTAAAAATAGTTTATTTGAATAATTATATAAAACATATAAGTGATGATAAAAATTAGTTGTTCTCCAAGGGATATACCCAGATACAAGTGTTTGTTCTGCTTCCTTCAATGTGGCCATGACGCGGTACTGAAACTCAATTTCTTTGTCAGTTCCAATTGAGTCGATAAAATTGGCTAGTTCAATATAGGATCTTTTAACAATATTTTTTTCTGAAGCGTGTGGCTTAAAAAACCAACCACTCATAGCAAGCAACCAAGAAAAAACTCCACCAAGAAATGCTAATCCCGCTCTAATAAAGGCTTCCTCTGGTGCAATCGGCATACCAGTTGTCATAGCAAAGATTAGTACGAAGAAAAGTGCTGAAGGACCAATTAACCTAAAAGCTCCAAAAACAAATGTGGCCGTGGCACCAATCACCCCCATTAAAATTGCCGCAGCGATTGGATACGGAGCTGCGATTGTACCTAAAAATACACATGCAGTAATCGCAAGAACTACCCATGTTAACTTTTTTGCTAATTGGGCATACGGGATAGGAAAAGTATATAGAAAAGCAAAGCCTCCTAACCCTGCAATCAAACCGTATTGGAGATTATCAAATAAAATACCAATAAAGACCGGAAGCCCTGCTGCTACCCCTGCCTTAAATGCTTTTAACCAGGGGAATGGCTTTTTATTTACTTTAATTGCTTCCATTAAGATAGTTGATAATTTTGTTGTTTCCCCCATTAAATTCTCTCCTTAAAACATAAATAAAGAAGCTAATTCCATATTCCCCTATACCCTTTAACCATAAACAAGAAAATTAGGAAAATGAAATTGCTCTTATACCGTTAAATAGCTATTATAGAACCGCAAGATTTTCTATGTATTTATTTTTATTATAACACTATTTTAATATACAATTTTAACAAGTAGAAAAACATGTTAAAAATTAACTTTTTAATGATAAAATATAGAAAATGGGGGGAAATTATATGGGACAGCTCATTTATTCATCATTGCTTCTATATAAAGATTGGAAAGTGTATTTAGCTGCGACAACTAAAGGACTTTGTTTTATCGGGATGCATCATTCATCCTTTGAAGAATTAGTACAATTCTGTAATAAGCAATTTCCACATTGTGAAATAATAGAAGATAAAGAGAAGTTAATACCTTATGAAAAGGAACTAATAGAATATTTCGAGGGTAAAAGAAAGCAGTTTACCTTTTCCTTTGATATAAACGGCACCGCATTTCAAAAGAGAGTTTGGGAAGCTTTATGCGATATTCCTTTTGGGCAAACAAAATGCTATTCAGATATTGCATATGAAATTGGAAAGCCAAATGCTGTTCGGGCTGTTGGTACGGCTATCGGTGCAAATCCTGTATCTATTGCAATCCCTTGTCATCGCGTTATTGGCAAAAACGGAACATTAACAGGATATAGCGGTGGGCTTGATGTGAAAGAAAAATTATTGAATCATGAAGGTATACAGTACAAAGTATGAAATAAAGTTTACAAGTAAAAAAGCTGTCCAGAAATTTTTATACTCTGGACAGCTTTTTTTAGTTATACGATATATCCATTTTCGTCTGTTTGTTGAATAGGCGCTGCTATTTTTGGTTTTCTAGCAAAGCATAAAATTCCCGCGATAATTAATAAAATACCTGGTAATGAAACTACTCCTGATGTAACAGCACCGATAATAAACAGGATACCAGCCAATTTTGGGTTACCATTTACTTTAACAGCGCCCACAATAGCTAATATAATACTAATCACACCAAACACTACAAATATCCAACCGAGATTACTTATAATCATAATGAAATCTTGCGTAAAAGTCACACCTTCTTGTATTTCAGCATCTGTCAATCCTGTACCATACATCGACCGTTCGATTTCACTTTCAAATAGCGGATCATTCACAAGTAAATTACTGCCAAAAATCATTAATACGATCATCCCGATTGATAATAAATTTAGTACGACAGAAATAATGCCTAATACTTTTTCCGCTGTTCTTTTTATCATTATACTTCCTCCTTGTTAATGTATTTTTTCACATTTTCAATTACATCTTCAATTGTGCTGACAATCACTCCATTGCGTTTAATAATACCAACAACAAACAAATTGCGATAAATGAATTGATTTTCTGTTCCATCTTCAATCAATGCATTAATTTTTTGTTGATTGTCACGTCCAAGCTGTCGGACATCTGAAAATAAAGCAATAATTGGACGATTGTAAGTAGAAAATACTCCAATTTCTGCTGCAACACCAGAATCAATTTCTATTCCATCAAGAACAGCAACTAACACATCGCTGTCTCGCAGTTTTTCCATATCTGCATCTGCAATCGCTAAACTATTAGCAAATGCCTGCTTGTCATTAATCGCATCATTTTCCTGTGGTACATATAAATCTAGCGTAGGAATTGCACTTCGCAATTCCTTTGCTAATAACTCATTTAATAAACGATCCCCTATTGAAAATAAACCGTTTGCTAAATATGCCTTCATATTAAAACCGCCTTTTTTATGTATTAAACTACTATAGTAGCCATCCAATCCAAAATAAAGCTAAGCCGCCGATCAAATTAGCAATGCTATAAATAGTTGCTTTCAACCATTGCTTATCATCTATCAATTTAACAAAATCAAAAGAAAAAGTTGAAAAAGTTGTAAATGCACCTAATACACCAATCGTTAAAAATGAAATAACATTCCATTGTTCTAATGCAGCTTGACTTGCAATACCTAAGAAAAATGATCCTAACAGATTTACGATTACAGTTGCCCAATAGGATGCAAGCCGGGTTTTAGAGATTACTTGCTGGACACCATACCTTAAGGAAGCACCAACTCCGCCTCCAACAGCTACCATTAACCATTCCATAGACTTTTACCTCGATTCAGGAAATATCCAATAAAAGCAGCTATAAAACTCACAGCTGTCATGGCAATTCCATAAACGATTCCAAATATTACATTATCTCGCAAAAATAAAAACCAGTTTTGAGAAAAAGTCGAGAATGTTGTAAATGCACCTAACAAACCCGTTGTAAAAAATAGTTTATAAGTACTTTCTTTTTTCTCAAAATAACCATTTAAACTTCCTAATATAAAGCTGCCTAAAATATTTACAACCCATAGCATAATAGAAGTAGATGTTAAAGTTTGCACCGTAAAACGCAAAATCGCTCCAACCATACCTCCTATAAATACTTGCAACCAATTTGTCATAATAGTCACCATCAATATAACCTTTTTAATATCTTTTACATTATAAAATACAATTAATACCTATTCAAAAATATTTAGTTATCCATGAAGTCAACTAAATTCCTTGTTTACTAGCTGACAAAAGGTGGTAATATATTTAAAAATTGATGGCTTATGTAAACATAACTTAAATTTGTTGTTCGCAATATCAATACGAATCAATCAAAGGGAAAGTTTCAATATTGCTAAAAATTTTACGATAAGTTAATTATTTTAATTCATGCACTTATTTTAGTAAACTATGGGGTAGATTGGATAGATTGGGGTTAAGCTTTATGGATATATCTGAGCTGTTTGAATTATTGCGTATGCTTGATTCCGAGCTGTACACTTACATAAACAAATATGGTATGTATATATACTTGTTACTATTCTTAATTGTCTTTGGAAAAACAGGTTTTGTGGTATTTACCTTTTTACCTGGAGATTCCCTCGTTTTTGCAAGTGGCACTATTGCCGCATTGGATAAATTAAATGTATTTTTCTTGTTTATTTTATTTTTCATTGCAACTACTTTAGCAGATAGCAATAATTACTTAATAGGACGATTAGTGAATAAATTTTCATCTAAAAACATTATGAAGCTTATCCCGCAATCAGCTATAGAGAAAGCAAGTGATTTTTTAATTGAATATGATAAAATCGCGCTTACATTTTCAAGATTTATTCCATTAATGCGTACTTTAACACCTTTTGTTGCAGGCTTTACAAACCATCCATATCGTAATTTTGTAAGTTATAATTCCATTGGTGCTCTTATTTGGACAACTGTATGGTTAGGTACTGGCTTCGCCCTCGGGAATTTACCATGGGTTGAAAACAACTTATTGTTTACACTTTCATTGATTACTGTCATTATGTTCATTCCAACCATTTATGGTTTTTTTACGCACCTTAAAAAGAAAAATGCCTCCATTACAAAAAGCAATTAACGAATTGCAGAATGTTAGTTAAAAATATTATACAGAAAAAAAGAAGCTAATCGGATAATTAGCATTTTCCAAATAGCTTCTTTTTTTATGCGTTTACGTTGTTTTCATCCTCCAGCATTTTATGTAAATACTCAATAATTTCTTTTATTCCATCTAAAGAATTTACTAAAATTTTAGGATCAACACAAGTAATGACGCGATTTTCTAAGTTTGCTACTGCTGTAAAGTAGCGAGTTTTTGAGTAGTTAACGAGCCCAACTTGCTGAATTTCGCTTTCTGTAAAATTCAATATTTCCTTCGCCTCATTTACTACTAAACCATAATTTACAACATCCGTATTTAGTACGATAATTCGGGACTGCTCTCCATCAACTGCATTATTATAAAGGATGCGGTTGAAGTCAATGATAGGAATTAACTCTTTACGGATTCTAGTAAATCCAAGTAAATAATTTGGTAAATGTGGGATAGGAGTTATGTGACCAAGCTTTTCAATTGATACTACTTGCTCTACTGGTACTGCGTATTCCTCATTACCACAACGAAATATGACTGTTTTATCAAATGCCATTCATTTCACCCCTGCTTAGTTTATTTAGCTGAGCATTTTACTACCTCAACTAATAAATCGGCTAATTTTTCTAATTCTTCAATCGGCATTCGTTCTTTTGTAGTATGAATTTCCTCATAACCTACAGATAAATTTACAGTCGGTATTCCGAATCCTGCAATTACATTTGCATCACTACCGCCTCCTGAAATACCCAACAGCGGTTCGCGTCCGACATTACGCGCTGCTTCCATGGCAACTTGTACTACTCGGTCAGACTCTGTTACTGAAAATCCAGGATACATTAATTTTACATCGACTTCAGCTCTACCGCCTAAATCTTGTGCTACTAGTTCAAACATTTCTTTCATATGTGCAGTTTGTGCATCTAATTTTTCCTTCTTGATTGAACGAGCCTCAGCTAAAATATAGACTTCATCACAAACAATATTTGTTGCTTTACCGCCCTCAAAGCGGCCAATATTAGCTGTAGTTTCTTCATCAATTCTACCTAAATTCATTTTAGCAATTGCTTTTGAAGCTAACGTAATCGCTGATATTCCCTTTTCAGGAGCAACACCTGCATGTGCTGTCTTACCGAAAATTTTCGTTTCAATTTTTGCTTGGAATGGTGCTGCTGTTACAATGCCGCCAACTTTTCCATCACTGTCTACTGCAAATCCATATTTAGCAATAATTTTGCTTGAATCAAGTTCCTTTGCACCAGCTAAGCCACTTTCTTCACCGGCAGTAATAATAAATTGGATTGTTCCATGCTTAATATTTTGTTCCTTTAAACGTCGCGCCATTTCAAATAAAGCAGCCATTCCTGCTTTATCATCTGCACCTAATATTGTTGTGCCATCTGAATAAATGTAGCCATCTTCTCGTATTTCAGGCTTAATGCCAACACCCGGTACTACTGTATCCATATGAACAGTGAAATAAATTGGTTCAACATCCTTAGTACCTTTTAGTGTAGCAATAATATTTCCTGCACCGTGACCGTTACGTGTATGGGCATCATCTTGAAAAACATCAAAGCCCATTTCCTCTAATTTTTTAACCAAAATCGGTGCAATCACTTCTTCATGCTTTGTTTCTGAATCAATTTGAACTAATTCTAAAAATTCATTTACTAAACGGCTGTTCATACTAAAAACTCCTTATCATGCTTGATATTTACTTATTTTACGCTTCCGTTTTAGTGAAAACAACCAAACTACTTTATTATATGCAAAATCTCATCCTTTTTAGCTTTTATAGCGGATTGTTCTTTTTCAATAATTTCCTGCTTTTCCTTTAATTTCATAAGCGTATTTCTTACATCTCCAATTACCCTTGTTATTTGATCTTTAGATGTAGATATTTTGGAATGAATTGACCAGGCTGAAAAAATATCATCGAAAAAGTAATCTGCGAATTTTACAAATCCATCCGTGTTCACTTGTAAATTCTTTGCATCTAGTTGTTCTATATCTAATAATTCATTTTTAAATCTTTGTAGAGCAATTTGTGCATGATGAATATTGTTTTCTGATTCATCCAATTTTTCGTGTTTTAGATGTGTTGCAATGAAACCACCACCAAAAAATGTATCCCATGTAGAATAAGAACTTGCAGAATTCAAAGAATCTTGTGCGTTATACAATTTATTAAGTGCAATCTCTCCAGCTGACTTCGCTTCCTCTATTTCAATTAGTAAATTTCTACAGTTCAATTCAGCATCCATAAGCCCTTGGAGCTCGAAGGCTTTTTCTGGTTGATTTTCTTTTAACCATAGTTCTTTTTTAATAATTACCATTTCAAGCTGCTGTTTTAATTTTTGTTCATTCAACTGGCTTAGTTCCTGTTTTGTATACTCCAAATCATTGGATAAGTCTTGATTCATAAGCTTAGCTTCATTTAATTTTAATTCAAGAGCAGCCGCCTTATCACTTTCTTCTTCCAGAAGCTCATCCTGTTTTCCAGTCCAATTTCGATACAGGTTGATAAATGAAAAACTATCAAGGTGTTGAAGTTTTTCTTTTTTACTTTGTAATTGTTCAGTATATTCTATAATCTCACGCTCAATTTTTACAATCTGATCTGTTAATGTTTTTTCTTTTGCCTTAAGTTTTTCTAGTTTTTTTAACTGCAAATAAATACTTTCTTGTTCTACTTGTAATCGTTCCCAATCCATAATCCATTCCTCCCTTAATTTTATTACGATTACAGTGTTAAATAGTTTCAAATAACTGGTAAACTATAAATTTCCCTACATACAAAAAAGAGTCGTCCATTTTTTTGGACAACTCGTTATTTGTAGAAAATAAAATTTAGATGACCTATTGTTAAGCATAGCACTTGCTCTTTTCTTATAGAGGGATGTTACCGTGTTTTTTGTTTGGTCGTGATTCTTCTTTATTTGCCAGCATATCTAAAGCTTGTATTAGCTTGATACGTGTATCGCGCGGATCAATTACATCGTCAACCATTCCTCGAGATGCAGCAACATATGGATTTGCGAATTTTTCTTTATATTCTTCAATCTTCGCAGCACGTGTACTTTCTGGATCTTCAGATTTCGCAATTTCATTGGCAAAAATAATATTTGCTGCTCCTGCTGCTCCCATTACTGCAATTTCTGCATTTGGCCATGCAAAGACTAAATCAGCTCCAATGGCCTTTGAATTTAATGCAACGTATGCACCACCATATGCTTTACGAAGAATAACTGTAATTTTTGGAACAGTTGCTTCTGAATATGCGTATAAAATTTTCGCTCCATGACGTATAATGCCGCCATGTTCTTGTTTTACGCCTGGGAAAAAGCCAGAAACGTCCTCAAACGTAATAATTGGAATATTAAATGCATCACATGTACGGATAAATCTTGATGCTTTATCAGATGAATCGATATCCAACCCACCAGCCAGCGCCTTTGGTTGATTACAGACTAAACCAACGGATTCCCCTGCAATACGCGCAAACCCAACTACAACATTTTTCGCAAATTCAGAATGTACTTCCATGAAAGATCCTTCGTCTACTACTTGTTCTACTACATTACGAACATCGTATGGTTTAGTAGGTTCAATTGGTACGAAGTCGATAATATCAGGACGATAATCATCCCCTTCAGGACGAGGAAGTTTAGGCGCTTTTTCTTTATTGCTTTGTGGTAAATAGCTTAGCAATCTTTTAATTTGTTCAATAGATTCTTCTTCAGATGGCGCGCGGAAATGGGCATTTCCACTAATTGAATTATGTACTTTAGAACCACCTAAATCTTCAGAAGAAATTTTTTCACCTGTCACTGTTTCTATAACTTTCGGTCCAGTAATGAACATTTGGGATGTTTTATCTACCATTAAGATGAAATCTGTAATGGCTGGTGAATAAACAGCTCCACCTGCACAAGGACCCATAATAACCGAGATTTGTGGAATAACACCTGAATATATTGCATTACGATAAAAAATATGCCCATATCCGTCTAATGATAATACCCCTTCTTGAATACGTGCACCACCTGAATCGTTAATACCGATAAAAGGAGTTCCATTTTTCGCAGCCAAATCCATTACTGCAGCGATTTTTTTTGCATGCATTTCACCTAAAGCACCGCCAAAAACTGTGAAGTCCTGAGCAAATAAATAGACATTGCGTCCATTTACTTTACCAAAGCCAGTTACAACTCCATCGCCTGGTCCAATTTGCTTGTCCATTCCGAAATCGGTAGTTCTATGTGTAATAAAAGGATTAATTTCAACAAAAGTTCCTTCATCCAACAATAAATCAATTCGTTCACGAGCAGTTAATTTCCCCTTCTCGTGCTGTTTCTCGATACGTTTGTCTCCCCCGCCAAGCTCAATTTCACGTTTCAAATCATACATCTCATTAATTTTATCGAACATATCCATTATTTACATATCCCCTTTGCCGCTTTTATCACATAATTCATATAAAACACCAAAAGAATCCTTCGGGTGTAAGAAAGCTACTTCAGCGCCTCCTGCACCTGGATTTGGTTCGTCCGAAAGAATACGTATACCTTTATCGCGTAATTCCTTCATTCTTTCTCGAATACCAGTAACCCCAAATGCTATATGTTGTATTCCTTCCCCGCGTTTCTCGATATGCTTATAAATTGCACTTTCTTCACTAGTCGGCTCTAGCAGCTCAAATTTCACATTTCCTGCATCTATAAAAGCTACTCGAACATTTTGAGAAGGAACTTCTTCAATTTTCAGTAATTTCAAGCCCAATGTTTCCGTATAATATGAAATTCGTTCATCTAGGTTTTTTACTGCAATACCAATATGATCCACTTTCTCCAATCATAACACCCCTTCTGTTATAGTACATATATATTGTAACGAATTTAAAAACAATAAGCTATGCACTTGAGAAAATTTTCAAATTTGATAAACTTAGTTTAAGAAAAGAAGGAGAGAACGAGAATATGAGTAATAAAAAATTCCAAAAGATAGTAGTTTATTGTATGATCGCAATTATGGTAATCTCAACTTTAGCATTCGGTCTATCATTCTTCTAATACGCTTTTTATGATTACAGCTTGTCTGTAATCTTTTTCTTTTTATCTTTACTTTTCAATCCTTTAAACGATTGTTTAATCATTAAATATTCATCCATTTCCTCAATAAATTGATATAAGGATGCCATCGCTAAAAATTTTTCATGCGTTTCAGGCAACGGCATTTTAGCAAACACTTCTTTTACAGTTTCCAGCTTCTCTCTAAAGTGTTTAGCCGTATTGCCAGAATGCACATTTTCTGATAATTCCTGCATAAAGTCGGCAACTAAACTTGCTTGCTGTACCATAACAGGTAATGTTGTAATTTTAGGCAAAACCCTCTCGATAATTTCCAGCTGCTTTTCGCGCATATCAAAGTACAAATAATAGAGATTTTCTTTTCTAGTGAAATGATTTTCTACATCTTTATACGCTAGAGACTTTGCTTTATTTAATAATTCAGCTGCGAGTATAATCTCTTTTCCATCCCATGAGGCATCTCCATTGCGCAAATATTTGACAATTTCTGAAAATATCGAGCGGTATAACTCCTCAATTTGCTCCAAATATTGATCCATTTCCTTTTGAAAATCACCCATGTACATATTAACAGCAAGAGCTGTTCCAAAACCTATAGCCATTAATCCTAACTCATTAAGAAGTAAATCGTAAGTAAAATTTGCTTCTGAATAGATATGCATAATAATAACTACACTTGATACAAAACCTGCCGCTACACCAAGAGACACAATTGTCGGAATAAAAACTAAAATCATTAGCGCTAATACTAGAGGATTATATCCAAAAAATTCTAAAGCAATAAATGAAAAAGCCATTCCAATGATACTTGCTACAAGCCTTGTATAAACAGCATGCAAAGATTTTTTCTTCGTTGTTTGAACGCAAAGAATTGTTAGAATAGCTGCTGAGGAAAAGAATTGCAGGTTGAAATATTCTGCGATTACAATTGCTAAGCCAGCCCCGACAGCTGTTTTTATTGTTCGATAGCCGATTTTAAACTTTTTTATATCGACTTCCTCCTTTAGGAAAAGCGCAAGAGCTCTTTAGCTGTTCATCTGTTAATAAATACACCGAGTGAAACCTAATCTATAGACTCGAATTAACGCGAAGCTTTTCCAGCTTTCGCCAAAGAGATGTAAATTACCATGAAGAACAGAGTAGCTTGTGCTAGATATTACTAAAAAACTTTATGATTTCTAAATTATTTTGTAAAAAACGAACATGTCCCTAGAGCGATAAAGCACTAAGGACGTGTTCAATTATTGGTGTGTATTACACTTCTTCACAATATTCTTCAAAGTTTGCTTGTAGATTTGTAATAACAGACATTGGATCATGACCTTCAATTTCATGTCGTCCGATATCTGCTACAACTTTTCCATCCTTTAATAATACAAAGGAAGGTGAAGAAGGAATATGATTGTCTCCGAAGAAATGACGAGCTGCTGCAGTTGCTTCTTTATCTTGACCTGCAAAAACTGTCACTAAATGATCTGGTCGTTTATCATAATGAATAGCGTTTGCTGCTGCTGGTCTTGCAATACCACCTGCACATCCACATACTGAGTTCACCATAACTAAAGTTGTACCAGGACGTGCAAAGGCTTCCTCTACCTCTTCAGGAGTGCGTAATTGCTCATAACCTGCAGCTTCCATTTCAGCACGTGCCGTTCTTTTAATTTCTTCCATAAATAAATCGAAATCCATATTCATAATTTATCGCTCCTTTCAAATACCCATTTTATCACAAAGAGACAAATTTTAATGACTTAAAAGCTTAAGTTTCAACTTTCCTTAAAACAGGATTGCTTTAACTATTAATCAATGTAAAAGAAATCCCCACTTTAATAAAACAACTTATTTACTCCTTGTGTAACGGTTATTTCACCTTGCAAAATCGCACTTTCAATTGATTTAACCTTCGTTTTTTTACTAGCATCATTAAAAAAAGAATCGATTAAATGATCTGTAATCATTGAATGGAACCATTCTTTCGTCTGTTCAAGACGTCTTATATCCCAGTAAGATGATTTTTTAATACTTGTTTCAAATTCACAGATCATGTCCCATACTTCTGTTAAACCTGTTTTTTGAAGGGATGATACAGGGATAGCTCTACTCATCCAGCCCGGTGTTGAAGGTTGAAGGAAATGTAAAATTTGCTTATATTCACGAACAGTTTTTTGTGCTTTGCGAACATTATCACCATCACTTTTATGTACGATAATGCCATCTGCCAATTCCATAATCCCTTTTTTCATTCCTTGCAGCTCGTCCCCTGCACCTGTTAGGACAAGTAAGAGGAAAAAATCAACCATTCCGCGAACGTAAGTTTCACTTTGTCCTACCCCAACTGTTTCGATTAAAATGACATCATATCCAGCAGCCTCACAAAGCAGCATTGTTTCTCGTGTTTTTTTATGCACACCACCGAGAGTACCTGCGCTTGGAGATGGTCTTACAAAGGCATTTTTGTTGCGGCTTAATTCTTCCATGCGGGTCTTATCCCCTAAAATACTTCCACCTGATAAAGAAGAACTTGGGTCAATTGCAAGTACTGCAACCTTTTTTCCCATATTACAAAGAAGTGTACCAAAGGCTTCGATAAATGAGCTTTTCCCCGCACCCGGTACACCTGTTATCCCAATGCGAATACTATTGCCAGTATAAGGCAGCAACTCCTGTAACAGTTGCTGTGCCTGTTCTTTATGCTCGCTGCTAGCGCTTTCGATAAGCGTAATGGCTTTTGACAAGGAAGTGCGTGAACTTTCACGCACCTCGCAAGCTAATTTTTTAATATCTATAGACTGTTGTTTTTTTTTACGAAACTTTTTAGGTGTAATAGGATTTAGTCCGTCATGGCCCCCTTCAACACCGGCCATCACGTTTAAAGCCCCTCTATTTATACCTTTGTTTTGCTCCTCCATTATTCAGACACTTCCTCATAGCCTAAACGTTTGTAAATTTCCTCGATAATTTTCATTGCTGAAACAGGTATCACGCTTCCAGGACCAAAGATTGCAACCGCCCCAGCCTCATATAGGAATTGGTAATCTTGAGCTGGAATTACCCCACCAACAATTACGATAATATCCTCTCTGCCTAATCTTTTCAGCTCAGCTACAAGTTCCGGCACTAATGTTTTGTGACCTGCAGCAAGTGAAGACACTCCTACACAGTGTACGTCATTTTCCACTGCCATTTGAGCTGCTTCTTCTGGTGTCATAAACAATGGAGAAATATCAACATCGAATCCTAAATCGGCATATCCTGTAGCAACTACTTTAGCACCACGATCGTGCCCATCTTGACCCATTTTTGCAACTAAAATACGTGGGCGGCGCCCTTCATTTTCTAAAAATTCCTCAGTCATCTGTTTTACTTCAGAGATTAATTCATCATCTGAGAAATTTGAAGAATATACGCCTGAAATCGAACGAATTATCGCTTTATGGCGTCCAGAAACTTTTTCTATAGCATCAGAAATCTCGCCTATTGAAGCACGAGCACGGGCAGCATCAATTGCAACCGCCAACAAATTCTCTTCACCTGTTTCTGCAGCGTAGGTTAAGCGGGATAAATGCTTTTGAACCTCTTCTTCATTGCGTGTTGCTCTTAACTTTTCTAATCGTTCAATTTGATTTTGGCGAACTACCGTATTGTCGATATCTAAAATATCAATAGGCTCTTCAACATCCAGCAAATATTTATTTACACCAACAATTGTTTCAGTTTTAGAGTCAATTTTAGCCTGACGTTTTGCAGCAGATTCCTCGACTTTCATCTTCGGTAAACCTGTTTCAATTGCCTTGGCCATGCCGCCAAGTGATTCGATTTCTTCGATTAAAGTCCATGCTTTATTTGTTAACTCATCTGTTAATTTTTCAATGTAATATGAGCCGCCCCATGGATCAATTACCTTTGTCATACCCGTTTCTTCCTGCAAGAATAATTGTGTGTTACGAGCAATACGTGCAGAGAAGTCTGTTGGCAGTGCAATTGCTTCATCAAGAGCATTTGTATGCAAAGATTGAGTATGACCCATTGCTGCTGCGTTCGCTTCAATTAAAGTTCTTGTCACGTTGTTGAATGGATCCTGCTCTGTTAATGACCACCCTGATGTTTGTGAGTGTGTACGCAGCGCAAGTGATTTCGGATTTTTCGGATTAAACGTACTCATCATTTGCGCCCAAATACGCCGTGCAGCACGCATTTTAGCTACTTCCATATAGTAATTCATTCCAATTGCCCAGAAGAAGGACAAACGAGGTGCAAACGAATCTATATCAATACCAGCTTTTAAACCTGTTCGAACATATTCAAGCCCGTCTGCCAACGTATAGGCTAGTTCAATATCATTCGTTGCTCCAGCCTCTTGAATATGGTACCCAGAAATAGAAATGGAATTAAATTTCGTCATAAATTTACTCGTATATTCAAAAATATCCGCAATTATTTTCATGGACATTTCAGGAGGATAAATGTACGTATTGCGCACCATGTATTCTTTTAAAATATCATTTTGGATTGTACCTGCTAATTTGTCTGGCGAAACACCTTGTTCTTCTGCGGCAACAATATAGAATGCCATAATAGGTAATACTGCACCATTCATTGTCATCGAAACGGACATTTGATCTAGTGGGATGCCATTAAATAAAATTTTCATATCCTCTATCGAATCAATAGCAACTCCTGCTTTCCCTACATCCCCCTTGACTCGTGGATGATCAGAATCATAGCCGCGATGAGTAGCTAGGTCAAATGCTACAGATAACCCTTTTTGACCCATTGCTAAATTTCTGCGATAAAATGCATTTGATTCTTCTGCAGTTGAAAACCCTGCATATTGACGAACTGTCCAAGGACGGACAACATACATCGTTGGATATGGTCCACGGGTATTTGGGGCAATTCCAGCAACGTCATTTAAATGATTTGCACCTTGTATGTCTTCTTTCGTATAAAATTCACTAACTTCAATTCCTTCATTTGTTAAAAAAGAACGGTTTGGCTGCAACTTTTCATCTAGCAAAACTTTTTCAATAGCAACGGAATTAAAATTTGGTTTACTCATCGTTGAACCCCCTTCAAGCTTTCCAAAACCTCTTTAAGCTTTACAATTAAATTTTGGCCGGCAAAAATAAAGCCGTTTAAGCCGCTATTTAACCATTCTGTTTCTTCTTCTTTAAACTTGCCAGCTACATCTAAAATTAAGTTTTTAGGTTTTTGAGCTAGTATAGAAGGAATTAACGATTTCGTATCTTCATCATTTCCCGCCACAATCACATAATCGTAATTAACTTGTTTTAGCCATCCAATTGCATCTTCAATAGTTTCAATTTCACCCGATTGTTTAAGGATAATTCCCGCAGTTGCAAAGAATCCTGCGACGAAATCTGCACGGGCTTTAAAATTCTTCAATTTTCCGATAGTTAAAATTGCAATGCTAGGTTGAACTTCATTATATTTTTCGCGCAGATTCTCAAACGGAATAGCTAATCGCTTTATTTGTGAATGCTGTGGATTCGTTGCAAGTGGAAGTTCGTCGACTGGGTTTGCGTAAATATTTGTACCGATTAATGAGTGTTTTCTTGTTTCGACAGCCTTTAATCGACTATTATAAACTTCCTCAATTGCTGCTTGTAATTTACCTGATTGAGAAAATGCATCAATTCCACCTGCATCCTCTATTTCAATAAACAATTGCCAAGCTTTCTCTACATATTCTGCTGTTAATGATTCAATAAAATATGAACCTCCTGAAGGGTCCAGCACATCTGCAACAAATGATTCTTCTTTTAATACCAGCAAAACATTCCGTGCAATTCGAATGGATTGTTCAGTAGGTTCAGATAATACATCATGTGGGTGAACCGTTATTAAATCAGCCCCGCCAATCAGTGCTGCAAAAGCTTCATTTCCTGCACGCAATAGATTTACATAAACATCTAATTTTGAGAAACTGCGCAGAGATGTTTCAGCAAATACCGGGATTGCAGATGGGTTGTTAAAACCATACGCCGATGAAAACGCTTTCCATAATACTTTAAAAGCACGAAGCTTTGCAATTTCCGAGAAAAATTGTGTATCTACTGCAAAATTTACGAAATATTTTTTTGTAAAGTCTTCAAAGTTCTCTTCTAGCTGGGCATATTTCGCTGCTAATGCCAGGGCGATTGCCAGCTCTTGAATAGCATTTGCTCCATCATTATGGTAAGTAACTGTATTAGCTGAATAAGTACGAACCTTTTCAAATCCTTCTAAAGTTACTGGAGTTTCCGAAATAATAAAGCCATTTATCTTTTGTTTGTTGCTGTCATCAATTTTGTTAAAAACCTTTAATAGCGAGTCATTTTCATTTTGCACATAAAATTTGAACGAATTTTCAGATATGTAGTTCACCAATTGACTAAGACTATCATCATTCCATTCAAATGGCATACGACTATCTATTGTAAGTACATCATTTCCCCTATTTAAACTATCTTGAATGTTTGAAAAAAATTGTTCTGGAGTTTTTCCATAAATCTGTTGTGCAGCTAAGAAAGTAGCTGACATTTTCAACGAACGAATTGTTGAAATTTGTTTCTCCAGTTGTCCACCCATCTTCTCAACTAACATTTCTTGAGTATAAAGTGGCTCTAATGTAACTCCTTCAATTGTTTTCGAGAAAAGTGTTTCGAACGGTTTCCCCTTTAAAGCTTTTATTGCTTGTTCTTTCCAATCGTCATAATTGACAGACGGAAACTGAATATCCTTCATTTTATTTGACATATTCTCGCTTAAAAGCTTCCCCCTTTAACTGTTTATACTTCATATTTTACCTTAGAAAACGTTACCATTAAAGTACAAAAGTCAAAACCACCAGTATAACTGGTGGTTTGCTCTTCGCGTGAAACGCTGGGTTACTGGCTCCTGTCTAAAGACATTCTGAAAGGTCCGCCAACCGCACTTCGCTTCCTCACTTTGCCGC
>NZ_RXNR01000001.1 GCF_003966145.1 Lysinibacillus telephonicus
TCAATCCGATCTTGATTCAATTCTTCTTGAAGTTTAGCTTCATATGCCCGAGTCTCTTTACGTACCATCTTCTTCTCGAATTTACGTTTATTCGCACTCGCTTTAACATGCGTTGAATCGATGAAAACATGGTCAGCACTTAGTAATCCTTTATCAGCAATTTCTTTAAGTATTCGATAGAAAATCTGTTCAAAGATATCTGTGTCTTGAAAACGACGTTCATAGTTTTTACCGAAGGTTGAAAAGTGTGGTACTTCTGAATGGAAGCCAAATCCTAAAAACCATCGATACGCCATATTCGTTTCGATTTCTTTTATTGTTTGACGCATTGAACGGATTCCAAATACATATTGAACAAATGTCATTTTGATTAATACGACTGGGTCAACACTCGGGCGACCTAATTTAGAATACAGCGGTTCTACTAGTGGATAGATGAAAGAATAATCAATGGCTGATTCAAGCTTTCTAACAAGATGGTCTTTTGGTACAAGTTCTTCAATCGTAATCATCTCAATTTGATCGCGTTCATTTATTTGATTTTTCGACATCATTTCCATTCACCTCAACGTATATTTAGAAGTAGTTGATTGTAGTGTAGGCGGCGACTCCTGCGGGAAAAGCGTGACGGCCGATACCCCGCAGGAGCGTAGCGACGAGGAGGATTGGCCCACGCCCGCGGAAAGCGTCCGCCGAAACGGAAATCAACTAACTTATTCAAAAAGGGTTATTAATTTTATTTTAAAAGAAAAAAGACTGTAGGCAAACTCGAATTTTCGAGTTTGTCTACAGTCTGAGCGGACTGCCTTAATGCAGTCCGCTATTATTTTTCAAAATACTATTTCGCTAATTTATTGACTACTTTTTGTGCCATTTCTAAATAAATTTTTCCGGTTGGATGATCTTCTTCATAAATAGAAGGGGCAAAATCTTCATTTGACCAGTCAGGTTGTCCAAGCGGAATTTGTCCTAATAAATCGGTACGCAATTCATCAGCAAGCTTTGGTCCCCCTCCTTGACCAAATACAAATTCACGTTCACCAGTTGTTTTAGATTCAAACCATGCCATATTTTCAATAACGCCAAGAATATCATGATTTGTTTGCAACGCCATTGCACCGGCGCGAGCAGCAACAAAAGCAGCTGTTGGATGAGGAGTCGTAACAATAATTTCTTTTGAAGATGGCAGCATTTGGTGAATATCTAACGCTATATCACCTGTTCCTGGTGGTAAATCTAATAGTAAATAATCAATATCTCCCCATTCTACATCACGGAAAAATTGATCTAATACTTTCCCAAGCATAGGTCCACGCCAAACAATCGGCGCATTATTTTCAACAAAGAATCCCATTGAGATAACTTTTACACCTTTACGTTCGACAGGATAAATTCGCTCATCTTTTACTACTGGCATTTCTTGAATGCCCATCATATCAGGTACACTAAATCCATAAATATCAGCATCAATTAGACCGACTTTTTTGCCAAGTCTTGCAAGCGCAACCGCTAAGTTAACCGAAACTGTAGATTTCCCTACTCCACCTTTACCAGAAGCAATTGCAATAAATTGAACTGTAGATAATGGAGAAAGTAAATCATGCACCTCTGATTCTGTTGCTTTGCCACGGAAACTTTCTAATACGTCTGGAGACAATTCCTCAAAACGAATGCCCACCGTTGCAGCACCAGCTTCTTTTAAAATTTCTACAATTTTCATTTGTAATTGCATTTGTTCAGGTGTATTCGTTTTTGCAATTGCTACTTTTACACTAACATGATTTTTTTCTTCTTTAATGGATACGTTTGTTACCGCATTTGTTTCAGCAAACGTTCTATGTAAAAAAGGATCTTGTAACTGCCCTAATATTTCACGTACTTGTTGTTCGTTTATCACTCGAAACACTCCCCTATATTTGCTTCAATTTTAGTATAACACAGTGATCGTTGAATGCTTTAATGAAACATTCTACTACATCATTTTTCACATTCCCGCATTAAATTACCGATTTAATAACTTCTTAGTAAAAGAAACCATCTACATTTAATTCTCTCATTTTTTCTTGTTGTGCTTCTATCGATTCTACATTATGAAAAAACACATGTACTTCTTTTCCTTGTTTATGCAAAGCATTAATTGTTTTTATGCTTGCATCAGAGGATTCTAAACCAATAACGGGATAATCAACGCTTAACGCTTTATTTAAATCGAATTTGCCTTTTTTGAAAAGCAAAGTTAAACGTAAGTCAGGAGCTAGTTTTGCCATCTTTTCCAAACTTTTTTCAGAAAAGGATTGAATAGCGACTTTTTCTTTCTTTAATAAATTATAGTTCTTCAGCAATTGGACTAACGGCTCCTCCATAATAGCTTCTCCATTTACTAATCGAGTTTCTATATAGTATCTTTGTGTATCTCCAAAAGTTTGAAATAATTCTTCCAACGTCGGAATATCTTCTTTTGTCGTTTTTCCATTATATTTGCCTATTGTTTCATATTTTTTAATTTCTTCTAAAGATAAGTCATTTACTTTTCCTTTACCATTTGTTGTTCGGTCAATTGTTTCATCATGCATGATAATTAACACATTATCTTTTGTCATTCGCAGATCCAGTTCTAAAGCATCCACGCCATTTTTTGCTGCAATTTTATATGACGTGATGGTACTTTCATTGAAGCTATTAATTGCACCTCTATGAGCAAATATTTTAGGCTTGTCTATAATTCCAGGCAATGCTTCATTTTCTCTAATACCAAAAACTATTAATCCAAGGAGCACCAAAATAAAAAATACAATCCATATTTTAAGCAGCTTCATATTTATTTACACTCCATATCTATCCAAGTTGCTATATGTATAATACCCATTAAGCTCTATTTAAATAGAAAAAGAATAAAGCGCAATATTCAACGCTTTATTCCTTAACTAAATATTATTATTTATTCAACCTTATTATTCACCGCGGGCAGCATTTGCTTTTTCGATTGCTGCATTAAATTGCTCTACTGCTGTATTGTAGGCCTCATCAACATCCCCGCCATTGTAGACTTTTTCCAAAGCAGTTTCCATAACTTTACGTCCCTCTGGAAGCATGTCCATTAGTGCACCTTGTGTTGCATAAGAAGGTTTAGTTGCTTGCAGCTGATCAACTGTAACTTGTAATTGTGGTTTTTCAGCATATGCATCTTTTACAATTTGCTCATCATATGCAGCTGGGTTAATTGCAAAGTACCCTGTTCCGATATGCCACTTCGCTTGTACCTCTGGTGTTTGAAGGTATTTCATAAACTCCCAAGCTGCTTTTTGTTCTGCTTCAGGTTTGCCGTCGATCATCCAAAGGCTGGCACCGCCAATAACTACCCCTTGACGTTCTTTATTTTCTGGATGCGGTAAAAAAGCAATTCCTACTTCAAATGGTGCATTGTCAATTACATCTCGTGAACTAGCAGAAGATTGTAGGAACATTGCTACATCTCCAGCTAAGAAACCAGCCATCATATTATCGCTGTTTGTACCATAGTTCGCAAAAGTACCAGCGTCTACCATACGTTTTACCCACTCAAAGATCGACTTGCCTTCTTCTTCTGTCCAACCAATTTCTGTAGGCGTACCTGTACGTCCATTGTCATTATTTAATAATAACGCACCTTGGTTTGCCAGTAATTGCTCCCATAACCAACCATACGCTTGTAAAGCAAAACCTTTCATGTCTGGGTTCGATTCAACAATCGCTTTTCCTGCAGCTTCTACCTCTTCAAAAGTTTCCGGTGGAGCTTCTGGATCAAGTCCAGCTTCTTTAAATGCATCTTTATTGTAGTACATAACTGGTGTAGAAGAGTTAAACGGCATTGAATAGAATTTACCATCTAATGAATAGTAGTTCGTGATATTTTCTTCCAGACCGCTCATATCATAGCCATCTGCATCAACAAATTCTTGAATCGGCACAATTTGACCGCTATTAATCATAGATCTTGTTCCGATTTCAAAAGTTTGAATCATTGTTGGCGCACTGTCACTTCCTGCCACGGCATTAAATTTTGTTAATGACTCGTCATATGTCCCTTGGAATTCAGCATTTACTTGAATGTCATCTTGAGAGTTATTGTAATCTTCAACGATTGCGTTCAACGTTTCTTGACCAGCACCACTCATTGAGTGCCAAAATGTTACGATTTGCTTTTCCTTTGATTCAGTATCTCCCGTAGATTCCGAGTTATTCGATGAATTCGTTTCTGTTGTTGATGAACTTTCATTTGAGTTACATGCCGCTAAAATCACAACAAGCAACATCATTAAAGACGTTAGTAAAAATTGTTTTTTCATTTTTCCTACTCCTTTTTAGTTCATTGATCTATTATTTATCCTTTTATCCATTTGACGAATGAAGAGAAAAGGTATAAACCATTGTATTCCTTATTTAATTGCTCCTTCAGTTAAGCCTTTTTGCAATTTCTTTTGTCCGAGGAACAACAACACTAAGGTTGGGATAATGACAATAATGGCACCCGCCATAATCATCCCCCAATCATTTAGCTGCTCTTGATTTTGTAGTTGCTTTAACCCGATTTGAACTGTTCTGACTGTATCATTTGTTGTTGAAAGCAGCGGCCATAGATACATGTTCCAAGATGTTAAAAAGCCATAAGCACCCAAAGTAACTAAACTTGTTTTTGAAACAGGCAGTACAACCTTTAAAAAGAACTTAAAATCGCCCATTCCTTCAATTAGACTTGCTTCTCTTAACTCTTTCGGAATTTGCTTATAGTTTTGTCGAAGTAAGAAAGTTCCAAATGCCATTGCAAAAAATGGCACTGTTAATCCTAGATATTTATCAATCCATCCTAGATCACGGATGATATGGAAATTTGGAATAATAGATGCTTCAAATGGCACCATCATCGTTGCGATAAATAAAAAGAATAAAAAGTCTCTGCCTTTAAACTCTAAAAATACAAAGGCATAAGCCGCTAAACTAGATAAAACCAATTGTCCAAACGTAATAACAAGTGCGACTACTAAACTATTAAACAAATACTTCAGCAGCGGAAACTTTTCAAATGCCTTGACATAATTGTCAAAGGATAATGTCTGCGGCAAACTTCCAGTCATAATGTCTTTGTTGTCCATAAAGCTCATAACGAAGGCCATTATGACTGGTGCGAATATCACAAGTGCTGAAATCATCAGCAATATATAAAATAGAATTTTTCTGCTGATTGGCACGGTCATTGATAATGAACCTTCCTTTCACCAAGTTTGAACTGTAGTACCGTCATAACGAGAATAATGATAAATAAGACGATTGACTGAGCGCTGGCAGTACCAAATTGATAATTTGCAAAAGCCTCACGATAAATTGAGTAAACGATTAAATTCGTCGTATTTTGTGGGCCGCCTTGAGTTAAAATATCGATTTGTCCAAATGTTTGGAACGCATTAATAATTGTGACTGTAATGACAAAAAAGAGTGTTGGAGATAACATTGGAATTGTGATTCTTCGCAATTTATAAAAATAACTCGCACCGTCAATATCTGCACTTTCATATAAATAGGAATCTATGGATTGAAGACCGCCTAGTAAAATTAAGAATGTAAATCCTAGATTCATCCAAATCGTTGTTGCAGAAACTGCAAGTAATGCCCATTTTGGATCAGTCAACCAACCAATAGCGTCAATCCCAAATATTTCGAGCATTTTATTTAAAAAGCCAATCGAAGGATGAAACATGTATAACCAAAATACAGAAGCTGCCGCAACTGAGATTCCCATCGTCGAAGAAAAAATCGTACGGAATAATCCAATCCCTTTAAGTTTTTCATTTGCAAGCACTGCCAAGAACAGTGCAATAACAACTGTAGTTGGAACAGTATATAAAACAAATAAGAATGTTGACTTCATACTTTGTTGAAATACTGGAGAAGCAAACATATCAATATAGTTTTGCAGTCCAACAAACACAGTCGTTTCACCTTGTGCATTTGTTAAAAAGAAACTAAGATAAATCGTTTTGAACAGCGGATAAAACAAAAATGCTCCGAATAATACAATGGATGGAAGTAAAAACAACATCCCTTTAGCAAAACTCTTCAAACGTTGTTTCTTTTTGATTTGCTCGAAATTAATTTCACTAATTTCATTTTCCAATGATTCAAGTGTAGGATTACTCATACTCATATCTTCACAACCTCTTGTTTATTCGTATTGGAAGCAGCTTGAATTAAGTTTCCTGTATGCGCATCGAAGAAATGTATATTTTCGATTGAAATATGAACCGGTACCTTATCCCCCACTTTTCCTAACCATTGACCAAGCCATTTCGCCGTCCACAGTTCTGATCCGACTTCAAAAGATACTAATGTTTCATTTCCTAGTTGTTCGACGTTCACAACCTCTATTTCATAGGTTTCTTCACCATTTGACCCCAAAGGCAAATTCTCAGCTCGGATGCCAATAATTAAGTTTTTATTTTTAATATTTGTTTCTATTTGAGTTGAGTTAATAGGTATTTTGAGTTCTTCTTCAATAATAAGATGGTCGTCTGTTAAAACTGCTTTTCCTAAATTCATTTTTGGAGAACCAATGAAAGAAGCTACGAATAAATTTGATGGCTTGTTATAAAGCGTAATTGGTTCACCAACTTGCTGAATAACTCCATCATTTAGCACCATAATTCGATCACCCATCGTCATTGCCTCAACTTGGTCATGTGTAACATAAATCATTGTTAAACCTAACTGCTTTTGAAGACGTCGAATTTCAATTCTCATATTGGCACGTAATTTGGCATCTAAATTTGATAACGGCTCGTCCATTAAGCACAGTGGTGCCTCACTAACTACCGCGCGTGCTAAAGCAACACGTTGTCTTTGCCCGCCAGATAGTTCACGAGGCTTGCGTTTTAACAAGTCGCTTAAACCCATTAGTTTCGCTGTTTCTTCTAATCTTTTCTTTTGCACTTGTTTATCTATTTTTCTTGCATTTAGTCCAAATAATATATTTTGTTCAACTGTTAAGTGAGGATATAGTGCATAGTTTTGGAAAACCATCGACAGATTGCGATCCTTTGGAGGAAGATGGTTCACGATCTTCTCATTAATTTTTAATGTCCCTCCTGAAATTTCTTCTAGCCCTGCAATCATCCGAAGTAATGTACTTTTCCCTGAACCAGAAGGCCCAACTAAGACGAAAAATTCACCTTTCTCTATGTTCAAGTCAATACCATTCAATACATTACTTTGTTTGTTGTATGACTTTGAAATATCCATCAATTCGATGTATCCCATACCTTAACCCCTTTCAAAGAACTACACTTATTCAACCATAAAATTATGACAAAAACGATTGGTTATGGAACTTTTTACATATATTATTACTAGATTTATAACTTTTACATTTGATAAATAATTCATATACAAAATTAAAAAACCATTCACAAGAAGTCGTGAATGGTTTTATCAAATAATATTTTTTTATAAATAATAACTGCTTAATAATACTTAGAAACCCTGACATTATAAGGCTTGTACCATAAACTAAAATAACTTTAAAAATCAAAAAATGTTTTTCATTATTCGAATTCCAAGTTTACATAGTTTTCAATACCTTCCACAATTGCATTTGCCATTTTCTCTTGATAGTCTTCATCGGATAATAATTTACGTTCTTCGTTATTGCTTAAGAACCCTGTTTCGACTAATACTGAAGGAACCTCTGTTTTCTTTAAAAGATAGATTTGCTTAATGGCCAATGCTTCACGATCCGTATTTTGCAAAGTTTCTTTAATAGAGGATTGAACAGACTTTGCTAACAATTCACTATTGGCGTGTCCATCTTTATGATAAAAAACTTGTGCCCCTCGCCATTTTTCTTCAGGAATGGCATTTGCGTGAATGGTAATGAAAATATCTGGTTCATTGGACTTCACAAGATTAGCTCTTAAAAAGATGTCTTGCTTTTTTCTTTCTCTTAATGTAGCAAATTCTTCACTTGGAGCATGTTCAGCTAGTACATCCTCATCTGTTGTTCGGGTCATGACTACTTCCGCTCCCATACGCTTTAATTGGCGTTCCACCTTTTTAGCAATTGCAAGCGTTACATCTTTTTCAATAACTTCTCCCGATGAAGCTCCCCCATCAATTCCTCCATGGCCAGCATCAACGACTATTTTCACTCCACCTAATGGTTCTGGTAAAAAGAAACGTCGATCGGATGCGCTTGTCTCATAAAATACAACAAGTAAACAACATAACAAAATAACTCCTAGAGCGATCCACCGCTTCAAAACTATTACACCGCCTTTAGCAACCTTTTGAACTACTATACGCTTGAAGTTGGTTTTGTATGCGTAAAGTTCAAATTACATAAAAACAAATATAGTATGTTCAATCATTAAACTATTTAGAACGGTTTCATCGTTTTTTTCAAAATCAAAAAGCTATCCACCTTCTTATAAAAGTGGACAGCTTAAAAGATTATTGAAGCTGCAATTGGTTTTGCAGATTTTCGTAAAAGCCCTTTTGCATCATTAATGTTTCATGGTTGCCTTTCTCTAATATTACTCCATCTTTAATAACTAATATTTGATCCGCATTTTCAATTGTTTTTAAACGATGTGCAATAACAAAGCTTGTACGACCCTTCATTAAATTATTTAACCCTTTTTGAATGTGTACTTCTGTCATTGTATCAACGCTTGAAGTAGCTTCATCTAGTATTAATATATCAGGGTCTTCCAATATTGCCCGTGCAATTGCGATTAACTGGCGTTGACCCTGACTTAAATTCAGTCCGCCTGAAACAAGCATCGTGTCATATGATTGCGGCAAATATTTTATAAAATTGTGGGCGTAGGCGATTTTCGCAGCTTTTTCGACTTCTTCATCTGTCGCATCCAGCTTACCGTAACGGATATTTTCTCGAACTGTCCCCGAGAAAAGATACGTATCTTGCAGTACTATGCCAATATGATCACGTAAGTTTTCCATTTGGTACTGTTTAATATTTTCTCCATCAATTAATATTTCACCGCTTTTGGCATCATAAAAACGATTAAGCAGTTGTATTATTGTTGTTTTCCCTGAACCCGTCGGACCAACAAGGGCAATCGTTTCTCCTGCCCTAGCATGGAATGAAAGGTTATGAAGAATTGGTTTATCGTTTTGATAATAAAATTGGACATTACGAAACTCGACATCCCCATTATAACGTTTCTTGGCAATTGCTCCCGCAACATCTGCTGCTTCTTCTTTTTCATCTAATATTTCAAATACACGTTCTACTCCTGCGATAGCAGATTGGAATGTATTTAATAAATTCGACAATTGGTTAATTGGACGGAAGAATTGTCTTGAATAAGTAACAAAGGAAGCAATCACCCCAATTGAAACCCCAAAGTTGCCTAATACCATTAAAGCCCCTACACCAATTATTAACCCAATCCCGAAGTTATTAATGAAGTTGTTGATTGGTCCAAGGAATCCCGAAGTAATATCTGCACTTAAAGCAGATGCTCTTAGTTTTTCATTTGCTTGTTTAAATTGAGCAATCGTCTGCTCTTCTTTTCCGAATAATGTTGTAATATGGGAATTCGATATCGTTTCCTCAATAAAACCATTTAAATTCCCTAAATCTTTTTGACGCTGAACGTAATTCTTACTACTTCGTTTAATAATTTGTTTCGTAGACCAAATTATAATTGGAATAACAAGTAGTGTTACTACCGCTAATACCCAGTTTAAATAAAACATTGCAATTGCAGTTCCCACTACTGATAATATTGTTGAAATGATTTGAATAACACTTTGTGATAGTGCAGCATTTAAATTTTCAATATCATTTGTCATCCGACTCATTAAATCGCCCTGTTGACGTTTATCGAAAGTTGATAAAGGAAGTGATTGGAACTTCTCAAATAAATGTTGTCGAAGCTGATGAATGGTTTTTTGTGATACACGAATCATCACAAAAGTTTGCAGCCACATAAATATTGCAGATACAATATATATTCCTGCAAGTATCAAAATCATTCTTATAGTTCCATCAATATCAAACTTTAAAATATGTTCATCGATAATAATTCCAATTAATAACGGACCTAATAAGTTTAAAATAGATGAAAAAACTACAAAGAAAATAGAGCTGATGATTCCTATTTTTTGGTTTTTTAAATATAACCAAATTCGTTTAAGTGTCGCTTTTTGATTTTTTGCTTTTTCTGCTGGACCATTAAATCTTGGACCGGGGTGTTTTCCAATTGGAGGAGGTCCAGGTGATTTTTCTGGTGATTTATTCATTTAAAATCCCTCCTCTTACCAGCTGTGTTGAAACAATTTCTTGATATACCCTATTTGTTTCAAGTAGTTCTTCATGGGTCCCTTGCCCTACGATACTGCCATCATCCAACACCAATATTTTATCCGCATGACGAATCGATGAAATTTTCGATGACACAATAAACTTCGTACTTTCCTTAAAATTGTTTGCGATGGCATTTTGTATTCTTCTCTCTGAAAAACTATCTACAGCAGATGTTGTATCGTCTAAAATTAATATTGCCGGCTTGCGAATAAATGCACGGGCCATTGCAAGACGCTGCTTCTGTCCGCCTGATAGGTTGGTTGCACCTTGCGTGATATGATGCTGTTGTTTATCATCAAACTTTTCAACAAATTCTAATGCACAGGAAGATTCTAATGCTTCTATTAATTCGTCCATTGTTGCCTCGTCATTCCCGTATTTCACATTCGCTTCAATTGTTCTGGAAAATAAAGTTGCCTTTTGAGGAGCAAAGCCAATTGAACTTCGTAATGTATGTAAATCATAGTGACGAATAGGTTGGCCATCGATTTTAATAACCCCTTGATCCGCTTCAAACATTCTTGGTATTAATTGAACAATAGTTGATTTCCCACTACCAGTCATGCCAATAATACCGATAGTCTCTCCTGGATTCGCTTTAAAGGAAATATTCTTTAACACTGGTTCATTATTTTTGTTATAAGCAAAACTAACATTTTCAAACTCAACAGCACCTTTAATAGGGGTACTCATTGGGTTTTCAATATTTTTAATTTCAGATTTTTCTTCAAGCACCTCGACAATGCGTTTGGCACTTGGTACTGCACGGGCAATTTGCATTAATACATTAGAAGAACTCATTAACCCACCCATAATCATCATTAAATAGTTAATAAATGCTAAAATTACCCCTACCTCAATTGTTTCATTCCCTATCTTGAAAGCACCCATCCATAGAGCTGCAATAATGCCCATATTAACGACAAATGCAGTTAAAGGCATTAGAATGCCAATGATTTGATCTGCGTGAATATTCCGCTTCATTAATGTTTCATTTACCGTTGTAAATTGCTCGATTTGATGTTTTTTGCGGTTATAAGCTTTAATGACACGGATGCCGGCTAAATTTTCTTGTACTCTTGTGTTTACGGCATCTATCGCTTCTTGTACTTTTAAAAATAGCTTTCCAGATAATTTTGTGAAAAAATAAATGGATATTGCCAGGATTGGCACAACAACTAATAAAATTGGAAATAGTTCACGGGCTGTAATAAATACGATGACAATGGCACCAATAAAAGTGAATGGACCGCGTACAAAAATCTTTAATAGCATCGTAAGTGCTCGCTGCAACATTTCCACATCACTCGTAATGTTTGTAATGAGCTTCCCAATCGTAAAATGATCTTTATTACTATTTGAAAAATACGTAATTGTCTCATATAAATCTTGGCGAATATCCGCCGCAAAATTAATGGCTGTCTTTGAAGCATAAATGGAACAACCAGCACCGCCTATTAATCCCATCACTGCACATAGAATAATCAGTCCAAACATTTTAATTACGTATGGCATATTGTCTTTTGCAATACCATTATCAATAATATGCTGCATAATTGTCGGTTGAATTAAATCCATCGCTACTTCAAGCACCATCATTAATGGAGCGATAATTGCAAAGACCATATATGGTTTCATATATTTCTTTAAGGAGAATATGGCTTGCATGATGTACCTTCTTTCTGTTGATACGATAGTAAAAGTTATTTGAATCCATGTAAATTAGTTATTGAAAGTCTACAGTTATTGATTAGACTTGTCATGCTTATTTAAGTCTGATATTTCATTAGAAACCTCTTGTAATTCAAAGGCTGCTTTGAAGTCATTTATGATGTCCTCAGTTGCTTTTAGTTCACCTGCAATTACTTGCTGTATTGTTTGATATTCTGGGCATGCCAATTGTTTCTTTAGTGTATCCCGCTTAATAACTAGCTGCTGATAAAAAGCTAACACTCTTCCACGTCTAAATGTTTTGGCTCCATGACTTCCTCTTCCTCGCTTACCGATTCCTTGATCATGTTCAGAAAAAGCCACTTCACCTAATTGACCATTCTGTTTGCTAATCATAAAAATGCACCGCCCTCTGCATACAATTGTATACATAAGTATACAAATTTACAATAAACTTTCATTAAAAACTTTTATGCATGGAGAAGAGAAGTTTAAATACTTCATTTAAGCAGAAAATCTCCTATAATATAACTATCAAAAAAATCTTAAAAAAGAGGGTTGTGTATGAAGTTTCGTGTTTCAGCAGTACAATATCATCTACATTCAATTCAGTCTTTCGAGGAATTTGCTCACCAATGTGAGCATTATATAAAGGCAGCTTTAGAGTTTGATACAGAGTTCATTTTATTCCCTGAGTTTTTTACAACACAATTACTATCGATTAAAGGCAAAGACGGCAAAGCTCTAACAATTAATGATTTACCTTCCTATACAGAGCAATATCAAGAATTATTCGTTTCATTTGCTAAAAAGTATAATATTTATATTATTGCGGGTACGCATGTTGTCGAGGTAAATGGAAAATTGCGCAACACCGCCCATTTATTTTACCCGGACGGTCGAATCGGAACACAGGCGAAACTTCATATTACTCCTACAGAAGTCCATGAATGGAATATGTCTCGCGGTGAAGGTTTAGAAATATTCGATACAGACAAAGGGAAAATTGCAATTCTTACTTGTTATGACATTGAATTCCCAGAAATCGTTCGTATGGCAAAAGCAAAAGGAGCAGATGTCATCTTCTGTCCATCGTGCACAGATGACCGCCACGGTTTCCATCGTGTACGTTATACAAGTCATGCCCGCGCGATCGAAAATCAAGTATATGTTGTCTTAACAGGTACTGTAGGAGCTCTTCCTACTGTTGATTTTATGCGTGCAAACTTTGGGCAAGCTGCAATTATTACTCCTAATGATGTACCTTTCCCTCCTAAGGGTCTTTTAGCTGAAGGGGAAATTAACAACGATATGATTATTACAGCAGATTTAGATCTTGAGCTGCTTTATAAAGTGCGAGAAAAAGGCTCTGTAACTACTTGGCGTGATCGAAGAGTTGATTTATACACAGATTGGGAATAGAAATTTTTGTTTAGGGGGAGAAGCACATGTATCGGAGTGAGCAGCTATTATTTGATAACGGAAAACCAGTACCAATTATTATCCGCAACTATTCAACAGATGATTTCGATGACTTAATCGAGATACAAGCGGAATGTTTCCCACCTCCTTTTCCATCAGAATTATGGTGGAATAAAAAACAGCTAACAAATCATGTAACACTTTTCCCCGAAGGTGCTTTATGCATTGAAATTGACGGGAAGGTCGTTAGCTCATTGACAGGGGTTTGTGTTCACTTTGACCCTGCACACCCTGAACATACTTGGGCAGAAGCAACCGACCACGGCTATATTACAAACCACGATCCAAATGGCAATACACTTTATATTGTAGATATAAGCGTTCGGCCTGCTTTCCGATCTCTAGGACTTGGGAAAATTATGATGCAATCCATGTATCATGTAATAATTGAAAAAGGATTAGACCGCTTGCTTGGCGGCGGACGAATGCCTGGATACTACAAACATGCTAACAACATGACAGCTAACGAATATATCGACGCAGTTGTTCGAGGGGAGCTGCATGACCCCGTAATTTCTTTTTTATTAAGATGCGGTCGCTTACCCTTAACTGTAGTAGAGAATTACTTGGATGATGAGGAATCACTTAATTATGGAGTTTTAATGGAGTGGAAAAATCCATTTAAGGGAATTTAGATTGTTCTTCCTATCCCACATTTGTAAGCAGTTTGTGTGCCCTAAGTGAACCATTGCTCTTTTTAATTTCAAAGGGATGCCTAGTTTAACTGGGCATCCCTTTAATTCATGTTACTCTAAATTACCATATTTCCTTTTACAAAACTGTATAATAAATACATACTTATAAATTTGTAAGTACAGTCTAAAATTTTAAAACTGGGGGGAAGGTATTTGAAAGAATATGTGTATACGTTAGTCGATGTATTTACAAATAAAAGATTCGGAGGCAATCCACTTGCTGTTTTTGAAAACGCAGAAGGTCTTACGACAGAAATGATGCAATTAATTGCTAATGAATTAAATTTATCTGAAACAACATTCGTATTTCCACCTAGTGTTCCTAATAACACTAAAAAATTACGCATTTTCACTCCGAAGTTAGAGCTTCCTATGGCAGGACATCCAACAATAGGAACAGCTTATGTATTAGCTACAAAAGGGATTGTTTCTACAAACGACGGCTCCAATGAATGGGTTTTAGAAGAAGGAGTTGGAGACATTCCAGTTACTGTTTATAAGGAAAATAATAATATTATTAAGAGCGAGATGGAACAACCGATTGCAGAGTTTGGAGAAACCTTTACGGATATAGATTTAATTTCACAGCTTTTATCATTGGAAAAAGAAGAAATTGCTCAAACATTGCCTATAATTTCTGTTTCCTCAGGCGTACCTTTTTTGTTTATTCCAATTAAATCATTAGCTGCAATGAAGAAAATAAATTTCCGTACAGATGTATGGCAGGAACATTTTAATACACATCCAAATCGTCAGCATATTTTTACATTTACTACTGAAACGGTAGAGGAAGTTTCGCAGGTTCATAGTCGAATGTTTGCACCTGCAATGGGTATAGCTGAAGATCCGGCAACTGGAGGTGCAAGTGGACCATTAGGAGCTTATTTAATAAAATATGGTGTTATTCCTAGCAATGCGGACGGCGTCTACCAAATTAGAAGTGAACAAGGATTTGAAATGGGGCGCCCAAGCTACATTGATATAACAATTCACAAGTCTAAAAATGCCATTCAAAAAATAAAAGTTGGAGGTCCAGCAATAATTATTGGTACGGGGAAAATTTATTTATAAATCGTTTTGAATATGTATCAGGCTGGAGGAATAATAAAATTTCTTCAGCCTTATTGACTTTTTTCGTTTTACAAAATAAAAAAAGCCCCAAAGCAAATGCATTGAGAGCCTTATATGTGCAAAAACTTAAAAATGAGTTTCTTTTTCATGATTGTTTTTTAGTTAAGTTTTCTTGAGCCATCTTTACAAGCTCCTTAACCATATTACCACCTAATTGTCCACCGACCTTGCCAGCTTCTTCAGAAGTAAGCTTTCCATTATAGCCTTCTTTTAACGGTATACCGATTTCTTGGGCAACCTCAAATTTAGCCTGTTCAGGATTAGCCGTGCCAGCAACTTTGGCCTTTAATTGATCCAGCGCCTGTCTTGCTTCTGGTATTAAAATTTTATTTCTATTTCTTCTCCCCATAATTGTCCCTCCTTTATTTTTATGATGTCCTGAAAGAGGGAAAACATGTTTCGAAGTTATTTATTCTAACGCTAAACACACGAAAATATTTTACCAAGTGAATCTGAACAAAGTGATTATCCTGTTTATTATAACTACGGTCATTTTTTATTTTGATTTTTCTTTTCTTGATTGCATATATTGCTGTGTTAGCATCCCTGCATTATAAACTGAAATAATCATTACTAAATAAAATAACAGTCTAGGAAGATTAAATTCTCCCCGAAATGAAAAGTCCGTATAGTTAAAAGAATTAATTATAAAACCCAGAGCAACTGCTATCGATAAAAAGAATTGGCCTTTTATAGATTTTACCATCATAATCCTCCAGACACACTTGTAAAATTTCCTTTATTTTACCATTTAAATTTTCACTTCTCCATCTAAATAAACCTTAAAAAATTCTGTTTATAAATAAGCGTGTTATTCCACCCGAATATCTCGCTGTTTTTTGTACATATTATCAATACAAATGTATATAAAGGTGGGAATCTATATGGAAGACGCCAAAAAAAGATTGGAAATACTAATAGATAATACACTACAAGTTCTTGATCATATGGTAGTAGATTCTGAATATAACGAAATGCTTCAATCTATTAAAAGTGGGTTAAGCGAGCAAAAAAGAAAGGCCGCGGCATTCTCGAATAACACAAATGAAGAGCTCAAAAATGAAGCACTTGCTATGACTAAAACTTTAAGTGAAATTAATAATAAGGTACAGGAATTAGAAACAAATTTAATGGAGGATTATAAAAAATCAACAGGGAACCGAATTGAAGCATATGAGAATTTGTCTATAGATGAGCAAAGAGAGCAAGCTGAGTCCTATCATGATAAAATTGATTACTTAAGTGCTGTAAAGGTCCGTGAAAATATAAATGATATGAATGAGATTTTATCTAAAATAATGTCTTAAAAATTCGAAAGATATATCCAGAGGTTTTGAATTTTTTCTTAAAAATAAAACACATCAACTCGTAATGTTGATGTGTTTCGTTTTCGATCCTCTTTTATTTATTATTCAACTCTATTTGAAAAGCCTCTATTACTTTACTTGTCGCCTCTTTAATCGGTATTTTTTTTACGAAATGAGCCCTTGTCAGTAATCTAGCGTTACCATCATTATCGCATGTAATTAAAGTTAAGATTTTCTTTCCTTCTATCTCATCAAGTACTTCAATTGCTGTTGCCTCGATTGTTCTTTGCTCGTCTACCTGATATTCATAAACATACTTTAAATCTGTTAGATAAACTGCTGCACCCTTTTCAACTTGAAATAAAGGGCTAAAAAGTAAATCTTCGCGATCCATATGATGCCCTGCTAAAGCATAATTGCCTTCTCCCATTGCTTGGTTCTCTTTCATTGTTCCTGCTGTTAATGCTAGTGTATAACTAGAAGTTCCTTTCCCGATAGGCAAATTCAAATTAACACTTGGAATGCTTATAGCTCCGATGACGGATATATCATCCTTATTTAAATTCGCTTTAAGAATTGTCTTTAAATCTAATTCTTCTACCTCTTCAAAGTTAAACGAAGTATTCTTTTCATTATTTTTTTCTATCTCACTTGCACTTATTGTATCTATTTTAATTGAATCTGTTCCCATTGAAACAAGTCGATTTTCTATTGTATTATGGAATACTAATAAAACCCCAATTAATAGAAGCATCAAAAATATTATGTTCTTTACTATTTTTAATATCTTTTGATTTTCCCTCATAATTTTCTCCCAGCATTAGATAGATATTGTCGTCATAACAAAACCCAAAAATAATTTCTTTAATTAAAGAGTTACTACTAGGTATTTACATTATATACATTAACTTATATTTTATCTTTTACTATATACTAAACAGCACCTAAAAATAAATGACCCGTAAGTAGTAGTTATTTTTGGGTACTAAATTAAGGGGGAATTTTTTAATGAAAGTTTATCTTCTCTGAAATAAACCTACCCCTTAGATGGAATGTAAAATTTATATACGAAAGAAGGAATACAAAACTTTATGTTGAACTTATAAAATAGGAAGTCATTACCAATTGGTAACTTCCATATTTTAATTTGAAGGAGGATGAAAATGATTCATAAGCCGTTACAAGTCAAATTAATCCCTTACACTATTGAGTCGATTGTAGAAATGGCAAACGAAACACCAAAAGGGGTAGATTTAATTCAAGCACCCTCGATTTGGGAAGATAGTAATCAAGGTGAAGGCATTGTAATTGCAGTAATTGATACTGGTATTGAAACCGACCATCCCGACCTCAAAGATCAAATTATCGACGGACGAAATTTTACTTCCGATTATGATGGAGACCCTAATATATTTGAAGATAACAATGGACATGGAACCCATGTCTCAGGAACGATAGCCGCTAGTTTAAATAATGAAGGCGTTGTTGGTGTAGCTCCTAAAGCTAAAATTTTAAGTTTGAAAGTATTAACTGGACAAGGAACGGGAGATTATGAGTGGATTATCAACGCTATTAACTATGCAGTAGAATGGCGTGGACCACAAGGAGAACGAGTACGCGTAATCTCAATGTCACTTGGTGGTCCTGAAGATGTTCCAGAATTGCATAAAGCCATACAAAACGCAGTTAGCCAAGATATATCTGTTGTTGTCGCAGCTGGAAACGAAGGGGATAATATTGAAGATACATTTGAGTATTCTTATCCTGGAAAATATAATGAAGTCATTCAAGTTGGAGCCGTTGATCATAACTTAAGGCTTGCTCCGTTTACAAATAACAATGAAGAAATAGATATTGTTGCTCCTGGAGTAGAAGTTGTTTCTACTTACTTAGGACACAAATACGCTTCTCTTTCCGGCACATCAATGGCTACCCCTCACATCGCTGGCGCTATAGCATTGCTTATTAATTTAAGTGAAAGAGAGTTTGGTAGACCTTTTAGTGAAACAGAAATTTATGCACAGCTTATTAAACGAACTTTACCAATAGGAAAACGTAAAAGTTCTGAAGGTAATGGATTTCTCATACTTAACTTAGTTGAAAAAATTCAAGACATTATGAATGCGGCTCGAATTTAACGCCACTGAAAATAACATGGTTTCTCACAAAGCATTTTATCCTTTGTGAACCACAAAAAAACCCTTTCTCGGCAATCCGAGAAAGGGTTTTAAAACGTTGATATAACGTAATATTAACGTTTTGAGAATTGAGGCGCACGACGAGCACCTTTAAGACCGTATTTTTTACGTTCTAAAATTTCAGCTATTTCATGGAGTTTCATTTAATAGCATAACGCTTTAATTTCAGTAATTTTATACTCAATCATTTTCATTCTAATTAATATAATTTCAGAAACTCATAGTTATTTTATAGTTAAAAACTTTAAATGCTGGCGGGCAATATTTCAAATACCATAATAAATGAAAGATGGGTAAAAGAGAAAAATATCTTTTCTATCTCAAAAACAAACGGTTCAAGATTTAATCCAAATAATGTCTGCAGCTTTATTTACAATAGTATTATCATTACCCCAAATCACATTGAAACCGTGTTTTTTATAGAAATAATCGAGCTTATCAAAATGATCCTTATCTGCGTAGGAAATCCAACCTAAAATTGTCTTTATAGAGTTATCTATAGCAAAATTAATTAAAGAATTAAGTAATATTGTCCCGTAACCCCTGCCTTCATTCTCCCCAATAACTTCTATATCACAAAGCTCAATTGTTTCTTCATCATTGAATTTGGCACTTAAACGTATTCGGTTCAATACTATACCTTTTTTATTAATAACTTTAAGTTCTATAAAAAATGCTCTAAAAATCTCACTTTGATCTAACTTATTAAGATAAACAATGATATGCTCACCATTTTTATGTAAAACATTAAGAATCAATTTCTCAGAATCATCTTCAATCTTTTTAGTCTCCATTTTTAATACTGTGTCTAAATCCTTTATTTCATTTTTTGAATAATGTCTTTTCTTCCATTGTCGCTCTAAATCAAATAAAAAATCAGCAAAAGATTCACCCATATAATCACTCCTAAAAGAGTTTATTTTTGATTAAATACAGTCTTATATGTAGGAAAAGTTAACCGCTGTCCATTTTGAAAACTATTCGCCATCGCCGCAGAGCATAGCAATTCAAATAAATTAGTTAAAAATTAAAAAAGTTGTCGGGTATTACTTAGCAAGATAGATTAATGCTTATAACTTTTTTGATAATTCAATCAGTTTGGAATTTAATTGTTTTTCCATACTTAGTGAAAGAAACCTATCATTTTTTGGTCGTAGTAAAACACTCAATAATACTTTACTAATCGTATATTCTTTCTTTGAGGTATCTAATTTTTCTATCTCTTTAAACAACTCTTCTAAAAGATTTGAATAGGCTATTATGTATTCTATTTTAATTTTTAATATATCGTTTACATGTTCAATCGCTAAAATTAAAAATTCTTTAACTATATCAATATTACATAAAACGTCTTGGAATACCTGTCGTTCTACAACGCTCTTTACAGCAGTCTTAACTAATTCTTGATATTCAAAGTCAAAATTATCAATAAACTTTAAATGCAAGCCTTTTAAAATCGCACTAAAATCTATTTTCTCTATACTGACTTTTTGCTCTTTTAATACCGCAGTTAGCATATAATAACAAATACTTGAATCATCAAGCATTAAATCATCTACCTTATATCCTTTAAAAAAATATTGTCCTTTACCAGACTTCTTTTTATTTAAACAAGTAACACCTTTAATATAACTAGGGGTAATTAACATCTCACTATGATCTGAAACATATTTAAATTCTAACTTTTTGATGTTTTCCATGTTCTATTCCCTCATTTTGCTTTTTAAAAGTTTAATTAATAATGTTAACGCGTTAACATACTGATATATAAGCGTTTTATCGTTAACCAGGTGTAAGTTTTGACATCTAACAAGAAATTTCTTTGCATTGGATTTGCAAAAATATAATTTTATAACTTAATTTCTTGAGGCCTCATATATTGGGCAAGTTATATTTTCTTTTCCAAGGGAATAGTAATGACATTGGTTTTTCCTCTCGCAATGATTGATACTTAATTTATGACCACTAAGTGATTTTGTTATAAAAGAAGGATCTGCTATAAGAGCTCGTCCGATTGAGAAAGAAAGATTTTGAGGTTGCTTTTCTAAGTCTAATTCATCTATATCCCATATATTACCTGATGCATTCCAAATTATATGTGGGTATCTTTCTGCAAAAGGAGCTATCTTTTTTATGAACACACCGTGTCCCCAATTTTTTAAAGGGTATATTAGTTGCTTATTTACATCATATATTCCATTGGAGAAACTGATCATATCAATATCTAGTTCCACTAATTGATTAATTAACAAATTTTTATATGCTAACTCAGATTCTTCCGAGATAAGACCATCGATTAATGAAATCCTCACATCTAAAATTAAGTCGCTTGGTAAAATTTCTCTGATACCATTTATTATCATAGATATCATTTTAAGCTTATTTGTTCCAAATTCATCATCTCTAACATTTAATTCTTTATTTAGCATTTGTGATAAAAAGTAACCATGCGCTGCATGAATTTGTATCACTCTAAAACCAACTTCATAAGCAAATTGTGCATTGTGAACAAAAAGTGAAACAATTCTCTCAAGTTCTGCTTTAGGTAATTGTTTTAATTCTTCTTGAACTGTCTGAATATAGATTTCTTTTTTAGTATTTAACATTCTTTTCACAGGAACTATACTTGAGTTTCTACATGCTATCTGAATACCTGGAATTGAACCTGCTTCTGAAATAACTGATGTTAGTTCCTTCCACTTAGAAGTACTTTCTGTAAAGTAAGATGTATTTTTATTAGTTACATATTGAGGCTCAATAGAAACGTTGCCAACATAACTTATTCCTATTCCCTTTCCAGAGCGCTCATTATGGAAAGTAATAAGCTCACTTTGCGGCTCTCCATTAAAAGAAAATCCTGTATTAATAGGAGCAAGAAAAAACCTTGTCGGTATTGTTATATCTCTTAATTTATAAGATATGTTCCTTGGGTCATTATCCACTTTACTTATCAACTTCATACCTCTTAAATCTCTCCCTATTCTTCTTTATTTTATAAAGATATTTCTCGGTCATATCCATATCAAGATGGTTGGCTATCCTTATTAAGTAGATAAATGTATCAATCAATTCTTCTTCTAAATCTCCTCTGATTTTGCTAAAATTAGCTTCAAATTCAATATCCTTTACTCTTTCTAAATCTAGATTAAGCTTTTTTATTAAATTGGAAAATTCACCTATCTCTCCAAAAATACCAATTAAGTCCTTGTTTATTAGTTTTACCTTTTCCTTAGTATCATTACTTTTTAAAGCCCAACCATGTTCGTAGTCAAACTCATTCTGTATCCTAATAATCTCCTCAATATCCATTTTTACCTCCTAAAATTAGTAGCAGCCCAAGTTACAAACGTATAAAGCACATTAGAAAAAACCCCCAACAAAATAGAAGATACAGGAGTTATCCAATTTGTCCCTTGAAGAGCGGCTATGAGTACAAGCGTAAATGTGAAGTACCCAATGGTAGCAATTACAAACTTTCTTTCATACTTATATATCCTATCGATTACCTTTCCTACGTTTGATCCATGGGATAATACAATTTCTTCAGGAATATTCTTGATTCTAGGATCATTCCTAACTTCTTCTTCTGTTAAAATCATCTCCCGTGGTACAGGCCAGACTCCCGTTTGAAAACCATGTTGACCTGAGTAAGAGCGTTCTACGTTTTTTTCTAACTTACTAAACTCTATCTTTGCAATAGATTCTCTTGGTTTAATCTTTAGATAGTTATTTGATAAATTAGAAAACACTATGCCCAAATTTCCTGAAAATCCAGGATCGGCATATGTATTAACAGGTAGAAGTCCTATTGAAAATAGTTTACCTTTTGTCAAAATTCTACCTAAAATATTTGGCGGCATTTCTAATCCTTCTAATGTCATAATAACAACTAATTGTTTAGGTTTTATTAAAATATAACTATCATCTGCAACTTCTATTTTTCTATCGGAAACAGTTATATCGTAATAAATGTTACTAGCCCTTAATTCATAGCATGCTTGCTTTACATTCCTCTCATTAAATTCTTCTGTAATCAATTTTCCATTTTGACAAAACTCTTTTATATCTTTATCACTTAATGTACCTACAGACAATTCACTCATACCATATCCTCCTGAAACCTTACATTGACTCTCTATCAATTTTTTCTACATAACTCCGTAGATTCCTCCATATATCAGCAAATCTTTATACAAAAACTCTTCCGTGAAATATTTTCCGAGAAGATTAGGTAATCTCAAAAACAATTCACTTGTAGATTGGTATTTTAGTATAAATCAATACATATAGTTGACTAATCAATAGCATTAGAATCCCTTAACTTAACACCAAAAAATTAATAGCCTCTCCATAAGGAAAGGCTATTTACTCTTACTCACTGTTACACCACTTAATTTTCTTTCTAATCAAGTAGTGTAACACTACATGTGTTATAAACTTGGTGTAGTTATATCCATTTTAATTAGAATAGAAAGAAAGAGCATAAGGGAAAACTGTCCCCACTTTCAGTGTGGAACTAGGCAAAGCCTAGTGTTTTTAAGGGGACATCAATTCTTCAAATTGACAAAAAATTTGACAGCAAAAAATGGTCATTTGACAAAATTTTTGACAGCATTTTTTCTAGAAAAGCCAGGTGTTAAAAAAATATTTTTTTACTGAAAAGGAGAGCCAAACCATGAAAGTAAAAGACCTAATTTTCCATTTGCAAGAACTGGGTCAAGAGGGTAATACTCGTATCTTCACTCACAAAAACGGACGTCCTCTTTGTGATACAAAACCTATTCAACCTACCGCATTGACTATGTTGTCGATCAAGATTCTATTTACGTGATTTCAGTAAATACAGATTTTGATTATCCAATTAAGAGGAAACACTAATTATCCCGCAACCACAAAATGAATATGACAGCACATCGTGGAATAATAAATTCAGAGGAAAAATGTAATATGACAATAAAGTTATTTAATTTTAATACCTCAAACAAGCATAACCCCGTTCTAAGCAAGGACGGGGTTAAAAATATAGTTGTTTAATTTTTGATGTAAGATACTTCTCTACACTAAAAAATAACAATAAAGTCATATAAAAATTAAAGTTTTATTCAACTAAAGCCCCCGTTAGATAAACAAGAGAACTTTTTGACTTAATTCAATAATAAATAGAATTAGCTATCTGAACTAAAATTTCAGGAGTAATTTTTTCCAAGATCCTTTTATCTATACTGAACCTGTATTGCAAGTTATCTTTTTCAAAGATCAATATAATTCCTCTTCCATAATCCAACAAGTATGCAGTGTCTCCACCCTTCAGTTTAAATTCGTTTATAACTTCTTTATCCAATATCTCAAAACCATCCTTTGGTGCTACACTTATCAGGAAATTATCCCCATATGATTTCTCATTTATAAACTGCATTTCAAAAAGATCTCCCCTGTATCCTTCAATAGTTCGAGCAAACACGTGAGTATAGACAACAGGTGGAACTCTTAATGGAAGTTGTAATTCCTTTTTATAGTGGTATTTATAATCTTTTAATGCTTCCCCGACTGATTTATATCCAATTTCAAGATAACTTTCTTCAATAGTTCGAGGTTGGAAGTGAGAATTGGCATCTACTTTTCCATTAAATAATGCTCCACAAATTATGGTAGACATAAGTAAAAGTAGAATAAACTTGTTCAAATAAATCACCCTTTATTTATTATTTGAATTATTTTAACCAAGTCTATTCGTACTATCCTTATTCAACTATATGGCCCGTTTGTTAATAAACAACTTTGTTACTTAACAAAAAAATTGAATGTTTTGAAGGAAAAAGATTTTGTGATATTGTTGAAGTATTAGAATCCAAAGGGAATTGTTAATGTAAATCAAAAGACAAGTCTGTTATGTAATATGGGCAACCGTTATTCCAAAACAATTTTAATTATATAAAACAAAAAAGAGTCTCCGGATAGAGACTCTTTTTCATTTTGCCCGATTCCAGGCATTGAATATAGCAAATATATATAATTTTTCAGGACTCCCTGAAATGAGTTTTTCATTTCAATCTTTATTGTATTATAAAATTTTGCTAATTGCTAATAAATATTCTTTATAAAAAGTTAAAAAACACCCGTCAACTTTTTTTGGCAAATCAACAAAATCATGTACCATGAAAACACTAGGATCTGCCTAGTTCCACACTGAAGGTGGGGACAGTTTTCCCCTTATGCTCTTTCTAACTCATTTTATTTATCAAACGTGTATAAAAGTAAAAGATAGAATTTGATTGATGACCCCTCATTGAGAGGAGACTTTTATGATTTATAAGTTAGTAGTATAAACTGAAACATAATTATCGTATTTTCTATTTTTATCAAACCCATTTCCAGTAGTATCTACTGGAACCCATTCATCATTAATTTTAATCTCATTCCAAACATGATTTATTTTTTTAGATTCACCTTCAAAATTACCGAAAGCTAATCTATTTTCCACGTTGTATGTGTCTAAATATAGTTTGTAGAAGTAGGCGAAATCAAAGCAAACACCTTTCTTAGTTTGCACAAAATTTTCAATCCCTTCAGCATTTGTATAATTGTTAATTGTCTCTTTAAGTAATTCAGCTTTTTCAGTATCGTAATCAAAGGTATTACTTATATAGTTGAATCCATTTTGAGCAATTTCGTATGCGTCTTCTGGATTTTTTGCTGTCGGGGCTTTTAAAATTTCATTAATAATTAAATCATTATCCCAGGCTGTTTGCTTTGCTTCAAATAACTTTTCTAAATAAATTTGGGCAGATGAATTGGTATCTGTTACTGAATATTGCTCGTTAATTAATGCCCCATTATAGTAATCTAATACCCCTAGATTAACAAATTTATATTCGGTTTGTGCATTTTCGTTTGTTGGGGTAGCTTCAAAATTAACTGTGACAGGATATTCATAAACGGTTGCGTTATATCCTTGAGTTTTGTAATCCGCTAGAACTTCTTTTTGATTGGAAAAGTCTAGTGTCAAAGTGTCATTTTGATTTTTCAGTGCTGCTCCATCAATTTTTATCGATGATGGATCAATTGATTTATAATTATCTGATTCAGTATTCAATAACTGCAATACTTCCTCAGGAGATAAATCGAATTGAGCAAGGTCTACATTGCTGACAAACTTCATTTCTAGTTCAACATCTTTTGTTAAAGTTTCATTTCCACTAGAGCAAGCTCCCAGAAGTAAAACCATACCTATACTAATTAAAACTTTTGGTAGTGTAATTTGCATTGTTCCATCCCTCCACAGCAGTGAGTAGTACATGATATTTTCCGACATACGGAGTTTCAAAATTTAAGTTGTAGTTGTTATCAAAAGAAGCAAATATTTTTAAGTTAGGGAATTCTGGGTGTTGATAATCATAGGTTTTTCCGACAACCATTTCATTACTAGAAAAATGCACGACTGGTTCATCATCTTCATACTCCCCGTCATTATTTGAATCGTAAGTAACTGAGTAAATGTATTCCTCTATCACATCCCCATCGGGTGAAGTTGCTTTACCATAGATAGTCTGGTCAGTGTATGGAAAATTGCTGTGTAGATTTTTAGGGTTCATATATACTATTGGTGAAGTTTCTATTTCTGCAACAGGTGGTAAATCTGGTTCAATGAAAAATGTTCCTGTCGCTTTATCACTTAATCCATGTTTGTTAACAACATAATGGGTTATTTTATAATCACCTGTTTTTCTGAATAGCAAATCAAACTCTTTTTTATCGTAGAAAGTACCCTTACCAACATGCTCACCGCCTAAATAAATTCGAATATGCTCGTCATTTTTACTATCAACTGCTGAAACCTCGACATATGATTTCGACCAATCAATAGCAGAGTATTTGGATCCAGTACTTGTCGTAACGAATGTTAAATCTCTATCCTCTTTAAAATGTCCTTTAACTTGAAATCTTGCGTCTGGTTTAGGAGGAGTAACTTTAATTGTATGAGTTGTGTCGTCAGAAGAACCTGCATCATCTGTTACTTGTAACTCAATTTCGTACTCTCCTTCATCTTCAAAGTAAACACCACATTTATTTTCTGTCGTTTCTGTCCAACCTTCTTCATCGTTTTTATCTAATTCAAGGTCACCACTAACATACCAATCGTGAAATACGATATAGCCATCAGAATCATAAGACTTAGAACGTATACAGAAATCTTCTCCAACTTCTACCTCTTCCGGTGCGTCAATGACTGCTACTGGAGGGGAATTTGGTTCTTTTTCGGGGTCTCCTGGTTCGGGAATTGGTTCACCATTTTCTAATACATTCAAGTAAGCTGTTTGTGAGCGATTATTATAAACTGCGGTGACAGTTAGCGAGCCTTTTGAAGTTCCCATAAACTTACCGTTTCCGTCGGATGTAGCAAGGTTAGTATTCATGGACTTCCATGTAGAGAGTTCTGTTACATCAGTTTCTTCACCGTTTTCCGTCCAAATTGCACGATATTGCGCTTGTTCTCCAACATAAATCGACTGTTCTGGTGGGATGATTGTTAATTTCGATCCGCCTTGTTCTCCATCAACTGTAAATGCTAATTTAAGATAAAAATCTAGGTTATTGTAAAAGTATGCCTTATCTCCATCTTTACAGGGTGTTACATCAAGTTTTTCATCTTTTTCAGAATGAATAACTGGTTTCCCTCGACTTGAATCGTAAACAAGAGTTTGCCCCGAAGCTAAAGCTTTTTGATATATATCCTTGCCATACAGGGCAATTATCTCATTCTTATAGTCAGCTACTTCATAAGTTTTATCTCGTCCGCTATCATCTGTTCTAACTGGCTTACCATCTTCTACCCAATCACCGCCTAGACATATATATAGCTGTCCGCTATAACCAGTACGTCCATCGGGGTCTTCTAAAAGTGTGTAACTTACTTCCTCATATCCAGAAGGCTCACGTCCGAAATTAAATTCATCGTGCGCTAGAATCCCTTCAATCGTAAAAGTTTGAACTTGTGTGAAAGCACTTGTAAAAACTGTTGCTAGAATCAATAGAGGGATTAACAATAATAAAAGTTTTTTTTTCTTCATCATTTACACCCTATCTATCAGAATAGTAAATATTTCCGTCATCATAGTTATAATACATAGAGAAATTACCTGAATCGTAAACTTCACCAGTTTTGACAATCTGATTAATAATGTCTGTAAATTCTTCCACAGAAATATTTGTGTGACGGGCTTTCGAATCTATAAATTGTCCTGTTGTTATAGCGAGTGCATTATAAACTGATTTATTATCTTTAAATCGACTTCTATTATCGTCAGCAATTCCAAATCCACCTACACCATTATGTAGTTCGCGAGTGCGAATCTCGATTTGTTCAGCATTTTGTTTCTCTGTTGTTACACCTTCTGGTCTAGGAACATCTTCTTTTTTCATCGCATATATATCTACCATTTCAGCAATCTTGATATACTCTTTATCTGTTAATTCGAATAAACCTTTTTCATCACCTTTTGTTTCTTGATCTGCCTCAATAACTTCTGAATCTCTATCTATGTTCATAGCGCGATACATGAATACTGCAAAGTGCGAACGTGTTAGACTTTCTTTCTCACGGAAAGTGCCATCTTCATAGCCGGTTGTTACATCATTTTCGTACAAGGCACTTACATATGGCTCAATGCCTTTTGAAACGTCTTTTAACGAGTTTTTGTCTCCTTCTAAGTTAAATGCTACAGAAATGATTTTAGCCATCTCTCCACGCGTTAGAGGGGCATTTGGATTGATGTTACCTTTTCCATCCACCTCTAACAAATCGGCTTTAATAAGTGCCTTTATATCGTTGTAATTAGCATTTTTAGAAGAAAGGTCTTTTGGTTGTGTGAATTCTTCTGTTTCTGGTAAATCAACAGCACGATTAATTAGAGCAGAAGCATGTTTTCTAGTGATAGATTGATTAGGTCTAAATGTTCCATCTTCATAGCCATTGATAATGCTCTGATTCGCCATTTCAACAATGATGTCGTGATATACATTTTTACTTGATACATCTTTAAAAGATGGTGCTTCAGCAAATGTAATAGTTGGAACTGTTGCAATTAAACTAGTTAAAGCAATTGTTTTTACTAATTTTTTCATGATTAAAAACTCCTTTTGAATTTGATTTTTTATAGTGCATATGGAATGAATACTAATTTTTCATTTTTGGCCTTTGGAATATAGCGTTGTACAAATTCGATTTCTTTTTCGATTTCTGAACGAATGTCTTCCAAGTGGCTTGTCTTATCTGTTCGATAATCTTTAGCCAAAGATACTAAGAGGTCAATGTTATATTCACCTTCAGAGTTTAATAGTTTGTTTACGTATTTTAGCGACTGATTAAGTTCCTCTAAATATTCTCGTGCCATACGTGTACGTAAGCCCTCTATCGCTTCGTCCAACATCCACTTAAACGGTATAACCCTTCCATGGCGCTCTAAAAAATTAGCTAGTGTTTCAAACTGTAGCCATTGAAATAAACCGTCTTTTTTAGGTACCACAATCCAACCCGTGCTCAAAGTCCAAGTCAACAAACCACATTCAGTCTTAATAGATTTTTCTACTGACAAATAAAACGAGTTAGGTTCTAACAATTCATCTAATACAACTTGATCTAGCTCAAAACCTATTAAAATATCATTTATATTACAACGTAACAGGTCTGTTTTTTTTAATACTTTTTCTAGTAACTCTTCTTTACTTTCAAATTTTTGCATTAATATTATCCTCCTATAAATTTCATAAATATCCCTCAAAACAGGTTTCATCGCCCCAGTTTTTCAAGAACTCGTTGTCTCTCTGCTTCAAAATCAATTGGTTCTTGATGTTGCTCTGATAAATTTTGTTGATTGCGATTGTAAAACCACTCTGGAATTACTTCTTTTTTGCTATGCTTATTTTTATACTGAAGTTGTTTGCGCGACTCTTTTTCTACCAACAATTGGTAAGTGGTTATACCTTCAAGTTTCCAGTTACGAAGTATTCCATCTGCATATCGCTCTTTAGATTCAATTTTTTTATCTAACAGAACTCTATTAAATGCCTCTACAATTAATTCTTCATCAAAATAACTTTCTAAGAAGTAATTAATATCCTCTTGGAGTTGTTCACATGGTAGTTTATTTAATCGCTTTGTAAATAAATTAAATAATTTTTGTGAAGAATTAGACGACAACTTAATATCTTGTTGTTGTTGTTGTTCTTCTTCTTCTTCTTCTTGTTGTTCTTTTTCTTGTCCACGTATCGTGGGCGTATCGTTATACGAATCGTAAATTTCCTTAATTAAATAATTTTGAATGCTTGCAGCAACATACGAGATTAATGAAGTATCTTTTACATTTTTAATCTCTGATCTTACGCAATCTAAAACTGGTTTACCGCCTTTGTTAAAGTTGTATTTACCCCAGTTTTTTATTGCGATTTCACGAGTCTCTAAGTTGTATTTAATGAGTTTATGATGATCTATAAATCGTTGCATAAGTGCGTTTACACTTTCGATAGAATAACCAAGTTCAAATGCAATCTGTTTTTTTGTAATTCCGTATATACCAATCTGTGTTGTATGTTCATTTGTCAAAAGATAAAGAAAAAAGTATTTATCCTCGGGTGTCATTTCTTCAGAAACATAGGGATCGTTCCAAAAGTTTGTATAGACCATACGAAATTTTGCTTTTGCCATCTCTTCACCTCCTAAAAAAATTATTATTCCCCTTACACATATTGCCCGCCAATGTTTTATTTATATTTTTCTAGAAAATCATCAATATCTTTTTTACTTACTATTTTAGTTCCATCTACTTCAATAATTGGTAAACCCATTTTTACGAGCTTTTGAAACGTATTGATGCTGATTCCAATGTATTGTGCCGCCTCCTTTTTGTTCATATATGGTCTGTATGAACCATTCTGAACTTTTTCTATTGCTTCCCTAGCTAGGTTTTCAAATAGTTTTTCATAAGATTGAAAAAACTCACTCGAAACTTCAATTGGTAACATCATTGTATTTCGCATATTTACCTCCCAGAAAGTAAGTATAGTTATCTAAAAAGAATAACTTTAGTTATTCATATGATATTATATGATATCGAATAATGTCAACAAAAAAACAAATCATACTTATCGAATTTAATTAAGTATGATGTTATTATAAGATTGAGGTGATGAGTTTGATTAAGATAAACCTGAAAAAAATATTAAAAGAAAAGAAAATGACATTAAAAGAACTATCGGAATTAACAGGGATTTCAACTACTTCACTGGGTGCTTTAGCAAATGGGAAAAGTAACGGAATTCAATTTAATACATTAGAAAAAGTATTAATTGCTTTAGAAATAGATATTGAAGAGTTAATTAAAAATGTAAATTCTATATTTTCTTTAAGATTAGTGCCAACTAACGTACAAGAGCATATTTTAGACCAAACACTTTATCGATTTCATTACACATTAGTCGGACATGATTTAGATACTAATCAATCAGAAGAGTTACCTATATCTGTAAATATCGTTTCAACTAATAATGCTATTCGTAAGGTAAACCTATTCTCGTATGAACCCCTACAAGAAGATTCTGAAAAGAGTTATCTTGCCCTTAACCTTTGTGGAGGAAATTCCTCTTTATTAAAAGCTTTGGACTTCCTAATAGTTCATGATGTAAATACTAATAATCGACTTCAACAAGGTTCATTAGATGATTTATATCTATTTGATTATTCGCTAATCTCCATAGGAAAATATCTTGATGGATTTCGTACAACTTTATTAGGAAATGATACATCTGAGCCCTTATTGGATTTCATCGAATATGTAGCTGACCCTGGCATAGATGAAATTATTTTTGACGAAGATAATAAATTTGAATGCATTAATGTTTTTTTATAGTAAATTTTATTCCTTTTACACATATTGCCCGCCAGCATATGAGAAAAGGAGCGCAATAAAATGATTCATTCAAAAGTAACTAAATACAAAGATATTAAAATCACACCCTATGTAAAGAAAGACGGTAAAACCTACTATAAATTTCAAATTTCTCTAGGCTTTGATCCGAGCAAAAATAAGCATATTAACACAACAAAAAGTGGTTTTGAATCCGTTAAAGCTGCTAAACAAGCTATTAACAAATTACTGATTGAGCGTGAAACAAAAGAATTTCATCAATTGAAAACTTACACGTTTAAGGAAGTATACGAAATGTGGCTAACTCAGCATAAAAACGAAATTAAACCGACAACCCTAAAAAGTAAGAAAAGTAAGTTTAGAACAAGGATCTTACCGAAATTCGGCCATTTAAAAATCAACGATATTACAAGCTATTATTGCCAGGAAGTTATTAATGAGTGGGCTAATGAAATGACAGCTTTTAACGACTATAAAATCCAAACAAATATAATTTTTAAATACGCTATAATTCATGGCATTATCGAACGAAATCCATTCGACAAAGTTGTTACTCCAAAAAAGCAAAATACACTGGTATTTGACGAACAAGAAGAAAATCTGAATTTCTACAGCAAAGAGGAATTAAGATTATTTTTGAAAAGGGTTCATCAGGAGCAACCTTTAAAGTACTTTGTTATGTTCCGTATTTTAGCTTTTACGGGACTTCGAAAAGGAGAACTATTAGCGTTACATTGGTCTGATATTAACTTTAAGGAAAAGATATTAAGGGTGCGTAAAACACTAGTCGAAATAAAAGGAGAACGGATACTTCAAACTCCTAAAACAAACGCCTCTAGACGTGTTATCAGTCTTGACGAAGGTACTATTTCATTTCTAGAAAAATGGAAAGAGGAACAAACGAAAGAGTATGAGGAATTTAATTTAAAAGTCGAAGAAGATACAAAGCAATTGATTTTTACAAAGTATGATATTTCATCCAACAGATTTAAGTCGTTTCGTCTAGCCCATTTAAACGATAAGCTCCAAAGTATTTTATCACAACACGACGATATACCTGACATAACTGTTCATGGTTTACGTCACACGCATGCTTCTCTTTTATTTGAAGCCGGTGTGACAATTAAAGATGTTCAAGTCCGTTTGGGACATAGTGATATTAAAACAACGATGGATATATATACTCATGTGACAAACTCTGCTAAGGAAAAAGCAGCTAAACAATTTGAGGATTTTATGGATTTTTAAATTCTCATAGTTTTTTCATAGTTAATGAACCTTATAAATAAAAAAACCCTCTCTCGGAATACCAAGAAAGGGTTTGAAAACGTTGATATACGTAATATTAACGTTTTGAGAACTGAGGCGCACGACGAGCACCTTTAAGACCGTATTTTTTACGTTCTTTCATACGTGGGTCACGAGTTAGTAAACCTGCAGATTTAAGTGCTGGACGGAAATCTGGGTCAACTTGTAGTAACGCACGAGCGATACCGTGACGGATTGCACCAGCTTGACCAGTGAATCCACCACCGTTTACGTTTACGAATACATCGTAGCTACCTTTAGTTTGAGTAGCTTCTAAAGGTTGGTTGATGATTAAGTGTAAAGTTTCGAATGGTAAGTAGTCTTCGATGTTACGGTTGTTGATAACGATTTTGCCTTCGCCTGGTACTAGACGTACGCGAGCTACTGAGCTTTTACGGCGACCAGTGCCGATATATTGAACTTGTGCCAAGTGTATATCCTCCTCTAATTAATTATCCGCGAAGCGTATAGCTTTCTGGTTTTTGTGCTGCATGTGGATGTTCTGCTCCAGCGTAAACGTGAAGTTTACCGAACATTTTACGACCTAAAGAGTTTTTAGGAAGCATACCTTTTACTGCTAATTCAAGCATTTGTGTTGGGTATTTTTCTTTCATTTCACCAGCTGTACGTTGTTTTAAACCACCAGCGAATTGAGTGTGACGGTAGTAAATTTTACCTTCTAATTTGTTACCAGTTAATTGAATTTTTTCTGCGTTGATGATGATTACGTGATCACCTGTGTCAACGTTTGGTGTGAATGTTGGTTTATGTTTACCGCGTAAGATAGAAGCTACTTCAGAAGCTAAACGTCCAAGTGTTTGGCCTTCTGCGTCAACAACTAACCATTTACGCTCTACTTCGTGACCTTTAGCCAAGAATGTTGTACGCATTTATATATCCTCCTAATCGATTCGATTACCGTTATTTTTCATTAGTATACACTTATAAGTTTCGGGGCTTATTTGTGGTTGGTAATGAAAATACCATATGTCATAATATAATAAATTACAAAAGAAGTCAAGTGAAAATGTGCACACCTGGAAAAGTTGTTTTTTATTTAATGGAGAACAAATAATAACCCTTCAGGCTATTAATAGTATACTTTTTCAAGGTATAAACCTTGTGCTGGCGCGGTTTTGCCGGCTTTACCACGATCCATCGATGCAACGATTTCTAGTAAATCACTCGGTTCACGTTTGCCGATGCCGACTTCCCATAGTGTACCTGCAATGATTCGCACCATATTATATAAAAAGCCATTTCCCTCAATTACCATATGCAACTCTTCACCATGCCACTCAAATGTTAGGTCATGTACGGTGCGTACTTTATCGACAACACTCGTATTGGCCGCGCAAAAACATGAAAAATCATGCGTACCGATAATAAACTGAGCAGCATCCCGCATTTTTTCAACATCTGGTTTTACCCCATTCGTATCAACTGTGTATTGTCTGCGAAAAGGACTTTGTACTTCCTCGCAATTCCAAATGTAACGATAGCGTTTGCCGCTTACACTAAATCTTGCATGAAAATCACTTTCTGCCTCTTCAACTGCCAATACACGAATATCGCGAGGCAGCTGCACATTTAACGCTTTTTTGTAACGGTCGAGTGGTATTGTAAGATTCGTATCAAAATGAATGACTTGTCCTGTTGCATGGACGCGTGCATCGGTACGCCCACTAGCAGTTACTTTCACTTTTGAGCCTTTATGCATTTTTGTTAATACATTCTCCAGTTCAAGCTGCACAGTACGTTCTCCAGGCTGAACTTGATACCCAGCAAAAAGGGTACCATCATAACTAATTGTTGCTTTTAAACGTCTCATACCTTCACCTCGCATTAGCTGCGGAAGAATATTAATACAGCAGTCATCACTACTAGCACGATGATACTTGATGAATCACGCCAATCCCATTTTAGCTGGCGATATCGTGTTCTACCTTCTCCTCCACGGTAGCCGCGTACTTCCATGGCAGTAGCTAAATCCTCCGCACGTTTAAATGCACTTACAAACAGAGGTACAAGAAGAGGTACAACTGCTTTAAGACGATCTTTTAGTGGTCCTGCACTTAAATCAGAGCCGCGTGCCATTTGCGCCTTCATAATCTTATCTGTCTCATCCATTAATGTTGGAATAAAACGAAGTGCTATCGACATCATTAATGCTAATTCGTGAACAGGCATTTTAAGCTTCTTTAATGGATTTAACAATACTTCAATCCCATCTGTAATAGAAATTGGTGAAGTAGTTAGTGTTAAAATAGATGTCATGAATACGAGCACTAAGAAACGAATTGAAATAAATATCCCTTGTCTTAATCCTTCCTCATACACCTTAAAGAAGCCAAGTTCAAAGAGAATATCGCCTTCTCTTGTAAATAAAATATGAATAAGGAACGTGAAAACTAATAATATAATGACAGGTTTTAAACCATTAATTAAAAAATACAAACGTATTTTAGACATAAAGATAACAAATAATGTGAACGCTAATATGAAAGCATATGTCACAGCATTGTTAGCTAAAAAGACTATTACGATAAAAGCAAATACAAAAATCAATTTTGAACGAGGGTCTAATCTATGGACAAATGAATCCCCAGGGATGTAACGACCAAAAATCATCTTTTCCATCATTGCACATCACGCCCCTCTCGTAGTGCTCGGGCAACTTCTTCGGCCAACTCTTCTTCTGTTAAACAGATTTTCGATAGTTTCTGATTTAACATCGCTTCAATTTTTTGTTGGAAACGAACGATATGAGGCAATTCTAAACGATAATTTTCGAGCGTCTTGCCGTCCGCAAAAATTTCTCTAGGTGTTCCACTTAACACGCAATGCCCTTCATGCATTATAGCAATATTATCTGCATACCGAGCTGCATCTTCCATACTGTGTGTAACAAGTATTGTCGTAAGTCCCCGCTCTTTATGGAGCTGATAAAACATATCCATAATTTCACGTTGACCACGTGGATCTAAACCTGCTGTTGGCTCGTCCAATACAATTACTTCAGGATCCATTGCAAGAACTCCAGCAATTGCTACACGGCGCATTTGGCCCCCAGATAAGTCGAACGGGGATTTATTTAACACTCCTTCAGGAAGACCTACTAATTTAATAAGCTCCCGAGCACGCTGTTCAGCTTCCTGCTCTGACACTCCAAAGTTCATTGGGCCAAACATAATATCTTTTAAAACAGTCTCTTCAAACAATTGATGTTCTGGAAACTGAAAGACTATTCCAACTTTTTGGCGTATAGGTTTTAACTCCTTCGCCTTTTTTCCAGCTTCAATCACACGTTCCCCAATATGTACTTGTCCCTTTGAAGGTTTTAAAAGGCCATTAAAATGCTGTAGGATGGTTGATTTGCCCGATCCAGTATGCCCTATTATTGCTTGATATGTTTTCGACGGAATTGTTAAATCTACATCGAATAATGCAAACTTCTCAAAAGGTGTACCCATTGAATAGGCGTAACTTACTTGTTGAAGTTTGATGTCCATAAATCATTCACCAACTCTTCTTCTGTCATATGTTCTCCTGCTAGCTGTACACCCTTTGATTGGAAAAGCTTTGTCATTCTCATCGCAAAGGGCAGTTCTAAACCAAATTCTACAAGCTTATCCCCTAAAGCAAATATTTCAGTTGGTGTACCTTCAGCATATTTTTTCCCGTCATTCATAAATAAAATACGGTCTGCATATAGCGCCTCCTCCACATCATGTGTGATGGAAAGCACAGTTAAACCTGTTTCTTCACGCAATGCGCGAACAGTTTTTAATACTTCATCTCTACCTTGAGGGTCGAGCATCGATGTAGCCTCATCTAAAATAAGTAGTTTAGGCCGCATAGCAATTGCACCTGCTATTGCAACACGTTGCTTCTGACCACCAGATAAATGGTGGGGTTCATGATTTAAAAACTTGTCCATCTTTACTTGTTCTAGCGAAGTATGAACGCGTTTTACCATATCTTCAAAAGGCACACCGTTGTTTTCTAATGCAAATGCAACATCATCTTGTACTGTCGCGCCAACGAATTGGTTATCAGGATTTTGGAATACCATTCCGATATTTGATCTCGTTTTCCAAAGATTTTCTTCAGTTAATACATCTTTCATAAAACGGACTTCTCCTTCTTGAGGGAAAAGTAATCCGCTTACCATTTTAACCATAGTTGATTTTCCAGAACCATTATGACCGACGATTGCAATCCATTCCCCTTTTTGGATGGAGAAGGATACATTTTGAACAGCTTTGCGGGCATCCGGAATTTCTGGACTATAAGAGTAACTTACGTTGTTAAATGATAAAATCTCTGTCACTTGCCTAGCTCCTCTCAAACTCACTCTACTAACTAACTTACACTGTTTTTATGTTCATTGCTACCATTTTTGATGTATTAGACAATGATTCTACATATATAAAAATAAGGTACGTTTACAAATGAACTAACCGATTAGTTTTAGAAACGTACTTTATTTTTGTATATGTATTAACTTTTAGGCAAACTATGAAGTTGGTATACTTTGCCATTTTTAAGAGAATAAAAAAGCGCGCACCTCATTCAGAGAAATGCGCTAATTACATTTAGAAACAAGAACACGGCTGCTCATTTCCGTGTTCTTATGAATGAGGTGCGGAGAGCTAGACGAGACGCCGCACGCATAGTGCTCGCTCATTATAACGCTCAAGCCATTTTATTGTCGTATAAATCATTTTAATGCTTATAAAAAGAGAGGGGTCCGGGTTCAACCGGTGAACCGGACACCCTCTTTTACCAGTAGTTTATTTGATAATATAATCAAATTATACTAATTCAATAACAACTACAGGTGCACCGTCTCCACGGCGAGGTCCTACTTTAAGGATACGAGTGTAACCACCTTGACGATCAGCGTAACGTGGTGCAACATCATCAAATAACTTTTGAAGTGCAAATGAAGTTGTTTCGTTACCTTCTGCGTCAGTAGTTGTTACTACTTCACGACGGATAAATGCAGCCGCTTGACGACGAGCATGTAAGTCTCCACGTTTACCTAAAGTAATCATTTTTTCAACTACAGAACGTAATTCTTTAGCACGTGCTTCAGTTGTTTCAATGCGTTCGTTGATGATTAAATCTGTAGCTAAATCACGTAATAACGCTTTACGTTGAGAACTTGTACGACCAAGTTTTCTGTAACCCATGGACGTTCCCTCCTTTATTTCTGATCTATATAGATTCATTCACTTGCTTAGTCTTCTTTGCGTAATCCTAAACCAAGCTCTTCTAATTTTGCTTTTACTTCTTCTAGCGACTTACGACCAAGATTACGTACTTTCATCATGTCGTCTTCAGACTTATTCGCAAGTTCTAATACCGTATTGATACCAGCGCGTTTTAAGCAGTTGTAAGAACGAACAGAAAGATCTAGTTCTTCAATCGTCATCTCTAAAACTTTTTCTTTTTGATCCTCTTCTTTTTCGACCATGATTTCAGCAGTTTGTGCTTCATTCGTTAAGCCTACGAAGATATTAAGGTGCTCAGTCAAAATTTTTGCTCCGAGCGAAATCGCCTCTTTTGGACCGATGCTACCATCTGTCCACACATCAAGTGATAACTTGTCGAAATCAGAATTCTGTCCAACACGAGTGTTCTCCACTTGAAAATTAACGCGTGAAACTGGAGTGTAAATAGAGTCGATCGGGATCACGCCGATAGGAAGATCCTCACGTTTGTTTTGATCAGCAGGAGTGTAACCACGGCCACGTCGAGCATACATACGCATACGTAAATGACCATTTTTAGCGATTGTTGCAATATAAAGATCTGGATTTAGTATTTCAACGTCACTGTCATGCGTAATGTCAGCAGCTGTAACTGTTGCATCACCTTTCACATCAATCTCAATAACTTTTTCTTCATCAGAGTAGATTTTCAGTGCAAGTTTTTTGATATTCAAAATAATTGAAGCAACGTCTTCTACTACACCTTCTACAGTTGAAAATTCGTGTAATACACCATCAATTTGGATAGATGTAACAGCAGCTCCTGGTAATGAAGACAGAAGGATACGACGTAAAGAATTACCCAAAGTGTTTCCATATCCGCGTTCAAGCGGTTCTACAACAAACTTGCCATATTTGGAATCTTCGCTGATCTCAACAGTTTCAATCTTTGGTTTTTCAATTTCGATCATTCAATTTACCCTCCTTCAAAACATCGAATGTATAGGTTCATACCATCATAATAGTCAAAAATCGTTGACTTTATAAAATTGCACAAGATTTTATTCTGTACAAGCAATGATGAACTCAAAAGAAATTTGAGATGCACCCATTACACACGACGACGTTTTGGCGGACGGCAACCGTTATGTGGAACTGGAGTAACATCTTTGATTGCAGTTACTTCTAAACCAGCAGCTTGAAGTGCACGGATAGCAGCTTCACGACCAGCACCAGGACCTTTAACAGTTACTTCCAACGTCTTCAGACCATGTTCAAGGGATGCTTTTGCAGCAGCCTCAGCAGCCATTTGAGCAGCGTATGGAGTAGATTTACGTGAGCCTTTGAAACCAAGCGCACCAGCACTAGACCAAGATACTGCGTTACCTTGCATATCTGTAATCGTTACGATTGTATTGTTAAATGTAGAACGAATGTGTGCAATACCAGATTCAATATTCTTTTTCACACGACGTTTACGAGTTTGTTGTTTACGAGCCATGTTAAGAAGGAACCCCCTTTACTTATTATTTTTTCTTGTTCGCTACAGTTTTACGAGGACCTTTACGCGTACGCGCATTGTTTTTCGTATTTTGACCACGAACAGGTAAACCACGACGGTGACGGATACCACGGAAAGAACCGATTTCCATCAAGCGTTTAATGTTAAGTGAAACTTCACGACGTAAGTCACCCTCAACTTTGTATTTATCTAATTGTTCACGGATTTTGTTTAATTCATCTTCAGTAAGATCGCGTACGCGAGTATCTTCAGAAACACCAGCAGCAGCTAATACTTTTTGAGATGTAGTTTTACCAATTCCGTAGATGTAAGTTAATGAAATTACCACGCGTTTGTCACGAGGAATATCAACACCAGCAATACGTGCCATTCTTTAGCGCACCTCCTTTTAATTATCCTTGTTTTTGTTTATGCTTAGGATTTTCACAGATTACCATTACTTTACCGCGTCGGCGAATTACTTTACATTTTTCGCAGATCGGTTTCACAGATGGTCTCACTTTCATCTAACCTAACCTCCTTAATAGTCCGGAGTGCAAAAGATTATTTAAAACGGTATGTGATACGACCGCGAGTTAAATCATAAGGAGATAACTCGATAGTAACCTTATCTCCAGGTAAAATTCGGATAAAGTGCATACGGATCTTTCCAGATACGTGTGCAAGCACCGTGTGCCCATTTTCTAATTCTACCTTAAACATCGCGTTTGGCAAAGTCTCAACAACTGTTCCTTCGACTTCAATTACATCGTCTTTCGCCATCAATCCTGTCTCCCTTCTATATGCAATTTCCGATTCTCTAACATACACGAAACAGAGAATCTATGCAACTGTTTTCTTCCAAATAAGAAGCAACTCCATCAACATATGCTTGGATTGTATGAGAGATGTTCGAAAGACGCTCGTCTGGTTTCGCTTCACACAATCCAGGGAATGGACTAGATCCGGTTAAGGAAACTTGCCTTCCTTATGTTATTCACGATAGCCGGAATGTCTTGAATGAGAGATTCATACCCGTTACACAGATGCTTCCACGAAACCCATTACACTAATCACAAAATAAATATAAAATTATATTCTTTTGTTTTCAATGTATACCGGGCACATTATGCTTTTGCAACTCTCAAAAATTATTGTTTTTTTGTTGCACCCGCAATCTCCCGCGAAAAGCAGTTTGACTTTCGCCTAATGCCGGGTATCAGCTGCGGCTGCCCTGTAGTAATAGAGCGTTTAAATCAGCAAATACTTTGTCAATATCTTGCTGACCATCAATATTTGTTAAAACACCTTTAGCTTCATAAAAATCAAGTAAAGGCTGAGCTTGATTCATATTTACTTCCAGACGGTTTGCCACCGTTTCAGGATTATCGTCCGCACGAGTATATAATTCGCCGCCATCTTTATCACATTTACCTTCCACTTTAGGAGGGTTAAAAATCACATGATAAGATGCACCGCAAACTTTACAAATACGACGACCACTTAGACGTGCAATAAGTTCATCTTTTTCAACTTGAATATTAATTGTATGTTCAATTTTCTTCCCAAGTTCGACTAAGATGCTGTCTAACGCTTCAGCTTGAGGAACTGTACGCGGGAATCCGTCTAATAAGAAGCCTTTTTCACAATCTTTTTGAGCAAGTCGTTCACGAACGATGCCAATCGTTACTTCATCAGGTACTAAAGCACCTTGATCCATATACGATTTAGCTTGTAAACCTAATTCTGTGCCATCTTTAATTGCTGCACGGAACATATCGCCTGTAGAAATATGAGGGATTTCGTACTTCTCAACAATTTTGTCTGCTTGTGTGCCTTTACCAGCACCAGGCAAACCCATTAAAACGATATTCATACGGAATTACTCCCCCTAAAGCTAGCTGGCTTAGGAAACTTAAACGTTTCCTAAAACCCGCAATTATTTCATAAAGCCTTTGTAATGACGTTTTACTAGTTGTGCTTCAAGCTGTTTCATCGTTTCTAAAGCAACACCAACTACGATAATTACACTAGTACCACCAATTTGAGCCGAAGCAGGTAGGTTCATGAAATTAATGAATAGAATTGGCAGCACAGAAATGACTACTAAGAATATAGCACCAACAAATGTTAAACGATACAATACTTTTGTTAAGTAACTTTGAGTGTCATTACCTGGACGAATACCAGGAATATAAGCACCTTGTTTTTTCAAGTTGTCAGCCAAGTTTTCAGGATTCACTTGAATAAATGCATAGAAAAACGTAAATAGAATTATCAATGCAATATAAATTATCATTCCAACAGGTTTTGTATAATCAAACGTGCTTTGAATGAAGCTAGTGACACTGTTTTGGCCGAAGAACGTAGCTAAAGTTTGAGGTGTAACAATGAACGCAATTGCAAAGATTACTGGAATAACCCCAGCAGCATTTACTTTTAACGGTAAATGAGTTTGTTGTCCACCAACTTGTTGATTACGACCCGCAACTCGTTTTGCATATTGAATTGGAATTTTACGCAACGCTTGTTGAATGTAGATAACTCCAACTACAACAGCTAGCATAACTAAAGCAAGTAATACTAGGATAGCGATTCGAATGAAAAGTTGATCTCCAGCATCCTCGATTTGTTGTGCATAGATTTGGTTCACTGATGTTGGAATTGCAGCAACGATCCCTGCAAAAATGACTACTGATATACCATTTCCAACACCGTGAGCAGTAATTTGTTCACCTAACCATAAAAGGAAGGATGTACCTGCAGTTAAAACGATCGCAATTGTTACGTACGACATTATACTTGTATCAGTAATTAACGTACCACCGTACATTTGGTTAAAACCAAAAGACATAGCGAAAGCTTGAATGAAGGCTAAAACAACTGTTAAATAACGAGTGACTTGAGCCAATTTACGTCGACCTACGTCACCTTGTTTTGCCCATTCTGCAAACTTCGGAACAACATCCATTTGTAGTAACTGAACAATAATAGAGGCCGTGATGTAAGGCATAATACCCAATGCAAAGATTGAGAAGTTTGACAAAGCACCACCGCCAAATGTATTAAGGAAACCAATTAAATTGAATTGATCGGCAACCTTTAATACATCAGCGTCAACATTTGGTACTGGAATAAAAGTTCCAATACGAAAAACGATTAACATCAAAAGCGTGAAAATGATTTTATTTCTTATATCTCGAACGCGCATAAAGTTTGAGATTGTTTGAAACATTAAATCACCTCAGTAGTTCCGCCAGCGTTCTCAATTGCTTCTTTAGCCGAAGCAGAGAACTTTTGAGCTTTAACGTTAAGCTTTTTGTTAAGTGTTCCATTACCTAGAATCTTAACTCCTGCTTTTTCGTTGCTCACAATACCAGTTTCTAATAATAATGCAGGTGTTACTTCTGCACCATCTTCGAAACGATTTAATGCATCAAGGTTAACGATAGCGTATTCTTTACGGTTGATGTTCGTAAAGCCGCGTTTTGGTAAACGACGGAATAGTGGGTTTTGACCCCCCTCAAATCCAGGACGAACGCCGCCGCCAGAACGAGCGTTTTGACCTTTATGACCTTTACCTGCAGTTTTACCGTTACCAGAACCGATACCACGACCAACACGGTTACGCTCTTTACGAGATCCTTCTGCTGGTTTTAACTCATGAAGTTTCATATGGGTGGCACCTCCTTGTTCAATGTTTGAAAATTAATTTTCTTTTACAGTAACTAAGTGAGCTACTTTATCTAACATACCGCGGATAGCTGCGTTGTCAGCTTGTTCTACAGTATGATTAACTTTACGTAAACCTAAAGCTTCAACAATTTTACGTTGTTGTGGCTTTGTACCGATCAACGATTTAGTAAGGGTGATTTCTAATTTATTAGCCATTATAATTCCCCCCTTATCCTAATAGTTCTTCCACTGATTTACCGCGAAGTTTTGCAACGTCCTCTGCGCGTTTTAGTTCAGTTAAACCTGCAATAGTTGCACGCACCATGTTAATAGGTGTGTTTGAACCTAGAGATTTTGAAAGAATATCAGTAATACCAGCAAGTTCAAGTACGGCACGTACAGGACCACCAGCGATAACTCCAGTACCTGGAGCAGCAGGTTTTACTAAGATTTTACCTGCTCCAAAGTGACCAACTACATCATGTGGAGTTGTTCCACCAACACGTGGCACTTCGATTAAGTTTTTCTTCGCGTCTTCAACAGCTTTGCGGATAGCATCTGGAACCTCTTGAGCTTTACCAGTACCGAAACCTACATGACCGTTTTTATCACCTACAACAACTAGTGCTGTAAAGCGGAAGCGACGTCCACCTTTAACAACTTTAGCTACGCGGTTAATAGTAACTACGCGTTCTTCAAGTTCAAGTTTGTTTGCGTCAATGCGACTCATGAAGTATGTCCCTCCTTCTTATTAAAATTCTAAGCCGTTTTCACGTGCAGCTTCAGCTAAAGCTTTCACACGTCCATGATATAAGTAACCACCACGGTCAAATACAACAGCAGTAATATTTTTTTCCGCAGCGCGTTTAGCGATTGTTTCACCAATTTTTGCCGCAGCTTCTACATTGCTACCTGCACCCTCGAAATCTTTTTCTTGAGTTGATGCACTAACAAGTGTTACGCCTGCAACATCGTCAATAATTTGCGCATAGATGTTCTTGTTTGAACGGAATACGTTTAAACGTGGACGCTCAGCAGTACCCGAAATTTTAGAACGAACACGCGCATGACGTTTTTTACGAACTTGATTTTTATCTTGTTTCGTAATCACAGAGGTCACTCCTTTCTAACGCTTTATGCAGCATTATTTACCTGTTTTACCTTCTTTACGACGTACGAATTCGCCTTCATAGCGGATACCTTTACCTTTATATGGCTCTGGTGGACGAACGTCACGGATGTTAGATGCAAAAGCACCAACGCGTTCTTTACTAATGCCTTTAACGACTACTTTTGTGTTTGAAGGAACTTCGATTTCTAGACCTTCTTCTGGTGTGAACTCTACTGGGTGAGAGTAACCAACGTTAAGAACAAGCTTTTTACCTTGTAGTTGCGCACGGTAACCTACACCGATAAGTTCTAGAGAACGAGAGAATCCTTCAGAAACACCAGTTACCATGTTTGCTAGTAAGGCACGAGTTGTACCGTGAATAGTACGGTGTTCTTTTGATTCAGAAGGACGAACAACTGTGATGATGTTGCCTTCTTGCTCAATTTTCATATCTTTGTTGAATTGACGAGTTAATTCGCCTTTTGGTCCTTTAACAGTAACTGTGTTGTCATCAGCAACAGTCACAGTAACGTTAGCTGGAACCTCAATTGGTTTTTTACCTACACGAGACATTTAGTTGCACCTCCATTCATTTATTACTTATTACCAAATGTAAGCTAAGATTTCTCCGCCAACTTTTTTAGCACGTGCTTCTTTGTCAGTTAATACACCTTGAGAAGTTGATACTAAAGCGATACCTAAACCATTTAGTACTTTTGGTACTTCGTTTGTTTTAGCATATACGCGTAAACCTGGTTTTGAAATACGTTTTAAACCAGTGATAACACGTTCGTTATCTTTTCCATATTTTAAGAAGATACGGATGATACCTTGCTTATTATCTTCAACATACTCAACATCACGAACGAAACCTTCACGCTTTAAAATTTCAGCGATTTCTTTCTTTAAGTTGGAAGCGGGTACTTCTAACTTTTCGTGACGAACCATGTTAGCATTACGAATGCGTGTAAGCATATCTGCAATTGGATCTGTCATTGTCATAAATTTTACCTCCTTCCCAATTTAGGGGATTACCAGCTAGCTTTTTTAACGCCAGGAATTTGTCCCTTATATGCAAGTTCACGGAAACAAATACGGCAAAGTTTAAATTTACGATATACAGAATGTGGACGACCACAGCGTTCACAACGTGTATATTCTTGAACTTTAAACTTTTGCTTACGTTGTTGTTTAATGACCATTGATTTTTTAGCCACGTTTTCGCCCTCCTTGTTTTATTACTTTTGGAACGGCATACCGAATTGTGTCAATAACTCGCGAGCTTCTTCATCAGAATTCGCAGTTGTTACGATCACGATGTCCATACCGCGTACTTTTGAAACTTTATCGTAATCGATCTCAGGGAAAATTAATTGTTCTTTAACACCTAATGTGTAGTTTCCGCGACCATCAAATGCGTTTTTAGAAACACCACGGAAGTCACGTACACGTGGAAGTGCGATAGCAATTAATTTATCCAAGAATTCATACATACGTTCACCACGTAGTGTAACTTTTGCACCGATAGGCATTCCTTCACGAAGACGGAAACCTGCAATCGATTTTTTCGCTCTTGTTACTACTGGTTTTTGACCAGTGATGATTGTTAATTCTTCTACAGCAGCATCTAATGCTTTAGAGTTTTGTACTGCATCACCAACACCCATGTTGATAACGATTTTTTCAACTTTAGGCACTTGCATTACTGATTTATAATTAAATTTGCTCATTAGAGCAGGAGAAACTTCTTTTAAATATTTTTCTTTTAGGCGGCTCATGTTCGTACCTCCCTTCTCAATTTACTTATTAGTCGATTACTGCACCTGATTTTTTTGCAACACGAACTTTTTTGCCATCTTCGATTTTGTAACCTACACGAGTCGGCTCGCCAGATTTAGGATCGATTAGCATTACGTTCGATACGTGGATTGCAGCTTCTTGGCTTACGATTCCACCTTGTGGGTTTAACTGGTTAGGTTTAACGTGCTTTTTCACGATGTTTACACCTTCAACAAGAACACGGTCTTGTTTTGGGTAAGCAGCTAGAACAACGCCAACTTTACCTTTATCTTTACCAGTAATAACTTTTACTTTGTCGCCCTTTTTAACATGCATTATGTGTCGCACCTCCTTGATTGGTACTATCATGAAATTAAAGAACTTCTGGAGCTAATGAAACGATTTTCATGAAGTTGCTATCACGTAATTCACGTGCAACAGGCCCGAAAATACGAGTTCCGCGTGGTGACTTATCGTCTTTGATGATTACGCAAGCATTTTCGTCAAATTTAATATAAGTACCATCTTTACGGCGAACGCCAGATTTTGTGCGAACGACAACAGCCTTAACAACGTCACCTTTCTTGACAACGCCTCCTGGTGTTGCTTTCTTAACTGTACAAACTACGATATCACCGATGTTAGCAGTTTTACGGCCAGAACCACCAAGCACTTTAATTGTTAAAACTTCACGTGCACCTGAGTTGTCAGCAACTTTCATACGAGTTTCTTGTTGGATCACTTAGGTTACCTCCCTTCGGAATATGAATGTTTCCGAAATGTATTAAATAATAACCGCTTTTTCTACGATTTCCACTAGGCGGAAACGCTTAGTAGCTGATAGCGGGCGAGTTTCCATGATACGTACGATATCACCGATTTTCGCTTCATTTAACTCATCATGAGCCTTGAATTTTTTAGAGTATTTTACACGTTTTCCGTATAATTTGTGTTTCTTATAAGTTTCAACAAGAACAGTAACTGTTTTGTCCATTTTATCTGAAACGACACGGCCTGTGTAAACTTTGCGTTGGTTACGCTCAGTCATTCTTTCAAACCTCCTTATCAGTTATTTGCGCTGATTTCTCTTTCACGAATCACAGTTTTCATGCGCGCAATCGCTTTACGAACTTCGCGAATGCGAGCTGTGTTTTCTAATTGACCAGTCGCCAATTGGAAGCGAAGGTTGAAAAGCTCTTCTTTCAGTGATTTCACTTTTAATTCAATTTCAGAAGTGGCAAGGTCACGGATTTCATTAGCTTTCATTAGATTCACCACCAGTTTCTTGACGTTTCACAATTTTACATTTAACAGGAAGTTTGTGTGATGCTAAACGAAGTGCTTCGCGTGCTATCTCTTCAGATACACCTGCAACTTCAAACATTACTTTTCCTGGTTTTACTACTGCTACCCAACCTTCTGGAGAACCTTTACCAGAACCCATACGTACCTCTAGAGGCTTTTTAGTGTAAGGTTTATGTGGGAAAATTTTAATCCAAACTTTACCGCCACGTTTCATGTAACGTGTCATTGCGATACGGGCAGCTTCGATTTGACGGTTAGTGATCCAGCTTGCAGTTGTTGCTTGTAAGCCCCATTCACCAAAAGCTACTTCTTTACCGCCTTTCGCTTCACCACGCATGTTACCACGGTGTTCACGACGATATTTAACGCGTTTTGGTAATAACATAATTATTTGCCTCCTTCCACAGAGTTCTTCTTCGTAGGAAGGACTTCACCACGGTAAATCCATACTTTAACACCTAATTTACCATAAGTAGTGTCAGCTTCTGCATGAGCATAGTCAATGTCAGCACGAAGAGTATGAAGTGGAACAGTTCCTTCGCTGTAATGTTCAGCACGCGCGATATCAGCGCCACCTAAACGACCAGATACTTGTGTTTTAATTCCTTTTGCACCAGCACGGATTGTGCGTTGGATTGCTTGTTTTTGAGCACGGCGGAATGATACGCGGTTCTCAAGTTGACGAGCGATGTTTTCAGCTACTAAACGAGCATCAAGATCAGCTTTTTTAATTTCTACGATGTTAATGTGTACACGTTTACCAGTTAAATCGTTAAGGTATTTACGTAAGTTTTCTACTTCTGTACCGCCTTTACCGATTACCATACCTGGTTTCGCAGTGTGAATTGTAATGTTTACGCGATTTGCAGCGCGCTCGATTTCTACTTTAGAAACTGATGCATCTTTTAAAGCAGATTCGATATATTTACGAATTTTAATATCTTCGTGAAGTAAAGTCGCATATTCTTTTTCAGCGTACCATTTTGACTCCCAGTCACGAATAATACCAACTCGCAGTCCTATTGGATGTACTTTTTGACCCACGGATTAACCCTCCTTCTTCTCAGATACCACTACAGTAATGTGGCTTGTGCGTTTATTAATTGCGCTTGCACGTCCTTGTGCACGTGGACGGAAACGTTTTAATGTTGGACCTTCATCTACAAAGATCTCAGAAACAACTAGGTTGTTTACATCTAATTCATAGTTGTGCTCAGCGTTAGCAACTGCAGATTTTAATACTTTCTCAACGACTGGAGACGCCGCTTTTGGAGTATGACGTAAAATTGCAACTGCTTCACCAACTTGCTTGCCTCGGATTAAGTCTACTACTAGGCGAACTTTACGAGGAGCGATGCGCACTGTGCGAGCGATAGCTTTAGCTTGTGTCATTAGGATTTACCTCCTCTCAAAATTAGCGTCTTGTTTTCTTGTCATCCGCACCGTGACCTTTGTAAGTACGTGTTGGTGCGAACTCGCCTAATTTATGACCTACCATATCTTCTGTCACGTATACAGGAACATGTTTGCGTCCATCATATACTGCGATCGTTAGTCCGATGAAATTCGGGAAGATAGTAGAACGGCGAGACCAAGTTTTAATAACTTGTTTTTTCTCAGAACCTTGTTGTGCTTCAACCTTTTTCATTAAGTGATCATCCACAAAAGGTCCTTTTTTCAAGCTGCGACCCATTTAGGAACCTCCCTCCGTGACTCCACCACGGCCGGAATACCGAACCGTAGTTTTATCACATTATTTTTTGCGACTACGAATGATTAACTTATTAGTTTTGTTTTTCTTCTTGCGAGTTTTATAACCAAGAGCTGGTTTACCCCAAGGTGTCATTGGAGATTTACGTCCGATTGGAGAACGTCCTTCACCACCACCGTGTGGGTGATCGTTAGGGTTCATTACAGAACCACGAACAGTTGGGCGTTTACCTAACCAACGAGAACGACCTGCTTTACCAATGTGGATAAGTTCGTGTTGTTCGTTACCAACTTGACCGATAGTAGCACGGCAAGTTGCTAATACTAAGCGAACTTCACCAGATTGTAGACGGATGATTACGTATTTGCCTTCACGACCAAGTACTTGTGCAGAAGTACCAGCAGAACGTACCAATTGTCCACCTTTACCAGGTTTTAACTCGATGTTATGGATTGTAGTACCCATTGGAATGTTTGCTAATGGTAATGCGTTACCTACTTTAATGTCTGCATCTGGACCAGATTCGATTGTTTGACCAACTTCTAATCCTTTTGGAGCTAAGATGTAACGTTTTTCACCGTCAGCGTAGTTAATTAATGCGATATTCGCAGAGCGGTTTGGATCATATTCAATAGTAGCAACGCGTCCTGGAATTCCATCTTTAAGACGTTTGAAGTCGATTACGCGATATTGCTTCTTATGACCGCCACCATGATGACGAACAGTAATTTTACCTTGGTTGTTGCGACCAGCTTTGCGTTTGATTGGTTCTAATAAAGACTTTTCAGGTTTATTAGTAGTAATTTCCGCAAAGTCAGATGACGTCATGTTACGACGACCATTTGAGGTTGGTTTATACTTTTTAATCGCCATTTGTTTTCCCTCCTTCTTAATTGTTCACTTTATATCTTCTAAGATATTAGATCTCAAAAATTTCGATTTCTTTACTATCAGCAGTTAATTTAACGATTGCTTTACGGCGTTTGTTTGTATAACCACCGAATTTACCAACGCGTTTAAATTTACCTTTGTAATTCATAATGTTCACTTTTTCAACTTTTACATCAAAGATAGCTTCTACAGCATCTTTAACTTGAGTTTTGTTTGCGCGAACATCAACTTCGAAAGTGTATTTTTTGTCAGCCAAAAGTTCTGAAGAACGCTCAGTAATGACCGGACGTTTAATGATATCACGTGCTTCCATTATCCAAGCACCTCCTCAACTTTTTCTACTGCAGCTTTTGTGAAAACAACTTTGTCGTGACCTAATAGATCAAGAACGTTGATTCCTGCAGCTGTTAAAACAGTTACACCAGGGATGTTACGAGCAGATAATGCTACGTTTTCATTTAGCTCAGCTGTTACGAATAAAGCTTTTGAATCAATGTTTAAGTTATTTAAGATCGCTACGAAATCTTTAGTTTTTGGTGCATCTAATTGTAATGCATCAAGAACTACGAAGTTTTGTTCTACAACTTTAGCTGATAAAGCTGATTTAAGAGCTAAGCGACGAACTTTCTTCGGTAATTTATAGCTGTAGCTGCGTGGAGTTGGTCCGAATACGACACCACCACCGCGCCATTGTGGAGAGCGGATAGAACCTTGACGTGCACGGCCAGTTCCTTTTTGACGCCATGGTTTACGTCCACCACCAGAAACTTCAGAGCGGTTTTTTACTTTATGATTACCTTGACGTAGAGAAGCGCGTTGAGCGATTACTGCGTCGAATAATACTGCTTCGTTTGGCTCAATTCCGAAAACTGCATCGTTTAATTCGATTTCGCCAACTGAAGCACCTGTTTGACTAAGTACAGATACCTTTGTCATTCCTGTTTCCTCCTTTCTTCGAGAAATTATTTAGATTTTACAGCAGACTTAACTGTAACTAATGCTTTTTTAGAACCAGGAACATTACCTTTAACTAGTAGTAAGTTACGTTCTGCATCAACTTTTACGATTTCTAAGTTTTGGATCGTAACTACATTGCCACCAGTTTGACCAGGTAAAGCTTTTTGTTTGAATACGCGGTTCGGAGCTACTGGACCCATTGAACCAGGACGACGGTGGTAACGAGAACCGTGAGCCATAGGACCACGAGATTGTCCGTGGCGTTTAATTACACCTTGGAAACCTTTACCTTTAGTAACACCTGTTACATCTACTACATCGCCTTCTGCGAAAATTTCTACTTTGACTTCTTGACCAACTTCGTATTCTTCAACGTTTACGTTGCGGAATTCACGAATGAAGCGCTTAGGAGCAGTATTCGCTTTTGCTACGTGACCTTGCTCTGGTTTGTTTGAAAGCTTAACGCGCTTATCTTCAAAACCAACTTGGATCGCTTCGTAGCCATCAGTTTCAACAGTTTTCTTTTGAAGCACTACGTTTGGAGCAGCTTCGATAACTGTTACTGGGATTAAATCGCCATTCTCAGCGAAAACTTGAGTCATACCGATTTTTCTACCTAAGATTCCTTTAGTCATTTGTCACACCTCCTGTGATTATTAAAAAGTTCTATTTGTTTTTACCATTAAAGTTTGATTTCGATATCAACGCCAGATGGTAAATCAAGTTTCATTAACGCATCAACAGTTTGTGGTGTTGGGTTAATGATGTCGATTAAACGTTTATGCGTACGCATTTCGAATTGTTCACGAGAATCTTTGTACTTGTGAACCGCACGAAGAATTGTGTACACAGACTTTTCAGTTGGTAACGGAATCGGACCTGATACACTTGCACCTGAACGTTTAGCAGTTTCCACAATTTTCTCAGCAGATTGATCTAAAACACGGTGATCATACGCTTTTAAACGGATACGAATCTTTTGTTTTGCCATTATTTTCCCTCCTTCTCGCCTATTTTCTAGACATTCTCCACGGAAATTTCCCACACGCTCGCCATGGCAAAGCGGCCGGGTGTGTCGGCAACCTCCCGCTTCATCGCAGTCAAAGACCAACATTCAACATTATATACAATAAAAAAAGAATTAGCAAGCGTTTTTGCTATATTCTTTTAAATTGTTGTCATTTTATAAGACATTTTTCTAGAATAAGTTTTGAAGCGTTTATTAGTATAAAAGAAATTATTCATTCTTTCAAACTATTTCTCGAAAAAGTTCATGGTAATTTGAGTTTGGATTGCCTTTTAAATGTAAACAACGCTCCCTCATCCAAGGAAGCGTTCGTTTTATAAAACAAATACGATGGCAAGCCAGCCAAATATGATTAATGGAATATTATAAAATATGAATGTGGGTACACATGTATCCCAGATATGATTATGCTGACCATCTGAGTTTAAACCTGATGTTGGTCCTAAAGTAGAATCCGAAGCTGGGGAACCAGCATCTCCAAGTGCACCCGCTGTCCCTATCAACGCAATAATCGCTAACGGACTAAGACCTAGTTCAAGTGATAACGGCACAAATATAGCTGCGATAATTGGAATTGTTGCAAAGGAAGAACCGATACCCATTGTTACAATCAATCCGATAAGCAGCATAAGTAAAACTGCTAAACTTACATTTCCATCTAATATCTTCAATGTATTTTCAACTAAAGTCTCTACATCTCCAGTCGCATTGATAACAGATGAAAAGCCATTTGCTGCAATAATAACGAATCCAACAAACGCCATCATTCTCATCCCATCAGAAAGAATGACATCTGCATCCTTCCATTTCAAAGCACCTGTAATATACAGTACTCCTATACCAGCAAGGGCACCTACAATCATTGAATCTGTTGGAATTTGAACCAGCACTGCTGCAATTAGAGCAATAATAGTAAAAATAATATTTCGTTTTTTAATCGTTACTTCAATTGCATCTTTTTCAATGTTAACCATTTTATATGTTCTTGGCTTACGATAGAAGAAGAATGCACATACCAAACCAAACACCATACCTAGTGCCGGGATAGCCATCGCTTTTGGTATTTCAGACATGTCAATTTCTAAACCAAGAAGCCCCATCTGTGTAGCAACGATCTCTTGATAAATAAACCCAAACCCATATGGTAAAAAGATATATGGTGTAATTAAACCGAATGTAATTATACAAGCAACTAAGCGACGGTCCACTTCTAATAAATTTAAGATCTTTAAAATTGGTGGAACTAAAAGTGGAATAAATGCAATATGAATTGGAATTAGGTTTTGAGAGAAGATAGCCATTAATAATAGGAAGAAAAAGATAAGCCCTTTTGCCAATACCTTATTTTTTGAATCTCCTTCTTTACGAACAACCTTTAGAATGAGTGAAATAAGTAAATCAGGAATTCCCGTTTTTGAGATGGCTACAGCAAACCCACCTAGCAAACCATAACTAAGTGCTACTTTTGCACCTCCGCCTAACCCTTCATTAAATGCAGCAATTGTTTCTGTAATCGTCATCCCACCAGTTAAACCACCGACGATACCACCGATTATAAGTGATATTACTACATTAACTCTGAACAAGCTTAAAACCAACATGACGATTACCGCTATTAAAACCGCGTTCATTGTTTTACCTCACACTTTCATCTGCTAAATTAACAACGTGTTAAAGTGTAACTTCATTAAATTTAAAAGTCAATGCAAATAAAAATCGTTATAATTTTCCCTACATTCGAAAAATTATAACGATTTCCTTTTATTATAATGACTCTCTTATAACCCTTTTATAATAGCCGATTGAAAGAATCATAAATATAACATACATCATCACATATAAGCACATTGTAATAACGAGTGGGGCTACTAACTCTGTACCAAATAGCCACCAACCAGATTTTACTGCAAAATAACTGTGAAGTAGGCCGATTATTAAAGGCACACCAAAATTAAATGCTTGTTTAGCATATATCCCTTTCATAATCTGAGAAGATGAAAAACCGATTTTTCTTAGAATCATATATGAAGCTTTTTCTTCTTCAGCTTCTGCCATCTGTTTAAAGTAAAGAATGCTGCCTGTAGTTAGTAAAAAGGCTAATCCTAAAAATGCAGTTATAAAAATGGTTAAACCAAAAATAGCAATATTATTTTCCCTTAGTTGTTCATACGATGATTGGGTGTAATTTTTGTTATTTAAGACTACCTGTCTCTCTTCAGCAAGGCTGCTATAAATCTCTTCAGCTTTCGGCATATCCTCTTCATGTACGAGGTTTATTCCTATTTGTGAATAAATCTCATGCTGTTCATTAGCTGTATTAATTTCCTCAAATAACTTATCTGGTACAACTAATATTGGGCCACCATACATAGCACGGCTTGATAAAAGGTAATCTTCTCGAATATCCTTAATGAACAATGAAACATCTTTCCCGCCTAAACTTACTACGATGTTCTGTTCTTTTTTTAAAGGTAATATTTCAAAAAGTATATTTACATAGCTTGTGACAAAAGCTTCTCCCTCTTTCAATTGAATACTAGGCTCTACTTGTTGAAATTGACTTAAGGGAATAACAGGTGTTGTGGTCTCTTCACTAAATAAAGGACTATTCTTCAAATTATCATCGACCAAGTCTTTTATATCTAGCATAACACTTGCAATATCATACGTTTCTTTCTCATATTCAATGTTTTCTAGAGTTAATCGATCCAAAAATTCAATTCCTTGATTATTCAATAAAATATAATCATACGGTGAAGACTGCCTTGCATTTGTTTCTGATGAATAGTAGGAAATGTAGGATAAGCTTGTAATACCCACTGACAATCCAGTTAAAACAGTAATTAGTGTTAATGACTTCGAATTCCCCTTCATGCGATGCATAATAGGAGTTACAGCTAATACGTCTGTTATGTTTAAATGCCCTTTCTTGCTTCCACGCAGCATATTCATGATTAAAGCAACCGAATAACGGAAAACAAAATACGTCCCTAAAATAGTAGTCCCAAGAATAATTAGCATATGCAAAAATAGGTTATTAAATAAATCGCTTTTTCCTGCATCAAATAAAAGTGTAGATTGGTAGTAGCCATAAACAATTAGAAGCAACCCTAGTAACCCCATTACCATATGGAAAATACTAAAGCGTTTCACTCGTTCATCTGTTGTCTTAGCTGCAGTAAATAACGATAATAAAGAAACACTACGTATTAACCATGTCATTTGCAGCAATATGACGACAAGCAAAATTGAAAAGATGATTACAGATTGTTTAAATGCCTCCTGAGAAAACGATAAATGCACAATCATATCAACTTCCAACATTTTTATTAAAATCATCGCAAAAAGACGAGAGCTAAAAAATCCAATAATCATCCCAAGACTAATGGCCAAGACAAATAAAATAATATTTTCTAGTGCAATCAATCTAACAACTAACCCTTTTGTCATTCCAATCAATTGAAACAAACCAAATTCTTTGCTTCGCCGCTTCATAAACAAATGATTTGCATACAGAACAAAGAACGTAACAATAAAATATAAAATATAACCCCCTGCTCCAAAGCCTGCGGATGCTGTACCACTTTCTTTAAGTGCTTCCTGAACAGTCGGGTTGTACCTTAGCGTAGTAAATGAAAAGCATAATGTTACACTAAAAATTAAAGCAAAGAAGTATAAGTAGTAATGCTTTAAATTTTTACGCATGCTTCTTAAAACTAATTTACTAAGCGTCATAGCCATCACCGCCTAGTACACTTTGCGTATTTAAAATTTGCTGGAAAAATTGTTGGCGCGTTTTATCTCCTCTATATAATTCTGTGTAGATCACACCATCTTTCAAAAATAACACACGAGAACAAAAGCTTGCCGCAACAGAATCGTGCGTTACCATCATTATTGTCACAGATTTTTCCTTATTGATATTTTCTAAATTTGTTAATAATGCGGTAGCCGATTTTGAATCGAGTGCTCCAGTAGGCTCATCTGCAAATACTAGAGAAGGATTTGAGATTAGGGCTCTTGCTGCGGAAGTTCTTTGCTTCTGGCCTCCCGACACTTCATTTGGATATTTATTTAAAATATCTTTTATCCCAAGCAATTCAACAATTTCTTTCAAACGACTTTCAGCAACAGCTTTTGGCAGTTTACTAATCGAAAATGGCAATAGAATATTTTCCTTAACCGTTAAAGTATCTAACAAATTATAGTCCTGAAAAATAAATCCAAGCTGTTCTCGTCTAAAGTTTGCCAGCGCTTTTTCTTTCATTGAACGTAAATTTTGACCGTTAATTTCAATAATTCCTTCTGTTGGGTGGTCAATTGAGCATAGGACATTTAATAGAGTCGTCTTGCCAGAGCCAGAAGGACCCATAATGCCGACAAATTCCCCTTTATTTACTTCTATATCAATGCCTTTTAAAACTTCTTGCGAATTCGTTTTTTTACCATATGTTTTTCTTATTTTTCTTCCAACTAAAACAGCCATATTTTCCGCTCCTTTCATTACAATTACATTGTACAGTGGTAGTTCTGTAACTGCCTTCGATTTAGATGACAAAATAAAATGGTAGGTGACAATTTTGTCATCTACCTAATATATTTTGATATTCATTTCGATTGGGAAACTTTAATGTAAAACATGCCCCTTCATTGGGTGATGACCTTACTAAAATTTGAATTCCAAGTTTTTGAGCGGCATTTTTGGCTAAGTAAAGTCCCATCCCTGTAGACTGAACTGATTCTCTACCAATTGTACCCGTATAGGATTTATTAAAAATACGCGGCAAATCTTCCTGGGGAATTCCTACGCCATAATCCTGAAAGTGAAGTTGCGTTCCCTTTTCATTGGTTTCTGTATAGATTTTAATTTCGCTGTTATTATGACTATATTTAATTGCATTGGACAGTATCTGTCGAACGATAAATGCCAGCCACTTTTTATCCGATACTACAACTTCTTCAAGGTCGTCAATTTCAAAACCTATCCCCTTTTCTAAGCACCAAGATTGAAAATCCTTTATTTCTTTATAAACAATAGGACGTAATTCTACTTTTTCAAGTCGATTATCTTTCTCGATGGAAGCTAATCTTGTGCTATGGAGCTGCTGGTCCAATAATAAATGAATACGCATCCACTCATTTTCAAGCTTTTTGCGTACCTTTACATCCTCTACCTGTTCAATTACTAGTTTCATTGCAGTTAATGGTGTTTTCATTTCATGTACCCAAGCCAACAAGTCTTCTGTATCCTCCTGAAGTTGGACCTTTGATTGATTTAACATCAGTTCTTTTTTTTCGATTATTTCAAGCATTTCCTCAATGTATTTTCTTTGGAAGGGGGATAACGATATGTTTTCTGGAAATAACAAATCAGCCCGATTCGACAAATTTCCCAGGAAATTTTTAAGCAGCCATATTTCTTTTATACAACGCCATACTACGAATAAAGTGAATAAAGTAATAGTGACTATATTAAAATAGCTTACTGATATTCCCGAAAATCCCTCATCAAGATAAAAGAAAAGATTGATGCAAAGAAGAAATGAAATAATGAATATTATCCACGAGCTGCGTTCTTTTAGGAATAAAATAAGCATATTTCACCTCTATGAAGTAATGGCCATATATCCAAGACCTTTTTTAGTAATGATTACATTCTCCAATCCAATTTCTTCAAGCTTAATACGCAATCGATTTACATTGACCGATAGTGTATTATCATTGACGAATCGTTCATCATCCCATAATTTTCGCATGAGTTCATCTCTTGAAACGATATTATCAACTTGCTGCAACAATATACGTAAAATAAATAGTTCATTTTTTGTTAATTCACAGGTTTTGCTTCCGAGACTAATTATTCCTTTTCCGTAATCGATTGTAGCACCGTTCCAACGAATCAGCTCCTTGTGTTCTTCGATATAATCATATGTTCTACGCAAAATAGCCTGTACCTTTGCTAAAAGAACTTCCATATGAAATGGTTTTTGAACAAAATCATCAGCACCCATCTGCATTGCCATAACCATATCCAATGGATGATCACGTGAAGATAAAAATATAATAGGGACTTTGGAAACTGCACGTATCTCTCTGCACCAATGAAACCCATCAAAGGCAGGCAATTGTATATCAATTATGACTAAATGCGGCTCTTCTTCTATAAAATAATCCATCACTTTTTGAAAATCAGGTGGTCCAACTACATGCATGTCCCATCCTTCAAAACGTTCTTGAATCATTTCAAAAATTGATCGATCATCTTCTATTAAAAGAATTTTTGTATTCATCAAATCACCCCTCAAATCCAATTGTAACACCTGAATAGAAATAGATGGAAGAAATAAGGTGATCACTTTTATAAGAAAAAAAACCAATTCGTAGGCGTCCCCACGAATTGGTTTAGAAAGCTAAAAGCTAAATTATTTTTGGATAGAAGCTACTACTCCAGCTCCTACAGTACGGCCACCCTCACGGATAGAGAATTTTGTACCTTCTTCAAGAGCGATTGGAGAGATTAACTCAACGTTCATTTCGATGTTGTCACCAGGCATAACCATTTCTACGCCTTCTGGTAAGTTAATAACACCAGTTACGTCAGTTGTACGGAAGTAGAACTGAGGACGGTAGTTTGAGAAGAATGGAGTGTGACGTCCACCTTCTTCTTTTGATAATACGTAAACTTCAGCTTTGAAAGTAGTGTGTGGAGTGATTGAGCCTGGTTTAGCTAATACTTGTCCACGTTGTACTTCTTCACGAGCAACACCACGAAGTAAAGCACCGATGTTGTCACCAGCTTCAGCATAATCTAATAATTTACGGAACATTTCAACACCAGTTACAGTAGTTGATTTTGGTTCTTCTACTAAACCGATGATTTCGATAACGTCACCAACTTTAACTTGACCGCGTTCTACACGACCAGTTGCAACTGTACCACGACCAGTGATAGAGAATACGTCCTCTACTGGCATCATGAATGGTTTTTCAGTGTCACGTTCTGGAGTTGGGATGTAGTTATCTACAGCATCCATTAATTCAACGATTTTCTCTTCCCATTCTGGTTCACCTTCAAGAGCTTTAAGAGCAGAACCTTTGATTACAGGAACATCGTCACCTGGGAAATCGTATTCAGAAAGTAAGTCACGTACTTCCATTTCTACTAATTCTAATAACTCTTCGTCATCAACCATATCACATTTGTTTAAGAATACTACTAAGTAAGGTACACCTACTTGGCGTGATAAAAGGATGTGCTCACGAGTTTGTGGCATTGGGCCGTCAGCAGCAGATACTACTAAGATACCGCCGTCCATTTGAGCAGCACCAGTGATCATGTTTTTAACATAGTCAGCGTGTCCTGGGCAGTCAACGTGTGCATAGTGACGAGTTTCAGTTTCATACTCTACGTGAGAAGTATTGATTGTGATACCGCGTTCTTTTTCTTCTGGAGCGTTATCGATTTGGTCGTAAGATTTTGCTTCCCCACCAAGACGTTTTGAAAGAACTGTTGCGATTGCAGCAGTTAATGTAGTTTTACCATGGTCAACGTGTCCGATTGTACCAATGTTAGCATGCGTTTTCGAACGGTCAAATTTTTCTTTAGCCATTAGAGTTAGCCTCCTAATATGTGTTTTTATTATTTTTTTATGTTACAACTGCTGGCTGATAAGGGCCCTTCTCAGCCAGTCAATCATAGCTTACAAATTATTTATACTTGATACAAGATGAAATTTCAATTATTCACCTTTATTTTTTTTGATGATATCTTCTGCAATTGATTTAGGCACTTCTTCATAGTGATCGAATACCATTGAGAATACACCACGACCTTGAGTAGCAGAACGTAATGTAGTCGCATATCCGAACATTTCAGAAAGTGGAACCATTGCACGAACAACTTGTGCGTTACCACGAGCTTCCATACCTTCTACACGTCCACGACGAGAAGTAATGTTACCCATGATATCTCCAAGGTATTCTTCAGGAATTACTACTTCTACTTTCATCACAGGCTCTAAAAGAACAGGGTTACATTTAGAAACTGCGTTTTTAAGTGCCATAGAAGCAGCGATTTTGAATGCCATTTCGTTAGAGTCAACATCATGGTATGATCCATCGAATAATTTCGCTTTGATATCGATTACTGGGAAACCAGCAAGTACACCATTTTCAAGTGCATCTTTAAGACCAGCTTCAACTGCTGGGATATATTCACGAGGAACAACCCCACCAACGATTGCGTTTTCGAATTCGAATCCTTTACCTTCTTCGTTTGGAGAGAATTCAATCCAAACGTGACCGAATTGACCACGACCACCAGATTGGCGAACAAATTTACCTTCAACTTGAGCTGAACCGCGGAATGTTTCACGGTAAGAAACCTGTGGAGCCCCTACGTTAGCTTCAACTTTGAATTCACGTTTCATACGGTCAACAATAATGTCAAGGTGAAGTTCACCCATACCAGAAATGATTGTTTGACCAGTTTCTTGGTTTGTATATGCACGGAATGTTGGATCTTCTTCTTGAAGCTTTTGTAAAGCTTGACTCATTTTATCTTGGTCTGCTTTTGATTTTGGTTCTAATGATAAATCAATAACTGGTTCTGGGAATTCCATAGACTCTAAGATAACAAGGTTTTTCTCGTCACAAAGAGTGTCACCAGTTGTAGTATCTTTAAGACCTACAGCAGCTGCGATATCTCCCGCGTAAACTTTTGTAATTTCTTCACGAGAGTTAGCGTGCATTTGAAGGATACGTCCAACACGTTCACGCTTACCTTTTGTAGAGTTTTGTACGTATGAACCTGATTCTAAAATACCAGAGTACACACGGAAGAAAGTTAGTTTACCAACATAAGGGTCAGTCATAACTTTAAATGCTAATGCAGAGAATGGTTCTTCATCGCTAGAATGACGAACAATTTCTTCACCTGTATCAGGATCTACACCTTTAATTGCTTCTACGTCAGTTGGAGCTGGTAGATAGTCAATTACAGCATCAAGCATTAATTGAACACCTTTGTTTTTAAATGCAGTACCACAAAGAACTGGGTAGAATTGTACTGATAATGTAGCTTTACGGATACCAGCTTTTAATTCTTCGTTCGTGATTTCTTCACCAGCGAAGTATTTTTCCATAAGCTCTTCATCTAATTCAGCAACCGCTTCAATTAATTTTTCACGGTATTCTTCAGCTTGTGCTTTGTGTTCTTCTGGAATTTCACGAACCTCGATATCAGTACCTAGGTCGTTTCCGTAGAATGTAGCCTTCATTTCAACTAAATCGATAATTGCTTCGAATGCATCTTCAGCACCGATTGGTAATTGAATTGGGTGAGCGTTTGCTTGTAAACGATCGTGAAGAGTTTTCACTGAGTACAAGAAGTCCGCACCAATTTTATCCATTTTGTTAACAAAAACGATACGTGGAACACCATAAGTTGTAGCTTGACGCCATACAGTTTCAGTTTGTGGCTCAACACCAGATTGAGCATCAAGTACTGTTACCGCTCCATCAAGTACACGTAATGAACGTTCAACCTCAACAGTGAAGTCTACGTGTCCTGGTGTGTCGATGATGTTTACTCGGTTGCCTTTCCATTGAGCTGTTGTCGCAGCAGAAGTGATAGTGATACCACGTTCTTGCTCTTGCTCCATCCAGTCCATTTGAGAGGCACCTTCATGAGTTTCACCGATTTTGTGAATCTTACCAGTGTAATAAAGGATACGCTCAGTTGTTGTTGTTTTACCAGCATCAATATGAGCCATGATCCCAATATTACGTGTATTCTCTAGTGAGAATTCGCGTTTCATAGGAAATTTTCTCCTTCCATATTGGGTATAGACTTTTTTTGTTGATTATATATTTAAATCTACGTACTAGCACGCAGCTAGCACGTAGTTTAAATTACCAACGATAGTGTGCAAATGCTTTGTTTGCTTCTGCCATTTTGTGCATATCTTCGCGTTTTTTAACTGATGCACCAGTGTTGTTAGATGCGTCTAAGATTTCGTTAGCTAAACGTTCTTCCATAGTTTTTTCACCACGAAGACGAGAATAGTTAACTAAATAACGAAGACCTAAAGTAATACGACGTTCTGGACGTACTTCAACTGGTACTTGGTAGTTAGAACCACCAACACGGCGAGCACGTACTTCAAGAACTGGCATTACGTTATTTAATGCAGCTTCAAATACTTCTAATGGATCTTGACCAGAACGTTCTTTAACTAATTCGAACGCACCGTATAAGATCTTTTGAGAAGTACCTCTTTTACCATCAATCATCATTTTATTGATTAAACGAGTTACTAGTTTTGAATTATAAATTGGATCTGGTAACACGTCACGTTTGGAAACAGGACCTTTACGAGGCATGTGTTTTCCTCCTTTCAAGTAATTATCTCTTTTATCTAATCAAGTTGCCATTTGCATTCTATATTCACTTTCGAATCGTGCGCACATTTCATATGAATTCAAAAACAAATATGAATTACAAAGGCATGTGTTATTTCAGGAAACTAGATTATTTTTTCTCTTTTGGACGTTTTGTACCGTATAGAGAACGTGATTGCATACGGCCGTTTACACCAGCAGTATCAAGAGCACCACGAACGATATGGTAACGTACCCCTGGTAAGTCTTTTACACGTCCACCGCGGATTAATACTACGCTGTGTTCTTGTAGGTTGTGACCTTCACCAGGAATGTAAGCTGTAACTTCGATTTGGTTAGTTAAGCGTACACGAGCATATTTACGTAACGCTGAGTTTGGTTTTTTAGGTGTCATAGTACCTACACGAGTACAAACACCACGTTTTTGAGGAGAATTAACATTTGTTAAAGATTTTTTAAAGCTGTTATATCCCTTGTTTAACGCTGGTGAATTTGATTTCGTTACTTTGGATTTACGAGGCTTACGTACCAATTGGTTAATTGTAGGCATCGGTTTTTCCTCCCTTCATTTATTCCTTGTAATACCACACATCCAGGTGGTTCATTTTTAGGGTAAAAACAAAGTCTTTGTGTTTCACACACAAAAACTAACTTACAGCGATTGCAACAACCGCAGCTCCAACATGAATACCACAAGCTTTGCCAAGTTCTTTTTTAGACTCAACGAGACTCACTGGTACGCCGACTTCTTTTGCAAGAATAATGACTGGATCGGTTACCCAACTGTCTGCATCAAGTGCTACAAAAAGCTCTGTCACTTGACCAGCACGGATTGCTTTCACTGCTTGCTTTGTACCTATGATTGTTTTACTGGCCTGTTTTACTTTTTCATAAGACATTTTCATATCCTCCGAAGCACAGACAGTTAACTATCAACCTTTAGTATATTATCACTATCAATTTAAACTGTCAATATTTTTTATAAAATCCACTCGGGAGAAGGATGCTCCCCCGAGTGATTTTACTATTATTATTCAGCAGAAGAAAATTCTTCTGTAGCTTCTACAGCGTCTTCTTCAATACGAATTTGTCGGTAGCGTTGCATACCAGTACCTGCAGGAACTAGTTTACCGATAATTACGTTTTCCTTCAGACCAAGAAGCTCATCACGTTTACCTTTAATTGCAGCATCCGTTAACACACGAGTTGTTTCTTGGAATGATGCAGCAGATAAGAATGATTCTGTTTCAAGAGATGCTTTTGTAATACCTAGGATTACAGGACGACATGTTGCAGGATTTTTACCGCCTAGAATTGCTTCTTTGTTCGCCTCTGAGAATTGGTGAATATCTAGTAATGAACCTGGTAGTACATCTGTATCACCTGCTTCGATTACACGTACTTTACGAAGCATTTGGCGTACCATTACTTCGATATGTTTGTCGCCAATTTCTACCCCTTGCATACGGTATACTTTTTGCACTTCTTTTAATAAGTATTCTTGAACAGTGGCAACATCTTTAACCTTTAATAATTGTTTTGGATCAATAGAGCCCTCTGTAAGAATCTGACCAGGTTTAATTGAATCGTTAAGTTGTACTTTTAAGCGTGCATTATAAGGTGCTTGATATTTACGTGTTTCAATTTCACCTTGAATTGTAATTTCTTTTAAGCCTTCACGAATTTCTTCGATTTCAGATACAACACCTGAAATTTCTGAGATAACCGCTTGCCCTTTTGGATTACGAGCTTCAAAAATTTCTTGGATACGTGGAAGACCTTGTGTAATATCGTTACCAGCAACACCACCAGTGTGGAATGTACGCATTGTTAATTGTGTACCAGGCTCACCGATCGATTGAGCTGCGATAATACCTACCGCTTCCCCAACTTCTACTTCTTCACCTGTTGCTAGGTTAATACCATAACATTTTTTACATACGCCATGCTTTGTATTACATGTGAATGCAGAACGAATTGTCACTTCAGCAATACCAGCGTCTTCAATTTCACGTGCAATATCTTGAGTGATTAATTGATCGCGTTCTAAAATAACCGCACCTGTTTCAGGGTGACGAATTGTTTTCTTTGTATGACGGCCAACAATACGTTCTTCCAATGTTTCGATTACTTCTGTACCTTCCATTAAAGCACCAATCGTTAAACCACGGTCTGTACCACAATCATCTTCGCGTACAATAACATCTTGTGCTACGTCTACTAAACGACGAGTTAAGTAACCAGAATCGGCAGTTTTTAAAGCTGTATCGGCTAAACCTTTACGAGCACCGTGTGTAGAGATGAAGTATTCCAATACAGTTAAACCTTCACGGAATGAAGATTTAATTGGAAGTTCGATGATACGACCAGCTGGGTTGGCCATTAAACCACGCATACCTGCAAGTTGAGTGAAGTTTGATGCGTTACCACGGGCACCAGAGTCACTCATCATGAAGATTGGGTTAGTATCTGGTAAAGAGTCCATCAGTTTAGACTGAATTTCATCTTTTGCAGCAGACCAGCTTGAGATTACGCGGTCGTAACGTTCTTCTTCCGTAATTAAACCACGACGGAATTGAACCATTACTTTATCTACTTTCTTCTGTGCTTCGTCTAAGATTTCATTTTTCTCCGGTAATACGACGATATCTGAAATCGCAACTGTAATACCAGCTTTTGTAGAATATTTGAATCCTAGGTCTTTCATACGGTCAAGCATTTTAGACGTTTCTGTAATATGGAATCGTTTAAACACTTCCGCAATGATGTTTCCTAAGAATTTCTTACGGAATGGACTGATTGGAGCAACAGAAGCAAAATGTTTCTTCAACACTGCTTGTCGTTGTGCTTCAACCTTTTCAGCATCTGAAAGCGCATTGTACCCTTCAGAAGCCTCTACTTCTTTTAATGTTTCTTCATCAATCGTTAAAGTTGTGAAGTATTTCTCTGGTGTTTTTTGCTCAAGGTTAACTGCTGTTGGTTCATTAATGTAAGGGAATGATTCAGGAAGAATTTCATTGAAAATTACCTTACCTACTGTAGTTAATAAGAACATTTTATTTTGTTCTTCTGTAAACGTTTGATTGTTTAATGAACTTGCTTTAACCGCAATACGAGTGTGTAAATGCACTTTACCAGTTTGGTATGCAATTAGCACTTCGTCTGGACCATAGAAAACAGAGCCTTCCCCACGAGCACCTTGACGCTCAAGAGTTAAGTAATAGTTACCTAATACCATATCCTGAGATGGAGTAACAACAGGTTTACCATCTTTAGGGTTTAAGATGTTTTGAGCAGCAAGCATTAATAGACGGGCCTCTGCTTGCGCTTCTGCAGATAATGGAACGTGAACCGCCATTTGGTCACCATCAAAGTCAGCGTTATAAGCTGTACATACTAATGGGTGAAGACGAATTGCACGACCTTCTACTAATGTAGGTTCAAATGCTTGAATACCAAGACGGTGTAATGTCGGTGCACGGTTTAACAACACTGGATGCTCACGAATTACGTCTTCTAAAACGTCCCAAACTTCGTTGTGCAGACGCTCAATTTTACGTTTTGCACTTTTAATGTTATGAGCAAGACCACGTTCAACAAGCTCTTTCATTACGAAAGGCTTGAATAATTCGATAGCCATTTCTTTTGGAAGACCGCATTGATACATTTTTAAGTTTGGACCTACTACGATAACGGAACGACCTGAATAGTCAACACGTTTACCAAGTAAGTTTTGACGGAAACGGCCTTGTTTCCCTTTTAACATATGTGAAAGTGATTTTAACGGACGGTTACCAGGACCTGTAACAGGACGACCACGACGGCCGTTATCTATTAAAGCATCAACCGCTTCTTGCAGCATACGTTTTTCGTTTTGTACGATAATGCTTGGTGCACCAAGGTCAAGTAGTCGTTTTAAACGATTGTTACGGTTAATTACACGGCGATATAAGTCGTTCAAGTCAGAAGTTGCAAAACGTCCGCCATCTAATTGCACCATTGGACGCAGCTCTGGCGGAATAACTGGCAGTACGTCTAAAATCATCCATTCTGGTTTGTTGCCAGAGTTACGGAATGACTCGATTACTTCTAGACGTTTAATTGCACGAGTACGACGTTGACCTTGAGCAGTTTTCAGCTCTTCTTTTAATACATTTGTTTCATCTTCTAAATCAATTTGTTCTAGAAGTTTTTTAATCGCTTCTGCACCCATAGCAGCTTCAAAATCATTGCCGAATTTTTCACGGTATGCACGATATTCTTTTTCAGAAAGAAGTTGTTTCTTTTCTAACGATGTAGCACCTGAATCGATTACTACATAAGAAGCAAAGTAAATTACTTCTTCCAATGCACGTGGAGACATATCAAGAATAAGTCCCATGCGGCTTGGAATACCTTTGAAGTACCAAATATGTGATACAGGAGCAGCTAATTCAATGTGACCCATACGTTCACGACGAACTTTTGCACGTGTTACTTCAACACCACAACGGTCACAAACTACGCCTTTATAACGTACACGTTTGTATTTACCGCAGTGACATTCCCAGTCTTTTGTAGGTCCGAAAATGCGTTCACAGAACAGACCATCTTTTTCTGGTTTTAAAGTACGATAGTTGATTGTTTCTGGTTTTTTAACTTCCCCATATGACCAAGAACGAATCTTATCAGGTGAAGCTAAACCAATTTTCATATATTCAAATTCATTAACGTCTATCAAGGAGCCTACCTCCCTTTAGTATAAGTCCTCTAACGACTTTCCGAAGCTCAACAATTAATTTTAAAGTAACGGTTTGCTTAAATATTTAAAAAAAGAAGGGCAGGCAGATATTTATACCTGCCCAAATTTATGAAACATTATTCAAAAGTTTCTACTGCGTCTTCTTCCTTATCACTAGGAGGTAAGATGTTTAATGCATCTGTTGGCTGAAGTTCGTCTTCATCATCAAGATCGCGAAGCTCAACTTCTTCGTCATTGATTGTTAACATTTTTACATCTAAACCTAATGATTGAAGCTCTTTAATTAATACTTTGAAAGACTCTGGAACACCTGGTTCTGGAACACTTTCACCCTTAACAATTGCCTCGTATGTTTTCACCCGACCAACAACATCGTCGGATTTAATTGTTAAGATTTCTTGAAGTGTATACGCAGCACCATAAGCTTCAAGTGCCCAAACCTCCATCTCACCGAAACGTTGACCACCGAATTGCGCTTTACCTCCAAGTGGTTGTTGTGTAACAAGTGAATATGGACCAGTTGAACGAGCATGAAGTTTATCGTCAACCATGTGTGCTAATTTGATCATGTACATGATACCTACAGATACACGGTTGTCGAATGGTTCCCCAGAACGTCCATCATAAAGAATTGTTTTACCATCGCGGTTCATACCCGCTTCTTCCATTGTTTCCCAAACATCCTCTTCATTTGCTCCATCAAATACTGGTGTAGCCATATGAAGGCCTAGGTAACGAGCAGCCATACCTAAGTGAAGCTCTAAAACTTGTCCGATATTCATACGAGATGGTACCCCAAGTGGATTTAACATGATATCAACAGGAGTTCCGTCTGGCATAAATGGCATATCTTCTTCTGGTAAGATACGAGAGATAACCCCTTTGTTACCGTGACGTCCGGCCATTTTGTCCCCAACCCGGATTTTACGTTTTTGAACAATATAAACACGAACTAATTGGTTAACACCTGGAGGCAGCTCATCGCCATCTTCACGATTGAAGACTTTAACATCAAGAACGATACCACCCGCTCCATGAGGCACACGCAATGAAGTATCACGAACTTCACGAGCTTTTTCACCAAAGATTGCATGTAACAATCTTTCTTCAGCAGTTAGCTCTGTTACCCCTTTAGGAGTTACTTTACCTACAAGAATATCACCATCGCGAACTTCTGCACCGATACGGATAATTCCTCGGTCATCTAGGTTGCGAAGCGCATCTTCACCAACGTTTGGAATATCGCGAGTGATTTCTTCAGGTCCAAGTTTTGTATCACGAGATTCTGATTCATATTCTTCAATATGAACAGAAGTATAAACATCATCTTTTACTAGACGTTCGTTCATAATAACGGCGTCTTCGTAGTTGAAACCTTCCCATGTCATGAAGGCAACTAAAACGTTGCGTCCAAGGGCAAGTTCGCCTTTTTCCATAGATGGTCCATCAGCTAAAATATCTTTCGGTTTAACACGATCGCCAACTTTTACGATTGGACGTTGGTTAATCGAAGTACCGTGGTTAGAACGAGTGAATTTTTGAAGTTTATACTTCGTTAACTCACCTTTAACTTCTTTACCATCAATTTCTTCTATGCGACGCACATGAATAGAACGTGCTTCAACATGTTCCACAATACCGTGGTATTTATTTACTACAGCTGCACCAGAATCACGAGCGTTGACATGTTCCATACCAGTACCAACGAACGGCGCTTCAGGATTTAATAACGGAACAGCTTGACGTTGCATGTTCGCACCCATTAACGCACGGTTTGAGTCGTCGTTTTCTAAGAATGGAATACATGCTGTCGCAGCAGAAACTACTTGTTTAGGAGATACGTCCATATAGTCAACACGGTCTCTTTTAAATACTGTGTTATCACCACGGAAACGTCCTAAAACTTCTTCTTTTGCAAATGTACCATCTGGATTTAATGGTGAGTTTGCTTGTGCAACGATGTAGTTATCTTCTTCATCAGCTGTTAAGTAGTCGATTTGTTCTGTAACTTGCCCTGTTTCTGGATCAACACGGCGATATGGAGTTTCAATGAAACCAAATTTATTTACTTTCGCAAATGATGAAAGTGAGTTAATTAAACCAATGTTTGGACCCTCAGGAGTCTCGATTGGACACATACGGCCATAGTGGGAATAGTGAACGTCACGCACTTCCATACCAGCGCGTTCACGTGTTAAACCACCAGGTCCTAATGCAGAAAGACGACGTTTGTGCGTTAATTCTGCTAGTGGGTTTGTTTGGTCCATGAATTGAGATAATTGAGAGCTACCAAAGAACTCTTTAATCGATGCAATTACAGGACGAATATTAATTAATTGTTGAGGCACGATAGACGCTGTGTCATTAATCGACATACGTTCACGTACTACACGTTCCATACGGGACAACCCGATACGGAATTGATTTTGCAACAATTCACCTACAGAACGTAAGCGGCGATTACCTAAATGGTCAATATCATCCGTATTACCTACGCCGTGCAATAAATTGAAGAAGTAAGACATTGAAGCAATAACATCAGCTGGAGTAATATGCTTCACTTCTTCATCGATATAAGCGTTTGAAATAATGTTAATTTCTTTTTGCGCTTCATCATTTGGTGCATAGATTTTAATCGATTGAATCGTTACATCTTCTTCAAGTACGCCACCAACTTGTGATAACGTGCGGAAGCCAATGCCCTTTTCTAAATAAGGGATAATACGATCCAAAGTACGGCGGTCAAGAACAGTACCTTTTTCAACTAAAATTTCTCCTGTTTCAGGATCAACAAGAGCTTCTGCAATCGTTTGGTTAAACAAACGATTTTTAATGTGAAGCTTTTTATTCATTTTATAACGTCCAACGTTTGCTAAATCATAACGTTTAGCATCGAAGAAACGAGAATATAACAAACTTTTAGCGCTTTCTACTGTTGGCGGTTCACCTGGACGTAGTCGCTCATAGATTTCTAACAGCGCTTTTTCAGTGCTATCAGTATTATCTTTTTCAAGCGTATTACGTAAGTACTCATTATCACCAAGAATTTCAATAATTTCTTGGTCTGAACCGAATCCTAAAGCACGCAGCAATACTGTAACTGGTAGTTTACGTGTGCGATCGATGCGTACATAAACAACGTCTTTAGCATCTGTTTCGTACTCTAACCAAGCACCACGGTTTGGAATTACAGTTGCACCAAAGCCTTTTTTACCATTTTTATCAGTTTTATCATGGAAATAAACACTTGGCGAACGTACTAATTGTGAAACGATAACGCGTTCGGCACCATTAATTACAAATGTACCTGTTTCCGTCATTAATGGGAAATCACCCATAAAGACATCTTGCTCTTTTACTTCGTCTGTTTCTTTGTTGTGGAGACGTACTTTTACACGCAAAGGTGCAGCATAAGTAACGTCACGTTCTTTACATTCATCAACATCATACTTAGGCTCTCCTAAAGTATAATCGATGAATTCAAGTGAAAGATTGCCTGTAAAATCTTCGATTGGAGAAATGTCGCGGAACATCTCACGCAACCCTTCTTCAAGGAACCACTCGTAAGATGCTGTTTGAATTTCAATTAAATTCGGAAGCTCCAGCACCTCTTTAATACGCGCAAAGCTTCTACGCTGGCGGTGTTGTCCGTACTGAACTAGTTGACCTGTCAACTCATTCACCCCTCATTAAAGCGATAATAGGTCTTTGCAAAATCATCTAAATGGTGTATGATTTCGAAAGATTAGAAAACTTGGTTTATCACCATACGATAAACCTGGTTGCAGTTATGTAGAAAAGGAGGTTTACACTTTCTTTTCTACCAAAAAGAAAACGAGTCTTTCCTTAGACGTCATTTTCGGTTAAACTAAACTTATTCATGGCAAGTATACCCAGCACAACAGCATTGCATACAAAAGGGCACACTCCCACAAAATAATAATTTTGCATTTTATTATGTTATCATAGCCCATTTGTCAAGTCAATATTTTATAATTAATCAAATTAGAGACTTCTACTCTATACCTTTAGCACCTTAAATGCTTAGCAATACAGTAAGGATTATTTTTTTGCACGTATAATCCAATACCCCTTTTTCTTCTCAACAATGTCTACTTCTGCAAATTTTTCTTCTAGATGATTTAATGTAGATGGCGCTCCTTGTTTCTTTTGAATTACAATCCACAGTTCCCCACCTGAAACTAGCCTTTCAAAAGCACCATCATAAAATTTAAAGATCGTTTCTTTTCCAGCTCGAATTGGTGGATTGGTTAAGATCGCAGCAACTTGCAATTCATGATCAACCGCAGCAAGTCCATCACTTTCAAATATTCGTACATTTTGAATTCCGTTTAATTGCGCGTTTTTTTGCGATAACGCAACTGCTCGTTCATTAATATCCATCATGTATACTAATCGATGAGGATTTTGCTTCGCAATTGAAAGTCCAATCGGGCCATACCCACAGCCGACATCTAAAATCGCTCCATCGATATCCGGCAATTTAAAGGTCTCAATTAAAACACGGGATCCAAAATCTACTTCGCTTTTACTAAATACACCTGCATCCGTTTCAAATAAAAACGAGTGTCCGAGTAATGTAAATTTCCATTGGCGTGGTTTACTTTCAGTTTGAGGCTTCTTTGAATAATAATGTTCAGACATCTTAACTGCCCTCCTCAAAGAAATGAAGAAAGCCCGTCAAAATAGACGAGCTTTCTTTATTTATTGAAAATAAGATAAGCAATAAATTACTTAACTTCGATTGTAGCGCCAACTTCATCAAGTTTAGCTTTGATTTCTTCAGCTTCTTCTTTAGATACGCCTTCTTTAAGTGGTTTTGGAGCGTTGTCAACTAATTCTTTAGCTTCTTTTAATCCAAGACCAGTGATTTCACGTACTACTTTGATAACTTTGATTTTTTGGTCACCAGCGTTAGCTAGTACTACATCAAATTCAGTTTTTTCTTCAGCAGCAGCTGCACCAGCGCCACCTACTACTGCTACAGGAGCAGCAGCTGTTACACCAAATTCTTCTTCGATTGCTTTTACTAAATCGTTTAATTCAAGAACTGTCATAGCTTTAATAGCTTCTAAGATTTGCTCTTTGTTCATTTTATTTTCCTCCTATATGGATATTGTTGTTATTTTTAGGCAACTTGCCCGATGTTTAATTTGAAGTTCAGGCTACACTTACGCGCCTTGTTCTTCTTTTTGTTCTGCAACAGCTTTTGTTGCAAGCGCGAAGTTGCGCATTGGAGCTTGAAGTACAGATAAAAGCATTGAAAGTAGACCTTCGCGTGATGGAAGTTCTGCAAGTGCTTTAACGTCATCAGCTGAAGATACATTACCTTCGATGATACCAGCTTTGATTTCAAGTGCTTCGTTCTTTTTAGCGAAGTCATTGATAATTTTTGCTGGAGCTACTACGTCTTCATTAGAGAACGCAACAGCGTTTGGACCAGTTAAGAATTCGTTAATCCCTTCAACACCAGCGATTTCTGTAGCACGACGAGTTAAAGTGTTTTTGTAAACTTTGAACTCAACACCAGCTTCGCGAAGTTGTTTACGAAGTTCTGTAACTTGAGCAACAGTTAAACCGCGGTAATCTACAACAACTACCGATGAAGCAGATTTGAATTTCTCAGCGATTTCTTGTACTTGAACTTTTTTCGTTTCAATAGCATTGCTCATGATTGACACCTCCTATTAGAATGGGTCATTTATACCGACAAAAGAAAAGCCCCTAGTCAAATGCAGACTAGAGGCTGAAAATTCATCATCTAAAAAGAATCCGATTTCGATGTCCTCGGTAGGATCATTAAGTGACAAGCACCCCTACTGTCTACGGTACAAATGGATATTCACAACGACATCCATCTTACCAAAGAAGGGAGTCGTTGTCAACATTTTTTAATTTTATTATTTGTTAACTACGCTAGAAGCATCAATTTTCACTGATGGTCCCATTGTTGTTGTAACGTTTACAGATTTCATGTAAGTACCTTTAGCTGCAGCTGGTTTAGCTTTTTGTACTACATCAAATACAGCTAAGAAGTTTTCTACTAATTTTTCTGTATCGAAAGAAACTTTACCGATAGGAGCGTGGATAATACCAGCTTTATCTGCACGGTATTCTACTTTACCAGCTTTGATTTCTTCGATTGCTTTTGTTACGTCAAATGTTACAGTACCAGTTTTAGGGTTTGGCATTAAACCTTTAGGTCCTAATACACGACCAAGTTTACCAACTTCACCCATCATGTCTGGAGTTGCAACGATAACGTCGAACTCAAACCAACCTTGTTGGATTTTGTTGATATATTCAGCATCGCCTACGTAGTCAGCGCCAGCAGCTTCTGCTTCTTTAAGTTTTTCGCCTTTAGCGAAAACTAATACGCGTTGAGATTTACCAGTTCCGTTTGGCAGTACTACTGCACCACGGATTTGTTGGTCGTTTTTACGAGTGTCGATACCTAGTTTGAATGCAACTTCAACTGTTGCATCGAAGTTTACAGTACTTGTTTGTTTTGCTAAAGCGATTGCTTCTTCAGCAGTGTATAATTTTGAACGGTCAACTAATTTAGCTGCCTCTTGCAGTCTTTTACCTTTTTTTACCATTATCTTTTCCTCCTTGATTGTGGTTGTAGCGGATATTCCTCCCACGAATAGAGGTTGCGAGAGTTCAATACGAACTTAACGCAACCTCCAAAAACAAAAACATCATCATCAAGTAAAAATGGGAATTAGTCTTCGATAACAATACCCATGCTTCGTGCTGTACCTTCAACCATCGCCATAGCCGCTTCAACTGATGCAGCGTTTAGGTCTGGCATTTTTTGTTCAGCGATTTCGCGAACTTTATCACGTTTAACCGTTGCAACTTTTTTACGGTTTGGTTCACCTGATCCAGATTGGATACCTGCTGCTACTTTAAGTAACACTGCTGCAGGTGGAGTTTTTGTAATGAAAGTGAAAGAACGGTCTTCGAAAACTGTGATTTCAACTGGGATAATTAAACCAGCTTGATCAGCAGTACGAGCGTTGAACTCCTTACAGAATCCCATGATATTTACACCCGCTTGACCTAGTGCAGGACCAACCGGTGGAGCTGGGTTAGCTTTACCAGCAGGGATTTGAAGTTTTACAATTTTAATAACTTTTTTAGCCACGAGACACACCTCCTTAAGTCCGTGATGTGGTAATTGGGTTGCCCCTCCCACTCAATATCTGTCTGTCAGCTAATTGCCGATAACATTAAAAAATTAATTTATATGACAGACTATCAAATTGACAGTCTGACCTATGAAATGATACCACTTTTAATTTATATAAGCAAGTATAAATATTATCCGTTTATAAAATCGAATTTGCGTTTATGGCACTCTGTTCCCCAAGGATCTTTACACCATTCATCAATTATTTCGAATATGCATAAACTATTTTTTACAAATTTCTATGTTCAAGTTTTTAACATAACACTATATTTTTTGAATTTGTTCAAAATCAAGTTCCATCTTAGTTTCGCGACCGAACATATCGATAATTACTTTTACTTTCCCTTTTTCTAGGTCAATTTCTTCCACTTTACCTTGGAAGTGGGCAAATGGACCATCCAATACTTCTACTACTTCGCCGACAGTTACGTCTAATTCGCCGATTGCCTTTTTGGTAATACCCATTTGACGCAGTAAACGGTCTACTTCTTCCGGCAACAACGGAGTTGGTTTTGCTCCACCGCCAGATGAACCGATAAAGCCCGTTACTCCTGGAGTATTACGCACCACATACCATGACTCATCTGTTAAAATCATTTCTACCAGTACATAACCAGGGAATACTTTACGCATAACTGTACGTTTTTTGCCATCTTTTAAATCTGTTTCTTCATGCTCCGGAACTATAACGCGGAAAATATTATCCTGCATCCCCATCGTTTCTACACGCTTTTCAAGGTTTGCCTTTACGCGATTTTCATAGCCTGAATAAGTATGAACTACATACCATCTTTTTTCCATATTATTTTCGGACCTTTCGTCCGTCCCTCCTTCACTATGTCGCATGTGTATTTACGAAACTTCATATTCTTACGTTTATCACAAATTACAACAATTAATCAATTACGCCTTGACGTAATTATGTCCGGATTTCGGACTCGTGTTTGGGCCAACATAATGTTGGTCAGTTAACCGTTGTCGCATGGATGCGACGTACTTAGGTTAACTTCCTTATCTCAACTCCCCGCGAAATCCGTGACATCTGCCAGAGGCTTTATCTTCATTCAGTAGAGGTTTGAACCCCTATTGAATGAAGATAAAAACAAATGAAAAAAACCCGCAAACTTCAAGACGGGCTATTTTCAAAATATTAACATTGCATGAATTATAAATCTAAATACCAACGGAATAGTTTCGAAACGCCTAAATCAACTAACACAAAAAATATTGCCATAAAAATAACTGTTGAAACTACGACAACTGTATATTTTGTAAGCTCTTTACTTTTTGGCCAGCTTGTCTTTCTCATTTCTGACATTACGTCATGCAGAAATTGCTTAATCTTGCCCATTCTAGCTTAACCTCCGAAAAAATCATCTATTCTATGTTTCAATGTTATTTGATGAATAAAGTTATCGTGTTTGCTTATGCACGGTATGCTCATTGCAATGGGAACAAAACTTTTTCAATTCAAGTCGTTTTGTTGAACCTTCTTTTTCATTGAATGAGTAGTTTCTTGACCCACATTTCTCACAGCATAAAACTATCTTCTTTGCCATTTTGAAATTCACCTATTTCGGCATTTTGTCTTTTAAAGACTAACACCTAATAACTATGATGTCAACAAGCGGAAATGCTAGCTTATCCGATTTCACCAATTTCAAGATGGCGCTCTAGTTTGCGTTTTACTCTTTGCAGGGCATTATCAATCGATTTTACATGGCGATTCAGTTCTTCTGATATTTCGTTATACGATTGCCCATCTAAATATAACGCAAGTACCTGTTGCTCAAGCTCACTTAATATTTCACCAATCTTTTCTTCCAAGCGTGAATACTCTTCACGATTAATCATTAAATACTCAGGGTCTTCTGACTCCGAACTCGTAATGATGTCCATTAATGTACGATCTGATTCCTCATCATAAATTGGTTTATCGAGAGAAACATAGGAATTAAGCGGAATGTGCTTTTGACGCGTTGCCGTTTTTATAGCAGTTATAATTTGGCGAGTAATACAAAGCTCCGCAAACGCACGAAATGAGGAAAGCTTGTCCCCCTTAAAATCTCGTATTGCTTTATATAAACCTATCATTCCTTCTTGGACAATATCTTCCCTATCTGCTCCAATTAAAAAATAAGAACGTGCCTTCGCTTTAACGAACATCCGATATTTCGTAATTAAATAATCTAACGCTTCTGTATTACCTTGATGTACTTGCTCAACAAGCATTTCATCTGACAGCTCTTCAAATCGGTGTAACACTTGTGTTTGACTACCTTTTAGCAACGGCCTCACCCCAGTAACGTTCGATATTCTAATACGAACAGTATAACGGAAATGGAAAATATCGGTCAATTAGTTATTTCAAACCTCTTCTCCATTTCTCAAAAGCTAGTTCAACTTCTTTTGATAGAGGTATTCTAGATTTCGGTTTTTCCTCGTGTGTCGTCTTCACTTCTGCTGAGATGTTTGATTGTATAATTTCCATTTCTATTTCTAATTCACGTGCGGATTTTCGAAGTGCACCATTTCCAAAAATTACGTTTTGCTCTGTCATATCTGAGGTAGCTACATAGATTTGAATTTTTCTTCCCTTTAGTTCATTTGTTAACTTTTCAATACGTTCATCTGCTGTCTCATTTTTTCTAGTATAAATAATTTCAACACCATTTTGAACATAGGTTTGTTGCGCACCTGGAACTAAATGGGCATCAAACACAACAATCACCCGCGCCCCTATAGCAGCTCTATATTCTGCCATAAGGTCAAGCAGGCGATTACGGGCTTCCTCAAAATTAGTATCACGAAGAGGACGCAGCTCTTTCCATGCGCCGATCATGTTGTAGCCATCAACAAGTAAAATCGTTTGCATAACGCATCTTATCCATTCTTTTCTTGACGCTTTCTGTACACTTCATACATTAACAACGCAGCAGCCACAGATGCATTAAGTGATGTAACATGACCAATCATCGGCAAGTGATATAAAAAATCGCATTTATCTTTTAATAAACGGCTCATTCCACGTCCTTCACTGCCGATAATAATAGCTAATGGGAGGGTTGCATCCATCTTTCGGTAATCTGCCGAACCTTTTGCGTCTGTACCAGCTATCCAAATACCACGTTCTTTTAGTTCATCGACCGTTTGCGCAAGGTTTGTAACACGAACAACCGGAACATGTTCAATCGCACCAGTTGAAGCCTTCGCCACAACAGCAGTCAGTCCAACTGCACGGCGTTTTGGAATAATAATGCCATGTACGCCAATCGCATCAGCAGTACGCATAATAGAACCAAGGTTATGAGGATCCTCCAACTCATCTAAAATGAGGAAGAAAGGATCTTCATTTTTATCCTTTGCTGCATTAAATAAATCCTCTAACTCCGCGTACTTATAAGCTGCCACAGAGGCAACTATCCCTTGATGGTTTGCATCCGATAATTGATCGATTTTTTTCTTTGGAACAAATTGAACAAGGACGCCACGTTCACGAGCCAAGTCTAACAACTCATGAATTCCTGCTTTTTTTACCCCTTCAGCTACCCATAATTTATTAATTTCACGGCCTGAACGAAGCGCTTCAAGTACTGGATTTTTTCCAGCAATCATTTCACCATTTTGCTCACTCATGTTACGAAGCCCCCTTTGATTGTTCAACTATTTGAATAGCATAATCAATAATCTCATTCACACGATCCACTTGCTTTGTTAAGTAAAGACTGCCTAACACCGCTTCAAATCCTGAACTATTACGATATGTTAGTACATCGGTGTTTTTAGGTACAGAGCCAGACTTTGCATTGCGGCCCCTTTTATATACTGCAATTTCTTCCTCAGTTAAAAAGTTCTCATCGATTAAACGGTGAACAATCATTGACTGGGCTTTTGCAGAAACATAGTTTGTTGCCTCTTTGTGCAATCTATTTGGTTTTGCCGTCCCCTTTATGAGGAGATGCTCTCTTATTCTTTGCTCAAGAACAGCATCCCCCATATAGGCTAAAGCTAACGCATTTAATTGTTTCACATCTTCTACACGCAGTTGCGGCATCTTACAAACCTCGTTTCCAACGTGTACCTTGACGAGTATCTTCAAGAACAATATTCATGCCTAACAGTTGGTCACGAATTTCATCAGAACGGGCAAAATCACGATTTTTACGTGCGATATTTCTTTCTTCTATCAACGCTTCAATTTCTTCATCGAGAAGTTCGTCTTCAGTGGAAAATTTAATGCCTAATACTTCACCAAGAACATCAAAAGTTTCAATCAACGCTTTTAGCACACGTTCTTCAGTATTGCTTTCATTTAAGTACGTATTTGCAATTCGCGCTAATTCAAATAATACAGATATTGCATTTGCAGTATTGAAGTCGTCGTCCATTGCAACTTCAAATTGTTTTTTCACTTCATCAATTTTCGCTAAATATTCTTCACCATTTTTTGATAAGTTTGCTGATGCGCTTAAGCGATATTGAACATTTGAATATGCTGTACGAAGTCGTTCTAGACCCGAACGTGCTGATTCAACTAAATCTTGCGCAAAATTAATTGGGTGACGGTAATGTACAGACAGCATAAAGAAACGTAAAACCTGGGGATCAATTTGCTGACGGATATCATTTACTAAAACAAAGTTACCAAGTGATTTCGACATTTTTTCATTGTCGATGTTAATGTAACCGTTATGCATCCAATAACGAGCAAAGGTTTTCCCTGTATAACTTTCAGATTGCGCAATCTCATTCTCATGATGAGGGAATGTTAAGTCTTGACCTCCTGCATGAATGTCAATTGTGTCACCTAAATGTTCACGAGCCATTACAGAACATTCAATATGCCATCCTGGTCGACCATCTCCCCAAGGACTCTCCCATTTGATTTCACCCGGTTTTGCCGCCTTCCAAAGCGCAAAATCAAGCGGGTCCTCTTTTTTCTCACCGGCTTCAATACGTGCCCCAACTTTTAAATCATCAATCGACTGATGTGAAAGTTTTCCGTAGCCATCAAATTTACGTGTGCGGTAATAAACATCTCCTTGTGATTCATAAGCATACCCTTTTTCTATAAGAGTACCGATAAACGAAATAATATCTTCCATATGATTTGTTACACGAGGATGTACATCTGCTTTTTTACAACCTAACGCAGTAATATCATCAAAATAAGCATTAATGAACCGATTCGTTAATTCAGAAACTTCTTCACCTAGTTCATTAGCTGCTTTAATAATTTTGTCATCAACATCAGTGAAGTTTGAAACGTATTTCACTTCAAATCCTTTATATTGAAAGTAGCGGCGAACCGTATCATAAACGATAACTGGACGGGCATTCCCGATGTGAATAAAGTTATAAACGGTCGGACCGCATACATACATTTTTACTTTCCCTTCTTCAAGCGGAACAAATGGTTCTTTTTGTCTCGTTAAAGAATTAAAAATTTGAATAGTCAATTCTATCTCTCCTTTTGAGATTCCAATAGCTGGAGCTGCAATTCTTCAATTTTCTTTTCGAGCTTTTCAAAACGATCCTGAATAGGGTCAGGAATATTTTGATGATCAAGCTTTTTATCTGTAGTTTTAACGCCATCTTGAATTACAACTTTTCCAGGGATGCCTACTACAGTAGCATTTGGCGGTACATCCTTTAGTACAACTGAGCCAGCACCAACCTTACTATTTTCTCCAATCGTAATGGATCCTAATACTTTAGCGCCCGATGCAACTAAAACATTATCCTTTAGTGTTGGATGACGTTTGCCCTTTTCTTTTCCTGTACCACCTAGTGTAACTCCTTGATACAGAATAACATTATCACCAATTTCACATGTTTCGCCAATCACAACCCCTGTACCATGGTCAATAAAGAAACGTCGGCCGATTTTGGCACCAGGGTGAATTTCAATTCCAGTAAAGAATTTACTTATTTGAGAAATAGCGCGTGCGATAAAGAAAAATTTTCTCTTATAAAACCAGTGTGCAATACGGTGCGACCAAGTAGCATGAAGACCTGAATAAGTTAGGACAACTTCCAATACACTACGAGCAGCTGGATCATTTTCGAATATGTTATCAATATCTTCCTTTAATCTTTTGAACACAATAAACACCCCTTATATTGTTTTATCTTTTTCCCTTTGTTGTTGGATTTCCCCCAAGAAGCTCCTAAAAGCACATGCTGAATGAAAATAAAAAACGTCTCTGCCATAAAAAAATGACAGAGACGCTTAAAAATGCGCGGTTCCACTCTGATTGAAGGTATAAATGTACCTTATTGCCGATATCCCGGGTAGTCCGAACAATAAATAATAATACCTTCCGCTCAAAGTCCAATAACGAGGACGAACCGACTTGCCTACTTATTTTCAGCAAAGTGCTCAAAGGTGCATTTCCGTAAAACAGAGGTCTAGGTCACTTTCAGCCGATGATGACCCTCTCTTTGAGAACATAATTTACGTACTTCTCCTTCTCAACGCTTTAAATTTTATGAAACTACCTATAGAGGTATATTTATAATCCAACAAAGTTAAATTCATTTTACAATACGTTTTTTAAATGTCAATTAAAATGCAAGTCATTACTTAGCGTATTTTTCAATTCGAGCAATCGCCTTATCTTTACCAATTAAAGCGATGGAATCCGGCAATTCAGGGCCATGTGTTTGACCAGTTGTTACAACGCGGATTGGCATAAATAAGTTTTTCCCTTTATGTCCTGTCTCTTTTTGTACTGCTTTAATCGCATCTTTTATTGAGGGTGCATCAAAAGTTTCTAATGATTCGAGTTGCGCTTTGAAGGCAGCCATTACTTCAGGAACTTGTTCCCCTGCTAATACCTCTTTAGCAGCTTCATCATATTCAATCTCTTCTGTGAAGAATAGACTTGATAATTCTACAATTTCTGCACCATAGCTCATTTGATTATGGTATAGAGCGATTAAAGAAGTTGCCCATGCTTGTTGTTCTGCTGTCAATTCTTGAGGAAGCAGACCTGCTTTTTGTAAATGTGGAAGTGACAACTCCACTACTTTTTCAAGAGAAAGCTTTTTAATGTATTGGTTGTTCATCCATGTTAGTTTATTTTTATCAAACATAGAAGGTGACTTAGAAAGTCGTTTTTCATCAAAAATTTCGATGAATTGTTCTTTAGTAAAGATTTCTTCTTCCCCTTCAGGAGACCAACCAAGTAAAGCGAAGAAGTTAAACATCGCTTCAGGTAAATAGCCAAGGTCCTTATATTGGGAAACAAATTGAATAATTGTTTCATCGCGTTTTGATAACTTTTTATGATCTTCATTTACGATTAATGTCATATGACCGTATTGAGGATATTCCCAGCCAAATGCATCGAAAATCATCATTTGTTTTGGTGTATTTGATAAATGCTCTTCTCCACGGAAAACATGTGTAATATCCATAAAGTGGTCATCTAATACAACCGCATAGTTGTATGTTGGGATTCCGTTCGCTTTTACAAGCACCCAGTCACCAACATCTTTTGATTCGAATGTAACATCACCACGCACTAAGTCTGTGAAATGGTATGTCGTATTTTCAGGTACACGCATACGAATTGTGTAGGGAATGCCAGCTGCTTCTTTAGCGGCTACTTCTTCTTTTGTTAAATGGCGGCATTTTCCATCATAAGTTGGGGCAGCGACGCCTTTTGCTCTTTGTGCTTCACGCGATGCTTCCAATTCTTCTGATGTACAGAAACATTTGTATGCAATGCCGCGCTCTAATAGCTCTTCAGCATGCTTTTTATAAATATCCAAACGTTCCATTTGACGGTATGGTTCGTAAGGTCCCCCTATATCGATTGATTCGTCAGGAATAATGCCTAACCAGCGAAGGTTATCAAGCTGTGAAGCTTCTCCTCCCTCAACATTACGCTCGATATCTGTATCCTCAATACGTACGATAAATTTACCGTTGTGATGCTTTGCAAATAAATAGTTAAATAACGCGGTACGCGCCCCACCAATGTGTAAAAATCCTGTTGGGCTCGGCGCATAACGAACGCGAACTTCCTTTGTCATAGTTACTGCCTCCTATATTGTTTCAATCAATTACGCCTCGACGTAATTGCATCCAGATTTAATATCCGCTTTTACACGAATCTAAGGTTTTACAAAATCTGTGACTTCCGCCGAATGCTTAACTGCTTGTAGTTAACTTTGTCAATTTTACCACTCTGATTTAAGAAATGAAAGTTGATGCTTTTTATGGAAAACAGATATCTTTCGAGAGATTTCCAACCTAGTTAGGGCCTCCTAAATAGTATTAATTGGACCCCTGTACGATTACTCCCGACAAACAACTATTTCTTAATCAATAAAATCGTTGCCATAGCAGCAATTCCTTCTTCACGGCCAGTAAAGCCCAGCTTTTCTGTCGTTGTTGCCTTTACATTTACTTGAGAAGGATCTGCATTCAATAGCTCTGCAATTCGATTTCGCATTTGTTCAATATATGGCGCTAATTTTGGACGCTGTGCCATAATAGTACAATCAACATTCCCTAATACATAACCTTTATCCTGAACAATTTTCCAAATATGTTCTAATAATTTTGCGCTATCCGCATCTTTAAATGCAGGATCTGTGTCTGGGAAATGATGGCCTATGTCTCCTTCACCAATCGCACCAAGTGCCGCATCTGTTACTGTATGTAATAACACATCCGCATCAGAATGCCCAATAAGTCCACGATCATGAGGGATCTCAATCCCACCTAAAATTAATGGACGCCCTTCTGCAAAAGCATGAACATCAAATCCTTGTCCTACTCGAAACATATCGTACTGCCGCTTTCATCCTAGACCAAATCATTCGATTGTTGAGCTCGAATTATTATAATTCTGTCTATGATTTTGCAGCATTCACCATCCTTTACTTTTTAGTTTATCTAATTTACCACTTCATATATTAACATATTTCCTATTATATTGAATTGTAAGCATCTGCTAAGCTCTTTAATCTAATATGACTTAGAAAAATAAAAACTCTCCTTAATCAATCCGATTAACGAGAGTTTTTACTTTAAAACAATTCCGATTCGCGTTTTCGCAAAATCGCTTCACCTAATACTAAGTCTTCTTTAGTTGTCATCTTTAGGTTCTCATAGCTGGCTTCAACGATATGTACGGTGTGACCAAGACGCTCTACTAGCATCGCTTCATCTGTCCCTAGGAAGCCTACTTTTTCAGCCACATCTTCAGCTTCAGCTATTATGTCAAAGCGGAATGCTTGTGGTGTTTGGATCATCCATAAACTATCGCGATCAACTGTTTCGATAATAATGCCATCTTTTACTTTTTTCATCGTATCTTTAGCTCTTACGCCTGCTATTGCTGCCCCTTTTTCTTTTGCAGTATAAGTAAGTTTTGCAATGATATCGTGTGTAATGAATGGCCTTGCCGCATCATGTACCAACACGATGTCGACTTGCTCCATCTCCTTTATACAAGAATGGACTGAATGCTGTCTTTCTTCTCCACCATCAGGCAATCCTTTTACTTTTGTAATGCTGTACTTGTCTAACAAATGTTGTATATACTCACGTTCTTCTGGTTTTACAGCTAGCCATATCCCCGAACAGTTTTCATCGTGCTGGAAAACCTCCAACGTATGAATTAATATCGGCTTATTTGCCAGCAACAAAAATAATTTATTTTGACCTGCTCCCATTCGTTTGCCGCTGCCCGCTGCCGGAAGCACTACTTCATACTGCACAATTTCCACATCCTAATCTAAACACCGAACTTTTATCGCGTTATCTTTAAATTTAATAGTCGCCAATTATGCCACTTGCTCATCTTTTGGTTTCGCAAAAATCATTCTACCCGCAGATGTTTGCAATACACTTGTTACTGTAACGGTTATTGATTGTCCAATAAAGCTGCGGCCGCCTTCTACAACAATCATCGTACCATCGTCTAAATAGGCCACGCCTTGGTTATGTTCCTTACCATCTTTTATCACTACAACTTGCATGTCTTCACCAGGTATAACTACTGGTTTTACTGCATTTGCAAGGTCATTAATATTGAGTACTTGAACATGATGCAACTCACATACTTTATTTAAATTAAAATCATTTGTTAAAATTTGTGCGCCCATTTTCTTTGCTAGACGAACTAGTTTTAAATCCACCTCTTGAATATCTTCAAAATCTTCTTCTGAAATTTGAACAGTTGTCGCACGTTCATCCTGAAGCTTTTTCAAAATGTCCAAACCTCTACGGCCACGTGTACGCTTTAATGTATCAGAGGAATCAGCGATATGCTGCAGTTCAGTTAAGACAAATTGCGGTACTACAAGTACACCTTCTATAAAGCCTGTGGATGAAATATCTGCAATTCTCCCGTCAATGATGACACTAGTATCAAGCAGTTTATACAATGTTTTTGTTTCACCAAGAGCAGTGGTTGCTGCATCTGTATTTTTCTTTTTTGAAACTGCTCCAGACTTTGAAAACATTGTAATGAGTTCGTCTCGTTTAGTAAACCCTACACGGAAGCCTAAGTAACCAAGGATGATGGATAATAAAACCGGCAAAATTTGTGTTAGGATTGGGAATTTGATAAGCTCAATTGCAAAACCAACAAAGTAAGCAACTATTAGCCCAATGATGAGCCCCACCGTACCGAATAACAGATCTGCGGCCGGAACTTTAAATAAAATACCTTCCATCCAAACAATTAATTTAACAAAGTAGTCTGATAATGAAAATGATAAAAGGAATAGTAAAATTGCACCTAGTATTACCGATACATACGGATTGTTAAGCCAAGGATTAGATGATAAATTAATGAATTCGTATAATGGCGGTAAAAAAACAAAACCTAACGCTCCACCGATAAATAAGAAAGCAATTTGTATCACTCTTTTTAACATAATTCCACCTCCTTTTTATTAACCTCAATTATACATAGTTCATATATACTTTGCCCGAATTACACTTTGGAATTTAATAATTGAGGTAAAAGTAATACACTGGATGCTTGAAGTGTATATTTTATCGTATGTTTCATTTCTACCCAACATTAGAATGAATTACTCCTTGGCTAGCCAAGATAATGTTGGTGGTCGTACAGATGCAGGAGAAAGCGCAACGTCAGGAATAGGACGTGGAGTACTTAATCTAAGTTCCCTCACACTCACTCAATTCATAGCTGTAATGAAGATAAAAATGCCCATTCCATCACTAATTGAGAGTAAGGGCATTTTTAAACTAATTATAAATCATGGAAACATGCTCTTAATGCGTCATTGATTGTTTCGACTCCAATCACTTGTATGCCGTTTGGATAATCCCAACCACCTAGGTTTGACGCTGGGATAAAAGCACGTTTAAAGCCAAGTCTAGCTGCTTCTTGAACACGTTGCTCCACTCGTGAAACACGACGAACTTCCCCTGTTAATCCGACCTCACCTACAAAACAATCGGTTGCTTTTACAGCCTGATCCTTATAGCTGGAAACAATAGAAGTTAATATGGCTAAATCAATCGCAGGTTCGTCCAGCTTAACGCCCCCAGCTACTTTTATATAGGCATCCTGTGCTTGCAATAACATGCCCATTCGTTTTTCTAAAACTGCCATTAATAGCTGTACACGATTTTGATCGACTCCATTTGCCATCCGCTTTGGATAGTTAAAGCTTGTCGGTGTTACAAGAGATTGGATTTCTACTAAAATTGGCCTTGTTCCCTCCATCGAAGCTACAATCGTAGAACCTGCCGCATCGTGCGAGCGTTCCTCTAAAAAGAGCTCAGAAGGGTTCAATACTTCCTTTAAACCTGCTTGGACCATTTCAAAAATAGCAATTTCATTTGTTGATCCAAAGCGGTTTTTTTGGCTGCGCAAAATCCGGTAAGTATGATGACGCTCACCTTCAAAATAGAGAACTGTATCTACCATATGCTCAAGTAGTCTCGGCCCAGCAATTTGGCCTTCCTTTGTAACATGTCCAACTAAGAAGATTGCAATGCCTTTCGTTTTAGCTATTCGCATAAGCTCGGCGGTACATTCCCTCACCTGGGACACACTACCAGGCGCACTCGTCACCTCTGGATGATAGATTGTTTGAATCGAATCGACAATAACAAATTTCGGCTGAACCTCCTCAATTGTTTGGTTCAACCGCTCTAAATTCGTTTCAGAGTAAATAAATAATTCGGGAGATTGCACACCTAATCGAGATGCACGCAGTTTTGTTTGACGCATTGATTCTTCTCCTGATATGTACAATACTCGATGTCCTTTATGTGATAGGAGTGCTGATACTTGCATCAACAATGTCGATTTCCCTATCCCTGGGTCCCCACCGATAAGAACTAGCGAACCAGGGACAATTCCCCCTCCTAATACACGATTTAATTCGTCCATTTCCGTTTTAACGCGAGGCTCTTCCGCTGTTTCTATATTAATAATAGGCGTCGCTTTTTGTGAAACTGAATTAGAATGTTGGAATGCTCCGCGCGGTCCTTTCGAAACAACCTCAACCTCTTCCACCATCGTATTCCATTCTCCACAGCCAGGACAACGCCCCATCCATTTCGGTGATTCGTAACCACAGGAGTTACAACAGAATTTTGTTTTCTTTTTTACCATATGCCCTCCTATAACGTTTTCTTTTATTATTATAAATTATTTTCACTAATCCTAAAAACGAAAAAGGGTGCCCATAAGAAGACACCTTACTTATGAGACACCCTTATATACTTAACTTTCTACAGTACTTTTCTGACGTACTACAAATTCTCCATCAACATAATCAAAGACAATTTGCCCGCCAGTTGATACAGTTCCTTTTAGCAATTCTTCTGAAAGGCGGTCCTCAACATGTTTTTGGAGTGCACGGCGTAATGGGCGTGCTCCATATTGCGGATCATAGCCTTCTTCAGCGATTTTATTAAGCGCTGCATCTGTTAATTCGAGCTCGATATTTTGCTCTTTTAGACGAGCAGTTAAAGAGTTAGCCATTAATGAAATAATCTGTTTTAACTCATCTTTTTCTAGTGAGTGGAAGACAATCATTTCATCAATACGGTTTAAGAACTCTGGACGGAACGCTTTTTTAAGCTCTTCCATCATTGTTCCTTTCATGTCTTTGTATTTGTCAGATGTGTCGCCTACACCAAAGCCTAAACTTTTTCTGTATTTCAATGCATCTGCACCTACGTTAGATGTCATAATGACAACTGTATTGCGGAAATCTACAGTGCGGCCTTTTGAATCAGTTAAGCGGCCATCATCTAGTACTTGAAGTAAAATGTTAAACACATCAGGATGTGCTTTTTCAATTTCATCAAGCAATACAACAGAATATGGTTTGCGGCGTACTTTTTCTGTTAGTTGGCCACCCTCATCAAATCCAACATATCCTGGAGGTGAACCAACTAGACGTGATGTTGAATGTTTCTCCATGTATTCAGACATGTCGATACGAATCATTGCATCCTCATCGCCAAACATTACTTCCGCCAACGCACGGGCAAGTTCAGTTTTACCAACACCTGTTGGACCTAAGAAGATAAAGGAACCAATCGGACGCTTAGGATCTTTTAAACCTGCACGAGCACGGCGAATTGCACGGGAAATTGCTTCTACCGCTTCTCCTTGGCCAACTACACGTTTGTGCAGCTCTTCTTCAAGGTTAAGAAGCTTTGCAGATTCTTCTTGTGCAATTTTTGAAACTGGAATTCCAGTCCACATCGATACTACCATTGCAATATCATCCACTGTTACTTTTGATTCTTCTTTTCCTTGTTTTTCTTTCCAAGTTTTCTTTGTTTGCTCTAGTTCATCTTTAATCTTTTGTTCCGTGTCGCGAAGTGCTGCCGCTTTTTCAAACTCTTGGCTTGATACTGCAGCATTTTTTTCGTTTCGGACATTTTCAAGTTTATCTTCCAACGCTTTTAAGTTTGGCGGAACTGTAAATGAACGTAAACGTACTTTTGATCCAGCCTCATCGATTAAGTCAATTGCTTTATCTGGCAAGAAACGATCTGAAATATAACGGTCTGATAATTTTGCTGCCGCTTCTACTGCCTCATCCGTAATTTTCACACGGTGATGTGCTTCATAGCGGTCACGTAAACCATTAATAATTTGAATTGTTTCTTCAACAGACGGTTCATCGACTTGAATTGGTTGGAAACGACGCTCTAGGGCAGCATCTTTTTCAATATATTTACGGTACTCATCTAATGTTGTTGCACCGATACATTGCAGCTCTCCTCGCGCTAATGATGGTTTTAAAATATTTGAAGCATCGATAGCACCTTCTGCACCACCTGCACCGATTAATGTATGCAATTCATCAATGAATAAAATAACGTTGCCTGCTTGGCGAATTTCATCCATTACCTTTTTCAAACGATCTTCGAATTCACCGCGATACTTTGTACCAGCAACAACAGTCCCCATGTCTAAAGTCATTACACGTTTGTCGCGCAATGTTTCCGGCACTTCGTTGTTGACAATTTGTTGTGCCAAACCTTCTGCGATTGCTGTTTTACCAACACCTGGTTCACCAATTAAAACAGGGTTATTTTTTGTACGACGTGATAATACTTCAATAACACGTGTAATTTCTTTACTGCGGCCAATAACAGGGTCAAGAGAACCTTCACGAGCAATCGCTGTTAAATCACGTGCTAACCCATCTAATGTAGGAGTGTTTACTGATTGAGTTGGATTTGAAGAGCTTTGAGCAGCATCATTGTTACCAAGTAATAACAGCACTTGTTGACGAGCTTTATTTAAGCTTACTCCTGCATTTGCTAAAACGCGGGCTGCAACCCCTTCACCTTCTCGAATTAACGCAAGCAAAATATGCTCAGTGCCGATATATGCATGGCCAAGCTTACGTGATTCGTCTACAGACAGTTCAATCACTTTTTTAGCTCTAGGTGTATAGTGTACGATTGGACCAACGTCTTTTGTTCCTTTGCCAACCAACTCTTCAATGCCGGATTCAATCATTTGCGGGCTAACGTCGATGGCTTCTAATGCTTTCGCAGCAATACCGCCGCCTTCTCGAATTAGTCCAAGCAAAATATGCTCTGTACCAATTGATTCGTGCTTCCAACGAATTGCTTCTTCTTGTGCTAACTGCAATACTTTTTGTGCTCGTTGTGTAAAACGGTTAAACATCATATCTTTCCTCTCCTTCTTCCATTAACTTTTGGGTTTTCGCGTTTAGTTTTTCACGTAGTAGTTTTGCTCTAAATACGTCGCGCTCACTTGCTTGCAGAGTTGTGCCGGCATATTGCTGCACAAAGCCTGGTTGTATAAGAATCATACATTCATTCAATACATTTAATGGAACTTCTTTGATTATATTCAAATCTACTCCAAGACGGACATTCGATAAACAAGCAGCAGCTTCTTCACTTGTCATAATACGCGCATATTTTAATGTACCTAACGAACGATTAAAACGATCCTCCAAAGCAATTCGAGAATTTTTCAACAACGCTTCTCGAGCCCCACGCTCATTTTGAATAATCTGTACAACAACACTTTGCAAGTCGTCGATAATTTCTTCTTCCGATTTTCCAAGTGTTACTTGATTTGAAATTTGATAAATGTTGCCTAAATTTTCACTACCCTCTCCATAAATGCCTCTTACAACCATCCCTAATCTCGCTAACATTTGGGTAACCACCTTAATTTGCTTTGACATTGTAAGTGCGGGTAGATGCATCATCACTGAAGCCCGTAAACCTGTTCCAACATTTGTCGGGCAGCTTGTTAAATAACCGAAAGCCTCATTATAAGCATATGGTAAATGTTTCTCTAATTGACTATCTAATTTGTTTGCAAGTGCATAAGTTTCTATAAGTTGAAGCCCTGGCGCCAAGCATTGAATGCGTAGATGATCCTCTTCATTTATCATGACGCTAATCGTTTCATCATTTGAAATTAAGACAGAAGCCGATTTTTCTTTTTTAGATAAAAGCGGGCTTATTAAGTGCTTTTCTACTAACACTTGACGCTGTAACAGCGGCATATCTTTAATAGTAAAATGTGAAAAGTTATGCTCTTTATTACTTATTTGATGCATTGCATCTGTTACGATTTCATCTACTTGTATTGCTTCATGATCTGTAAAGCTTAATGGGAATCGGTAACCATCTAGGTTCCTTGCCAAACGAATGCGTGTGCTTAATACAATATCTGCATCAAGTCCTTTATCACCCATCCAACCTGGAGCACCGCTTTTTAAAAAGTGTTCAAGATTCATGGTGTATCCACACCCCCATGTTCAAGCTTACGTTCGATTTCTCTTATTTCATCTCGTAATTTAGCCGCATCTTCAAATCGCTCTTCTACAATTGCTACCTGTAATTGTTCACGTACAGATTCAATTTGTTTTTTCATCCACTCTTTATTGTTATTCATTTTTCCAGGAGCTTTTCCACTATGCTTTGTTCCAGCTTGAATTTTTGTTAGTACTTGAGGAAGCTGTTTACTAAACGTCTCATAACATTGTGGACAACCTAGCTTGCCTTCATTCAAGAAATGGCGAAAAGTAAATCCACATTTTGGGCATTGTGCAGCCTTTTGTGTGACTGTTTGTTGCTTTTCCTGTGTTTCACTTTTCCATACAGGTAGACCAAACAAATTTGAAACAAGTTGGTGTATTGGTATTTGATCCTCTTTATGGAAATCTAAATTGAAAGGATGAAACTGACTGGCACAAACCTCACAATAATGTCTTTCACTTTTTTGGCCATTAATTACTTGTGTTACCGTTATAGTTGCTTGCCGCTCTTTACAGTGTTCACAAATCATGACCCTCCACCTCTTTTTAACTTAAGATTTAAAATTATAAATTTCATTTACTGCTTTTTAAATAAGTAGAACAACATGCTTCACTACCATTTCATATTATTCGTATTTTAATGTTATTAGCATGGATTTTAAAATATAAGACCTGAGTTCGTCCCTAGTCGGTAATTGCAATCGAAGAGTAGCTCGGTCAATTGCAGCAAGCATCAATTTAGCTTCTCGCTTAGAAATGACCTCTTCATCAATTAATCGGTAGATTATATCTTCAGCCATAGATTGTGTGGCGCCATTATGAACTTGCCTTATCATATCTTCCAGCAAGTCAATTTTCGAATTTGCTTTTACGCGTAAAATTCGGATATAGCCGCCGCCTCCACGTTTGCTTTCGACTAAATAACCCCTTTCAGCAGTAAATCTCGTATTGATAACATAATTTATTTGTGAGGGTACACACTGGAATTTATCCGCCAATTCGCTGCGTTTAATCTCAATATGTCCTTGACCACCTAATTCGATAACTTGCTTTAAATAACCTTCAATGATGTCAGATATATTTCTCACTTTTTATACCTCACCTCACTCGCTACTGACTTTGACTATCTTTGACTATATTATATAAATGGAAAAATCAAAATGCAAATTAAACGCCTATATTAATTTATAAAAAATTCACATGCAGCTTGCTTGGCAGAGAACTTTTTTTCATAATTAGAGCTGGTATAAATATTAAAAAAATCGACAAAATCGTTTTTTAAACGTTCTGTCGATTAGTATTTCTTTTTTTAATTAAACATAATCATTTTTATAAACAGTTGATTATACCCATCTTCCAACGATTGGATAATCCCAGCTTGTTTCACCCAACGCTTTAACAATACCGATAATCGGAACGACAATCGTCATAATTCCGAAGATAATTAAGAACGGAATGCCAATTATTAAGAAACTTAAAAGTGAGGAAATAAAAATCAATAACCACATTACCGCTTGGAATAATAATGCCTGAATTGAAATTCGTTTCACTTCTTCATCTACGCTTAATAAAAAGAATAAAATTGGAACTAACACTGGAGCAAAAAATGCACTAGCATGTATAATGACCTTTGACCATTTACTATCCATTTATATATCAGCCTCTCTTAACTTTTTCTTGATAGTATATATACGACTAACTTAAACATTAGTTTCATCAGATTTAATATTTTTATAAAAATAAAAAAGAGCATCGAACCCAAATTCATCTGCTCTTTAAAGTTTAATTATTTAGATGATTTTTTATTAATATTTGATGGCTTTTCATCTGGTATTTCCTCATCATTATGCGGAAACAACCCATGAGCTAATATACCCGAAAAAATGGTTGCACTAATGACAATTAAAATCTTATGATAGGTTGGAACTTCCTCATAATAGTTTACTAGCATCAAAATAGCACTAGTCGCTACAATAACCATTGTTGGGATAATAAATTTCAAGCGGCGCTTCTCCATATTTAATTCTCCCTTGCTTTATTAATTAACGTTTTTCATACAAATACACTGAATCGTATTTTACATGGGATGCTTACAAATTACAAACCGAGGATAGGTTTAAATTGTTACGAAATTTGGAAAATTTCAATATATAACTAGTAATTTCATCCAAAACATAGAAACTTATAATAGAGTTAATGTATCATAACGAAGATAGGAACATTAAATAATCATAAACTAAATAATGAACGGAGAACTACTATGGTTATCTTTAAAAGCAAACCAATTAAACACTCATCTTATTGTTTAGAAGTTGAAAAATATTTAAGCCAGGTTCAACTTGATTTCTCCAAATATCCAGAACTATTAAAGCATGTGCAACTCATTAAATTAAATAAAGAAGATTTAGCCGTTTTAAGACAATTGAAACCGCTTTCAGTAGATTTTATTCCTAATATGGTCGATCAATTTTATGATGCAGTGAGTTTAAGTGGCCACTTGATGGATATTATTAATAAAAATAGTAGAATTGAAAAATTAAAAATAACTTTAACAAAGCATTTAACTGAAATTTTTGAGGGGCGTATAAATAACGACTATATAGAACAACGCAAAACCATTGCATCAGCACATGTTCGTATTGGGTTAGAGTCAAAATGGTATATAGGGTCATTCCAATCTTTAATGACTACATTTATTAACTTTGTAAATGAGCTGGACATGTCAAAAGAAGATACTGCAAAAGCAATTAATGCATTTTCAAAAATTATCAACTTTGAGCAACAGCTGGTTATCCAAGCATATGAGGCTGAACAACAGCGCATCCGCAAGCTCGATGAGGATGTAAAACTTGCGCTTATAGCCACAATTCAAGATACCGCTGAGGAATTAAATGCAATTAGCCAGGAAACAACAGCATCTTTATACGCCATTTCCTCTCAATCAGAAAATATCGCAGCTGCTACAAAACACGGATTAAACTTCGTTGCAGATACAGAGGAAAAATCAAACTATGGAAAAAGTCATTTGGAAACTCAAACAAAATTGATGAACGTGATCTTAGAAAGTGTCAATTTATTAGAGCATTCAATGAAAAATCTTAAAATCTCTTCTCAAAAAATAAGTGAAATTGTTGGATTAGTTACAGGAATTGCAGATCAAACAAACTTGCTGGCATTAAATGCATCTATTGAGGCAGCTAGAGCAGGCGAACATGGAAAAGGCTTTGCTGTAGTTGCGGAGGAAGTAAGAAAGTTAGCTGAGGAAACAAAAAATGCAGTTCAAAATGTATCACACCTTATTCGCGAGACCGAAAATAATATTAAAAACATGACAACTTCCGTAAGTAACGTTGATGCGCAAGTTCAAAAAAGTGTACAAACACAGCAAAACTTAGAAGAGTCCTTTAATGATATTGCAAAAGCTGTATCAGGTATTAAACAACAATATACCAGCACTTCAAAAGACGTTAGTGAAATATCAAGTTTAATCAGCGAACTAACAGCCAGCGCATCTCAAGTTTCTTCTTCGTCCGATTCTTTATTAAATGTTGTTCATGAACTATCTGAATAATATAAGACTTAGTAAAAAAGGAGCTAGGGCCGCTAAGAAAAAATCCATATTTTCTTAGACAGCCCTTCTGCTTCTTAGTATTTAGTTAAAATTATTTAAGCTACAAAAGAAACGCTCATCAAGGATTTATGGACAGCTCTTTATTGCTGATCTTCGTTATCTAAAAGCTGACGACGCTCTTTCGCATTTTCACGTTTTGCTTTTCTTAATTTTTGTCGACTTGGCCCAGTATCAAACAGCTTTTTTTCCCTTTCCGTTTCAGGGTAAACGCCAGGAACTGGAGTAGGTTTGCCGGATTCATCAATTGCTACCATTGTTACAAAGGATTCTGTCGTTAATTTTTTTTCACCTGTTTTTATATTTCGAGACATCACTCTAACATAGACTTCCATAGAAGTACGTCCAGTAGATGTGACAAAGGCTTCCAATTCCAAAATGTCTCCTACATATGCAGGAGATACAAAATCTACTGAATCAATGGAGGCAGTTACAACTCCAGATTTAGCATGTTTCATCGAAGTGATGGCTGCAATTTCATCAATATACGCTAATACTTTCCCTCCGAATATTGAGCTATGCTGGTTCGTATCAGGTGGTAATACTAAGTGTGTTTGAAAAGATCGTGATTGACTCATTGGTACTGCATTACTCATCTATTGCCCTCCAAATTAACTGCCTTTTTGTTGATATTACCTTTGATAATATAGTATTACAAACATTTCAATAAATATAATAAATTAAAAAGGGGCAAGTATATCTTATATCGTTGTTTTTATCGTAATAAATTTTAAATCAGTCATTTCCTCGATTGCATATTTAATGCCTTCTCTTCCATAGCCGCTATTTTTTACACCGCCATAAGGCATATTATCTACTCGGAATGTTGGGATGTCATTAATTACTACAGCCCCTGCCTCAATTTCATCCGCAGCCTTCATTGCATCTGTTAATACATTCGTATAAATCCCTGCATTTAAACCTAATTCTGAAGCATTTACTAAAGAAATAGCTTCATCTAAATTTTTATACGGTACAAGCGAAACAATAGGAGCAAACGTTTCTTGGCAAACAATCTTCATCTCTGGCTTCACATTTGTCATAACTGTAGGCGTTAGTATTCTATCTGTAAATTCAGCACCAGTTGCAATCACAGCACCTTGTTCAATCGCCTCTTCTATCCATTGCTTAATACGTTTTACTTCATTCGGATTGATCATTGCACTAACATCTGTTGATAAATCCAATGGATCACCAACTACTAGTTTTTTAGTCTCCTCTACAAATGCTTTTGTAAATTCATCATAGATGGATTCATGAACATAAACACGCTGTAATGAAATACAAACTTGCCCCGCGAAGCCAAATGCCCCTCCAACACAACGTGTAATGATTTTATCTATTGGTGTACTAGGTTCTACAATAACAGCGGCATTTGACCCAAGCTCTAATGTAATTTTCCTTAAACCAACCTTTTCTTTAATTTTCAACCCTACTGCCCCACTACCAGTAAAGGTAACCTTTTTAACAAGAGGGTGGGTTACTAACGTATCACTCAATTCACTGCCAGACCCTGTGACAATTTGAAGCGCTCCATCTGGCAAACCTGCTTCTTTAAAAATTTCCGCAAGTATAAGTGAACTTAATGGGGTTTGAGTTGCAGGCTTTAAAACAACTGTATTCCCAACTGCAAACGCAGGCCCCAATTTATGCGCTACTAAATTGAAAGGAAAGTTAAATGGTGTTATTGCTGAAACGACACCAATTGGAACACGTTTTGTGTAGCCGATTCGATCCTTTGTTCCAGGAGCAGCGTCCAAAGGTACTGTTTCTCCCATCGATTGCTTTGCTGCTTCTGCTGAGAATTGGTATGTTGCAATTGTACGGTCAATTTCTTGAAGCCCAGCTGAAAGAGGCTTACCTGCTTCTAAAGCTAAGATTCTTGCAAACTCATTTTTTCTACCGCGCATAATCTCAACGACTTTATATAAAATTTCCGCTCGCTCATATGCAGTTGTCTTTTTAAACGAAAGAAACGCCTTGTGTGCCCCTTCAACTGCATGCTCAACATCCTGAATAGAGGCCCTAGCTACCTTCGCGATGACTTCTCCTGAAAAAGGTGATGTTAATGTATAGCTATCTTTAGTATCAACCCATTTACCATTTATCCAAAGTTCTTTCTCTTCCATTGATAACACCCTCCGAGATTTTCTATACCCCTATTGTATCACTATTCATTTTGAAGTCATTACGAACTGCCTATATCCTACTAATCACTGGAAGTACTAGTTGAGTCTGCGACTACCGCTATGGTAGTAGTAGCCGTTATTGCTTGCTCAGCCTGTATAAGCATTTCTAAATTTGTAATGATGCTCATATCAAGGGAATCACTTAAATTCGCAAGATCGTGAAGCACCTTTTGTAAAGCAATACTAAACGCTATACTTTTATACCATCGAAATAACTTTACCTTTGTTAGCTCTTCATAAAGAGCAACAATTTGATTTATATTCTCTGTTTTTGCCCCAGCAACAGCTAAAAAACCTATTAAAGGATAATGCTCTTTTTTTAAATTAACTTTTCTTTGAACTAACTCATTTCGAATTTGCACTACATAAGGAACAAGCTGCTCCACATAAACCGAACTATTTAAAGTTAAAACTTGGGATAGCCATTGTGAATGATTCTCTAAAGCAAAGTTATTTTTTCGTAATTCTGTATAATAACGATTCATCGTTTGAGCTCGGAGTTCAGGGTCCTCATCATTATTAGACAATAAAACAGAATAAGGCATATCTTCATGGGAAGTTAAGAACGGATGATGTTTTCTTATTGCATCATATAGTTTTCTAGCTTTATGAGCATGAGTTTGTTTTTGTTCAGAATGTTTAGTCAAAAAAATGGCTGAAATATAACTATATGCAGAACGCTTAAACTTTGCTTGCTTAAGAATTTCTTCACTTTCAATTAAATTTTTGACCGCTTGATGTGGCTCTTCTTTCCCATCTAGCAACATGGCAACACTATAAAGAAGGTTTGAGCTTGAACGCAATGTTGATAGCCAGCTTGTTTGGCGTTTAATTTCTTCAATGACTGCTTCAAACGAGCCAAATGAAAATGTCTTTCCTTCCGCACTATAATGGCTTGCGAGCATTAACATAATACGTTTATCTATCGTCCAGCTTAAGTAATTTACAAGCTTTTCGTAATTTTTATTTAATAACTCTATATACGCTTTGTTTTCCATGCTGTTCACGCTACCTTCATTTAGTTTGAAGTTTGAATCATTTAAAAATATCAACGACATCTAAAATTCCACCCGGTATAAATGAACCGATTTCCAAAATAAAATCCGCTAAATCAAGCAAGTCTGTTAAATGGGAAAGAAATGTGATATCAATCATTTCCTGAACTTCAATTAAATCCTGAACTGTTTTTTGAATAGCGATAATAAGTGCAAATTCTTTTGCATTTTTAAAAATCTTTTGCTCTGTTAGTTGATTATATAAAGCAACGATTTCATCAACCTTAGAATTATCAGTTGCTGTCAAAGCCAAGAAACCTAAAAATGGATAGTGAACTTTTTTCACTTTAATGTTTCGCTTTATTAATTCCTCCTTAAGCTGAACCACATATTGCATTAAAATTTCATTATAGCTGCTGCTATAAATAGTCATGATTTGAGCTAATGCTTGGAGATGATTCCCTATAATAAAACGCTGTTTTCTTAAGGCATTATAATAGCAAACAATTGTTTCAGCTTGTTTTAGAGGCTGGGCCTCGTTACTGGCAGTTAAAACAACAACATATGGAATATCTTCTTTTGAAGTTAAAATACGCTGATTTCGGTTCATTGCATCAAATAATTGCTTTGCTCTTTTTGCATGTTCCTGTTTGTTTTCTCGTAAAAACAGCGCTCCAATTATACGTAATGACGAATTCTTAAATTTTACTTCTTTTAAAATACGGTCATTTTCAATGAGGTTTGAAACCGCAAGCTTTATGTCCTGTTCCTGTATTAATTGAGCTGCTATTTTATAGCTAATGGTTGAAAAATTTTGTATTGAAAATGGAAGTTTTGCTTCTTCTCCAAAATGCTCAATAACTTTTTGCAAAATTACGCCGCTAAATTGTTTTTTGGCAAGTGTATACTTACAAGCCAACGACATGATGAGCTGCTGGTCTCCCCCGCCGATATAGTTATAGACACGATTATAATTTTCTTGAAATATTTTTATAAACTGTTCATCGTTCATGCAACCACTCCTATTATTTTCTACGAGTAGGATGGAAATAAGTTTCATAACAACCTGTGCTATAAATCAATACAGGAAACAAGATTAAATTAGACTTGAAGGGGGCTTTAGCGAGTATAAAGTAAAATACCCTATCAAGTAGAAGCATTGTTCAATTGATAGGGTAGGCTGAGTTATTTAATTAAAAGCACATCTTTTTTAGCACTATATTTTCCTTATTCGCTGGGTATATAACCGACTACCTTATTTGAATCAATATCAACAAGAATGATGGGGGTGCCGACTACAGTATTCTCTTTGTCTTTAAAAGAAACTGCCAGCACTTCTTTCCCTTCATAATTCTGATCCAGCAATTCAACATAATTATCAACAATGATCGTAGTTACTACCGCAGTTTCCCAGTCTTTATTCGCTGTGTCATTCCAACCTTTTTTATGTAAGAAATCCCAAGCAATTTTTCTGACACTATAATTCTCATCTTTAAGGTCAGTAGAATTTTCTAGCACTTCATTATTTGAACATCCCACTATTAAAATCATTGAAAATAATAAAGTTAAGTATAGGACATTCCACCTCATTAAATCCCCCTACTTTAAAAGTAGTATTAAAGAAATTTATTTATTTAATTCATCATCTTATAAACAACATAAAATATATTCCCGGAATTAATAAAGCTACCCTAGACAAACGACAGCTGCTGCTTTAGATTGCTTTATAAGCCGTTCATCGCCTTCCTTTAAGTACTGAAAGAATGTTAGGGTAAAATAAAGGCAAGATACTATTAATAATTTCGATATAATACTAAACCAATTACCTGTCTCAATTAATGTCAAATTTTCCTAAATTTAATTCACCCCATTATACCATATAATTCCAAAAATAAAGGAGCACTTCCCACTATGGAGAAATGCTCTCTAAATTACTTCTTACTTTAAATACTCGTTGCTTACAAGAACACCTTGGAGCTCTTCTGTTGGAATAATAAACTCCACCGCTCCCATATAACCTGGTGCTACTTCATATTCATTAAACGAGATGACTAATTGATTGTCAGCATTAATGTAAAAGTTTTGATTTTCTTTAATCGTTGTGAATGCGTCCGGGTCAGATGGCTCAATCCAATAAACTTTTGATTCATCTTCCTCCATTTGTTGACGCATCTGTTGTTTTATATTTTCACTAATTACTTCTATATAACTATTATCTTTAAATAGACTCGGCAATGTTATGAGTAATTGGTTTTGTTTATCAATCGTATCGTAGTGTATTGTTGTCGCAGAAGAAGCCATTGTTTCTTCGACATAGCGGCCAATTGATAAAATTTGATTTGTTTCGGTTTTAATTTCGTAACCACTCTCTATTTTAAGATGTCCATCCTCGCCAAACGCTTTTTGAGCACCCATCTCACTCATAAATTTTTCATAGAGTTGCTGACTTTCCTCTAAATACTTATTGTTTAAGCTTTCCTGCAATGATGTATTTTCCATGTTATCGACTTTCGGCACTTGAATATCAACCTCATAGTTCCCTTCACTAACGTGATATTCTTTAAACGTTAGCACCTCAACGAGATCTCCTACAACTGGTACATCCGATAACGATTTAGCTAATGCCGGGCTTATGTTTAAACTTGTAGTAAAAATTACAGCCGCGGCTGCAACCCCAGCTCCCCATAAAGCTAAAGGTCTTTTATTATTTTTTTTTCGCAACGCTTGTTCTACAACTCCATCTAATTGTAACGGTATGGGAATATCTTTATATTTCTTTTTTAGTTGTTCCATTTTATTGTTATCCATTATGTCGTTCCCCCTCAGTATTAAACTCTTCCATCTGTACCCTTAGAATTTTTAAAGCTTTATATATTCGAGTTTTGACAGTGTTAATATTTAAGTCTAAAATCTCCGCCACTTCCTCAATCTTTAAATCCTCAAAATACCTAAGTACAATGACAATTCGATATTCAGGAAGCAACTCATTTAATGCTTGATGTAAATCAATATCCTTATAATGATCTTCTCGCCCCTTCATATGCAGTTGAATTGTTGTATCATCTACAACCGTTATTTTCTTTTTGCGACGGAGAAAATCTAATGATGTATTGACAATTATTTTATAAAACCAACTTTTAATTGCTTTTTGATCTTTTAATTGTTCAGATGTAATTGCTTTTTGAATTGAATCCTGCACGATATCAAGTGCATCATCTGGATTCTGAACATAGCTATATGCTAGGCGATAAAAATTCTCTTTGTTTTGCATAACATACTCTGCTATCATTTTGTCCTGATTAAGCTTCCACTTTAACACATAACACCTCTCCTTGTTTTTTCCCGTTAGCTAACTGAGTTTTCATAATATAGACGTATAGCATATAGGAAAAAGTTGTTGAGTATTATTATTTTTTTAAATTTATAATTTTTTAAAAATAAAAAAAGCTGGGACAAAACTAAAAGACGCCATTTTTCTTGATGAGAAAAATGACGTTTTTTTGCTAAGTTGAAAATTGATTTCCGTTCCGGGGACGCGCATCCAGGGCTGGCCCAGAACCTCCTCGTCGCTACACTCCTGCTGGGTCTCGAGTCACGGGCTATTCCCGCAGGAAGCTTTGTACCTGACGCTTCGCTTTCGGTACAGAAAAACATTGCTCTGCATCGAAAGCGTAGCGACAGATGCACTCGTTCCCTTCACTCCAATCAATTTTAAAAAATATCATATTCTTATTAATGGAAAAAGAGAATTCTTACAAAAAATCCACTTATGTCCCAGCCCCCTTCTTTACTTATTTCTATTAAACTGCTTCTATATACTATAATCTTTTTCCCTCTTTTTTAAGTTGTCGTAATTCCTGCCAGAATTATTAAAAGCGAAATAGAGGCAGCTATTGCTGGTTTCATTGATGCTTTTTCATCCTTTACTAAGGATGCAATCGCATATACGAATGTAAGAACAAATACAAATGGCCAAATAAACCACGTCCAATAATAAAATATTCCTAAAAATTGCATTAAACCTATTAACAAAAATGTCACTCCTCCTTTATATGTATTTGTTTTCTATCATTAATTTACATTCTAACAAATTCCAGTTCCAAAGTTTGGAAATTAAAAACCCCCTGCCAGATATCTCTAGCAAGGGGAGTTCACTAATTCTTCTATTTTAATTGAGCCAACTCTTCTGAAGTAAACGCTCGCGATCTTGTTAAAAAACGTTTTCCTTCTACACCTTCCAACGAAAACATACCACCGCGACCATCTACTACATCAATAATGAGCTGAGTATGTTTCCAATAGTCGAATTGACTTTTATGCATATAAAACTTTGCGCCTCCAATTTCACCTAACAGGACGTCTGCATTTCCAATGATTAAATCGCCTTCTGGATAGCACATTGGTGATGATCCATCACAACAGCCACCAGATTGATGGAAAATAATCGGACCATGTTTTTCCTTTAGCTTATCAATAAGTGCAAGTGCGTCATCTGTCGCAACCACTCGCTTTACCACAAGCAGCGCCCCCTTACCCAATCAATTTCGCCTTGGCGTAATTGCATAAAATTAGAAGAAGCCAAGCTTATTTGGACTATAGCTAACTAGTAAATTTTTAGTTTGTTGGTAATGCTCAAGCATCATTTTATGGTTTTCACGGCCTACACCGGACATTTTGTATCCACCGAACGCTGCATGTGCAGGGTATGCATGGTAACAATTCGTCCATACACGACCAGCTTGAATCGCACGGCCAAAACGATAAGCTGTATTCATATCGCGTGTCCAAACGCCCGCACCTAAGCCGTAAAGTGTATCATTAGCGATTTCAAGTGCTTCTTCCTTTGTTTTAAAAGTTGTTACTGCAACAACTGGACCAAAAATCTCCTCTTGGAAGATTCGCATTTTATTATTACCTTTAAATACTGTTGGCTTGATGTAATAACCGGCTGCAAATTCTCCACCTAGCTCGTTGCGCTCGCCGCCAGTTAACACCTCTGCGCCTTCTTGTTTACCGATATCTAAATAAGATAGAATTTTCTCCATTTGCTCATTTGATGCTTGGGCACCCATCATTGTATTCGGATCTAACGGGTTTCCAGTTTTAATCGCTTCTACACGTTGTAAAACTCTTTCCATAAATTTATCGTAAATAGATTCTTGGATTAATGCACGAGAAGGACAAGTACATACTTCTCCTTGGTTAAGGGCAAATAATACGAATCCTTCTACTGCTTTATCTAAAAATGCATCGTCTTCTTCCATAATATCTTCAAAGAAAATGTTTGGTGACTTACCGCCTAACTCTAATGTTACTGGAATAATATTTTGAGATGCATATTGCATGATTAAGCGGCCAGTTGTTGTTTCACCAGTAAATGCAATTTTGCCGATCCGAGGATTTGAAGCAAGTGGCTTACCCGCCTCTAAACCAAATCCGTTGACAATGTTCACAACACCTGGCGGCAATAAATCTTCAATTAACTCCATTAGCACTAAAATAGAAGCTGGTGTTTGTTCAGCTGGCTTTAGTACAACACAGTTTCCTGCTGCTAGCGCTGGTGCTAGCTTCCAAACAGCCATTAAAATCGGGAAATTCCAAGGGATAATTTGACCAACAACACCAATTGGTTCATGGAAATGATATGCCACTGTATCTTCATCGATTTGGCTGATGCCGCCTTCTTGTGCACGAATTGCACCTGCAAAGTAGCGGAAATGATCTATCGCCAATGGTAGATCGGCATTCAATGTTTCGCGAACTGCTTTTCCATTTTCCCAAGTCTCTGCAACAGCTAATACCTCTAGGTTTTCTTCAATACGATCAGCAATTTTGTTTAAAATATTTGCTCTCTCATTAACAGATGTTTTTCCCCAAGCATCTTTTGCTGCATGTGCTGCATCAAGAGCAAGTTCAATATCTTCCTCTGTTGAACGTGCAACTTGTGTAAACACTTTACCTGTAACAGGCGTTACATTTTCAAAATATTGTCCTTTTACAGGTGGTGTCCACTTGCCCCCAATGTAGTTGTCATAGCGTTCTTTGAAGTTTACAATTGCTCCTTCTGTGTTTGGAAATGCATAAACCATTGAAAATTCTCCCCTTTAAATTTATAAATTAATACCTTTTTTCGCGAAACCAAATTTATAAAAGGTATTTATATTATCTTATTATTTGAAATGATAGATTATTCGAAAAGTCCTTACTATTTTTCATTCTATTAATAATATGGTTACTTTTCTTAGAAGAAATTGTAAAATAATATTTGTAGCAAATTTCAGGGAGGTCTATCCATTGCGCTTTAAAATATTCATAACCTATGTGTTGCTGTTCTTCTTTGCTTTTACTCATAGTCCATCTTCTGCAAATGAAATGGTAGATTCAAAGATAGAAATTACACATGATGTAACAGGTCAAATAAAATTACTTAGCGAAGAACAAATTAATTACATAAAACTTTTAAAAGGAAACCAATATTACGCAACATCAATTGATGATAAGTACTGGGGAATTCAAATAGGAAATGGCAACATAATCATTCCAAAGCAATACACAACCATTGTTGATGGAGATCTTATAAAAAACACCGCTACAAGCCAAGTTGAAGTTATTTCCATTAAAAATGCCAGCATCTATTCCGAACCGACTAGACATTCTAAAGAAATAGCACAGCTTGTAAAAGATATGCGTATTAGTACAAACGGATTAAATGGTAATTTTTACGAAATCAATATAGGAGGGCAGAAAGGGTATGTTCATAAATGGGACGTCCAAGTGGACAACGGAATTCCTATTTTAATTTATCATCACTTAGTAGTTGATCAGGAGAATTCTATTTTCAAAGATAGTACATCCGTTTACGACATTGATTTATTTAAAGAACAAGTAAAATATTTAAAAGAAAATAATTACTTTACTATTTCTTTAAAGGATTTAGATTTGTGGATGCAAAAGAAACATACTCTTCCTGGCAAAGCAGTTGCACTTACCTTTGATGATGCAAATTTATCTGTGGAGAAGCTTGTATATCCAATTTTAAAGGAAAATAACATGCACGCTACTACTTTTGTTATTGGGAACCGAGTTAAAGAAGAAATACAAACTTTTAATATGAATTCCTTCCAGTTTGCAGGTTTTAATGAACTACGAAACATATTAGATGTCTTTGATCTTGAATATCATACATATGCATTTCATGAGTTTAATAGCAAAACAGGACGTTCTATATTGCAAGATGCATCTCCAGAAGAATTTTTAGAGGACTTTGTCAATTCAAAAAATGTAATTAAAACTGTTGATTCGTCTTTAGAGCCAAGCTATTTTTCTTATCCATATGGAAAGTATATTAGTAAATATGAGGCAATCCTTTTACAAAGCGGCGTGTCCCTTGCTTTTCTAAATAAGGGAGGAAAGGCAACAATTGATAGCCCACGATTTTATGTCCCACGTGTACCAGTTCAAGCTAAAATGACATTGGACGATTTTATCAACGCCATTCAAAATTAATGAATGACGATTTCTACTTACGACAACACTAGTAAGGTCAAAAGTTTTTTTCTATTGTATACTGGTGATATTCTAAACTTATTAGGAGAATTTATGCGTATCAATAAATTTTTAAGTGAAACTGGAATTGTCTCTCGCCGTGGAGCAGATAAATGGGTTGAAGAAGGAAGGATCACCATAAACGGCGAACTTGCTACAGTTGGAAGTCAAGTAAACGAAGGAGATACTGTTTGCGTTGACGGCAAGCCTGTAAAAAAAGAAGAGGACCTTGTCTATATTGCCTTAAACAAGCCAGTTGGAATCACAAGTACAACTGAAAAACATATAAAGGGAAATGTTGTTGATTTTGTCGGGCATTCAAAACGAATTTTCCATATCGGTCGTCTTGACAAGGATTCTGAGGGCTTGCTGCTTCTAACCAATGATGGGGATATTGTTAATGAGATATTACGTGCAGAAAATCAGCATGAAAAAGAATATGTCGTACAAGTAGACAAGCCCATTACTGATAAATTTTTAAAGCAAATGGCATCTGGAGTTGAAATTTTAGATACTAAAACGAATCCATGTTATGTAGAAAAAATTTCGTCACATGTATTTAAAATTATTTTAGAACAAGGCTTAAATCGGCAAATTCGCCGCATGTGTTCCGCCCTTGGCTATTCAGTCAAACGTTTGCAGCGAATCCGCATAATGAATATCCACCTGGGAAATCTTAAGGTTGGACAATGGCGTGACTTAACTGAAAAAGAAAAAACAGAACTATTTAAACAACTAAATTACAAACAAAAATAAAAAAAGTGGGAGGCGTTAAAGCTCTTCCCACTTTTTTTCATTCTGTACAGAAAGCGTCAGCGACAGGCACAACTTCACCAAGCCGTAATTGATTTTACAACCCTCCAAGATAAGCCGCTTTAACTTGTTCACTTTCTTGAAGTTCTTTCGCCGTACCTGACAACACAATTTTACCTGTTTCTAAAACATAAGCACGGTCTGCAATTGAAAGTGCCATGTTCGCATTTTGTTCTACAAGTAAAACAGTTGTCCCTTGGCTGTTTACTGTTTTAATAATTTCAAAAATCTTTTTTACGACAAGTGGCGCCAATCCCATTGATGGCTCATCCATTAATAACAGTTTCGGCTTTGCCATTAGTGCGCGTCCCATAGCTAACATTTGCTGTTCCCCACCGGATAAGGTCCCTGATAGCTGTTTGCGTCGTTCATCTAAAATTGGGAACAATTCATACACATAGTCTATATCCTTTTTTATACCATCACGATCATTGCGTAAATATGCGCCTAATTCCAGATTTTCTTCTACCGACATATTTGAAAATACACGGCGGCCTTCTGGTACATGTGAAATACCACTTTTCACAATAGTCTGCGCAGGTTTACCAGCAATTTGTTGTGTTAAGTATAAAATATTGCCGTTCTTTGGTTTTAAAAGACCTGATAATGTTTTTAAAAGCGTCGATTTCCCTGCACCATTCGCCCCTATAAGTGTAACAATCTCACCTTCATTTACTTCTAAGGAGATATCTTTCAATGCGTGAATATTTCCATAAAATACATCAATGTTGTTTACTTTTAGCATTAATCAATAACCTCCTCACCAAGGTAAGCCTCAATTACTTTTGGATTATTTCTAATTTCTTCAGGTGTTCCGTCCGCAATTAGTTGACCATGATCAAGTACATAAATTCGCTCACAAATCCCCATAACGAGGTGCATGTCATGCTCGATTAATAGAATCGTTAAATCAAATTCTTTTCGAATAAATGCTATCAATTCCATTAGATCATGCGTTTCTTGAGGGTTCATCCCTGCAGCGGGTTCATCAAGTAAAAGAAGTTTTGGATTAGCCGCAAGTGCACGAGCAATTTCTAAACGACGCTGCATCCCATAAGGTAAATTTTTAGCCAACTCGTCTTTATAAACATCCAAACCAAAGATTTTTAAAAACTCAATAGACTCCTTTTCCATCTTCGCTTCCCCTGCAAAGTGGCTTGGTAAACGTAAAATGGAAGCAAGCAGCGAATGTTTCGCCAGATTATGGTTTGCAACTTTTACGTTATCAAGTACTGATAAATCTTTAAATAAACGAATGTTTTGGAACGTACGGCTAATACCCAGTTTCGTTACTTGGAATGGTTTAAGTCCATTTAGCTTTTTCCCATCAAAAGTAATCGTACCTTCAGTTGGTTGATATACTCCTGTTAACATGTTGAAGGTTGTCGTCTTCCCAGCACCATTTGGCCCGATTAACCCAATTAATTCACCTTTATTTAAATACATATTTACATTTTGTACCGCTTTTAAGCCTCCAAATTGAATGCCGACTTTCTCTGCTGTTAAAAGAAGGTTACTCATACTTTAGAACCTCCTTTTTTACCAAACTTGAATAAAGAAGTAATTTCTTTTGTTCCCATTAATCCTGTTGGACGATACAACATAACAATAATTAATACTAAAGAATAAATAATCATACGTGTTTCTGGGAAGTTTGCTAAATATGCAGAAACTATTGTTAAGAAGATCGCTGCAATTGTAGCACCTGAAAGACTTCCTAACCCACCTAATACAACGTAAATTAAAATATCAAATGACTTTAAGAAGTTGAATGTTGTCGGTTGAATAATGAAGAAGTTATGTGCATAAATAGCTCCTGCAACTCCTGCAAAGAATGAACCAATCGTAAAGGCTACAACTTTGTAATATGTTGTATTGATTCCCATTGCATCTGATGCAATCTCATCTTCACGAATTGAAATACATCCTCGACCGTGACGAGAGTTGGTAAAGTTAGCAATCACCAAAATTGTAATTACTACACCAACAAAAGCATATGTCCAAGTCGTCATATTAGTAACGACCATACCAGCAGCTCCACCAACATAATCAACGTTTAAGAAAATAATTCGGATAATCTCAGCAAATCCTAATGTTGCAATCGCTAAGTAATCTCCTTTAAGTCGCAATGATGGGATACCTACTAGTAGCCCTGCTAACGCAGATATTACAGCACCCATAATAATTGCTACTGGCAATGACAATCCCAGCTTCATTGTTGCTATTGCACTAATGTAAGCCCCTACAGCCATAAATCCTGCATGACCAATAGAAAATTGTCCTGTGACCCCAATAACAATGTGTAAACTTACAGCAAGCATAATGTTAATACACATTTGGATTAATATATTTTGATAATAAAGATCTAGTATTCCGCCTGAGATCATGCCCTGTACGACTGCATAGATTACTAGTGCTAAAACAAGGAATCCCCAAAAGGCTTTAGACTTTTTCATATACCAGTCACCTACACTTTCTCACGGGCGTTTTTACCGAATATACCCGATGGTTTCAAAATTAGAATTAAAATTAGAATAACGAATGCTGCCGCATCACGCCATAACGAATAGCCTAATGCACTTACGATTGTTTCCACTACACCTAGTACTAAACCACCAACCATTGCTCCAGGGATGCTTCCGATTCCACCAAGAACCGCTGCAACGAAGGCTTTTAACCCTGGCAGCACTCCCATTAAAGGCTCAATTCTCGTGTAGTATACACCGAAAATAACACCTGCAGCACCAGCTAATGCCGAACCAATTGCAAAAGTTGCTGAAATTGTATTATCGACGTTAATTCCCATTAAACGCGCTGCATCCGCATCATGTGATACCGCACGCATTGCTTTCCCAATTTTCGTTTTATGAACGATAAATTGTAGTAGAATCATTAAAACAATTGTTACCGCTAGAATCATAATCGATTGTGAGCTAATACTTGCACCCAAAATTGAAATTGATGTATTTGGCAATACTTCTGGATATGCTTCTGGTGAAGCTCCACGGAAGAAGATTACTGTATATTCGATTAATAGCGAAACTCCAATTGCAGTAATTAAAGCCGCAATACGAGTTGCATTTCGTAAACGTTTATAGGCAACACGTTCAATAATAACCCCTATAATCGCACAAAGTAACATCGAAATAATTAACGCTGGGAAAAAGCCTAAATCCCATCTTGCAATTGCATAGAAGCCAATAAAGGCACCAAGCATAAATACGTCGCCGTGGGCAAAGTTAATTAACTTGATGATTCCGTATACCATTGTATATCCCAATGCAATTAAGGCGTAAATACTACCAAGTGATATACCATTTACCAGCTGTTGTAACCATTCCATACATTCACACTCCTTTTTTATTTAATATCTCTTAATCTTTGAATCTATGTACACATAACCAATTATCTATTGTGTGAAAATTGAAACATTAAGACTGTAAAAAAGGGAGGCTCGGCACGCCCCCCTTGTTCTATTTAAATACGAGGTTCTCGTATTTACGGATTAACTTTAGAGTTGAACTGTTGATTGCCGTCTACATATTCTAGAACTGTTGCTGATTTAACTGGGTTGTGTTTTTCGTCAACTGAGAATGTACCTGTAATTAAACTTAAATCTTTTGTTTCAGCTAAAGCTTTTTGAATTGCTTCGCCATCTGTTGATCCAGCACGTTCGATAGCATCTTTAATAAAGTAAACAGTGTCATATCCAAGAGCATGGAATGCGTTTGGCGACTCGCTATATTTTGATTCAAATGCTGTTACAAAACCTTGAATTGTTTCATCTGGATCTTGAGCTGAATAGTGGTTTGTAATAAATGTATTGTTAAGAGCTTCAGCACCTGCAAGTTCTACTAGAGTTGGAGAGTCCCAACCATCAGCCCCCATAAGTGGTGCTTCAATTCCTAATTCACGTGCTTGTTTAACAATTAACCCTACTTCTTCATAGTATCCAGGAATAAAGATAAACTCTGGATTTGCTGATTTTAGACGAGTTAATGTTGATTTGAAATCTGTATCTTTAGCAACATATGCTTCTTCTGCTACTACAGTGCCACCATTTTCTTCAATTTGCTGTTTAAATGATGCAGCTAAGCCTTTTGCATAGTCTGAAGAGTTGTCCGCGTAAATTGCAACATTTTTTGCCCCAAGTTCATTTGTTGCAAAGTTTGCTGCTACAATCCCTTGGAATGGGTCAATGAAGCATGTACGGAATACAAAATCATTGATTGTTCCATCTGCGTTTTCTGTTACGTTAGGTGCCGTACCCGAAGCTGTAACAGTTGGAATTTTGTATTGGTTTGCGATTTGAGCTGTTGCAATTACGTTACCAGAAGTTGCTGGAGCAATCATTGCTGTTACTTTATCTTGTGTTGCTAGTTTAATAGCTGCATTTGTAGCTTCTGAGTTTTCGGATTTATTATCAACTGGAACAAACTCAACTTGTTTTCCATCAATACCACCCGCTGCATTAATTTCTTCAATTGCAAGCTCTGCTCCTTGTTTAATTGATGAGCCGTAAGAAGCAACCGCACCAGAAAGTTCTAGGTTTCCACCGATTTTAATTACTTCACTGTTTTCACCACCACCAGTTGAGCTTCCACTGTTTGTAGAAGTCCCTTCTTCACTGGAACTGCAGGCAGCTAATGCACCGACAATTAAAGATGATGCTAGAAAAATAGATGCAAATCTCTTTAAACTTTTCTTTTCTGTCATACTTTTTTCCCCCCACATTGATGATTCGTAAGATATAGATATTTCTGATAATTATAATAAATAGATCACATTACATCAATAGGTAATCTAAATATTCTGAATTATACAGTCATTCTGAAATCTATAATGATTTGACTTTATGATTGTAAAACATTCTTTTTATTTAGTCTAGTGTGATTTTTTAGTAAATTTAGAGTTTTATATAAATTTATAATAATCTTAATACAAAATTGATGATTTTATTACAATTTCCAATTTATTTCAAATTTAAATAATAAAATAATAACTGTTTAATTTTTTCTTTCTTATGATTTATATGCAGTTTATACTAGAAGTTATTTTAAAATATAAAAAGTAGAGAGCTTTATTTTTTACTCTCTACATTTATCCGGATCAATTTGTTCTTTTTACGACTCTATATTTTCAATTTAATATTTTAAATTTTTTAGTTTAATTTCCGACAACCTGGGAAGTTTTACTTTCAAGGAGGTCCTATACCAAATATTATTTTTTTAGTCTATATAAATCTCGGCTTTTATAGCCTTCACCTAAAATCTGTTTCATTTCATCGCGGCGTTTTGCTTTTGTAGCTTCTTGCTTTGCACTGTAAACATAACGGGCCCAATCTTTTTTATATCCAGGGGTCAATGATTGGTAAAATGCTAATAATTCCGGGGCATCTTCTAAGTCTTTTTCAATTTGCGGTATTAAGTCAATATAATCATCCACACATTGGCTTGCCTTTGTAGACGTACCTTTTTTCGCTTTAGAATCCTCTTTTAAGCCGACAACTGTAAATATATCATCCAATGCAACCATGCGTGAAAATTTAATATTACTATTTAGGACATAGCCTTCCTCATCTGCACCTAATCCAGACAATAAATCGTCGCGATGAATATAAGTTGAATAAACTTTATTATCTTTTTTCGGATAAGCCAAATATAAATACCCTTTATTATCAAGATAGTTTTTTTCTATAATTAATTTCACTATTTTTTTTAATGAATCCATATCTAAGACAAATGCAAAAATTAAATCAAATGTATTTGTACCTAATTCTGTTTCATAATCTTTTAATTCGCTAAAATAATTAGAGTTTGTTGGTACATTTAAAAGTGCTACATTATTATATTTTTGTAATTTTAATTTTTCAACAATCGCGCTAGCCATATATAACACCCCATAAATTTCATTGCTGCTTCTATAGAATTTATTTTGCTAAAGGGAAGTAAATTGTAACAGTCGTTCCTTTCCCTTTTGAGCTGTTAAAGGTCATTTCTCCATTATAATTAGAAACTATATTATTACAAATCATAATACCAAGTCCAGTTCCCTTGCTTTTTAAAGAATAGAAAGGTGTACCGAGCAATTCCAGTTCCTCCGCAGACATTCCTTGTCCCTTATCAGTTATGGTTATTTCGACAAAACCTTCCTTTTTACCGGCCGTGACAGTTATTGAATCTCCACAAGCAGAGGCTTCAATTGCATTTTTAATGATGTTTACTAATAACTGATTGAATTCAATTTTATTTATTTCAATATAACAATCTTCTTCCGCAAAAACTTCAATATAATTTCTGTGTGATAGCCCATATGATTGGAGCAAATCCGTCACACTATGTATAACAAGCTTAACATCTAATTTTTCTGTTGTATTCTCCTTGGATGGTTTTGATAAAGATAATAACTGTGAAATAACTTGTTCTGCTGAGTCTAATTCTTTGATCATTATCGAAAAGTTTTTCTTACCTTTATCATCAATAGCATTATTTTGTTCGTATAATTGTAAATACCCTTTTACAACGGTTAAAGGATTACGAATTTCGTGTGCTACAGCTGCCGCTAATAATCCAGTAGTTTTTAACCGTTCTGAATGTTTCATACTTTCGTAATATAATTGAAGTCTTTTTATTCTCTCCGAGGTAGCATAGAAAATTAAAAATAAAACTAGTTGGCTTCCTAAAAAGTTTATTATGTTTCCTATTAAATCATGTCCAATATATGAATATAAATCTCCATTATCACTAAGCTTAACAATTGAGAATGTAATAGTTGCTAAAAAACTATTTAATATTATTGAGAAATAGAAAAGCTTTGCATCAAAAAATAAAATAGAAATTGCCGGTATGAAGCATAATAAAATAATTGTAGACCCTGTTTCTGGATACAAAAAGAAAAGTAAATAGAAGAAAAGGGCAGATACAATAACGAAGATCAATCTAATGCTACTCGTCCTGAATTTTGGATATAGCAATAGACATACGGATTGTAGGATAGCAAATAGAAGGTGAAGCAAAAATCCAATTTCCAAATTACAAACTCGAGGGTTTAATACAAATAATCCTAATGCTATTGCGACAATTATAAAAAATGTAGATAAATAATAATACTTTAAATTTGTATCCGTCATAAAATCTTTCATATATAACTCCTTTTCTTCAAACCAAAAGTTCAACCATTGTTGCCATGCTCCGATTAATATTAACAATATTAAAGCATTCTTGTTTTCAAATTGCCCCCTCTTAATACCACAAAAAAATCGTCCAGCAACAAAATCTTCTAACTTTTAGCATTTTTCCTTCTAATTAGTGGAAGTGTATCATTATTTTATAAAATCCTTCATACACTAAAATACTTTAAAACTAGTTTTCTTACTTAAAAAATATTATGAATGGAGGAAGAATCGATATGGAAAAAGTAGAATGGAAGATTTCATTAAAAATAATTCCAAAAGTATTACAATGGTTTTTAAACTTTTGTCTTATTGTTTTGGCTTTAATTATGTCGTTTCTTCTCATTATTGAAATTATTGATTTCATTAAGATAATTGTTTCTGCTGGAAAAAGGGACTTTAAACTTTTCCTCGCGAATATCCTTATCTTCTTTTTATATTTCGAGTTTATTACGATGATTGTTAAATATTTTAAAGAAGATTATCATTTTCCACTACGCTATTTTTTATATATCGGTATTACTGCAATGATACGGCTTATAATTGTCGATCATGAACACCCGACTGATACATTAATCTATTCATTAGTGATTTTAATTTTAATTGTCAGCTACTTTATTATTAACATTACCCCTTTAGAGAGGCCGAAGCGCTCTTTGTTTTTTAATAAAAAAGAAGAACAGTAGTTTAATTTATAAACGAGCAACGTTAACTAATCCTCCATCCTTTGCTGGTTTCATTATTAAATCTTTTAATCGTTATTCCCACTTTCAAAGGAGATGCATACACTAGACAAAAACGGAGGATTTTTAAACAAAATGTATATGAATAATGGATATCCCTATTATTATGTGCAATATGTTCCAGCGAGTTATTACCCACAACAATATCCGCAGTTTGTACAGCAACCCCCCAACAAACTAGAAGACCAAGTGTACAAGAAATTATGCAGACAATTCGCTCACAAAATAGCAACCTTTATACACAATTAGAACAAGCAGGAATGAACCGTCAATTAATCGAAACATTCTTTTTCTATATTGTTAACTTTACAAGAAATCAAGCAAATATAAATATGCCTGCAAGTCAAATCTATAGTCAATTCCAAAGAGAAACACCGTGGTTTAACACTTTAATACGATCAATGAACCTTCCTCTTAATGTAGTTGACCGTGTGTTAACTAGTGTAATTGAAATCGCTATTAATATAATTAGAGGCAGACAGCCAAGCCCTGGCCCTGGTCAAGGCTGGTCAAGTTGGGAAAGCCTTGGTGGGACAATTGTAGGCGCTCCTGCAGTCAGCTCCTGGCAGCCTAATCGTTTAGATGTCTTTGCTAGAGGTACAGACAATGCACTTTACCACATCTGGTGGGACGGCAGCCGTTGGAGCAGCTGGGAAAACCTTGGCGGTGTATTAACATCCCCACCTGGTGCAGTATCTTGGGGACCTAATCGAATTGATGTATTTGTTAGAGGTACTGATAATGCACTTTATCATAAATGGTGGGACGGCAGCCGCTGGAGCGATTGGGAAAACCTTGGCGGTACTTTAACAAGTGGTCCTGCTGCTTCTTCACGTCGTTCAAATCAGCTCGATGTATTTGTAAGAGGAACAAACAATCGACTTTATAAAAAGACATGGAATGGTTCACGTTGGGAAGATTGGGAAGACCTTGGCGGCAATTTAAACTCCGCACCTGCTGCAGTCTCTTGGGGGCCTAATCGCATCGATGTTTTTGCTAGAGGTCAAAACAATGATTTAATTCATAAATGGTGGAGCGGCAATCAATGGAGCGATTGGGAAAGCCTTGGCGGAACTTTAACGAGTGCTCCTACTGTTTCTTCGCGCCGTCCAAACCATTTAGATGTCTTTGTAAGAGGTGCGGGAAATCGCTTATTTAAACGAACTTGGAATGGTTCAAGATGGGATAGCTGGGAGTCAATTGGTGGAAATTTAACAAGTGCTCCTGCTGCAGTCTCTTGGGGACCTAATCGTACAGATGTATTTGCAAGAGGTCAAAATAATGATTTGATTCATATTTATCAAGGACGATAATAATAAATAAAAAATACACAAGACTCTTTTTCCTAGAAGCATGAAATAGTTTAAACCACTCTCTAAAAATTTTAGATCTTCTATTTCAGGGTATAGATAAAGTCAAAATGACTTTGCCTATACTCTTTTTTCAACCTCAAAGAATCATGTTGGCAATTATCAAAATTATAATATTTTAACAATTCGCTATTGTTAGAAAATAACTATTTTTTCGCTAATTTTCGTCAAAAAGTCTAATAATCAATTGACCTACACACACTCTTCATAGTAGTATTTTTTCATAATTAAATTAGAATAGGTGTTGAATTTGTCGAATCTTTTTAGAAAAAAACGTGTAGATGATTTATTAAATAATAGCGGCGTACAACTTAATAAAACGCTAGGAGCATTTGATTTAATTTTACTTGGTGTAGGTGCAATTGTTGGGACAGGAATATTTATACTTCCTGGCACTGTAGCAGCAAGTCATTCTGGCCCTGCTATTATATTTTCATTTTTAATTGCCGCCCTTGTTTGCGCTCTTGCAGGGATGTGTTATTCAGAATTTTCTTCATCAGTTCCTGTAACAGGCAGCGCCTATACATACGGCTATATTGTATTTGGTGAAATTATAGCCTGGTTTGTCGGTTGGGCTTTAGTTTTAGAATATGGTCTCGCAGCCGCTTCAGTTGCTACAGGTTGGTCTTCTTATTTAGTATCATTATTGGAAGGTTTTAATATTACAATCCCAGCCGCGCTGTCTGGTCCTTTTAATCCAGCAGAAGGAACATATATTAATTTACCTGCTATCTTCATTATCATGATTATTTCCTTTTTATTATCATTTGGAATACAAGAGTCAGCAAAGATTAATAAAATTATGGTTTTTGTAAAAGTCGGCGTCATTTTGTTATTTATCATTGTAGGCGCATTTTATGTAAAGCCTGAAAACTGGCAGCCATTTATGCCATTTGGTATGGAAGGCATTATAAATGGGGCTGCTCTTGTGTTCTTTGCCTACCTTGGCTTTGATGCAGTTTCATCAGCAGCAGAAGAAGTAAAAAACCCACAACGCAATTTACCTATAGGTATTATTGGTTCACTATTAGTTTGTTCTTTCCTTTATATTTCTGTTTCTCTTGTTATGACTGGGGCTGCACCATATACACAGTTAAATGTAAATAACCCTGTCAGCTATGTATTACAGCTTGTCCAACAGGATTGGATTGCAGGAATTATATCATTAGGTGCTGTAACAGGAATGATGACAGTTATTCTTGTTATGATTTATGGGGGGTCAAGATTACTCTTTGCACTTGGCCGCGATGGCTTACTACCAAAATTAATGACTAAGCTCAGCCCGAAATATCAAACTCCGACTATTAATACATGGATTTTTGCATTTGCAGTTTCTTTCTGTGCAGGATTCATTCCTTTAGATAGACTTGCAGAATTAGTAAATATGGGAACATTAATTGCCTTTACAATCGTTTCATTGGGAGTTGTTTACTTAAGAAAAAATAAAAACATCCCTTCAGGCGGTTTTAAAGTACCCTTCTTCCCAGTATTGCCGATTCTTTCATTTATCGCATGTTTATTTTTAATTAGCCAACTATCAATGCAAACTTGGATCGCGTGCGGTATTTGGTTTATTGTCGGACTTGTAGTTTATTTTATCTATGGCAAAAAACATAGTACTTTAAATAACCAATAAGAATATGCCTAGAAAGCAAAATTTTTGAACAGCTTTCTAATTCGTTATTATATGTTTTTAAAAGAATTCCTATAGTGGTCAAGCTAGTATGCCACGACCTCGCGCATAAAGGAACCGTCCCAAAATGACTTTTCGGGCGGTTCCTTTTATCTTTTTAAAATCACTTAATTAATACATAAAAATCTCTTCACATAAATTCCCTTCTTTTGAATTGCTTAATATTACACATATTAAAAACAAGTAAACAGTTAATTTACTAAATATAACGGCATAGAAGGCAGGAGAAAAGGTGAAAAGCTTAGTCAATTTTGTATTAAAAAATAAACTAGCCGTTTGGTTGCTAACCATCATCGTTACAATTTCAGGCATTTATTCAGGAACCCGAATGAATATGGAATCAATCCCCGATATTTCAATTCCATATTTAATCGTTATGGGCGTCTATCCGGGTGCTACACCTGAACAAGTAATGGAAGAAGTATCAATTCCTTTAGAAAATGCTGTTGAAGGTCTTGAAGATATTGCTGCAATTTATTCAACTTCATCCTCTAACATGTCTCAGATTCAAATTGAATATGACTATGGGGTTGATATGGATGAAAAGAAACGACAACTAGAAGCAGCACTTGATAATGTGACCTTGCCAGAAGATGCGCAAGAACCAACGATTATGGCTATTAGTATGAACATGATGCCTGTTATTGCATTGTCAGTAAGCAGCAGTAAAAAGGATATTGTCGAATTAACCTCAACGGTTGAAAATAATTTATTGCGAAAGATAGAAGAAATAGATGGTGTGGCATCTGCTACCATTACAGGTCAACATATTAAAGAAGTGGATTTCGTTTTTAATGAAGAAAGAATGGCAGCACTTGGTTTAACAGAAGACTCTGTAAAACAAATAATTCAAGCCAATGATATAGCCTTGTCATTAGGTTTATTCGAGTTTGAAGAAGGTGAAGAAGCCATTTCTATTGACGGCAAATTAAAAACCGTTGAAGAGTTAAGAAATTTATTAATACCTATTACACCTACTGCTGAAAATCCTACACCCTTTGTTCGACTTAGTGATATTGCAACAATTGAAACAGTTGGGAAAGTTGAATCGGTTTCGCGTACAAATGGCGAAGATGCGATAGCTATCCAAATCGTGAAAGGGCAACAAGCAAATACTGTAAAGGTTGTAAACGCAGTTAAAGATTTAATCGAGGAAGAAGAAGCTTCTACCGATGGACTTCATATTGATATAACTTTAGATCAAGGTAAACCAATTGAGCAATCTGTATTTTCTATGCTCGAGAAAGCTATTTTTGGTGGATTTATTGCGGTTTTAATCATACTTTTATTTTTACGTGATTTTAAATCGACGGTTATTTCAATTATCTCAATTCCAGTTTCAATATTTATCGCCTTACTTTTGTTAAACTGGATGGGCATTACGTTAAATATTATGACTCTAGGTGCTGTTACAGTAGCTATTGGGCGAGTAATCGATGACTCAATCGTTGTGGTAGAAAACATTTACCGCCGTATGCATTTAAAAGAAGAGAAACTACGTGGCCGTGCATTAATTCGAGAAGCTACAATTGAAATGTTTAAACCAATTTTATCTTCAACTTTAGTAACTGTTGCGGTATTTGCACCTCTTATTTTTGTAGGCGGAATGGTTGGGGAATTGTTTATGCCCTTCGCTTTAACCATCACATTTTCTTTAGGTGCATCATTACTTGTTGCTATTACTGTTGTACCAGCACTTTCTCACTTCTTATTCCGAAAAAAATTGTACAGTGAAAAAACTGAAAATAAACATAAAGAAGTTGGCAAACTGGCGCTTTGGTATAAAAGGATTTTAGCCACAGCATTGAACCACAAAGTAGTAACATCATTAATAGCCTTTATTCTATTAGCTGGTTCCCTTGCTCTTACACCTTTAATCGGCTTTAGCTTCATGGGTTCATCAGAAGAGAAGGTAATGTATCTAACCTATACTCCAGAAGCAGGTGAACTTGAGGAGGAAACCTTAGCCAATGTGGAAGAGGTTGAGCGAGAATTAATGAAGCGAGACGATATTAATATTGTACAGCTATCTATAACAAACCCAGATAACACTAATCCAGCTTCAATGATGATGGGCGGCGCTGCAGGTGGAGCACTAATGTATCTTATTTTTGATGAAGATATGGAAAATTTCCCTGAAGCAAGAGAGGAAGTTGAGGACTATGTGTTTAACCTTGGTCAATCAGGTGAATGGACATCCCAAAACTTTAGCACTGCGTCGATAGCTTCAAATGAAATTAGTTATACACTTTATAGCGACAACTTAGATGATTTGTTAACAGCTGTAGACCAAGTAGAAGATGCATTGGTACAAGTAGAAAACCTAGAGGATATATCAAGTGATGCAGAAGATCCATATGTAGAAAATACCTTTATAATAGAACAAGAACATATATTACAATATGGCTTAACAACTGCTCAAATTGTCATGGCATTATCCAATTCAGACTCAAGGGAAGTTTTAACAACTGTTAAAAACGACGGCCATAATATTGAAGTGATCATTCAGCGTGAAGAAAAAACAGAGCCGAAATCATTACAGGAGCTGCTCGCAACTGAAATTGATACAGCTATCGGAATAACAATGCCTTTATCGGAATTAGTTGCTGTCGAGAAAGGAACAACATTAAATACATTAACTCGTTCAAAAGGAGAATATTACGCAACTGTTTCAGGAACGATCATTGGTGATGATGTCTCGGTAGCTTCTGCTGAGGCAGATGAAAAAATTAATGATTTAGATTTACCTGAGGGTGTTACGACAGGCGTGGCAGGTGTTGCAGCAGATATCGCCGAAACATTTACTCAACTGGGAGTTGCGATGGTCGCAGCAATTGGCATTGTATACTTTATACTAGTCGTAACATTCGGGGAAGGTTTAGCGCCATTTGCTATTCTATTTTCCTTACCGTTTACGGTAATTGGTTCTTTTGCAGGACTATATTTGACAGACCTAACGATTTCGGTCTCGGTTATGATGGGACTTTTAATGTTAATAGGCATCGTTGTCACAAACGCAATTGTACTTGTAGACCGAATTATTCATATGGAACACGATGGTTTATCAATTCGAGAAGCGATTCTCGAAGCAGGTACTACACGGCTCCGCCCAATTTTAATGACTGCAATCGCAACAATTGGAGCAATGTTGCCCATGGCACTTGGAATAGGCGGTGGAGGAGGTCTTATTTCCATGGATCTCGCCATTACTGTAATTGGCGGCCTACTTAGTTCAACCATATTAACATTAGTGATTGTACCTATTATTTATGAAATTCTATCCAACATGCTAAAGAAAAATCGTAAAGATATAGAGGAAAATTGACTTTTTAACTAAGGTGGCTGAAACTTCAGGCACCTTTTTCTTCTCAGAAAATTAAAAAGCTTATTATCTGGTGTGCATACCCGAATTTATTATTTTAAACAAAAAACTGTACAGAAGTAGATTTCTGTACAGCTTTACCTGGGAAATAGAAGTTTAAAAAGTTATTATTTTAGCTATTAAGCAGCCGTATTACTTCTGAATAAACATTTGTGTCCAGTAGTTGCCATCAGCTACATATCCTACACCAATATGAGTATAGTTTGAGTTTAAAATATTTGCTCTATGTCCTGCACTGTTCATCCATGCATTCACTACTTCTTGTGCTGTTCTTTGTCCCTGTGCAATGTTTTCACCAGCTGATTTATAAGTTATACCGTAGTTTTTCATCATTGTAAATGGTGAGCCATATGTAGGGCTTGTGTGACTAAAGTATTTTTTATCATGCATATCTTGAGATTTATGTTCTGCAACTCTTGCAAGCTCCCAATCATATTTTAATGCTGGTAGGCCTGCATTTGCTCTTTCAACATTAACAAGTCGAATAACTTCTTGTTCGACTGCTTGTCCTTGTTGTTCGGGAATATTAATTTTTTGACCTGGATAGATTAAATTTGGATTTGCTAATTGTGGATTTGAGTCAATTAATTCTTGAACTCCCGTTTGTGTTTTTACTGCGATTTTCCAAAGTGAATCCCCTGAAACTACTGTATATGAACTTGCTGCCAAAGCGGTAGCTGGTATTAATAAAGATGCACCTAAAATAGAAGTTATTACTCCTTTTTTCAAGTTTTTTAACATCTAATCATTCCTTCCTATTTATTATGCTATTATCATAAATAGTTTAATAGAGAAATTCACCGCTAAAAATTTGGCTGTATTATTACAGGACTGTTACAGAGGGGATAACTAGATATAAGAACCCTTTTGATTTGCGATTTCCCCATCCTATTTTTCCGTTAATTTTGAAATATGAATGTAATAGGTAAATATTACTGGAGGAAACAGTTATCCAATTAGTTTTCCAAAATGGTATATTTACAGAAATTTTCCCGCTTGTTATGCAACAAAATTAGGAGAAAAAAGTTAAACTATTATTGATAGTTTTTTTGAGAAATTTAAAATAAATAGTAAAGAAGGTGATGAGATGAAAATAAATTTTTATTTAAACAATGAGAAATGGCTTTCGGGCATTACGTTAAAAGATTCAAGTGAACCTGAACAAAGTAATATGGCACTGCATATATGTGAAAATCCTAATTTAATAATAGAAAACCGCAAAAAATTAGCCGATATTTTAAATTGTGAACTAGATGATTTTGTTTGTGCGAATCAAACACATAGTGCAAATGTTTATCGTGTAGAATTGTCCGACAAAGGGCGCGGAGCAAAAAACACAGAAACAGCTATCCCTAATACTGATGCACTTTATACGTACGAACCGAATGTTTTACTATGTACATTCACAGCAGATTGTGTCCCTGTAATTTTTTATCACGAGTCAAAAGGTCTTATTGGTGTAATCCATTCAGGTTGGCAAGGTACAGTAAAGGAAATCACTTATAAAGTATTTGAACATTTAAAGCAGGCTGAAAAATGTGATCCTAGTGATTTCTATGTTCATCTTGGAACTGCTTTAAGTCAGGAAAAGTTTGAAGTAGATGAGGATGTGTATGTTAAGTTTAAAAATCTTGGTTATGCTGAAGACTTCATGTATTACAAAGAAGAAACAAATAAATATCATATCAATAACCAACAAACTGTGAAAAGACAATGTGAATTAGCTGGAATTCCACCTAAAAATATTACGATTGATTCTACATGTACTTTTATAAGTCCACAGGGCTTTTCTTACCGTGAAGATAAAAAAAGCGGGAGACATTTAAGTTTTATTATGAAAAAATAATAAAAAAGGTAACCCATATTTTTATTTTGGGTTACCTTTTTGATATTTATTATGGTGTCTCTACTTCTGGTGTTGGTTCTACTTTCTCTTTGTTACGCTTAAACGGCCATTTTCTATTAGGCTTACCTAATTTTGTTGGTCGATCAGAATTATCTTGATTATCTTTTTTGTTTCGTTTGAATAAACCTTTAAATTTGTTATTAATATTTTCAATCGTCACATACATAACAGGTACGAATACTAGAGTAAACATTGTAGAAACAGTTAAACCAAATACAACAACAACTGCCATAGGTTGTTGACTTTCTGCACCTTCACCAATCGCAAGCGCAAGTGGTATCATCGCCAACACTGTTGTTGCCGTCGTCATTAAGATTGGACGTAGACGGCTCTTACCAGCTTCAACGATTGCTTCCATTCGTTCCATTCCTTTTTCACGTAAAATATTGATATATTCAACAAGGAGGATACCGTTGTTTACTACAATCCCTGCAAGCATTATCAGTCCAATAAATCCAGGTAAACTTAGTGAAACGTTCATGATAAATAGACCTAGGATAACCCCAATAAGCATTGTTGGCATCGAGAACATAATTACAAAAGGAGTAACAAATGATTCAAACTGAACCGCCATTACCATATATACAAGGAATATACCCAGTACTAGTGCCAACCCAAGTTGGCCGAACGATTCCATCATTTGTTCGGATTGACCACCTGTAGAAATTTCATAGCCATCTGGTAATGAGATTTGAGCTAATTGTGCGTTAATTTCCTGTGTAACAGTTCCTAAGTCCTTACCAATAATATCACTCGTAACATTGACCCCTCTAATTTGATCCTGACGATTAATTTGTGATGGTCCTTGTACTTGTACTAATTCAGCAACAGCTGTCAATGGAATATTAATACCTTCAGCATTCCGGATCATCATTGTTTCAAGATCTCGAACAGTCGTTGTACTTTCATCAGAGAATGAAACATTTACATCGTATTCTGTTCCATCTTCTTTATATTGTGTAGCAACTTGGCCATAGAAAGCTAAACTTATCTCTGACATGATTTGTTGATAAGAGAGACCATACTCTGCTGCTAGTTCGCGGTTAACAATAACTTGAATTTCAGGGTTACCATCTGAAAACGAACTTTCAACATTTAAAGTACCTTCAATATCTTCCATTATCCAAACTACTTGTTGTGATAAATCTTTTAATACATCAAGATTGTCACCTTTGATTTGAATTTGAATTGGTGATCCAGTACTCATACCTTGGTTGCTATCTATTACTGTAATTTCAGCACCAGGAATATCACTAACTAATTCAGACACTTCAGCGACAAATTCTTTTGTTGTTATTTCACGTTCGCTAGATTTAACAAGTTGTATCATATAGGATGCTGTGTTAGCACTGCCGGCACTTACACCATCTGTACTTCCACCAATACTCACGGCATTAACATCCATAATATCTTCATAATTTGCTAGTCGTTCATTAATTTCATCTACTACTGCTTTTGTTTCCTCTAATTGAGAACCATTTTGTAAAGTAGCTGTTATCGTTACTTGACCACTATCTGATACAGGCATCATTTCCATACCTACAACTGGGAGTAGTGCAAAACTTCCAATAAAAGCAGCAATAACAATCGAAATAACTGTTTTACGACGATGCAATGCTTTTTTCAATACTTTGCCATAGAAGTTTTTAAACTTGTTAAGCATTTTGTTAAATAAGTCTTTTGGTTCTTCATTATCCATGGCAATCTTTACATTTCCCAACATCTTAGATGATAACATTGGGATAAGTGTAATCGCACATACTAATGATGCTGTCAACGAGAATACAACAGCTAAAGAAAGCGGTCTAAATATTTGTGAAGCAATTCCTTCAACAAAGACAACTGGAAGGAATACAACCGCTGTTGTCAGCGTAGAAGCGATAACGGCTGAAACTAGTTCTGAAGCCCCTTCTGCTGCCGCATCTAATACAGGTAGACCCTCTTGCCGTTTTTTAAAGATATTTTCCAGGATAACGATCGAACTATCCACCATCATCCCAATCCCGAGAGCTAAACCACCCATAGATATGGTATTTAACGTTTCACCTGTGAAATACATTAATGTAAATGTAGAAATAACCGCTATTGGCATTGTTATTCCAATTACAAGTGTTGCTTTAAGGCTTCTTAAAAAGAACAATAAGATAATTGCGGCTAAACCGCCACCAATAATCATATTTTGAACGACGGAATCCATGGAGTCTGAAATGTAAGTTGATGTATCCATGATTGTAGTTAATTTTAATCCGCGTTCTTCAAACTTTTCATTTAAGTCTGCCATAACTTTTTGAACATCTTCTGCTACTTCAACGGTATTGGCATCAGATTGTTTCATAATAGAAAACATTAGTGTTTCTTCACCATTTACTGTCGAAATAGAAGACTGTTCTTTAAAAGTATCCACAACTTCGGCTACATCACTAACTTTAATAGTTGTCCCATCTGGAAGTGGTATATTTGTATTTCGAATATCGTCTACCGATGTATACTCGCCGACAACACGAAGCTGTACATCTTTGCCACCACGTTCAACTGTACCGGCAGAAATAGACTTATTTTCAGCTTGTAATGCTGAAATAATTTGTGAACCTGTAACGCCATAATTTGTAAGCATTGCGGAATCAAGATTTACCTGGATTTCCCGCTCAATGCCCCCCACAATTGAAGCAGAGGCTACGCCACCCGCTCGCTCAATTGCTGGTTGAACTTCATTTTCTGCAATATCTTGTAGTTCACTTAGTTCAGCTCCTGTTAAACTAGCATATACGACCGGCATTGCATTTGGATCCAAACGCATTACCATTGGGTCATTTGCAGCTTCTGGTAACATACCTCCGATTTGATCGATCTTTTCACGAACATCAATTAATGCGTCGTCAATATCGCGACCAAAATCAAACATCATAATTACTAGTGAAGCTCCCTGTTGGGAAGTAGATTGAAGTGTATCCAACCCTTCAATCGTACCAACAGAGGATTCAATAGGTTTGGTAATTAATTCTTCAATTTCTTGTGGAGATGCACCTGTATAACTTGTGGCTACAACTGCAATTGGCAAATCCATTTTGGGGAATAAATCTACTTTTAAACCCGCCAACGAAATAAATCCAAGAACAATTGCTACCACGACAAACATGATAACGCCAACAGGACGTTTAATTGAAGTTTTAATAAGTTTCAACGTCTAGTCCTCCTCCATAATTTCAACTAAATTGCCATCTTCAAGGAGGTATTGACCACTTACGACGATTTGATCATTTTCTTTTAAATCACCACTTACACTTGTGAACTCCGTATTACTTAATCCAACTTCTACTTCTTTCATTACTGCTCTTCCATCAGAAATGATGAATACGACAGATTTACTTTCTTTTGTCGTAATAGCAGTAGTAGGGATAATCAAAGAATTATCTTCTTTAATCTCTTCAACTATGACTGAAGCAACCATTCCTGGTCGTATTTTTTTGTCTGAATTATCGATTTCAATTTCAACCGAGAATAAACCGTAGCCTGTACTTACTGAAGAAATATAGGCAACTGTACCTTTGAAATCATCTTCTAAACCTGCCACTTTTACATCAACTTCATCGCCTACATTAAATGAATTGAATAAATTGGAAGATATGCTGATATTTAGTTTCACTAAATCTGTAGAAACGATTGTTGCAAATGTACTTCCATTTGAAGCCATTTCCCCAACTTCTCCAACGACATCGGTCACTTCACCTGAAATTGTTGCTTTAATAACTTTGTCATCTAAGTTTTCCATTGTGGTATCTAAATTCAATTGTGCTTGATCCACTGAAATTTGTGCTTGTTGAACACCTATTTCTGCATCTTTCAAAGATGTTTCCGCAATTTCTAAATTTAATTCGGCTTGTTCAACGGCTTCTTCTTGTGCTTTCAAGTTCGACTCCCTTTGAGCTTGTTCTTTTGATAATTTTGCTTGCTCTAAGGCATTTTTCGCACTTTTTTCCGTACTTACTGCACTTTCATATTCCTGTAAGGGAATTAGACCTTGGTCATATAAAGTTTTACTGCGTGTTAAATTCTTTTGCGCCGTTTCCCATGAACTTTGGGCATTATCTAATTGAATATCTAAATTTTTAATATTATCTTCCTGATTTTGCTTTGCTTGCTCTAAAGCTGTTTTAGCAGACTTAAGTGAATTAGCGGATTGTTCATAACTAGTTTGGGCACGGGATTTTGCATTTTGTGCACTTTGCAAACTTGTTTTAGCTTGTTCTAAACTAGTTCGCTGCTGCTTAACAGCATTCTGTTCATTTGTATCGTCAAGTTGTGCGATAACGTCACCTTTTTGAACGATATCTCCTTTTTCAACGTAAATATTTACTATCTCACCAGCTGCTTTTGGCATTACATTTACTTCATTTTCTGCCTCTATTGTTCCAGTTAATTGATTGCTATCTGTTAAGACACCGTACGTTACCGGTGCTACTTCAACTGGTAATGCCTTCTCTTGTTCTTCGCCTACTTGGTTCTCTTGTTGTCCACTGCATGCTGTTAAAATAATTGCAGAAGCGACAATTGATAAAGCACCAAATAACTTATTGTTTTTCCTCATCTAGATATGAATCCTCCTCAAAAAACTAAGCATATATTCATTCGATAGAAGTTAGCAATATTATGTAGAATCATTTTCTATAAAGCGAAATACCATCAGTAGGGAGATGGAGCTCATATGGTTTATAAAATGTTCTCCGGTAAAATACCGTTTTTACATCTGCCTTCATTCCCTAATAATGGGTATATAACCCATCTAAATATGGTTCTATGTCAAATGTTGGGGTGAAGTGATATTACACGGCACCCCGATTATCCTAAATGAACCCCAATTTTCTTATATAAATTATTTAATAAAATTTTCGCTTTAAAGTGTTCATAGCTTCTAAAACCATAAGCATTGCGCTTCAAAACTTTTGATTTATTATTAATTCCTTCTAAAAAACCATTTGAATATCCAAAACTTAAACTATTTAAAATTTCAACTTGCCAATTTTTTAGCGTTTGAATAGCCTTTAAAAATGCCGGAATATTTGCTTCTTCTACCTTTCGGTAAAAGGCTTCTAATCTTTTTTTTATTTCTATCAAATCATTTGAAGTTTTTGCCCAATCAAACCATTCGCAGTAAGCTTCTTTTAATTCATAGGCTTGCTTTAGTTCCTTCGACATTCCTATGTAACGATTTAAGTACCAACGATTCGTTTCTGTTAACTTATCAAATCGTTTATATAGTACGTGACGCATTTTCTTACATTTCTTTCGATCATATGCATGCCATTCTTTTTGAACATTTCGACGTACTTCATCTAGTGCCCAGTAAATATAACGACAATAATGAAAGCGATCCGCAATAATAATCGGGCGATTTAACGCCTTCCTAACTGCTGCTTTAAAGCTTGGATTCATGTCCATAACCACAATTTCTACATCTGCACCGTATTTCATCAAGTAATCCTTAATGGTTTCTTTTCTACGATTTGGTAAAATATCAATTGGTTCATGTGTTTCCGCATTGGCAATAATTAATTGATAAGTTCCCGCATCGGTATCTGCTTT